>NZ_JALCZA010000115.1:3263-10999 GCF_022690765.1 Anaeromyxobacter oryzisoli | reverse complement strand
GGCCGCCGCGGTGGCGCTCTCGGTCGCCGTCGCGCTCGGCGCAACGCGGCTCGCGCGAGCCGCCGAGGCCCTCCGGCGCCGCCCCTGCCCAGCGTGCGCCGCGCCGATCCGGGTCGAGGCGTCGCGCTGCCCGCGCTGCTCGAACGCGGTCCCGATCTTGCGCTGGCTCGACATCGCCGAGCCCCGCTGATCGGCGACCCCGCGCGCGATCCCGGGTGGCGCGTTGCGGCGCCGGCACCGCGTCCCCACGCTCCACTCGGTCCGCACCGCGTCCCGCGGTGCGCGCGAGCGGAGGGAAGCCATGGCGACCGAGAACACCGGACCGTCGGCGGAGCAGGGCAAGAAGGGTCAACAGGAAGCGGGCGCGGCGAAGGCGCAGGGCGCGGGGAAGGGCGCGGCCAGGGAGCAGCAGCGCGAGCGGGCGCCGGGCGAGCTCGCCCGCCGTGAGTCCTACCTGCCGTCCCCCTTCGGCCCGAGGGGGCTCGGCGCGACGCCCTTCTCGTTCATGCGGCGGATGATGGACGACTTCGACCGCATGTTCGAGGAGTTCATGCCGGGCTTCCCCGTGCGCGCGGGCGAGGAGCTGGCTCGCGGCGCCGGCGAGGCGCTCTGGATGCCGCGCGTGGAGGTGCTCGAGCGGGAGGGCAAGCTGATGGTCCGCGCCGATCTCCCGGGCATCCGCAAGGAGGACCTGCAGATCGACATCACCGACGAGGCGCTCGTGCTCCACGGCGAGCGGCGGCAGGAGACCGAGGAGGAGCGTGGCGGCGTGTACCGGAGCGAGATGTCCTACGGCGCCTTCCACCGGTCGATCCCGCTGCCGGAGGGCGCGACCCCGGAGGGCGCCGAGGCGCGGTTCGAGAACGGCGTGCTCGAGATCACCATCCCCATGACGGAGCCGTCGTCGCGCGCCCGCCGGATCGAGATCCGCGAGGGCAAGGCGGAGGGGAAGGCGACGAGCGTCCATTAGTGTCCAACGGGCGTCCGCGGCCGCGGCGGGCGGCGCCGTCAGGGCGCCGCCTCGTCGGCCGCTGGCGCGAACGCGCGGGCGGGAGCCTGGGAGCTCTACGGCAACCGCCGGAACGAGTCGAAGAACGCCTTCACCTCCGGACCGGCGAGCGACCGCGGCCCCTTGCCCATCGCCATGAGCTGGTAGACGCGCGCCCTCCCGAGCACGATGCGCACCGCCATCCGCTCGTCGCCGTTCACCGCGCTGGTCTCGACGTGGCGCGCGGGCAGCCCGGCGACGGTGAGCTTCTCGTCCCGGGTGACCTTCATCCCGGGCTGCCTCGCCATCGCGGCGGACATCTGGTCGAGCGCGGCGGCCGGGAAGTCCTCGTCCACGCCCTGGAAGCTCATGCAGAGCACGCCGAAGCTCGGCGCGCCGCCGCCGAGCTCGACACCGTAGGTGAGGATCGTGACGGCCCCCTGGCTCGTCTCGGTCCGCTCCGGGTCGCCGGGGAGCTTCACCGCGATCCCGACGTCCGCGAGCTGGTGCTCCTTCCAGACGGCGGCCTTCGCGGCCGGGACGGGCGCGGCCTTGGCGTCTGTCGAAGCCGGCGACGCCGGCGACGCCGGCTTCGCCTCCGCGGCGCCCGGGGCGCGCGCGACCTCGGCGGCGCGGGCGTGGAGCGGGAGCGCGAGCGGCAGCGCGAGCGCGAAGGCACGGACGAGCTTCTTCATGTGGTGAGCTCCCCAGGGCGCGGCATGCGCCGCTGCAAGTGTGCCACGCGCTCGCCCGCGTGCAGAAGCGCGATCGCCTCCGGGGGCACATCCCCGGCGCGCTCCGCGGCGGCGCACCCCCGCCCGGAAACGGAGAGGGCCCCACGGCGGGTGCCGGGGGCCCTCTGGGAACGTCGGCGGCGACGCGGGCCTAGAGCAGGCCGGGCTTGCCGGCCTTCCAGCGCTCGTACTCGCCGAGGAGCATCTCGACGTGCTCCTTCTCCTCCGCGCCGAGCTCCTTGTAGAGCTGGCGCTCCACGGAGCCCTCGGGCGTCTCGGCGACGCGCCGCGCGAAGAAGTCCACGGCGCGCTGCTCGAAGGCGATGGCGATCCGGAACAGGTTCGCCGGATCCTCCGGCTTGTTCGCCACGCCCGCGTACACCGCGGCGCGCTCGACCTTGAACGCGTCGGACGGCGCGGGCACCTCGGCGTGGTAGCGCCGGGACAGCGTCGCCATGTGCTCCTTCTCCATCGCGGAGAACTTCTGGAAGAGCGCCTTCAGCGTCGGGTCGGAGCTCTCCTTCGCCGCGCGGTTGTAGAAGGCCTGGCCCCCGAGCTCGATCTCGAACGCCGTCCGGATCGCCTCGAGCGCCTTCGCGCCCTCGACCTTGCGCTCGTCGAGCACCTTGAGCTTGCCGCCGCACGACGGGCACATGCCGTACGGGAAGGCGAAGCCCTCGCTCACCTTGGCGCAGGCCTCACAGCGCCACTGGAGCTGGGCGTCGGCGCAGCAGACGTACTCCTCGTCGCCCTCGATCGGCCGGTGGCACTTCGGGCAGACCTTGCCGTCGGTCCCCGCGCCCGTCGCCGCGGGGAGCGGCTCCGGCGCCTGGAACCCCGCCACGTCCGCGGCGGAGATCGGCCACTTCTTGCCCTTCGTGAGGTACGTCGCGATGGAGCGGGCGGCGCGGCGGCCGGCGCCCATCGCGAGGATGACGGTCGCGCCGCCGGTCACGATGTCACCGCCCGCGAACACGCCCGGGAGGCTCGTGGCCTGCGTGGACTCCAGCTTGCCGTCGTCCGCGGCGATGTTGCCCCACTTGTTCAGCTCGAGGCCCGGGGTGGACTTCGTGATGATGGGGTTCGCCTTCGTGCCGAGCGCGTAGATGACGGTGTCGCACTCGAGCTCCTTGAAGCGCCCGGTGGACATCGGCTTGCGGCGCCCCTTCTCGTCGGGCTCGCCGAGCTCCATCTCCTCGACCTTCATCCCCTTCACGTTGCCGTCGGCGTCCACGCGGATCTCGACCGGCGTGTGGAGGAAGAAGAAGTCGATCCCCTCCTCCTTCGCGTGCCGGAGCTCCTCGATGCGGGCCGGGGCCTCGGCCTCGCTGCGGCGGTAGACGCAGCGCACCGTCGGCGCGCCGAGCCGCTTCGAGACGCGGAGGCAGTCCATCGCGGTGTTGCCGGCGCCGATCACGACCACGCTCTTGCCGAGCGAGATGGGCGTGTCGAGGTACGGGAACTTGTCTCCGCCCATGAGGTTCACGCGGGTGAGGAACTCGTTCGCCGAGTAGACCTGGCCGGCGAACTCGCCCGGGATCCCGAGGAACGCCGGGGCGCCCGCGCCGACCGCGAGGAACACCGCGTCGTAGCCCTTCTCGCCGAGGAGCTGCGGGACCGTGAAGGTCTTCCCGATGACCTTGTTGGTCTCGATGTTCACGCCGAGGTCGCGCAGCCGCTGGACCTCGCGGTTGATGATGTCGCGCGGGAGGCGGAACGACGGGATGCCGTACTGGAGCACGCCGCCCACCACGTGGAGGGCCTCGTACACGGTCACGTCGCAGCCGTACTTCACGAGGTCGGCGGCGGCGGCGAGGCCGGCCGGGCCGGACCCGCAGACCGCGACCTTCCCGAGCTTCTTCTCGAAGCGCGGCGGGACCACCGGCTTCGGCTTGGCGTTGTCACCGACGAAGCGCTCGAGGCGGCCGATGCCGACCGAGTCGACCTTCTTCCCGATGACGCACTGCGCCTCGCACTGCGTCTCCTGCGGGCAGACGCGGCCGCAGATCGACGGGAAGATGGACGCCTCGTTGATCGCCGCGAGGGCGCCCTCGAAGTCGCGCACCACCACGTGCCGGATGAACCGCGGGATGTCGATCTGCACCGGGCAGCCCGAGACGCAGGTCGGCTTCGCGCACTGGATGCACCGCTCCGCCTCGCCGAGGGCGTCCTGGAGCGAGTAGCCCAGGTTCACCTCCTTGAAGTTGCGGGCGCGCTCCGCGGCGTCGCGCTCCGGCATCTTCGTCTGGTGCGGGGGGAGCTCCTTGATCTTGCGGTAGTTGCGCTTCTGCTCCTCGAAGAGCTGCTTCTCGAGGTTGCAGACGTGCGCGTAGTCCTCGCTCGCCCGCGCCTCCTGCGACTTGAACCGCCGCTGGCGGGCGATGAGCTCCTTGAAGTCCACCTTGTGGCCGTCGAAGTCCGGCCCGTCCACGCAGGCGAAGTTCACCTTGCCGTCCACCGTCACGCGGCAGGAGCCGCACATGCCGGTGCCGTCCACCATGATCGCGTTCAGCGAGACCATGGTCTTGATGCCGAACGGGCGGGTGGTCTCGACGCAGGCGTTCATCATCGGGAGCGGCCCGATGGCGATGACGAGATCCGGCTTGTCCTTCTCGCAGATCTCCTTGAGGGCCTGCGTCACGAACCCGGGCTTCCCGTAGGAGCCGTCGTCCGTGCAGACGACGAGGTCGTCGCAGTACTTCTTGAACTTGTCCTCCCAGAACACGAGCTGCTTGTTCCGGAAGCCGATGATGCCGGTCGTGCGGTTCCCCGCCTCCTTGAAGGAGCGGAGCTGCGGGAACACCGGCGCGACGCCGAGGCCGCCGCCGACGAGCACCACGTGCCCGACCTTCGCGACGTGCTGCGGGAGCCCGAGGGGACCCACGAAGTCGGCGAACGTGTCGCCGGCCTTGTAGTTGGCCATCATCTCGCGCGTCGTCTTCCCGAGCGCCTGGATGACCATCGTGATGGTGCCCTTCTGGCGGTCGTAGTCGGCGACCGTCAGCGGGATCCGCTCGGCGCCCTCGTGGAGCCGGAGCATGACGAAGTGCCCGGCCTGGGCGGATGCGGCGACGTCGGGGGCAGCGACCTCCCAGAGGAAGGTCGTGTCGGAGAAGGCTTCGCGACGAACAATGGGATACATCGGGGGGCCAACCCTCCGTGCGATTAGGGTGCGGGAAGGTGCGTCAACGGCCCGCGGGTCGTATCAGTCTCGCCCGGGACGCGTCAAGCGATCGCCACGATTTTCCTGGGAAAATTCAGGATGGCTCCGGTCCACTTTCGCCCGCACCGCGGCCGCGGAGCGCGCACCCGCGCCGCCACCTGAACCGGCATGTGCTCCGGGTCGGGACACCGCACCATCCCCCGGGTACACTGCGCCGCTCCATGGAGCCGCATTTCCCCGCAGCCCCCAGCCCGCCCCCGCACGCGGTCCGGCCCACGCCCGTGAGCTGGGCGATCCTGGCAGCCAACCTCGCGATGTTCGGCTGGGTCGAGTCCCACGGCTCCTCGACGGACACGGCCACGCTGATCCGGTTCGGCGCCCTCGAGCGCGACCTCGTCTGGTCCGGTCAGTGGTGGCGGCTCCTCAGCGCCGCCTTCCTCCACGCGGGCCTGTTCCACCTCGCGGCGAACATGGTCTTCGGCATCCCGTGGTGCCGGCAGATCGAGCGCTTCTTCGGTTCGGCCCGGTTCGCCTCGCTGTACGTCCTGGGCGCGCTCGGCGCCTCCGCGCTGTCGCTCCTCGGTCCGGCGAGCGTCTCCGTGGGGGCGTCCGGCGCCCTGTTCGGCGTGATCGGCGCCGCGCTGGCGCTCCACCGCCGCGCGCTCGGGAGCTGGCGCGCCTTCATCGCGAACCGCGGCTCGCAGCAGGTGCTGCTCAACCTCTTGATCCTGGCGGTCATCGGGACGGTGGTCCCCATCGACCAGTTCGCCCACGCGGGCGGGCTCGCCACCGGGGCGGCGTGGGGCTGGATCGCCACCCGGCCCTCGCCGCGGCGATCGTGGCCGTGGGTGGCGCTCACCGCCGCCGTCGCGGTCGCCGTGGCCCTGGCGCTCCGGCCGAGGCCGTGACCCCGGCCTGAGTCAGCCGGAGCTTCCTCACCCGAGCCCAGGCGCCTGCCCGGGATCGGTCAGGCCGCCGCGGCGGCGACCGAGGTGGCCCGGACGAGCGCGCCGATCGCGTCGTCGATGTCGAAAGGCTTGTGGAGGTGCTCGCGGACGCCGGCGGGCGGGCGGGCGTTGGAGGCGGTCATGCTCACCACCGGGACGTCGCCGTAGGCGGTCCCGCGGAGCCGCTCGATCAGCTCCGGCCCGGTCATCCGGGGCAGGCAGAGGTCGAGGAGGATCACCGCCGGGGCGCCGTTCCGCTGGATGCGCTCGAGCGCGTCCACCCCGTCCGTCGCCAGCTCCACCGGCCCGAGGACGGAGAGCGTGTCGCCGAGGAGCTCACGAATGTCGGGCTCGTCCTCCACCACGAGGATTCGACCCTGGAGCACCTTCATCTCGCGTCCTCCCGCCGTGTGGCCGAGCAGATGCGCGGGGTGATACTCCCTCGCCGCGCGCGAGCACAAGACCACGCCCCGCCCAGACCGGCCGGGGTGGGAGATCCACCCGCCATCCACGCGTTGTCCACACTCGAACCCCTGGTACGTGTGGACATCGCGTCCCGCGCGAGGCGCTTCGCGGGCACGCCCTCCGGCCGCCCTCCGGCCGCGCCGCCGACCGCCCGCGCGTCCGGCATCGCGGCGGGCGGCGCCTCCGGCGGCCTCGCGCTCGCCCGAGGCCCGAGGCGCGCTCCGGCCTCGTCGCCGCGGCGGGGGCTTGCGGCGCCTTCGACGTTGCGGGAACGTCGCGTGAGCGGGGGAGCCTTCGATGTCGGTGGAATGGACCCGGGACCTGGCGCTGGAGCACGAGGAGCTGGACCACGAGCACGCGCTCCTGTTCGCCCGCCTCGACGCCGTCTCCGCCCTCCTCGACACCGGCGCGCCGGCGGAGATCGAGCAGGCCGTCGCGGCGCTCGCCGACGCGCTCGTGTCGCACCTCGCCGCAGAGGAGGCGCTGATGGAGGAGGCGCACTACCCCGAGCGCGGGCGGCACAAGTCGGCGCACGAGCTGTTCGTGGCGGACTTCCTCCGGATGCGCGCCGAGCTCAGGGAAGAAGGGCCGACGCCGTTCGTGGCGAGCTGGCTGCGGATCCGCATCCCGGAGTGGCTCCGCTTCCACATCCGCGTGAACGACGCGCCGCTCGCCGCGCACCTCGCCCGGCCGCATCCCGGCCCGCAGCCCCGCCCGCAGCCCCGCCCGCAGCCCCGCCCGCAGCCCGACGACCTGCGCCCGCGCAAGCGCAGGCGCAGGCGCGACGGCGGGAGGCCAGCCTGATGACCACGGTCGAGCCGCTCGTCTTCGCCGCCGACGGGTTCGGCTGAGGGCCGGTGGCGGGCCTCGGTTGAGGCACCGCCCTCGCGCCCGTGCTGGCGCGACTCTCGGCCCTGGACGGCGTCGCCGACGCGCGCGTGGACGCGACCGGCCGTCACTTCCTCGTCGCGGTCGCGCCCGGTGCGTCCGTCGCCGACGTCGAGCGGCGGGCGATCGCGGCGCTGAACGGCCGCGCGGAGCGCCTCGCGCCGGAGCAGGCCCGGGCCCAGCTCGCCGCCCGCTCGCGCGGCGATCCGTGGTTCGCCGCGGGGGAGACGATCGTCCTGTGCTACGTGGAGGCGCGGATCCTCGCCGTCGGCGCCGCCGCGGCCGCCGCCCGCGCGGCCGGGCTCGACGGCGCCGCCGAGGCCCGCGTCGCCGAGGTGGCGCGCATCGCGCTGTTCGCGCTGATGGAGCGGGTCCACGGCGAAGGCGGCCGGCCCTCCTCGGGCTGGTTCTACGACGCGTGGCCGGAGGTCGCCGGCGCGATCGGCGACCGGTGCCGGGCCTTCCTGGCTCCGGCCGCGGGTGACGCGGTCGCCGCCGCGCTCGCGCGCCTCCACCCGGGCTGCTGAGAGCTTGTCGAAGAATTCGACGAC
>NZ_JALCZA010000115.1:0-3253 GCF_022690765.1 Anaeromyxobacter oryzisoli | reverse complement strand
GCGGGTGGGGTGAAGCGCCCGAATTCACTTCGGGCGCGAGGGGCGGGCGACGGCCCGCCCCTCCTGGATGGTCAAGGCCCGTCGATTGTTCGACGGGCCTTGATCCCCCTCCCCGCGCGGTTCGAGCTTGCCCGCCCCCGGACGGGCGGTTACACGCATCCTCCACCATGAGCGACGGCACGCGCACCGCCCCGCGCATCCTGGTCGTGGACGACAACGCGGCGCTCCGCGAGAACCTCGCCGAGTGCCTGGAGCTCGAGGGGTACCCCGTGTCGATGGCCGGCGACGCCCCGACCGCCCTCCGGCTCCTCGACGACGAGCCCCCGCCGGGCGTCGTCCTGCTCGACCTCCTCATGCCCGGGATGGACGGACGCGCCCTCGCCGCGGCGATCCGCGGGAACCCGCGCCTCGCGAACGTGCGCCTCGTCCTCACCACCGGCCATCCGAACGCGAGGCTGCGCGAGGACGTCCCGGCCGACGCGATCCTCCTGAAGCCGTTCGGCGTGAAGGAGCTGCTCGCCGCCATCTCGAGCGTCCTCGCCTAGGGCGCCTGCGGCGCGGCGGACCGCGGAGACCGGGCGATCGCCGGGCGGGCGGCGGCTCCCCCGGCCGCGACCGCGAGCGGCCTCCTTCTCGCGCGCCCGGCGGGTGCCTACCGTCATCCCGTGGCGGAGGCCCGCACGTTCGTCGGCGTCGGCTCGAGCGTCGAGCCGGAGGTGCACGTCCCCCGGGCGCTCGCGCGCCTCGCCGACGTCGTCGGCCTCCGCGGCGTCTCCACGTTCTACCGGACCCCCGCGCTGGGGCGCCCGTCGGATCCACCGTTCGTGAACGGCGTCGTCGAGCTCCGGGGCGCGCTCCCGCCCGCCGAGCTCCAGGCGCTGCTCCATCGCATCGAGGACGCCGAGGGGCGCCGGCGCGGCGCCGACCGGTTCGCGCCCCGCCCGATCGATCTCGACCTCCTGCTGCACGGCGACGCGGTGTCGGCCTCGCCCGAGCTGCCGCACCCCGACGTCGCGCGGCGGCGCTTCGTGGCCGTGCCCCTCCTCGAGCTCGCGCCGGAGCTGGTGCTCCCCGGCTCCGGGGCGCGCCTCGCGGACCTCGCGCGCGAGCTGCCGCCCTACCCCATGGAGCCCCTCCCCGACCTCTCGCGCGCGCTCGAGAGGAGGTTCGTCGATGGACGCCGGCCGCGTTGAGGCGCTCGTCCGCGAGCTGCTCCGCGAGGTGGGCGAGGATCCCTCCCGCGAGGGGCTCGTCGGCACGCCCGCCCGCGTCGCGCGGGCGCTCGCCTTCCTGACCTCCGGCTACCGCGGCGAGGTCGCGGACCTCGTCCACGAGGCGGTGTTCGGCCAGGAGACGCACAACATGGTGATCGCCCGCGACATCGAGCTCTACAGCCTGTGCGAGCATCACGTGCTGCCGTTCTTCGGGCGCGCCCACGTCGGCTACGTCGCCCAGGGGCGCGTCCTCGGGGTCTCGAAGCTCGCGCGCATGGTCGATCACTTCGCCCGCCGGTTGCAGCTCCAGGAGCGGCTCACCGAGCAGGTCGCGGCCGCGGTGATGGAGGCCATCCAGGCGGACGGCGTGGGCGTCGTGATCGAGGCGCAGCACCTGTGCATGATGATGCGGGGCGTGGAGAAGCAGAACTCGATGATGACCACGTCGGCGGTGCTCGGGAGCTTCCGCCGGTCGGCGGCGACCCGCACCGAGTTCCTGACGCTCATCGGCCGGCGGCACCTGTGAAGATGACGCGAGGGGCGCGAGGTCACCGGGGCCGATGAGGACGCGCCGCCGCTCCCATCGAGGGGTGCGCGAGCGGGGGCGCCGGGGAGGGCGCGCATGGTCCGGATAAAGCGTGCGTACGACGAGGCGGCCCGCGGCGACGGGTACCGCGTGCTGGTCGATCGGCTCTGGCCGCGCGGGATCGCGAAGGCGGCGCTGCGCCTCGATCTCTGGGCGAAGGACGTCGCGCCGAGCCCCGAGCTGCGGCGCTGGTTCGGCCACGATCCCGCCCGGTTTCGCGCGTTCGCCCGGCGCTACCTCGCCGAGCTGCGCACCGGCCCCGGACGCGCGGTGCTCGACGACCTCGCCCGCCGGGCGGCCCGGGGGACCGTGACGCTCGTCTACGGCGCGCGGGACCAGGAGCACAACGGCGCGGTCGTCCTGCGTGAGGCGCTCGAGGAGCGGCGCGGGGTCGCTCCCGAGGCGCCATGATGCGACACCCAATCGCATCGAGCTGCTGCGGCGCAAGCGGGTGGCGCCATGAACGCGAGAGGTGAGCGATGGACCGGATCGTGATCCGCGGGCTGCTCGTGCGCTGCGTCCTCGGCGTGGACGCGGAGGAGCGGCGCGAGCCGCAGGACGTCCTCATCGACGTGACGCTCCACGCCGACCTCCGGAAGGCCGGCGCGAGCGACCGGCTCGAGGACGCCGTGGACTACCGGGCGATCAAGAAGCAGATCCTCGCGGCCGCCGAGGGGTCCCGTCACCAGCTCGTCGAGGCGCTCGCCGAGCGCGTCGCGGCGCTGTGCCTGGCGGACCCACGCGTCCGGCGCGTGGACGTCGTCGTGGAGAAGCCGGGCGCCCTGCGCTTCGCGCGGAGCGCCGGCGTCGAGATCACCCGCGACGCGCCCGGGTAGCGACGCGCCGTCGCCGTCGTGCCGCCACCGCCGTGCGTCGCGCGCCGCGTGGCAGCTCGAGGCGAGCGGGTCGCCGTCAGTGCGACGGGAGCGGCTCGCCCTCCGCGACCGCCAGGGTGAGCAGGAGCGTGCTCGGCTCGAGCGCCTCGACGTCGTGCGGGATCTGCTCGTCGATCGCGAGCAGGTGCCCGGCCTCGAGCTCCCGCTGGTCGCCGGGGAGCTCGACTCGAATCCGCCCCGTCAGGACCTGGATGGACATCCGCGACACCGCCCGGTGCTCCCCGAGGCGCGCCCCCACGTTGAGGTCGATGAGCACGATCCGGAGGCTCTCGGTCTTCACCAGCGTCCGCGCGCTGTGCCCCTCGCGCTGCCACGCGTCCTCCTCGCGCAGCGACCACGCCTCCTCCGAGAGATCGAGCTCGCGCACCGGCTCCGCGAGGTGCCTCCCGCCACGCTCCGCCGGCCCCCCACCCTCGCGCCGCTCACCCGTCTGCTCGCCGATCATGTCGCGCCTCCCCCGTGAAACACGATGTGCCCGGTCGCGCCCCGCCGCCCGCCCGCGCGGCCGGCGCTCCGGCGGCGGCGCGCCCGCCGCCGGGCAGGCGGCCGCCGGGCCG
>NZ_JALCZA010000114.1 GCF_022690765.1 Anaeromyxobacter oryzisoli | reverse complement strand
GGTACCGCATGAAGCGAGCCGGCTGCGATCGCGACGTCTTCACTCACGACGCCGTCGCCATGCTGCATGAGGCGGCCACCGGCGGGATGCGCGACCTAGATCGCCTCGCGACCGGGTGCCTCCGCGAAGCGGCCCGCAAGAAGCGCAAGCTCGTCGAGCGGGACCTCCTCCCGCACGTCCTCGACCGCGACGGCCTCGAGCTCGACCGGTGATCGCGCCGCCAGCCCTCGCCGCCGTGGTCTCGGCCCGGCGGCGGGGCGCCGGGCGATGTCCATCACGCCGCTGCGCGCGCCCCGCTCAAGCGGCGATGGACAGCAGCCAGGCTGTTCGCATCTCCATCAACGAGTTTGAGCGGCCACACCGTCGAGGCCGCGGTGGGGCGAGCGGTGATACTCGCCTTCGACCCAAGTCCAGAGGCGGCGGTTGAGCGCGTCGAGGCTCGCGAGGTCGGCGGGCTGGAGCAGCGGGAGGAGCTGCAGCCGAACCGTGCGAAACCAACGCTCCATCTTCCCTTTCGCCTGAGGGTGATAGGCGCGAGCGTGGATGAGCGTGATGCCCAGCTTCGCGCAGACGAGGGCGAGCTGGTGGGAGCGAAACGCGCTGCCGTTGTCGACGAAGAGCCGTCGCGGGGCCCCGCGGCGCAGCACCGCCTCCTTCAGCACCGGCAGGAACGCGGCGGTGTTCTCGGACGGGGCGAAGGCGGCGTACGGCACGACCCGGGTCGCGTCGTCGATGAACGCGATGAGATAGGCCTTGCGCTTCCTGCCGCCGACCGGGACGGCCGGCCCGTGCATCACGTCGCTCATCCACGGATCGCCCGCCTTCTCGAAGGTGAAGCGGCGGTGATCCTTCGAGGTGGGGGTGCCCGGCTCCTTCGCCATGATGCCGGCGCGCGAAAGGAGCCGGTGCAGCGTGCTCGGAGCGAGCTGGAGTCCCTCCGGCAGCTTTCCGGTCGCGATCGCCTCGCGGATGACGAGCTGGACCGAGAGATCGCGCTTGTCGTCCTTGATGGCGAGGAGGAGGTCCGAGACCTCCCGCGGCAGCGCGTGCGAGTGACCGTGGTCGGCGCGCACCCGGGGCTCGAGCGCTTCGAGGCCGCCCTTGCGGTAGGCCCTGAGCCAGTGCCGGATCGTCTCCGGGGCGACCCGCACTCGCGTCGAACCCGGGATCCGGTAGTCGATGTCGGCCCTCTCGCGTAGCCGCTCGTAGAGCCCTTCGCGCCGGGCGGAAGGTGCACGAGGTCCCCGATCACCCCGAAGCGGAACAGGGCGACCTCCTCCGATCGCTTCTTCACATCGTCATTCACGATGAGTCTCCTCTGGTAGGCCCGGGATCGGGGCAGCCCCTCGGAGCTGCCGCGTGCCGGACGGTGGGCCTGTCCCCGATCCCTGTTGGAGGGCGGTGGGCGAAGATCGTCGCGGCGCGGGGCGGGGGCCGAAACCGAGCGGCGGCGGCAGCGCGGCGACGTACGGCACCACCTCACCGCGGAGGCGCACGAGTACGTTCTCGGTCCCAAGGGCCGAGCGGACCGAGGTGACGGTGGGCTCACATCGAGCGAGGAGTCCGGGCAGGAAGCCGATCGCCGCGGCGAGCCCGGCGTGCACGAGCCGCGTCCGCCGCCGAAGCCAGCGCAGCGCCCCCGGAAGCTCGACGTCCGGCCGCAGCGCCTCGCTCGCCACCTCTCGCGTCGGCGCGGCATCGGCCGCCGCGACCACCGCCTCGATCTCCGCCAGCGTGCCCGTGAGCCGCGAGCACAAGAAGTCAGTCAGCAGGCTGATGGAGGGTGCGGGCCGTCGGGCACCACCAGCGGGCGATCAGGCAGCCCTGCGGCGAAACCCGAGCGTAGGTGCCGTGGCGAGCGAGACCGCAGCCGCCTTCCGGGTGGAACGGGCAGCGCTCCAATCTTGCGGAGCGCCACGCCTCCTGCTTAACGTAGTCCTCGCTGGTGAGCCCGGTCGCGAGCCGAACTTGCACCAGCCGAAGCCCGCACGGCGCCAACCGTGGCGGGCACTTTACTCTCGGGCCGGGCCCCATGCCCGACGCGCGCCGGCAGGGTCACCCGAAGTCAGGCGGGGGGGAAGTTTCCGGCCAGCCCGATCACCGCGCTCCACCACCGGCCTCGGGCTCGAGGCGGGGGCGGAGACCGGCGAGAGAGAGTGGCGGTGGATCACGAAGCTACGCGGGAACCGACAGATGGCTTCGAGGGCATCTGCACGAGGATTGTAGTTGTCCTGGCCGAAGATCTTCTGGATCGGTACGGTCGAGAGATCGACCGGCTTCGAGCCGTCGGCCAAAGTGATCGCGAGAATCGTCTGGTGGTGCGGCTGCCCAGATGCCGTTTGCGTGAGCCGCGCGAAGTCGAGAGAGCGAACTCTCGAGTACTCGAACTCCGCTCCGTTCGTTTCCACGTGGTCCGAGAAGAACCGGACCTTCTCGAACTCATGAACCGGCGCGTCCGCCATGCGAGAGCCCCCCTGGGCGAAACCGTCGTCGCCGGGCGTGACGATATCTCAGCCTCCTGTCCCTCGTCAGGATCGAGTGTCCGGGGCCCTGGTATCATCATGGCTGGTTACGGCTGGGGGAAACCACGGTGGGACCGGTTGTCGTCACGTTGCTCGTGGTCGCAGTGATCGGGGGTTTCGCGGGTGGGTGGCTACGCGGCTGGCGAAACGTTCTCGGTGATGTGGGCAGTCATCGGAGCGATCGTGACGCTCGGCGCCGCGTTCTTCCTCGGATGGCGATTCCACGTTGCGGAGGAGAAGAAGAAGCGCGAGGAGCTTCCGCCGGAGATCCGCGGAGTCTTCGACCGGATGTTGGGCGTGGAGCGTGACGCGTCCGGTCGCGTCGTGAGCGATCCGAACGGCGTGTTCTCGGGAGGTAAGGGTTCGGACGACCGACGTAGCTCTGGTCGTTGAAGCCGCGGGTTCACGGAGGGAGCGCCATGAAGCCGATGATCGACGGGTCTCGAGATCCGACCGTTCGCATCATGGAGGTGCTGCGCGCGGCCAAGGTGCTGGCGCAAGAGTACCGCGCGTTGACAGGTAAGCCCCTGGGAATCACCGGCGAGGTCGCCGAGTACGAAGCAGCCCGCATTCTCGGCATCGAGCTCACCCCGGCGCGCCAGGCGGGTTACGACGCCGTCGAGCGAAGGAACGGCTCGACGCGCCGACTCCAGATCAAGGGCCGATGCCTATTGCCTGGATCCAAGCCTGGTCAACGGCTCGGGTCGATCGACGTCGAGAAGGAGTGGGACGCTGTCCTGATGGTGCTCCTGGATGAGAACCTCGAGGCGCTAGAGATCCATGAAGCCGAGCGCGCAGCCGTGCTCGCTGTACTACTGGCGCCGGGGTCGAGGGCCCGCAACGAGAGAGGTGCTCTCCCGGTGACGAAATTCAAGTCGATCGGGAAGCTCCGCTGGCGGCGGTCATGAATTTGCTTTCGGGGGTCGTCCCGCCAACGAAGAGCGCGTCAGGCCGAGGGCCGCGAACGCGCCGGGCGCTGGGGGCGGAATGACGCCCGCACAAGCCGAAGCGTCGAGCGTTGGCTGGACGGAGCCGCCGCGCCAACCCGTGGGGTTGGACCAGCTTGGGCTACGCGAAGCCAGTGTCGGACAGTACGCGCGCCTCATCGACTTCACGACATCCGTCACGTGGCAGCCGCGGTACTACTCCTTTCTGTGCTGGGCGCTCGAGGAGGCCTTCGCACGCACGAGCGAGGTAGTGCAGGGGCGGGAGCGGGTCGACCTGCGCGCGCGCGACCGCGAGCTTCGGCGGAGGGACTACGCGATCGCCGCGGCAACGCTCGCGGCGAGTTCTTCATCGCTGAGGATCATCGGCGTCGAGAAAGTCGGCAAGGCGCTCAACGATGTGCCGGCCGACGGCTCCTTGGAACCGCGGGACGATCACGTGCGGGGCGGCTCCGGCGCGGGCAGCTTCGAGACCTACGCCGGCCCGATGATGAACCTTCGGCTCGTACACGACGTGCGGGTGACTCCGCGCGGACGGCCGCTGGCTCATGCGTTCGCGGCTTCGCTTCACGCAGCGAACGCAGAGTTCCTGTTTGCAGGTGCGCCGGTTCAGATAACGGCGCTCGGCGATGCCGGCCGAGTAGTCGGGCTGCACTGTCTCGCCGATGCAGCGAACGCTTATCCCGAAGTCGCGGCGGAGCGCGATGCGCTCCGCGCGGCGATCATCGACTGGGATGCATTTGCGCGCCCCGGAACACCGCGGCGAAGGGTGCTCAGCATCGGGCTCATCCTCGCGCTGCACCGAGTTGCGAAGGGGCTCCCGGTTGACCTTCGCTGCTTCAGGGAGGCCATCCTGCTGGGCGGGTTGCGAGCAGGAGGCGGACGAGAGCTCACGCTACCGGACTTCTACGAGGGCACGCGGCGCGCTTGGCTCTTGTACCAGGCACACGCGAACGCGGTGTTGGCGCTCGAGGCGTTTCTTGCTCTCGTCTTGGACGGCTTGGTCGCGGACGGGAGGGCCTGCGTGCCGCGGTCCGACGTCTTGGACCTGATCGTCGAGTGGATGGGTGCGGCTGTGCCGCATCCGGCACTGAATGATGGATTCAAGCTGGATCTCGGCGGCACTCTCGCGGCACGGGTGGCTGCGCTCAAGTCGCCGATCGCGCTCGGCTGGCGCGCGAGCCGCGCGGAGCCGGACCTCGCGGATCTCCTCGTGCGGCAGTGGTCCGCATCACGCGTTGGCGCACGTGACCCGAGAGTCGCGGCCGCCGCAGCCGCTGATCTCTTCATCTGGTCCCAGGTGCGTCTCCGGGCGGTGAAGGCCACGTTCGAGGATGCGTGGCTCGGAGACGCTGAGGCGTGGCGACTGCCGCCCGCTATCCTCGTAGACGATCTTGAGCGCGGGATAGCGGAGAACAGCACGGTCGTGGAGCACGTCCGCCGCGTCGTCGACCAACACGTGATCCGCCAACATGCGGTGAACGTCAGGCGGAAGCTCTACCTTGAGCCTGGGCAGTTCACCGCGCGGTTCATCGAGAACGGAGATCGTCTCGAGTACGTAACCTCGCACCACCCGGGGACGAGCAGCCCTCGGTTCGACAACGCGGTCTCGTATCTGGAGGCGCTCGGACTGGTAACCCCAGCGGACAAGAGCGGAGCACGCGGTCTGACGGCGGACGGCGAGGCGCTCGAGCGCGAGATCGTCTTGCGTGCAGGATCTTGTGGAGCGACGCCGTGAGGGTGCTCGACGAACTGCTGGACCGAAGCGATCTGCAGCGCCACGGGTTCACGCATTTCGTGGGCCTCACCTACGGCGTGGACCTCCCTTGGTTCGAGGAACATCTCGGGCGCCAGCTCGAGCTCGCGGGCGTACGGCGCATCGTCGTGCTCGCCGACCAAGCGGCTCTGGACACGACGCTCGAGGCGCAGCTCGGGCTCCTGTCGGGTGCGGGGAGGCGGTTCGTCGTGCAGGGAGTGCAAACGGACGTCTCGTTCCATCCCAAGGCATATCTGCTCGCCGGACCTCGGGAGGCTCGCCTTTACGTCGGGAGCGGCAACCTGAACACGAGCGGTCTGGGCCGTAATCGCGAGATCTTCGAGCGGTGGGATGCGCGGGTGTCCGCAACGGTCCCGAAGTCATTCGACGGCTTCCGTGTGTACGTGACGGAGATCCTGCAGAAGTGGCTTCCTCGCACCGTTCACGTGGAGCGGGCGCTTCGATCCGCGTTTGCGATGCCGATCTTCGCTGGACCGTTCGCCGTAGAAGGCGGGGAGCTTCACGGCTCTCCCGGCGCGCTCATGGACGGGGTGAAGAAGCCCACGACGGCCGCGAGCCGGCTCGTGATGACGGCCCCGTTCTTCGACGCCGCTGGCGAAGCCGCATGCGACCTTGCGAAGCGGTTCGAGGCGGCAGCCTTCGACGTGATCGTCGATCGGTCAATGACCAACCTGTCGCTCGATGCGCGGCAAGCGATCGAAGCCGCTGGCGGGCGCGTGCGCGCGCTCGTGGAGACGAGGCGCTGTCACGCCAAGGCCCTCTACGCCGAGGGCGAGGACTGGAGCTTCTCCGTTCACGGCAGCGCAAACCTCTCCAACGCCGCGTGGCATGGCCACAACGCTGAGCTCGTGGTGTTCCGAAAGGGCGCTGACGCCCGTTCCGTCGGAACGCTTCTCGGAGAACTGGCCGCGGAGGAGCTGACCGAAGAAGCGTGGGCCCACGTTCATGAACAGGCCAAGAAGACCGTCCCGCCGGTCGCTCCCGAAGCAGCGGCCTCGAACCTCGTTCTGCATTCGGCGCAATGGCTCGATGCGACGCGGGTCGAGGTAGTGACATCCGGAGCCGTCCCGGAGGGTGCCGTCGTGGAAGTCCGTGCACGCGACGCTTCCCGGGATGTGCCGGTCCAAGCGCGTGCGTCATCGGGGCCACTCGTGGTGGAGGTACCTGCTGCGGAAGGCAACCGACCTGTCACGGCGATCCGGATTCGTGTCGCGAAGTGGAGCGGTCGATGGGTCGTGGTCCACGACGCTTCGGAGCTCGAGCGGACGGCACGAGGCCGGACGGCCATCGACGATCGCGTCGAGCGCGTCGTCCAGTTCGGGGGGCGAGATCCCGAAGGTGGTGCCGATCTGCTCGAGCTCCTCACGGAGGCGGTCCGGCTGCGTTCGGAGGCGCTGCGTTCGCCGACTGCCAAGCGCTCGTCGCACAAACCCGCACCGTCCACGGGTGGCGCCGAATGGCACTGGGTAGAAGAGTACGTCGAAGGCGAACCCGAGCTGGCGGACGAAGCGCTCGGGTCAACGGACCGGTCGCGCGTTTACGCGTTGGACCCAGTGCGCATCATCGACAACCTCATCGCAGGTGACGCACGGAAGCTGGCCTCTCGCTCGGACGCGCTCGAAGACGAGGAGGGTCGGGAGGGTGATGAAGGCGAAGGGGGCGGTGGAGGCAACTCCGCGGCACCGCCGCGACCACCTACAGATCGGCCACGTCGCGATCTCCTGGACGCCGCGGAAAGGGCTCGGGCGGTGTTCGTTTTCGCCCTCGACAGGGAAGGCGGGGACCTACCTGCCGAGCATCTATTGACGGATGTTCTCGTGCTCGCGGCTGCGCTTCAGAGCGGCGTTCATCGGGAGCGGCTCACGGACCTAGTCTACGCGAAGAGCATGGAGGACGTGCTGCGCGCGCTGTTGGGGTCCGCGCAATCAGCGTATCCGAGGGCCCTTGCCAACATCCCGCCGGAGCAGCGTCGCGTGGCGTGGGCGCGTGGCTGGTTGCTGATCGGCCCGCTGCTCGTGCTGTGGCACGTCTCGATGGCGCGCCGCGCGGCACGAGGCGAGGACCGGATGGAGGACGCCGTCCGTCGAGACGCCATCGGGCTATGGTTCCGCAACGTGCTGCGCCACGCTCCGCGCGAGAGCGTCGCGGAGCTCGTGGCGGAGGCGGAACGGCAACTCCCCGCCATCGAACGCTTCGGCGCTCTCTGGCTCGCGGACCGCTGGAAGGGCTTCGCCGAGGCGGTGCCTTTCCTGACGTTCGTGCGCGACGTGCTGGAGGACGCCGAGGCGCTCCTCGCCATCGAGCCGGTGCTTCAGCCGGCGCTCCCGAGCGGAGTAAAGAGGAACGCTGTCGAGGGTGACCGTGTCGTTGGGCGGGGGAGAGACGGCTCACTCGCCGTCGGCTTCATGGACGACGACAACGTTGCGCTGCTGTGCGATGGTGCCTTCCAAAACGCCTGTCACTCCGATGCGCGCTGGAGATTCAAGAAGTCAGCCCCCGGTCAGGTGATGACGCTGGAGGCGGCGCAAGAGGTACTGCTCGCCGCCAGCCAGGACGCGTCGAACGCAGGAGCGGTACTGAACAGACTCGAAGTGTGAGGTTCCCCGCGATGCGTCACACGTTCCAGGAACTGCTGGACCTGCTCTGCTCGCTCTCGGGTGACGGAGATTGGAAGCTTGACGTCGCGCGGGCCTGGGAGCAGCGGATCTTCGATGCACATCGCGAGTTCGACGACCTCGATGCGGGCAGCCCGGCAGAAGTCGACAACGCATTCCGCGACCGCAAGCGCATCGGGAAGGTCGTCGATGCGTGCGGGACGTTGCTTGGGGCGGGGCTGCTGGACAAACGAGCGATGGCAACGTGGATCTTGACCGCGCTCGAGAAGCCGACGGAGCGCGAGGTCAGGAACGGATCGTTCGAGCTGACGGTGGCGATGCACCTGCACCGCGTGCTCGGTGATCGCCTGGAATTCATCGACGTTCCGACCCGAGGAAAGCGGCCCAAGCGAACCGACCTGGGAATCCGCGCGTGGTCTCCCGTCGAGGTGAAGGCACTCACGGGGTGGGCTGCCGTCGTTGCGCGATCGTCTCCTTGACGCGAACGCACAACACAGGGCGACGAGGACGCCCGACCGCCCACGTCCCGGCCTCACGTTCGTGGCGCTGCCGTTCGACGACATCGAAAGCGTCGCGGCGGGCGACTACCTCGACTTGCTGTGCCGCGAGCTGTGCCTGGTGTTCGATCAGCTGACCGACACGGGCGCCGTGTACATCGTGATCGACGAGTTCAAGAAGGTGCGGAGCAACTCGGGCGAAGAGGAATACGAAGTCTCGCTCCGGTGGGCCGTGTTCCTGCCGCGTGGGGGTCCGCTCGCGGACGCGGTTCCGAGTGAGCTGCTGCAGCTTTGCGACATGCCGGCGCGATGCAACTGCGCAGAGTACAAGCAGCGCGAGGGGATCGAGCCCTGAAACAGTCGGTCTACATGTAGTACCGGTAGAAGGGCTTAGGGATCACGTCCTTAGGCAACTCCGACAGGATGAGCCCGACGGTCTGCGCGAACCCAGGCGTGATCGGCTCCGACCGGCCGAACACGGCCGAGTTCCAGTTCATTTTCATCAGAGCGAGCACTTCGGAGAGAACCTCAGTCACGCCCGAGTTTGACGGGCTACCCCACGATCAGGCACATGGGTTCCCTGTCGCTGCGCGCACTTAGGCGGGCTTCGGGCTGAAGTGGTCGTGTTACTATTCGGGTTCCGGCCCATGTCGATCACCGATTCCGGTCGAAGCCGATCACTGATTCCGGAGCAAGCCGATCGCTGAACGCATGAGCCTGTAGGTGACCGTCAATGGTCGCCCGGGCGCGTTGACGCCGCTTCCATGAGAAGGCCGCCCGTAGTCAGTAACACCTCGCCCGTGCCCGTCGTGACGTGACCGCCGTCGCCGGCGATGCTCGCGCGCTTACGCAGGAAGCGCGATGAATCTGGAGAGAGCGGCGGCGGAGTTCAGGGCGGCGGCGCGGCGGGCCGGACCGCGCGGCGCGGGGCGGCGGTACCCGGAGACAATTCGAGAAGCGGCCGTCGAGTACCTGCGCCGACGGAGAGCGGCCGGCGCAACGGTGTCCGCGATCGCGCGGGAGCTCGGCGTCACGCGGGACACCCTACTCGCGTGGACAGCGACGCCCTGCAGCGGAATGGAGCAGGCGAAGATTCGTGCCCGGTGAGCGTCGTCGCGGAGGAGCCGGCGCCCTCGAGGATCGTGTCGTCGAGCAGGCCGGGCGGTGTGCGCGTCGAGGGGCTCGACATGGCCGGCGTGATCGTGCTCCTGCGAGGTCTCGCGTGATCGGCTCGACGCGCCAGGTCGTCGTCCGCGCGTGCGCCGCACCCGCGGACATGCGCAAGAGCTTCGACTCGCTCTCGGCGCTCGTCACGGAGGGGCTGGGCCGGGACGGGCTCTCCGGCGACCTGTTCCTCGTCGTCTCGAAGAGCCGCCGGCGCGCGAAGGTCCTGTACTGGGACGGCACGGGGCTGTGCGTGTTCGCGAAGCGCCTCGAGAATGGGCGCTTCGCGGCGCCCTGGGAGCGAGGCGAAGGCGGTGAGCTGCAGCTCACGGTGAGCGAGCTCGCGCTCCTGCTCGAGGGAAGCGAGGTGATCGGCCGGATGCCGCTCTCGCCGCCGCCATTCTCGTTCACGGCGTCGAGTCGTCATGGGGCTGGCGTCGTCGATCGCGGCATGGGATGAAGGGGGCGTGAAGCTCGACCGCGAGCAGAACGTCGAAGTGCTCCGCCAGGCGGCGATGATCCTGGAGAAGAAGAACCGGCGGCTCGTGGACGAGAACGTCGCGCTGCAGCGGCGCGTGCTCGCGCTCGAGGGGAGGAGCCCACGAGGAGCTGCAGACCCGGCTCACGGTGCTCGAGGAGCAACTCGCGGTCATGCGCGAGCGGATGTTCGGCGCATCGTCGGAGAAGCGGCCGAGCGCCCCTGCGGCGCCTCGGGATCCCGCGCCGCAGACCGGTCACGGCCCGCGCGAGCAGCCGCAGCTGCGCATCGCGGATGTCATCCACGTCCTCGACGACGCGGACAGGACCTGCCCGAAATGCGGCAAGCCGCTGGAGGAGTGCAAGGGGCAGTACGAGGAGTCCGAGGAGATCGACGTCATCGAGCGGCAGTTCGTGATCCGCAAGCACCACCGCCGAAAGTACCGCTGCTCCTGCAACGGGTGCATCGAGACGGCGCCCGGCCCGATGAAACTCTTCCCCGGGTCGCGCTACTCGATCGACTTCGCGATCGAGGTCGCCGCTTCGAAGTACCTTGATCACGCTCCGCTGGAGCGGCAGGTCCGGACGATGGCGCGCGAGGGGCTCATCGACGATTCGCGGACGCTCTGGGACGTGATCGAGCACCTGGCGAGGATCGTGAAGGATCTCCCTGAAGCGATCGCCGCCCACGTCCTCGCCTCGGTCGTCATCGGTGCGGACGAGACGCGCTGAGGCGACTGCTCGACGGTCGCGGCCGCGACGTCGGCGCGGCGACGAGCTGGCAGGCGTGGGCGATCAGCTGCCCCACCGCTATCGCGTTCCGCATCCAGGACAGCCGCTCGACGGAAGCCGCGCGGGCGCTCATCGGCGACTTCTCCGGGATCGCGATGGTGGACGGCTACGGTGCGTACCAGGCGCTCCGCAAGCAGGGCGGAAAGTTTCGCCTCGCGCACTGCTGGGCGCACGTCCGGAGGAAGTTCGACGAGGCCGAAGCCTTCTTCCCCGCCGAGTGCCGGACGATCCTCGATCTCATCGGCGAGCTGTACGCCGTCGAGAAGCTCTGCCCGACGGGACCGCCCGGAGACGAGCTCCGCCGCGAGCTCCGGAACGAGAGGTCGCGCGAGATCCTGGCCCGCATCCAGCGTTGGGCCCTGGAGTGTCGGTTTGCAGAGGGATGGGACCCCGTCGTTGCAGAAGGATTCCCCCCCGGCTCCACATCGGCGTGACGTTCTCTACTTGCCCTTCTTCTCCGGCTTCTGTCCAGGTTTCTGCCCGGGCTTGAGC
>NZ_JALCZA010000113.1 GCF_022690765.1 Anaeromyxobacter oryzisoli | reverse complement strand
GCCCGCCTCGGCGAGGCGCGCGGCGCGGGCGGCCGGCGCGCCGGGGAGCGGCGTCAGCCGGTCGAGGACGGCGGCGAGCGCCGCGGGGCGGCCCACCTCGCGGAGGACGGCCGCGAGCCGCTCCAGGACCTCGGGATCGTCCGGGGCGACGGCGGCGGCGGCCTCGAGGTGGGCGAGGGCCGTGGCGCGGTCGCCGAGCCGGCGCTCCGCCACCGCGGCGAGCGCGAGGCGGGTCCGGACCACGAGCGCCGGGGCGTCCGGGGCGCAGGGATCGACGGAGGCGAGCACCGCGGCGTGGTGATCCGCCGCCTCCGCCCACTGCCCGGCGGCCTCCGCGGCGGCGGCGGCGCGGGCGTGGATCGCCGGGGTGGGGGCGAGCTCGGCGGCGTCGCGGTAGCGGAGCAGCGCGTTCTCGGCGTGGGCGAGGGGGCCGGCCCACTGGTCGCCCGCCTCGACCGCGGCGGCCGCCGCGGCGGCGCGATCGCCGCGCGCGAGGTGCACCGCGCGGAGGCGATCGAGGGCGCGGACGGCGCGGAGGGGCTCGCCGGCGGCGGCGCAGGCGCGGGCGAGGGCGGCGAGCGCGGCCGGATCCTCCGGGGCGAGGCGGAGGGCCTGGTCCAGGTGCAGGCGCGCGGCGGCGGGATCCGAGCCGAGGAGCAGCTCGCCGAGCTCGGCGTGGGCGCGGGCCTTGCCGGCGCGATCCGGATCGTAGGCGATGAGGCGGCGGTCCGCGCGGAGCAGCGCCTCACGGTCGCCGCCGGCGGCGGCGAGGTCGCGCAGGGCGCGGAGGGCCGGGACGTGATCGCGCCGGACGGCCAGGGCGACCTCCACGGCGCGGAGCGCGTCCTCGCGCGCGGCGCCGGGGAGCCCGAACACCGCCTCCGTCGCGGCGAGCGCGGAGAACGCCTCGCCCTGCTTCGCGGCGCTCTCGGCCAGGGTGGCGAGCGGCGCGGCGGCGCGGGCGGCCTCGCCGCGGGCGAGCCGGACGGCCGCCTCCGCGAGGAGCGCGGGCGCGAACCCGGGGCGGCGGCCGAGCCAGTCGGCGGCGAGGTCGAGCGCCTCCTCGTGGAACGCCTCGTCGAGGGCGAGCAGCGAGAGGAGCCGCTCGGCGGCGAACGGGTGGACGGTGGCGGCGGCCCCCGCGGCGAGGAGCGCCTCCCGCGCGCCGGCGGGATCGCCGCGGGCGAGGGCGTCCTCCGCGGCGGCGAAGGTCCGGGCCCCCTCGTCGGCGGCGAGCAGGTCGGGGTCGGCGGAGATCGCGGCGGGGGCGGCGCCGCTCCCGTCCCAGGCGAGCCGGGCGACGCCGCCCGCGATCTCGGCCCGGGCGAGCCGGACGGCGCCGAGGCGCGGGAGCTTCCAGCCGCGCGGCGCGAGGATCCGCCGGAGCGCCGCCGCGAGGGCGTCGTCGGGCAGCGCCGCGTCGCCGAGCCCGGCGAGCGCCCTCCGCGCGAGGTGTGGCAGCGCCGCGGCGGGGAACGGCGCCGGTCCGTACAGGCGCGGCGCGAAGAAGACGAGGCGCACCCCGCGATCGCCGGCGGGGAGGAGCCCGGCCCGCAGCGTGAACGGGGGACCGGCGGCGACCCGGCCGGCGAGCTCCGCGGAGCCCTCCCGGAAGGCGACCTTCACGTCGGCGAGGCCGGCCTCGGCGAGCGGCGCGGCGGCCAAGGCGGCCTCGACGAGCGCGGGCGTCGCGGCGAGGCGGAGCTCGGCGAGATCGGAGAGCCGGTGGCGGAACTGGGCGGCGCCCCGGCCGGCGTCGAACGGGAAGCGGACGTCCGGGAGCCGCAGGGTCAGGACATCCACGGCGAGGCCGGGGACGATCGGCTGCTCCGCGAGCCGGACGGCCGCGCCGCCCCGCTCGAGCCGCAGCTCGAAGCCGGTCCCGCTCCGCGCTCCCTCGGCAGGGGCGGAGGCGGTATCTCTCACCTCCGCCATTCGGCGCGAATTCTACCGGACCATCCGGGGGTTCGCGAATCGGCGCCGGGGGATTCCCGCGCCGCCGGCGAGGTGGGAGGCGGGCGCACCGGAGCGGACGGCGACCTGCCGCGCCCCCCCCGGGCGGGCGATGCAGAACGCCTCGGCTCCCGACCGAGAGAAGTTTGAAAACTACTCTCGGTCAGGCCCCGGGTCAGGCCCCGGCCCCGGGGCCCCGACCAGCGGCCGGGGCGGCGGGTTGCCGCGGCGGCCTACCGCGTCACGGCCGACTGCGTGGCCCCGCCCTTCCGGGCGTCCTGCGCGACCTCCGCCGGCGCCCGGCGGTAGACCACCAGGCTCCGCCGCGTCTGGAAGTCCTCGTCCTCGCGCGCGAAGATCGTGACCACGTTGTTCCCGGGCTGGAGCGGCAGCTCCGTGCTGAACTCCATCCGCGGCGTGGTGGCGTTCTCCTGCTGCACTTTGAAGAACACCTTCTGCTCGTTCACGAACACGAACACGTCGCGGAGCCTGGCGCCCGGATCGGCGCTCGCCGGGACCACGGCGGAGCCGGTGAGCTTGAGGGTCGCCGCGTCCACCACCGGCGCGCCCTTCACCGGATCCGGCGAGAGCGCGATGCGGGGCGGCTCGCGCTGCCACACCTCCGCGACGGCGCCCGCGCGGGCGCCGGCCGCGGCCTTCACGTCGGCGTCCGCCGCGAAGGCGAACCGCCCCTTGTGCCACTCGACCCGGTAGAAGTCCCCGATCCGCGCGTCCATCGGCAGCACCGCGCCGCGCTTCGCCACCGCGATCACCGGCGACGACGGGCTCGCCCCGGCGCGGAGCAGCGCCTCGGGGGCCTCGACGCGGACCGCGCCATGCGCCGCGCTCCGGGCCGGCTCGTCCTTCGCGACGGCCAGGTCGAGCTTCTCCTGCACGAACTCGTCGGCCTTCTCGTCCGTGATCGCGACCCGCACCGGGAGCGTGTCGCTCCGCGAGCCGCGCCGGAGCTCGACCTCCATGGTGGCCGACTTCACCTCGCCCGGCTTGAGCGCGCCGATCACGTCGCGCCCCTTCTTGATGAAGAGCTTCTCGTCGCCGAGGTTCTTGAGCGAGACGTAGGTCTTCTCGCTCGCGGCGCCGGGGCCGGCGTTCTTCACGTCCACGCGGAGCAGGAACGTCTCGCCCCGCTGCGGGAGGCCGTCGCCGTTGCCGCCCTGCTGGTCGTCGAGCTGGACCGAGAAGGCGAAGACGGGCTTCGGGACCTCGGTCACCGCCACCGCGCTCGTCACGTCCGGCGGCGCCTTGCCGGCCTGGTCGGCGAAGTGGAACACGACCTCGTCGCGGCGCGTGTCCATCCCCTTCGGCAGCTTCACCGGGACCGTCCAGCTCCGCCGCTCGCCGGGGCGGATCGTCCCGAAGACGAACTCGCGCCGGTCGAGGAGCAGGTTCTTGTCGGCGGTGGTCCACGCGCGCAGCCGCCGGAACGGGCCATCGCCGCGGTTCTCCACCGTCACCGTCCACGGCATCGTCTCCCCGGCGCGGATCTCCCGGGTCGCCGCGGGCGTCACCGTCACGACCGCACGCGGGGTGCCGTGCGAGGGCCCCTCGGCCCAGTCCACCCCGAGCTCCTTCAGCCGCCTCTCGACGCGCCGCCCCTCGTCCTGCTTGCGCTCGGCGACGAAGGACTTCGCCGCCTCGAGGAGCCTCGACCGCTTCGCGAAGGGCGCGCGGCGGATGAGGTCGCGGGCGAACCGGATCTGGTAGTCGGCCACGAACTCGTCGGGGTTCGCGTCGCTCTGCTCGTCCTCGATCTGCTCGGGGGTGAGCTGCTCGTCGTCGCCGTGCGGAGAGACCGCGGCGGCGTCCTTCTTGAGCTGCTTCGCGACCGCGTCCTCCTTCTCGTCGAGGAGGTACCGGAGCTCGAACGGGGAGGGGGGCGGCTTCGGGCGCTGCTTCTCCGCCGTGACCGCCGCGCCGGGCTCGCCCTTCGAGGTGGGGTTCGAGAAGTGGTGGTCCAGGTCCGCCTCGCCCATCGACCGCAGGGGCGCGAACAGGTTCACCTGCTCCTTCAGGATCCGGCCGGGGAAGAGCGCGACGTCCGGGGTGATGCCGACCTCCTGGATGGAGACGTCACCCGGAGTGAGGTACTGCGCGATGGTCAGCTTGAGGGCCGCCTCCTCGGAGGGCTTCGCCGGGTCCGAGAAGTCGTAGAGCACCTGCACCGAGCCCTTGCCGAAGGTCTGACGGCCGACCACGAGGGCGCGGTCGTTGTTCTTGAGGGCGCCCGCCACGATCTCGCTCGCCGACGCCGACGACCCGTTCACGAGGACGACGAGCGGCAGGGTGGTCATGTCGGACGGGTCGGAGGTCGCCTCCTTCACCTCGTGGATCTGCTGCTTGTCGCCCTCGCCGACGGTCTTCACGATGACGCCGTCGGAGAGGAAGAGGTCGGAGACCTGGATCGCCTGGTCGAGGAGCCCGCCGGGGTTGCCGCGCAGGTCGAGGACCAGCCCCTCGAGCTTCCCGCCCGCCTGGGCCTTCTCCGCCTGGATCGCCGCCAGCAGGTCGCGGGTCGAGTTGGCCGAGAACTGCGAGAGTCGGACGTAGCCGACGTTGCCCTCGAGGAGCTGCGCCGTCGGGACCGTCTCGACGTTGATCACCTCGCGGGTGAGGTGGAGGCGGCGGGCCTCGGTGGGGCCGTGCTGGACGGTGATCGCGACCTTGCTGGCGGGGCGGCCGCGGAGCCGGTCCACGGCGTCCTGGAGGTCCATGTTGATGGTGGACTGCTCCTCGATCTTGGTGATGACGTCCTTCGCCTTGATCCCGGCGCGCTGCGCGGGCGTGTTCTTCAGCACCTTCACGACGGTGAGGTTCCCGTCGCGCATCGCGATGACGAACCCGAGGCCGCCGAACTCGCCGCGGGTCTGGAGCTTCATCTCCTTGAAGAACTTGGGCTCGAGCAGGATCGAGTGCGGGTCAAGGGTCGAGAGCATGCCGTTCACCGCGGCGTACTCGATCTCGCGCAGGTCCTTGTGGGCGACGAGGTGCTCCTGGATGAAGCCCATGGCCTCGCCGAGGACCGTCCGGATCTCCCAGATCGTCTTCACCCCGGAGATGTCGAGCTCGCGCGACGCGGAGCCCACCGTGAGGGTGAGCTTCTGGGACTTCGCGTCGCCCTGCACCATCACCTCGGCGACCGTCTTCTCGACCGCCTCGAGCGAGGCCACCAGCATCGCCTTCGGGTCGAAGCGGGAGGGATCGACGTAGTTGTCCTTCACCTGGAGGATCACCCGCGAGAAGATCGGGAGCCGGTCCAGCTGGTACTCGCCGTTCTGGGTCGAGCGGGCCGAGAGCGGGGCGGCGCCGCGGTACGCGACGGCGGTCGGCGCGGCCTGGGGCTCGGCGCGGACGAGGCGGGCGGTGACGCCGAGCGCGAGCGCGAGCGTCGCCGCCAGGGTGGCGAACAGCCGGAAGGGGCGGATCATGGGGCGCCTGGGCGGGAGGGATGGGTCAGGCAAGCGGAAACCTGCGTAACGTCGGAGGATAGGGTGGGCCCGAGGGGCATGCAAGGAGAACGGCCCCGGCCGCGGCCTCGTCCCCGGGCGCCGCGGCCTCGTCAGGCCTCGTCCCGGTGAAACGTCCGGCGGCGGTGGCTCTTCCCATCGCGGCCCGGGCCGGGTTCGCACCTGCCGCCTTCGCCCACATCGGGCGCCCGGCCCGGGGCCTCCCGGCCCGGCCGGCGGGCGGCTCGACGGGGTAGCGCCGCCGGGGGTCGGCCGCTAGATTCCCGGCGCGATGTCGCTCGACTCCCGGATCCACGAGAGCCCGCCCGTGCGGAGCGCGGACGAGCTCGCGCGCTGGTTCGCGGAGCGCGAGCGCCCCCGCGACGCCTGGAAGGTCGGGCTCGAGCACGAGAAGCTCGCGGTGCGCGCCGGCACCACCGCGCCCGTCGCCTACGAGGGCGAGGCGGGGATCGCGGCGCTGCTCCGCGCCTTCTCGCGGTACGGCTACGAGCCGTTCGAGGAGGAGGGGCGCGTCATCGCCGCCCAGAAGTCCGGCCTCACCGTGTCCATCGAGCCGGGCGGGCAGCTCGAGCTCTCCGGCCGCCCCTTCGCCGACGTGCACGTGGTCGCCGCCGAGCTCGAGCGCCACCTCGCGAAGTGCCACGCGCTCGCGGAGGCGCTCGGCCTCGAGTTCCTCGCGGCGGGCTACCGGCCCTGGGGCACCCCCGCCACGGCCCCGTGGATGCCGAAGAACCGCTACCGGGTGATGCGGCCGTTCCTCGCGGCCCGCGGGCGGCTCGCGCCCGACATGATGGCGATGACCGCCTCCGCCCAGGCGTCCTTCGACTTCTCGTCCCCGCGCGACATGGGCGAGAAGCTCCGGGTGGCGCTCGCGATCCAGCCGGCGGTGACCGCGCTGTTCGCGAACTCGCCGATCGTGAACGGTCGCGAGGCGGGCTGGAAGAGCTACCGGGTCGCGGTGTGGGAGGAGGTCGATCCCGCGCGCCAGGGGCTGCTCGCGTTCGCGTTCGAGCCCGGGTTCCTGGACGACCCGTACCGGCGCTACGTCGAGTGGGCCCTCGACGTGCCGATGATCTTCCTGCGCCGCCGGGGCGCCTACCTCGAGACGGGCGGGCGGACGTTCCGCGCGTTCCTCGAAAGCGGCCTCGACGGCGAGCGGCCGACGCTCGCGGACTGGGAGGATCACCTCACCACGCTCTTCCCCGAGGTCCGGGTGAAGGGCGTCGTGGAGGTGCGGGCCGCCGACGCGTGCGACGCGGAGATGACGAACGCGCTCATCGCGTTCTGGAAGGGCATCCTCTACGACCGCGAGGCGCGCGCCTCGGCGTGGGAGGCGGTGAAGGGGCTCGCGCTCGCCGACCGCCGCGCCGCGATGATCGCCGCGGGGCGGGAGGGGCTCGCCGGGCGGCTCGCCGACGGGCGGACCCTCGGGGAGCTCGCGAGGGCGCTGCTCGAGGCCTCCGCGCTCGGCCTCTGCCGGCAGCACTGCTGCGGCCAGCGCGGCGAGGACGAGCGCTCCTGGCTGGCGCCGCTCCAGGAGCGGGCCGCCTCCGGCCGGTCGCCCGCGGACGACGCGCTCGACGCCTTCCGGCGCGGCGGCGACCGGGCGCTCGCGGCGCGGCTGCGGGTCGCGTGAGGGGATCGCCGCGGCGACGGTGGCCCGTCGCGCCGAGCGGTCGTTGCGCTGCCGGGTGGCACGGACTATGGTGCCAGTTGGCAGCGTGCCGGGAAAGGGGAGCCGTGTCCGAGACGGAGCGCGTCGTCGCGATCCTGGGGGGTGGCCAGGCGCTGGGGCGGTCGGCCCCGAAGACCGAGTTCGACCTCATCGCGCTCGTCCGGAAGGGCATGCCGTACCGGGCGCTCGCCAACGCGAAGGCCGCCCTCGACGTGTCGAGCGAGGACCTGTCGCACTTCCTTCGCCTGAAGAAGCGCACCCTCGCGCGCCGCCGCGGCGAGCAGCGGCTGTCGCCGGACGAGTCCGAGCGCCTGGTGCGCCTCGCGCGGGTCGCCGCGCGCGCGGAGGAGGTCCTCGGCGACCGGGCCGCCTCGCTGCGCTGGATCCGCAAGCCGAACCGGGCGCTGGGGAGCGTGGCCCCGCTCGAGCTGCTCGACACCGATCTCGGCCTCGACGCGGTGATGAACGTCCTCGGGCGGATCGAGCAGGGGGTGTTCAGCTGATGGCTCGCCGCCGCCCCACCCCGGAGTGGCGTCGTGATGGCGACACCCACTCGCATTGAGCTGCTGCGGCGCACGCTGCCTGCCTGCGCGGGGCAGACTCCTCCCTGCGCTGCTCGACGTGCCAACAGGCACGCCTGCGCTGCTCGGTCGTCGTGTTCCCCCGCTCGGCGACGGCATCGTGTGCCTCGCGACGCTCAACGCAAGCGGGTGGCGCCATAAATGCCGCTCGTCGCGTGGCGGATCACGACGAGCGCGGATCCGGGCCGCGCGTTCGACGGCGAGGGCGCCCGCCTGTACGGCGGGCGCTGGAACCGACCGGGGACGCGGATCGTGTACGCGGCCGAGCACCTGTCGCTCGCCGCCCTCGAGCTGTTCGTCCACCTCGATCCAGAGGACGCGCCTCGCGTCCTTCATCGCTTCCGGGTCGAGCTGCCCGACGACGCGATCGAGCGGCTCCCCCGGGATCGCCTCCCGCCGTCGTGGCGTGACTACCCGGCTCCGGGCGCGACCGCGGCGCTCGGCACCGAGTGGGCGCGCCGCGGTGAGGCGCTGGCGCTGCTCGTGCCCTCGGCGGTCGTGTCGGAGGAGCACAACGTCCTGCTGAACCCGGCGCACCCCCGGTTCCGGAAGCTCGCGCGCGAGCCCGCCGAGCCGTTCTCGCTCGACCCGCGGATGTGGAAGAGGCGCCCGGGCCAGTAGGGAGGGGGGAGCGGGGCCGCTGCGCCCCGATCACATCGCCCCGAGGACCCACCCCTCCTCGTGCAGCACGGCCGGATCGGCGGGCGGCGCGGCGAACAGCGCGGCCAGGTCGCCGCGCGCGTCCAGCACGGCGAACCGGCGGGCGGCGGCCTCGACCTGGAGCCTGTCGTGGACGATCTCCGTGGCGCGATCGCGGACGTGGAACAGCGACGGGTAGATCTCCGCGAGCACGACCCGCGCCTGCTCGCGGGGCGGGAGCCGCGCGCCGGTCTCGAACGGCCAGATCCGCGCGTCCGAGATCGCGGCGCGCAGCTCCCGGACGCGGGGGATCCCGACGAGCGCCTGGCCCCCCACGGAGTTCCCCCCGCCGTACACGAACCACGGCGAAGAGCGAGCCCGCGCGCGGTCGTCGGCGAGGCGCCGGGCCGGGAGCTCCGGCCCGCTGCTCGTCCGCAGGGGGAAGCAGAAGAAGCCGATCCGCCTCGCCGGGAGCGTGCGCGCGATCTCCGGGGCGACGCGCCGGGGCCGGCCATAGAACGGGCCGAATCCCCCCGACGCGGCGGCGTTGAGCGCCGCGGCCACCGCGAACCGGTTGTTGCGGTTGTCGGGGCCATCCGCGATCTCCGCCGCGAGCCGTGCCCAGACGACGCGCCACGCGTCGGGCGACGGCCCCGCGTGCCCGAGCGCGGCGGCGAAGCCGCGGGGAAACCCGAACGGGAAGTCGAAGCCGACCAGCGCTCGGCGATCCCCGAGCCGATCGGAGAGCACGGCGCGGGCGTGAGCCACGAGCGCGCCCCGCGTCTCGCAGTTCCCGCTCTCGAGGCGCGCCGAGCGATCGACCCACTCCAGCAGCGCCCACCACACGCTGTCCGCGCCGGTGTTCGGGGCGCAGCTCGCGCTCCAGTCCACCATCAGGTAGGCGTCGAAGGCGGGCTTCGCTCGCGGAGCCAGCGCGAGGGCGGGGCGCTCCGTCGTCACGGGTACACGCGGTCGCCGGCGGGGCATCCGCCCGAGGCTGCGTACGGCTCCCGCGCGTCCGCTCACGGCCACACCGTGGATCTAAGCCAGGGCCCCGGGCCTGACCGAGAGAAGTTTCCGCGGACCATCCGTCCGCCGCGCGGACGGTCGGCTCCGCCCAATCCCGGTACTTTCGCCCATTCCTCCTCGGCACGCCAGTTGCCCTGAGCCTCGGGCATGACCGCGCCCAGGCAACTTTTCGAGGGCACCACCTATCTCGTGACGCGCCGCTGCTCGGAACGCCGCTTCTTCCTCCGGCCATCGAGGAATACCGACGACATCTTCCGGTACGTCCTCGCCATCGCCGCGAACCGGTACGAGATCCAGGTGCACGCGTTTTGCGTGCTCTCGACCCACTTCCACCTGGTCGTGACCGACCCGCACGCCCGGCTCCCCGAGTTCCACCGCTACCTCGACGGCCTGGTCGCGCGGGCGATGAACTTCTCCCTTGGCCGGTGGGACGGCTTCTGGGAGCGAGACACCTACAGCGCCGTCCGGCTCGAGACCGACGACACGGTGATCGAGAAGATGGTCTACGTCCTCGCGAACCCCGTCGCCGCCGGCCTCGTCCGACGCGGCCGGGAGTGGCCAGGGCTCTGGTCCGACCCGGCCCTGATCGGCGGGGAGCCCATCATCGCGAAGAAGCCCGCGGGGTTCTTCCGCAAGATGGGCCGCATGCCGGACTCGGTGAGCCTGCAGCTCAACAGGCCTCCGGGGTTCGAGTCGGACGCCGCCTTCCCCGAGCGGCTGGGCAAGGAACTGCGCGACGCCGAGGACCGCGCCGCGGCGGAGCTCGAACGTGAAGGCCGCTCCTTCCTCGGCGCAGCCCGCGTCCTCGCCCAGAAGCCCTACGCGCGCCCCGCTTCCGGCGAGCCGCGGCGGGGACTCAATCCTCGCGTCGCGTGCCGGGCCAAGTGGAAACGCATCGAGGCGCTCCAGCGGCTCAAGGAGTTCGGATGGGCCTACCGGAAGGCGCTCGAGTCGTGGAGGGCGGGCGTGCGCGACGTTCTCTTTCCCCCCGGCACGTGGCTCATGCGCGTCCAGCACGCAGCACTATGCGGCGGGACATGCGGATAGCCGCACCCTGTCGGTCAACCAAGACAAGACTGAACGGCTCTCCCGGTGAGACGCCGAGGCTCGCGCACGCGGCCACGCCGGCTTCGGTGCGTCGTGTACGTCGTTCGGCATCTCGTCGTGCCTCTCCGCGGCATTCGTCGTACCTCGCCGGGGAGATTCGCCTCGATAACCCGACCTCGGACTTCGGCCCTGACCCTCGTTCTGCGCTCCCCTCCATTTCCTTCCGCGTACTACTCTCGGTCGGGCCGCGCTACTCTCGGTCGGGCCGCGGGGGATCATCAGATGACCTCGAGGTCGCCGGTCCGCATCCAGCCCTCGAGCCCGTTCTCGAGGCGGATCCGGGCGGCCTCGCCGCGGACCTCGAGCACCTGGACGCGGGTCCCCTCGTGCAGCTCGAACGCGGGGCGGAGGGCCTCCTCGGGCCCCTCGCGGACGGGGGTCGCGGCGGAGACGACGACGGCGGCGGGCGTCCGGGCGTCGGCGACCTTGCGGGCGAGGAGGGCGCCCGAGGCCACCGTGGCGCACGCGGCGACGACCGCTCCGGCGGCGAGGGCGCCCCGCGCGCGGGCGGGAGCGCGCCGGCGGACGGCGAGGGCGAGCCAGAGCGCGGCCCACGCGATCGCGAACAGGGCCGCGGCGGCGCCGTCCCCGATCCGCGCCGCGACGCGGGCCGGCAAGGAGCTGCCGGATGCGCCGACCACCCGGTCCACGTCGTCGGCGCGCGCGAGGGCGAGGTTGGCCCGCGCGTCCGCGTCGCCCGGATCGGCGCGGAGCGCCCGCTCGTAGCTGGCGGCGGCGAGGCCGCGCCGGCCGAGCCGCATGCGGGCGTTCCCGAGGTCGAGGTGCAGGTCGGCGCCGTCGTAGCCGTCGGCGACGAGCGCCTCGTACCCGGCGGCGGCCGCCGCGAAGTCGCCGGCGAGGTACGCCGCGTTGGCGGCCTGGAAGCGCGCGTCGGCGCCGCCGGGCGCCGGGGCGGCCGCGACCCCGAGGGCGAAGGCGAGGGCGAGCACGGTCACGACGCCTCCTCCGCGCCCTCGCTCCAGTCCGCCTCCTCGAGGAGCGCCACGGCGCGCTCGGCGAGGCCGACCACCTGCTCGGCGCCGCCGCGACCGCCGTACCGCGCCGTGTCGCACGCCTCGAGGGCGGCGAGCAGCGCGCGCGTCGCGGGCGGGTGCGCTCCGGCCCGGGCCAGCGCCGCCGCGAGCGCGTCGCGGGTGAGGCCGGTGACGGGACGTCCGAGCCGGTCCGCCGCGTAGGTGGAGAGGGCGCGCTCCACCTCGCCGAGGATCTCCGGCGCCGGCGCGCGGCCGACCTCCC
>NZ_JALCZA010000112.1 GCF_022690765.1 Anaeromyxobacter oryzisoli | reverse complement strand
CCGCGCCGCGGCGGCCCGCGCGCGCGGGGGGCTCGAGGTGACGTTCATCTCGGTCGGCCAGGGCGACGCCACGCTGCTCCGGCTCCCGGACGGAAGCGCCGTCCTGGTGGACGGCGGCGGCGCGGCGGACGGCGGCGCCGATCCGGGCGCGCGCGACGTCGTCCCGTACCTGCGCGATCTGGGCGTACGCCGCCTCGCGGCGGTCTTCGTCTCGCATCCGCACCCCGATCACGTGCTCGGCCTCGCGGCCGTCGCGGGCGCGCTCCGGGTCGAGCGGGTCTTCTCGAACGGCGATCCCGGGAGCGGCGACCCGGCGAACGTCCTCGCCGCGCTGGCGCCCTCCCCGCTTCCGCCCGGGTCCCGCTGGGAGCGCGCGGGGGTCCGGTTCGAGGTGCTGGGCGGCGACCGGTCCGCCCTCGCCGCGAACGACGCCTCGCTCGTGCTGCGCGTGTCGTACGGCGCAACGGCGTTCCTGTTCCCCGGCGACGTCGAGGAGGCCGGCGAGGCCGCGGCCGTGGCGCGCGGCGGCCTGACGGCGGACGTCGTGAAGGTGCCGCACCACGGCAGTCGCCGCTCCTCGACGGCGCCCTTCGTGGCGGCGACGGGCGCCCGGTACGCCGTGGCGAGCGTCGCCGCCCGCAACCGCTACGGCTTCCCGCACGCGGAGGCTTCCGCGAGGTGGCTCGCGTCCGGAGCGCGCCTGCTCCGGACGGACGAGGGGGCGATCCGCTTCCTCTCGGACGGCCGGACGGTCCGCCGCGCGCCCGCCGACGACGCCCTCGATCCCGTCGCCACGCTGCGGGAGCGCGCGCCGCGATGACGGACGCCGGCGCGGGCTTCGGAGGAAGCGGCGCGCTGCCTCCCTCGACAGGGCTCGCGAAGAGGTCCGTCTTCCTCGTCCTGCGAGGCCTCGTGCATCCGGCCTTCCCCGCGGAGTGCTGCGGAGCAATCGCCGCGGAGCGGCACTAGGTTCCGGGCATGAACCTCGAGGATGTCGATCTCTCGGATCTCGCGGCACGGATCCAGCGCCACATCCCGCCGACCGAGCCACCCGTCGGGTACCTGCGCGGCCGGAGCTACTTCCGGGACGTCATCGTGCACGAGACCGGCTGCTCCGACCTCGAGGCGGAGGAGCTGGTCGACTCCCTCGAGATGAACGGGTTCCTCCTGTTCGAGGGCGATCCGGCGGAGCGCTCGCGGGCCGAGAGCCGCTGGGTGGTGCGACCGAGGGAATGACGCCGCCCCTCGTCACCGCCCCTCGGCACCGCACCTCGTCGCCCCCCCTCCTGCCTCCCCGACGCCCCTCCCGACGCCGCCCCGCGAGCCAGCCGCCCAGCGTGCGCGGCGGTCCGCGCCGCGGCCGGCCGCGGGAGCGCGCACCGCGTCTGGACGGTGGATCTTCGCTGGCATGTTCGTTGAAAGCGCTCCGCCCATGCGCCGCGCCGTCGAGATCCTCGTGCCCGGGAGCCCGCCGGCGGCCGCGCACGTGGACGCGCCGTGCACCGCGGGTGGCTCCCACGCGGACGGCGTGCTCCTGTCCGGCGTCGCCTCGGGCGCGCTCCTGCTCTCGCCGTGCGCCGCCGGGTTGGTGGTGGAGGCGCGGGTGGCGGGCGTACGGGCGGCGGGGAGCGCCCTGCCCCCCGCGGCGCGCCGCCTCCTCCGGCCCGGCGAGCGCGCCGAGGTGCTCGGCGTCGGCCTCGTGGTGCCCGAGGAAGGCGGCTCGTCCGACACCCGGGAGCTGGCGGCGTCGCTGCTGCGGGCCGCCGTTCACGGAGAGGCCGCGGTCGCCGGGGCCCACCTGCTGGTGCTCACCGGCCCGCGCGCCGGCGCGCGCTTGCCGCTCGGCTCGGAGCAGGTGATCGGACGCGGGCGCAGCGCGGCCGTGCGGCTCCCCGATCCGCTCGCCTCGCGGCGTCACGCGCGCCTGACCATCCTCCCCGACCGCGCGCACCTCGAGGACCTCGGCGCGAAGAACGGAGTCCGCGTGAACGGCGTGCGCGTCGCCGGAAGGACCGCGGTCGCCGCGGGGGACGAGATCGCGCTGGGGGAGACCCTCCTCGCGCTGGTGCTCCCCGGCGAGTCGCCGCCGGCGGAGCGCCAGGAGCCGCCCCGCGCGATCGCCCCGAGCGCCTCCCGGCGGCGATGGCCCGGAGCGGCGCCGCTCGGGGCGGCCGCCCTCCTCGCCCTCAGCGCCGCGGCGCTCGCCGTCTCGACCTGGTGACGGCGCGCGCGCCGGTCCTGCTCGCGCGCGGGTGGCGCGATCACCGGAGCGTCGGGGAGCGCGGCGCGAGGCGGGCGCGCTCGAGGAGGAGCTCGAACAGCTCCCGGTGGCGCGCGAACAGGCTGGTGAACTTCACCAGGCCACCTCGGGTGAAGACCTCGTACACCCGGCCCGCGAGGCCGTCCTGCACCACGATCCCCTCGATGTCCTCGAAGCGCACCGGGCGGATCCGGAACGGGGTCGCCGCGACGATCCCGTCGGGCAACACCGTGATCCAGGTCCGCCCGTACACGAAGCTGAACGCGAGGAAGAACGCGACGAAGGACGTCGCACCGAGGATGGCGCGGAGCTCGGCGCCGGGGAGGCGGACCAGGACGACGAGGATGGCCGTCCAGGCCGCGGCCGCCGCGCCGACCGCGAGCCGGAGGGCGAGGCGGGTCCGGTAGATCCGCGCCGACCGCATGGCTCAACTCTACGACGCCGCGCGGGGACCGACACCCGCTCGCGTCGAGCTCCTGCGGGTGACGCCGCGAGCGACACGCGCGGTGGGAGTCCCGACGGAGCGCGGCGATCGGCGGTGGGAGGGGCGGCCGACCCGGATCAGCGCCGCGCCGGGGGGCCGGGCCTCGGCCCCTCCACGGGGCGCGTACCCCCAGGCGCGGCGGGTGCGCCGGCCGCCTCCCCCTCGTCTAGCAGGCGGCGCAGCGACAGGGCCAGCGCGGGCGCGCGCGCGCCCCGCGCGTCCTTGAAGTAGACGAAGGCCTCCTCCCAGGGTTGCGCGCGGATGCGGTCCACCCACCGCGAGAGCGCGGCGCGGGCGTACCGGGGGCGGCGGAGGCGGAGGTAGCCGAAGCGCGCGGTGGCCTCCAGCGGCGTCTCGCCACGCAGCGCGTCCACGATGCAGCGCGCGACGCCCGCGTCGCGGAGCGCCGCCAGGACCGCGTCGCCGCTCCAGCTCGGGTGGCGGAACTCGATCGCGGTCCGGCCCCCGTGCGGCAGCAGGGCGAGGAGCTCTCGCAGGAGCGGCAGGTCGCGCTCCAGCGTGGGCGGGAGCTGGAACAGGACCGGGCCGAGCTTCTCTTCCAGCTCCGCCGTCGCGAGCCGGAACGCGCGGAGCGGCCCAGCGATCCCGGCGAGGCGCCGCGCGTGGGTGAGCTCGCGGGGCGCCTTGAGCGCGAAGAGGAACCCCGCCGGCACCGCGTGATACCAGCCGGCGAGCGTCTCGGGCTCGGGCGGGCGGTAGAAGGTCGCGTCGATCTCGACGGTCGGGAGCCGGCCCGCGTACGCGGCGAGCCAGCGCGACGCGGGCAGGTCGCGCGGGTAGAACGGGCCTCTCCAGTCGCGATACGAGAACCCGCACGTACCGGGGAGGATGCGCGTCACCCGTCGGATCCTAGCCGGGCGCTCCCGGGCGGGCCGCCGGTGAGCCGGCCGTCACGGTCCCCCGGGTGCGGCAGGTGGCGCCGCCGGCGCGGCAGCGGACCCGGGGAGCGGGTAGACGCGGACGCCGGACGGCGCGCCGCGCGAGTCCTCCGCGGCCGGCGCGCCCGGGCCTCGCGCCGTGACCGGGGCGCGCACGACCGGCGCGGCAGCGGACGGGGCCGCGGGAGCGGACGGCGGCGCGGCGGGGACGACGGGGCGCGGCGGTGGTGCCCTCCCGCAGTCCTCGGCGAGCCTTCGCGCGTCCGCGCTGGCCGGATCGACGGCGAGCGCTTGCTCCGCCTGCGCCTGCGCCTGCTCGGGGTAGCGGAGCGCGAGGTACGCGCGCCCGAGCCGCACGCGCGCGACCGCGCTGACGGGCTGCAGGTAGACGGCGTCCTGGTAGGCGAAGAGCGCGCCGCGGTAGTCGCCGGCGGCGAAGGCGCGGTCGCCCTCGTCCAGCTTGGCGACGACCGCAGCGACCAGGGCGGAGGACGGCGCCGGCGCGGCGGCGCTCCGCGAGGTGGCTCGCGCCGCGACCTCCGGCGCGGGAGACGGCGCGGAGGCGGACGCGGTCTCGAGCGCCCCCGGCTCGCCGGCGATGGGCGCCGCGCCCGCCGCCCCGGGCGCGACGTCGCCCCGCGGCTGGACCAGCGGTGGCTCGGCGCGAGCGGAGGCGGCGAGGAGGAAGACGACGAGGACGGGGAGCGAGCGCACCATGGGGCGATGATACGACCGCGGCGCGCCGATCCGCTGGATCCGGCGCGCCGCGTGGTTCGTCGTCGTCGCGAGGCGGCTACTTCGCGCCCGGGCGGAACGGGTTCTCGACGAGGATGGTCTCGCCGCGATCGGCCCCGACGGAGCAGCCGATCACCTTGACGCCGACGCGCTCCTCGACGCGCTTCACGTAGGCGCGCGCCCGCGGCGGGAGGTCGTCCCACGTCCGCAGCTTCTCCAGCTTCTCCGTCCAGCCGGGGAGCTCCTCGTACACCGGCTCGCAGCGCTCGATCAGCTCGGGGTCGCTCGGCATCTCCTCGAGCACCTTCCCGCCGGTCCGGTAGCCGACCGCGATCTTCACCGTCTCGAAGCCGGTGAGGACGTCCAGCTTCGTCATCGCGATCCCGGAGAGCCCGTTCACGCGCGCCGCGTACCGGAGCGCGACCGCGTCGAGCCAGCCGGTCCGCCGCGGGCGGCCGGTGGTCGCGCCGTACTCGCCGCCGAGCTTCCGGAGCCGCTCGCCGGTGTCGTCCTTCAGCTCGGTCGGGTACGGGCCGCTGCCGACGCGGGTCGAGTACGCCTTCGAGATGCCGAGGACGTAGTCCACCGCCGTCGGCCCGAGGCCGCAGCCGACGACCGCGTTCCCCGCGACGGTGTTCGAGCTCGTGACGAACGGGTACGTCCCGTGGTCCACGTCGAGCATCGTCCCCTGGGCGCCCTCGAAGAGGAGCTGCTTGCCCTGCTTCAGCGCGCCGTGGAGCCAGAGCGAGGCGTCGGTCACGTACGGGGTGATCCGGCGGCCGAGCGCGGCGTACTTCTTCACGATGGCGGCCTCGTCGAGGTCCGCCTTCGCGCCGAGGCGCGCGAGCTCCTCGCGGGCGAGCGCCACGCGATCCTTCACCTTGCGGGCGAGGCGCGCCTCGTCGAGGAGGTCGCGGATCCGGATGCCGCGGCGCGCCACCTTGTCCTCGTAGGTCGGGCCGATGCCGCGTCCGGTGGTGCCGATCTTCCCCTGCCCCATCGACTGCTCGCGCGCCACGTCGATGGCCTGGTGCCACGGCATGATCACGTGCGCGTCGAGGGAGACGACGAGCTGCTTGTCGTCCTTCAGGAACCCCCTCGCCTTGAGCTGCTCGATCTCGGTGACGAGCACCTCGGGATCGCAGACCACGCCGTTCCCGATGACGCAGGACTTGCCCGGATGGAGGATGCCGGCCGGGATGAGGTGGAGGACGGTCTTCTCGCCGCCGACCACCAGCGTGTGGCCGGCGTTGTTGCCGCCCTGGAAGCGGACGACCACGTCGGCGTACTGCGTGAGCAGATCGACGATCTTGCCCTTGCCCTCGTCGCCCCACTGGGCTCCGACGACGACCACGTTCGGCATGTCTTGATCTCCCTGTACGGCCGCCCATCCCGATCAGGGTTGCCCCGGCTACGCCGGGAACCGGGGTCGAGGCACGCGCGCGCCCGGGAACCGGGCGCGGGCGGGGCGCGCAGGTGGCCGACCCTACCAAATAGCGGGGTGTTGGGCTAGCGCGGTCGCGCGGTGCGGCCGCGACGTGCTGCCGCCTTCGGCGGGCGAGCCGGCGCGAGCGTGCTCGCCCGGCCGTTCACGCGCTCGAGCGCCTGGGTGGCGAACTCGAGGTCCACCGCGAACCCGATCGCCGGTCCGGGGCGGCCGAACCGGGCGAGGAGCGCGTCGTAGCGGCCGCCCTGCGCGACCCAGCTCCCGGCGCCGTGGGCGTACCCGGCGAACGTGATGCCCGTGTAGTAGCCGAGCCCGCGCGTCTCGCCGAGGTCCACCGCCACCGACTCGACGCCCTGCCGGCGGGCGAGGCGCAGCGCCGCCTCGACCTCCTCGAGGGCGCCCGCCGCCTCGGGCACGGACCGGGCGAGCGCGCGCGCCCGCTCGAGGGCGCCGTCGCCGAAGAGCGTCGCCAGGGCCGGCAGCGCCGCGCGCGCCTTCTCCGGGCCGCGCGCCTTCTTCGCGAGCGCCGCGAGGGCGGCCTGGTCCTTGCGCGAGAGCGCGCTCCAGGCCTCTGCGCGCGCCTGCCGCGGGAGCCGCGCCGCCTCGATCACCGCCTCCGGGAACCGGGCGTGCCCCACCTCGACGACCGCGTCGTGGAGGCCGACGCGGTCGAGCGCGCGCGAGAGCAGCACGAGCATCTCGGCGTCCGCCCGCGGCCCGCCGGCCCCGAGGAGCTCGACCCCGGCCTGATACACCTCGCGTGGCCGGCCGGCGCGCACCTCGCGGGCGCGCAGCACGGGGCCGTCGTAGCAGAGCCGCGCTGGGGACGGGAGCGCGTCCGGGCGTGCCGCGTAGAGCCGCGCGATCTGCGGCGTGATGTCGGGTCGGATCGCGACCACCTCGCCCGAGCCCGGCTCGACGAACTTCATCACGTCGGCGAGCGCCGCGGGTGACAGGCCGCGCTCGACGACGTCGAGCCGCTCGAGCGTGGGCAGGAAGACCCGGCGGTAGCCGAGCTCCGAGAAGACCTCGTGGAGCCGCGACGACAGCTCGGCGAGGTGGGCCGAGTGATCGGGGAGGAGGTCGCGCAGGCCGGACGGGAGCGAGAGGTCGAGCATCGCCGTGCGACTCTAGTCGGTCCTGGGCGGGGGTGGAAGAAGGCTCCCCCCCGTGCCCGTCACGCGAACCCGAACCCGTACCCGTGTTCCGTGCCCGTATTCCGTCACCGCTCCCCGTGCCCGCCTCCCGCCTCCCGTGTCCCGTGGCCCGCGAATCCGTCGGGGCACGGGATCGGGCCACGGGCCACGCGAACCGGCTCACGGGTCACGGAGAAGCCGGTGACGGTGACGGTGACGGTTCACGGGCTGCGCGCGGGGGCCCGCCCCCCCGTCACAGCTTCAGCGCGCGGACCATGCGGACGTGCGGCAGCCCGCGGAGCCGCTCGAGGACCTCCGGGGCGGGCGCCGAGTCCACGTTCAGGAACGCGAACGCCCGCGACCGGTCGTCGCGCCGGGAGAGGGAGATCCGCGCGATGTTCACCCCGGCGTTGCCGAGCGCGGTGCCGAGGTTGCCCACCACCCCCGGCGCGTCGTCGTTCTCGCACAGGATGACGTTCCCCTCGGGCACCGCCTCGAGCCTGAAGCCGTCCACCCGGACGATGCGGGCGTCCCGCTTGCCGTAGACGGTGCCGGCGACCTGGGCCTCGCCGCCCTGCCCGCGCAGCGTGACGGAGACCAGGCTCGCGTAGTCCTGCGTCTCGGCGGAGCGGACCTCGCGCACCACGACGCCGCGCTCCCTGGCGACGGCCGGGGCGCTCACGTCGTTGAGCGGCGCGTCGAGGAAGTGCCGGAGCAGGCCGACGAGCGCGCGCGCCGCGAGCGGCCGCATGGGGATGGCGGCCAGCTCCCCGGCGACCTCGACCGTCACCTCGGTCGGACCGCTCGGCGCGAGCTGCGCCGCGAGCGAGCCGAGCTTCTCCGCGAGCGGGAGGTAGGGCGCGAGCTGGTCCAGCACCTCGGGCGGCAGCCCCGGCACGTTCACCGCGTTCTTCACGACGCCCCGCCCCAGGAACGCCGCGAGCTGCTCGGCGACGGCGATCGCCACCGCCGACTGCGCCTCCTCCGTCGAGGCGCCGAGGTGCGGGGTGCAGACGAAGCCGTCGAGCCGGAGCAGCGGGTGATCCGCCGGCGGCGGCTCCTGCTCGAACACGTCCAGCGCCGCGCCGGCGAGGTGCCCGGAGGCGAGCGCCTCCGCGAGCGCGCGCTCGTCCACGAGGCCGCCGCGCGCGCAGTTCACGAGCAGTGCGCCGCGCTTCATCTTCGCGAGCACGCCGGCGTCCACGAGGTTTCGCGTCTGCTCCGTGAGCGGCACGTGGAGCGAGACGACGTCCGCCTCCCGCCACAGCGCGTCGAGCTCCACCAGGGTGGCCCCGAGCTTCGCCGCCGCCTCGGGCGAGATGAACGGGTCGTAGGCCACGACCCGCATCTTCATGGCGAGGGCCCGCTCGACGAGGACCGAGCCGATGTTCCCGAGCCCGACCACCCCGAGGGTCTTCCCGGCGACCTCGTGCCCCTGGAAGCGCTTCTTCTCCCAGCGCCCCGCCTTCACGCTCGCCGTCGCGGCGGGGACGTGGCGCGAGAGCGCCAGGATCATCGCGAGCGCGAGCTCGGCGACCGTCACCGCCGAGCCGCCGGGCGTGTTCATCACCACGATCCCGCGCCGGGTCGCGGCGTCGAGGTCCACGTTGTCCACGCCGACCCCGGCGCGGCCGACGACCCTGAGCCGCTCCGCCCGCTCGAGCAGCCGGGCGGTCACCTTCGTCGCGCTGCGCACCGCGAGGGCGTCGTAGCCGCCGATGATCGCCTCGAGCTGATCCGGCTTCAGCCCGACCTTCACGTCCACCTCGAGCCCGGACCGCTGGAGGACCTTCACCGCCTCGGGCGAGAGGTCGTCTGCGACGAGGACGCGCGCTGCCATGGATCCACCTCCAGCGGGCGCCGCCTGGCGTCCGTGCTCCCGGTGACGGGGAGAGGGACGGGGAGGTAGCGGCGGCCCGGCGCGCCGTCAACGCGCCGGGCGGCGAGGACCCGGGCGGGGCACCCGGATCGAAGCGGAGCGGGCGCGACGAGCCGGCGGCTCGAGAGGCGCACCCGCGGGGTGCTGTCAGGCCTTCAATCCCACCACGACCAGATCGACCGCCTGCTGCCTCGCACGATCGATCTCCGCCTCGGTGCTCGCCGGGACGAGGCCGACCACCATGCCGGAGACGGCGAGCTCGAGCCCGCCGAGGATCGTCGCAGCGGCCAGGGTGGGATCCGCGCCCGCGCGCAGCTCGCCGCGCGCCTGCCCCTGCCGCACGACGCCCGCCACGAGCTCGAGCGCCCGCGCGAAGGTCTCCCGGGTCGAGCCGGCGCGGAGCCCCTGCGGGGTGCGGGTGACCTCCAGGATCAGCACCCGGACCGCGGCGGGGGCCGTCTTGTACACGTCGAACACGAACCGGAAGATGCCCGCGATCTTGTCCGCCGCCGTGCCCGGCCCGGCGTCGATCGCCGCGAGCGCCTCGATGAAGAGGGTCCACTGCTCGGCGAAGACGTTCTCGAGCAGCTCGTCCTTGTTGCGGAAGTAGTGGTAGACGAGCCCGTAGGCGACGCCCGCGGCGCGCGCGACGTCGGCGATGCGGCAGCCGTGGTAGCCCTTCTCCGCGAACACCCGGACCGCGGCGTGGAGGATCGCTCGGCGCTTCTCGGGCTCCGCGGCGGGCGAGGCGGTCCCCTCCCCTGGCGGGCGACTCTGGGGCGGACGACTCACGATCGGCGCTCTCCGTTCGGTTCGACTTCGCGACCGCCCCCCGCGCGGGGCGGCGCCCCTTGGTGCTCCGGGGCGAGCGGCCCAGGCTTAGCAGATGCGGGGCGGGATCCGGAAGCGGTCGCTACGGGAACTTCGCCCGCTCGCCGAGCCGGGAGAGGTCCAACGAGGCCTTGAACGTGGTCGTGGCGCAGTCGTCCACGGCCACGATCAGCCGGGCGAGGAAGCAGTGGCAGGGCGAGTCCCAGGTGAAGCTCGCCGCGTGCTGCTGGACGTGCATCGCCCCGATGCGCCGCTGCGCCGTGCCGCCCGAGCACTGCCCCACGTCGATCGTTCGCGCGGGGACCAGCGCGTCGTAGCCGAGGGTGGCGCCGCCGACGACCATGCGCGCGCCGAACGAGCCCTGCGCGACGGCGTCGATCGGCGCCGGGCGGAGATCGAAGAGCGGATCGACCCCGGAGTCGAGCGTGCCGGAGCCGCCCGACCCCACCGCGAGGAGGCCGGCGCGGAGGACGCTCCGGTGCGGGTCGCCGAGCGACACGCCGGCGCGGAGCTCGGTGAAGGGATCGAGCGGCGAGGAGTGGCTCGGCTCCGGCGAGGGGTTCGTCCGCCCCTGGAACACGAGGATCCGCCCGGAGAGGTCCCCCGCGACGGGGCCGGCGTGCGCGTCGGCCGAGAAGAAGGTCTCGCCGAGCCGGCCGCCGCCGGCGTCCACGTCCTGGCCGAGCTCGAGCCGCAGCCGATCCACCCCCTTCACGGAGAGCCGGCTCTCGACCGAGGCGCGCACCTGCTGGAAGCGGCCGTCGGGCGCGGCGCTGAGCGAGCGCGCCGAGGGGAGCAGCCTCCCCGTCGCGTCGAGGATCGGTCCGTGGGCGACCACGCGGTCCCATGCGTCGTACGCGGGCAGATCGAGCGCGCGCCCGCCCGGGCCGGCGGCGCCGGTCCCCACCCTCAGCTCAAGCCGCGGGGTGATGCGGTGCAGGAGCTCGCCGTACCGGCGAGAGAGCTCGGTCTCGACCACCGCCCCGCCCACGGCCCACGCCACGGCGGCGGCGTCGCGCGAGGTGTCGAACTGGTAACCCAGCGCGGCGCCCCGCACGTAGGGCTCCACCGCGACCGGACCGGCGGTGAAGGGGGCGCGCAGCTCGAGGCGGCTGTCGAGCCGCGTCGCCGCCTCGCGCGGGATCGCGTACACCACCGGGAGGTCGTGGTCCTTCCGCCCCCCCGGATCTCCCGGCCCCAGGGCGATGGACGACGCGTCGCCGGACGCGGGCGCGAAGCGCTGCACCCCCACGCGCCCCGACACGGACACCGGCCCGAGGGACGACGGGAGCAGCGTGCCGGCGACCCCGGGCCAGCGATGGAACACCGGCACGTCCGAGCCGAACACGCCGTAGCCGGACGGGGCGAGGGCCCCCGGGATGGCGGCCGGGATCTCGTGGGTCCACTTGTTCGGCGTGAGCGGCTGGTAATACGCCGCGTTCCCCTCGAGCACGAGCGCGTCGCCGCGGTGCGAGAGCAGCACGTCCGAGCGGCTGTAGAAGGCCTGCTTGAGGAGCACGTCGGTCGTGAAGTCGCGCCACAGGACGGGGTCGCTCGACAGCCCGAGGTCGAGCCGGAGCCGGGTGTTCGGGCCGAGCCCCTGCTGGTCCGCCCCGGAGATCCCGAGCCGGTCCCCGTGCGCGCCGCCCGCCTCGCGATCGAGGTCGTGCAGCCAGGTCAGCTCGAGCCGGCCCGCGTCGCCCTCGGCGGGCGCCCAGCGGAGCTCGAGGCGCGCCCCCGGGCCGCGCACGGAGGGCTTTTCCTTGCTCCGCGCCGCGCCCGGCCCGAAGAAGTACTCGGGCGTGAGGGTGAGATCGGCGCTCTGCCCCAGCGTGACGAACAGGGGCTGGGCGACGTCGAAGCCCGTGTTCGTGGTGCTGCCGATCGTGGGCACGAGGAGTCCGGTCTGGCGATCGCCGAGGGGCAGGTACAGCCAGGGGACCACCAGGACCGGCACCGGCTTCTGCACGAGCAGGAACCGCGGGGTCACGTAGATCACGGGCCAGGAGAGGATCGCCCGCTTCCCGGGGATCACGTCGGCCTTGCCGGCGCGGATCTCCCATGACGGCGCGCCGCCGCCGCAGTCGCACAGGGTGAGGCGCGTCTCGGTGAGCTGGAGCCGCCCGGACTTGTCGCCCTCCAGCCGCCCGCCGGTGAACGCCAGGCGGTTCGAGCCGATCCGGCGCGCCCCCTCGACGGTCGTCGCCTCGCCGAGCTCGACGGGCCGGTCCTTGACGAAGGAGACGACGTGCTCGGCCTCGAAGGCCCCGCCGAGCACGGCGTGGAGCCCGTCCGCGGACACCACCCGGGTCGCGTCGGTGAGGAGGACGTCGCCGACCGCGTCGATCTCGCCGGTCTCCGGGTCGATCCGGGCGCTCCGCGCCCGCAGCGTGACGACGCCGCGCCGCAGCATGGCGTGCCCCTCGAGGTGGACGCGCCCGTCCGGCTCGCGGGTGATGCGGTCCGCCTGGACGGACACCTCCCCCGTGCCGCCGGGGAGCGCTCCGGGAGACGGCGAGGCCGGGCCGGCGACGAGCCCGGCCAGCGCCAGGACGGCGAGGACGTTCACGATCCGCTCGAAGCCGCGCTACCGCGCCGGCTCCACCTCCGGCGGCGCCTCGGCCGCCGCGGGGACCGGAGCGGGCTCCGCGTCCGCGGCGGTGTCCGCGGCGGCGGGGCCCGCGGGGGGCTCCGCGCCCGCCGCCGGGGCTGCGGCGCGGGCCGGGCCCTCGAACTCGATCGCGAGGAGATCGCCCTCGATCCGCTGCTGATACGGCACCCGCTCCTTGAGCTTGATGTCGAGGACGTAGCTCGAGCCCCGCCGGGCGGGGGTGATCATCGCCACCGCGGACGAGAAGAAGGAGGTGTCGAGGAACCGCAGGTCGTTCCGCCGCTCCGGCCGGGTGTTCTCGAGCTCGATCCGGATGGTGTCGTTGCCGACGTCCTGGATCGTGAAGCGGGGGGTGACGGTCGTCCGGACGTAGACGCGGGAGACGCCGCCCACCTGCTTGAACCCGACCTCGCGGAGCCGGGCCGACGGGGCCCCGACGCCGGACCGGCGCTCCGGCCGAGCGGCGGCGGCGGCCTGGGCCGCGGGCGGCTCCGCCTCCGCGCCCGGAGCGCTCCCGGCCTGGCTCGACGCCGCGGCGGCCTGCGCACGCTCC
>NZ_JALCZA010000111.1 GCF_022690765.1 Anaeromyxobacter oryzisoli | reverse complement strand
GGGGGCGGCGGCGCGCCCCAGCGCGGCGGCTCCGGAGCGCCCGGGGGGCCACCCGCCGGGGGCGGCGCGGCGGGACCGACCGGCGTGGTCGGGAGGGGCTCGTTCGGGTCGGAGGGGTTCATGGTTGCCTCACGTAAGCACGCGGGACCCCGGCCCGCAACAGTTCAGGAGCGCGCGGGCGGACGCTCATGGCACCCCCCCTCGCCTCGAGCTGCCGCGGCGCACGCTGCCTGCCTGCGCGGGGCAGGCTCCTCCCTGCGCTGCTCGCCCTTCGACTCCGGCGCGCTGCGCGCGCCTACGCTCAGGGCGAACGGAGCTTCGAGCTGCGTGCGCTGCTCGCTCGTCGTGTGCCCCCGCTCGGCGATGGCCTCGTGTGCCTCGCAACGCTCGCACGCGGTGGCGCCATAATGAAACGGGCGGCCCGTCTCCGGGCCGCCCGCGATCCCTTCCAGCGCTTCCGGCTCGCTACTTCCGCCGGTTGAACTTCTCCATGAGGTCGCCGAGGCGGGCGCGGCCGTCGCCCTGGCGCCGCAGGTACTCGCGGTAATCGTCCTCGCCGCCGTCGCGGTTCAGGGCCTTGATCGAGAGCGCGACCTTCCGCTCCTGGAGGTCCATGTCGATGACCTTGACCTCGACCTCCTGGTTCTCCTGCACGACGTCGCGCGGGTTCTCGACGCGCTCGTCCTTCATCTCGGAGACGTGGACCAGCCCCTCGATGCCGGGCTCGATCTCCACGAAGGCGCCGAAGTCGGTGACCTTCGTGACGCGCCCCTTCACGCGCGCGCCCACCGGGTGGCGCTCGGTGAGCGTCGTCCAGGGATCGGCGTGGAGCTGCTTGATGCCGAGGCTGAAGCGCTCGTTCTCGACGTCGATGTTGAGCACCACCGCCTCGACCACGTCACCCTTCTTGAACTTCTCGCCCGGGTGCTTGATCCGCTCGGTCCAGGAGATGTCGGACACGTGCACGAGGCCGTCGATGCCCTCCTCGACGCCGACGAAGATGCCGAAGTCGGTGACGTTGCGGACCTCGCCGCGGATGACCGAGCCGATCGGGTACTTGTCCTCGAGGAGCGTCCACGGGTTCGCCTCGATCTGCTTCATGCCGAGGCTGATCCGCTTCGCCTTCGGGTCGATGTCGAGCACCACCGCCTCGACCTTGTCGCCCACGTTGACGAGCTTCGAGGGGTGCTTCACCCGCTTCGTCCAGCTCATCTCGGAGACGTGCACGAGCCCCTCGACGCCCTGCTCGAGCTCGATGAACGCGCCGTAGTCGGTGAGCGAGACCACCTTGCCGGCGACGCGGGTGCCGACCGGGTACTTCTCGTCGGCGCGGTGCCACGGGTCCTCCTGGATCTGCTTGAGGCCCAGGCTGACGCGCTCGGTGGTCGGGTCGAACTTGAGGACGACGATCCGGACCTCCTGGCCGACCTCGAACATCTCCGACGGGTGGCCGATGCGGCCCCAGCTCATGTCGGTGACGTGCAGGAGGCCGTCGATGCCGCCGAGGTCGATGAAGGCGCCGTAGTCGGTGAGGTTCTTGACCACGCCCTTGAGGATCGCGCCCTCCTTCAGGTTCTTCAGGGTCTCCTTCTTGAGCTCCTCGCGCTCCTTCTCGAGGAGGACCCGGCGCGACAGGACGATGTTCCCGCGCTTCTTGTTGAACTTGATGACCTTGAACTTGAACTTCTCGCCGATGAGCTTGTCGAGGTTCCGCACCGGGCGGATGTCCACCTGCGAGCCCGGGAGGAAGGCCTTCACGCCGATGTCGACGGAGAGACCGCCCTTCACGCGGCCGACGATGACGCCCTCGACGAGCTCGTCGCGCTCGCACGCGGCGGAGATCTCGTCCCAGATGCGCATCTTGTCGGCCTTCTCCTTGGAGAGGACGACCATCCCGGTGTCGTTCTCCCGGGACTCGACGAGCACCTCGACCTTGTCGCCCACCTTCACGGCGGGCTCGCTGCCCGGGACCGAGACGAACTCGGACATGGGCACCTGACCCTCGGACTTGTAGCCGATGTCGATGACCGCATAGTCCTTCGTCAGCTGGATCACGGTTCCGCTGACGACCTTCCCCTCCTCGATGGGGCCGGTCTTCGCCTCGCTCGCGGCGAACAGGGTCGCGAAATCCTCGGTCTCGACGTCCGGCGTACGGATAGTCTGGTTCTCCATTCGGTCAGGCCAACCTTTTGTCGGGAAGCGCCGCCCTTCACGGGGTTCTGGGTGAGCGGCCTCGGGCCTGCCCACGCCCACGAAAGAAGGTCTCGGCGTCAACGACTGCTGCCCCCTGGGTGTCGTTTCGCGCCTGCTCCCGGGGATCGAGGAGTCGGCGTGCACCGGGCATACCCCGGCCTACAGATCCCTAACTACGGACCGCGCACGCTACACGTCCGATTTTCCTGCGTCAAGGCGGGCAATCCGTCACGGAAGAGCGCGCAGCCTGGCGGCCACCCCCTCGATCACCCAGTCGGGCGTCGAGGCGCCCGCCGAGACGCCGACCACGCGGCACCCCTCGAACCAGCGGGGATCCAGCTCCGCCTCCGTCTCGACGTGCCACGTCCTCGGCTGGATCTCGCGGCAGATCTCCGCGAGGTGGCGGGTGTTGGCGCTGTTCTTCCCACCGACGACCACGACCGCGTCGACCTCCCGCGCGAGCCCGCGCGCGTCCGTCTGCCGCTCGTCGGTGTCGTTGCAGATCGTGTTCACCGCCCGGACCTCCTTGTGCCGGAGGGCCAGCGCGCCGACCACCCGCTCGAACTCCGCGCCGATGCAGGTGGTCTGGGCGATGACGGCGACCTTCTTCGCGTCGATCTCGGGGATCGCCGCGCCGGGCTTCACGATCGTGCAGGGCGTCCTCGAGTAGGAGACGACGCCCTTGATCTCGGCGTGGTTCGCGTCCCCGACGATGACGATGTGGTACCCCTCCTCGCTGAGCCGCTGCGCGATGACCTGGGGGTACTTCACGTAGGGGCAGGTGCCGTCCACCACCTCGAGCCCGCGCTCCTTCGCACGCTCGAGCTCCTGGCGCAGGGCCCCGTGGGTGCGGACGACCACGGTCGTGCCGTCGGGCACCTCGCCGATCGCGCTCACGGTGCCGACGCCCTGCTCCTGGAAGCGCGCGACCGCCTGCGGGTTGTGGATGATGGGGCCGAGCGTGACGACCGGGCTGCCGGCGCGCTGCGCGACGTCCAGCACCTTGTCCACCGTGCGTCGAACGCCCCAGCAAAACCCCGCGGTCCTCGCGATCTTCACGTCCATAGGTGCGGCCGTATATAGCGTCTCCCGCCCCGGGCGACCACCTCCCCCGCCAGGACGGGGGACGACCGGACGGCGGGCGCGCGCGTCAGCTCTTTTCGCCCACGAACTTCTCGCCCTCGTCCTTGAACAGGACGTTGAACGTGGTGAGCGAGCCGTAGCAGCGGGTCACGTACTGCTGGAGCTCGACCTTCTCCGCGTCGGAGAGCTTCTCGCTCGCGTTGACCTTCTGCTCGAGCACGCGCAGCCGATCCCGGATCATGACGATCTTGTGGAACAGGCTGTCGAGGGGGATCTCCTTCGCCTGGGTCTGGGGGTCGCCGGGCTTCAGCACCACCGTCCCGCCCTCCCAGCGCGGCGCGAGCCGGACGGGGGTCGTCTCCTCGCGCAGCGCCTCGCGCACCGCCTTGGCGAACTCCTCACGGGTCATGTCGGTCAGCTCCTCGGGAAGATCCGGTCCCGCCGGCGCGGGCCGCGGGGCCGCGGGATCGGGGGTGAACGCCTCGACGCGGGCGGCCGGCCCCTCCCCCGCCTCGGGGGCGGCGCCGCCGGCGCGGTGCACCACGAGCGGCTTCGAGGCGCGGGCGCGACGGCGCTCCGGCTCCGGCGGAAGAGCCTGGGGGATCGCCGCGTCGCGGGAGAGGTACCGCTCGCAGGTGGGCGCGGTGCCGGGGAAGTTGCCGGTCCGGACCGCGAGGCGGCAGGGGCCGATGGGGCCGCGCGCGTCCTCGAGGATGGGCCTCCAGAGGCGGCAGCTCCCGCACTCCTTCGGTCCGTACGCGCGCTCGCCGTCGTTCACCTCGCCTCCCTGCGCCCCCGCCCGAGCCGGTGCTCGACCTCGCGCGCGAGGGTCTCGACCACCGTCTCGAGGGGCGTCCCGCTCGTGTCCACCACCACCGCGTCCCCGGCCGGCCGGAGCGGGGCGATCTCCCGCTCGGTGTCGTTCCGGTCCCGCCGCCGCTGATCGGCGAGGACCTCCTCGAAGGTGGACCGATCGCCCTTGCGCTGCAGCTCGGCGTGACGGCGCCGGGCGCGCTCCTCGGCGGTCGCCACGAGGAAGAACTTGGCGTCGGCGTCGGGGAACACGACCGTCCCGATGTCCCGCCCCTCGAGCACCGCGCCGCGCTGCCCGGCGGCGGTGGCGAGCCGGCGCTGCAGGTCGAGCAGCCCCGCGCGGACCACGGGGCGCGCCGAGACCTGGCTCGCGCCGAGGGAGACGGGGGGCGTGCGGATCTCGATCGAGACGTCCTCCGCGCCGAGGAACACGCGCGGCCCGGCGCCGGGCGCCGCGGGAGGCCCGAAGCGGATGTCGAGGCGCGGGAGGAGGTCGCCGAGGCGCGCGTCGTCGTCGAGCGCGATCCCGCCGCGCATCGCCGCGAGGGCGACCGTCCGGTAGATCGCGCCGGTGTCCACCATCGCGAACCCGAGGCGCGCGGCGAGCAGGCGCGACGCGGTGGACTTGCCGGCCCCGGCGGGCCCGTCGATGGCGACGATGAACGGCCGCGCGGCGGTCATCGGTCGAGCGCCTCTCGCGGCGCGACGGGGGTGAGCGGGGCGACGCACGATGGGGCCAGCGGCATGGGGCGAGGGTTATACCCTAGGAGCCGCCGGCGCGGGATCCGGCGGCGCGGCCCAGGATCCTCGCCCGCTCGCCCGCTCGCCCGGGTGACCGATCACCGCCTGGCGTGCCGGCCCCGCCGGTGATCTCCACGGGGCGTGCCGCCCCGCCCCGCAAGCAAAGCTCGCGGGGCCCCACCCCTGCTCGCGGGGGCCCGTGACCGCTCGCGACCCGCTCACGCGGGCTCGCTCGCGGTCCCCCGCGCGCCGCTGACGCGGCGTTGCGGCCTCACTCCTCCGACGTGAACACGCCCATCGCCCGGAACTTCTTGTAGCGATCCGTGACGAGCGCCTCGGGGGAGAGCTGCTTGAGCTCCGCGAGGTGGCGGCGGAGGGCGTCGCCGACGTTCTTCGCGGTCAGCTCGTGATCGCGGTGCGCGCCGCCGGGCGCCTCGGTGATCAGCTCGTCGGTGATGCCGAAGCCGGCGAGGTCGCGCGCGGTGAGGCGGAGCGCGTCGGCCGACCGCTGCGCCTTCGTCGGATCGCGGTAGAGGATCGCGCTGCAGCTCTCCGGCGAGATCACCGAGTAGATCGAGTACTCGAGCATGAGCAGCCGGTTCGCCACGCCGAGCGCGAGCGCGCCGCCGGAGCCGCCCTCCCCGATGACGACCGCGACCACCGGCACCTCGAGCGACGCCATCACCTCGAGGTTCACCGCGATGGCCTCGGCCTGGCCGCGCTCCTCGGCGCCGATGCCGGGGTACGCGCCGGGGGTGTCGATGAAGGTGATGATCGGCTTGCGGAACCGGTTGGCGAGGTCGAAGAGCCGCCGCGCCTTCCGGTAGCCCTCCGGCCGCGGCATCCCGAAGTTCCGGAGCATGTTCTCCTTCGTGCTCCGGCCCTTCTGGTGCCCGATCACGACCACCGGCTCGCCGTCCAGCTTCGCGAAGCCGCCGACGATCGCGTGATCGGCGGCGAAGCGCCGGTCGCCCTCGATCTCGAAGAAGTCGGTGAAGAGGTACTTGAGGTAGTCGAGCGTGTACGGCCGCTGCGGGTGACGCGCGAGCTGGACCGTCTGCCAGCGATCGAGGTCGCTGAAGATCTCGGCCTGGAGCTTCCGGGCCTTCTTCTCCAGCTTGGAGATCTCGTCGCTGAAGTCGACCTTGGCGCCGCCGGAGAGATCCTTCAGCTCGGCGATCTTGGACTCGAGGGCGAGGAGCGGACGCTCGAAGTCGAGGGCGTAGGCTGGCTTGGGCACGCCGCGCTTATAGCACGGCCCCGCGGCGAAGCACGTGCGCCAGAGCCCTGGCGCTCAGCGTTCCTCGACGCGGCGCGCCAATGCCTCCGCGTCGAAGGGGGGGACGATCCACTCCACCCCGCGCTCCCTCCGGAGCCAGATCACCTGCCGCCGCGCGTACCTGCGGTGAGCCACCTGCACCCGCCGGATCGCCTCCTCGAGCGCGAGCGCGCCCGTGACGCAGAGCGCCGCCTCCGCGTACCCGATGGGAGCCTTCGGAGGGAGCGCTCCGCCGCAGCGCGCCACGAGCGCCCGGGCCTCGTCGAGGAGACCGCCCGCGAACATCTCCCGGACCCGCGCGTCGATGCGGGCGTGCAGCTCGGCCCGGGGTGGGTCGAGGGCGAGGATCGTCGCCGCGTACCGGTCGGGCTGGAAGGCGTGCTCCGCGTAGAGCTCGCTCGGGCGGCGCCCGCCCGCGGCGATCTCGAGCGCGCGGACGATCCGGACCAGGTCGTTCTCGCGGATGCGCGCGGCGGCCTCGGGGTCGATCGCCGCGAGGCGGGCGTGGAGCGCGGGGCGGCCGAGCGCCGCCGCCTCCGCCTCGAGCCGCGCGCGGAGCGCCGGATCGCGCCCCGGCGCGGCGACCACGCCGTGCAGCAGGGCGCGCAGGTACAGCCCGGTCCCGCCCGCCACGATGGGGAGCCGCCCCCGCCCTGCGATGTCCCCGATGGCCGCGTCCGCGAGGGCGGCCCAGCGCGCCGCGTCCATCCCCTCCCCCGGCTCGACCACGTCGAGGAGGTGGTGCGGGACGAGGGCGCGCTCCGTCGCCGTGGGCTTCGCGGTGCCGACGTCGAGGCCGCGGTAGACCTGCTGCGAGTCCGCGTTGACGATCTCGCCGCCGAGCCGCCGCGCGAGCGCGACGGCGAGCGCGGTCTTGCCCGAGGCGGTGGGGCCGGCGACGACGAGGAGCCTCGGCACGCGCCCCCTACCCGGCGCGGACGCGCGCCGCGAGGTCGGAGAGCGCGACCGGGGTCTCCGCGCGCGTCTCGAGGTCCTTGAGCTTCGCCTGGCCGGTCTGGACCTCGTTGCCCCCGAGGACCACCGCGAAGCGCGCGCCGACCCGCTCCGCCTGCTTGAACTGCGCCTTCATCTTCCCGCCGCGCGGGTCGAGGTCGCAGGCGATCCCGACGCGGCGCAGCTCCGCCGCCCGCCGCAGCCCCTCCAGGGCGCCGGCGGCGTCCGCGCTGACGAAGAAGACGGCGGGCCTCCGCTCCGGCGCCGCGCGCCCGACCTTCTCGAGGATCATGGCGAGCCGCTCCTGGCCGAGCGCGAAGCCGATGCCCGGCGTCGGCGGGCCGCCCAGGGTCTCGACGAGCCGGTCGTAGCGCCCGCCGCCCGCGACGGCCGACTGCGAGCCGAGGGCGTCGCTGGTGAACTCGTAGGCGGTGCGGACGTAGTAGTCGAGGCCGCGGACCAGGCGCGTGTCGAGGGTGTACGCGATGCCGAGGGCGTCGAGCGCCCCCTTCACCTGGTCGAAGTGGGTCCGGCAGCCCTCGCAGAGGTGCTCGAGGAGCCGCGGCGCCTGCTCCAGCACCGGCTGGCAGCTCTCGACCTTGCAGTCGAGGACGCGGAGCGGGTTGCGCTCGATCCGGTCCCGGCAGTCGGCGCAGAGCGCGTCGCGGTGGCCGGAGAGGTACCCCTTCAGCTCGGCGAGGTACGCCGGCCGGCACTCGGGGTCGCCGACCGAGTTCAGCTTGAGCGTGGCGGTGACGCCGAGGCGCGCGAAGTAGTCGGCGAGGAGCGCGATCTGCTCGGCGTCGATGAAGGGCTCGGCGATCCCGAACGCCTCGCACCCGATCTGGTGGAACTGGCGGTAGCGCCCCTTCTGCGGCCGCTCGCGCCGGAACATCGGCCCCATGTAGAACCACTTCTGCGGGCCCTCGACGTAGGCGCCGTGCTCGATGAAGGCGCGGACGGTGCCGGCGGTGCCCTCGGGGCGCAGGGCGAGCAGCTCCTCGCCCTTGTCCTCGAAGACGTACATCTCCTTGTTGACGATGTCGGTCGCCTCGCCGACCCCGCGGGCGAAGAGCTGCGCGTGCTCGACGGCGGGGGTCCGGACCTCCCGGTACCCGTACAGCGCGAACACCTCCCGCGCGACCGCCTCCATCTCGTGCCAGCGGCCCATGTCGGCCGGCAGCACGTCGTTCATGCCCTTCACGCCCGCGATCTTCATGGCGGTCGGGTTTACCAGAGAGCCAGCGGGCGTGCACGGGTGCGGTGCGGGAGCGAGCGAGCCCGAGGGCGCGCGGCGCAGGGCGACGGCAATCGGACAGGCGCGCTCCGGGCCGGCGGCGGCTCCCCCGCCCGGCCGCGGCTCGGGCCGCCCGGCGGGCGGACCGGCGGGCGGACCGGCGGACGGACCGGCGCCGGCGGCGTCCTACCCCGCCGCGCCGAGGGCCTCGCCGACGCGCACGCGGGCGCCGGCGACCAGCCGCGGATCGAGCCGGGCCTTCCCGGGCTCGAAGAGCAGGATCACCGTCGAGCCCATCTCGAACGCCCCCAGCTCCTGCCCCTTCTCGACCGGGATCGGCGTCTCGTAATCGCGGACGGTGAAGGGGGCGCCCGTGTTCGTGAGCGGCGCGGCCGGATCATAGGTGGCCCGCACCCGGCCGACCACGGTGGCGCCCACTGCGACGATGACGCAGGCGCCGAGGGGCGTCTCCGTGATCGTGACGAGCCGCTCGTTGACGGTGAACAGCCCGCGCACGGTGCGGACCGAGGCCGGGTTCACCGGCCAGAGCTTCCCCGGGACGTAGCGGTACCCGGTGACGCGGCCGCCGAGGGGGAAGTGGATACGGTGGTAGTCCGACGGCGAGAGGTAGAGCGTCGCGTACGCGCCCCCCTCGAGCCGCCGCGCGAGGTCCTCGTCCCCCACGAGCGCCGCCACCGTGTAGTCGATCCCCTTGGCCTGGACGAGCCGGCCGCCGGCGGCGAGCCCGGTCTCGGACACCACGCCGTCCACGGGCGACACCGGCACGCCGTCGCCCGGGGCGACGGGCCGGAGCCCGGGCCGGAGCGGGCGCGCGAAGAACTCGCCGAAGGTCCGGTAGCGCTCGAGGTCCGGGCACGCCGAGAGGTCGATCCGATAACGGCGCGAGAAGGCCCTCATCGCGGCGAGCCGGACGGGCGCCGGCGCCTGCCACCGGGTGAGCGCCCCGACGAGGCGCGAGAGGCCGCTCTTGGGGAGCAGCGCGAGGCTGGAGATGAAGAGGCGATCGTTCATGAGGCGAGCGGAGTGTAGCAGCGGTCGCTCTCCGGGGCCTCGACTATCGGGCGAGGGGCCCGGCGCGGCGGGGCGCTCCCACCCGGCGACGGAGCGAGCGCGGGCGACCAGAACGCGGTATCAACATCCTTCGACCCCCGGCCCCCCGGACCGACCGCCCAGTGCACTCGCCCGCCTCGCTCCGCCCGACCGCCACCTTCGCAGTCCGCAACGCGGTCCTCGCGACCTGCGACCGAAGCCCCTCCGACGCCGGCCTGCTCCACGGCGCGGCGCTCGCGGTGACGAACCGCCACGTCGCCTGGATCGGCCGCGACCGCGACCTCGCGGACGCGGTGGACCTCGACGGCGCGCGGGTGATCGACGCCCGCGGCGGGCTCGTCACGCCGGGGCTGATCGACTCGCACACCCACCTCGTCTTCGCGGGGGACCGGGCCGGCGAGTTCGCCCTCCGCGTCACCGGCCGCAGCTACCTCGAGGTCGCGCTCTCGGGCGGCGGCATCGCGGTCACCACCCGGGCCACCCTCGCGGCCCGGGACGACGTCCTCTTCGAGGAGGCGGCCCGGCGCGCCCGGCGCCTCCTCCAGCAGGGGGTGACCACGGTCGAGGTGAAGAGCGGGTACGGGCTCACCGTCGAGGCGGAGCTGCGGCTCCTCCGGATCGTGCAGCGCCTCGGGCAGGCGCTGTCCGATCAGGTGACGATCGTCCCGACCCTCCTGCTGCACGCCGTCCCGCCGGAGGCGGCCGGCGACCGGGCCGGCTTCGTCGGCCGGATCTGCGACGAGCTCGTCCCGACGGTCGCGCGGGAGCGGCTGGCCGAGTTCTGCGACGTCTTCGTCGAGGAGGGCGCCTTCTCGGTCGAGGAGGCGCGCCGGATCCTGGAGGCCGCCCGCGCGCGGGGCCTCGCCCTCCGGCTGCACGCCGACGAGCTCACCGCCGGTGGCGGCGCGGAGCTCGCGGCGGAGCTCGGCGCGGCGAGCGCCGATCACCTGGAGGAGGTGGACGAGCGGGGCATCGCCGCCCTCGCCCGCGCCGGGGTGGTGGCGGGGCTCCTCCCCCTCTCCACGCTCTTCCTCGGCTCCGAGCGCTGGGCGCCCGCGCGGCGCCTCCTCGAGGCCGGCGTCCCGATCGCCCTCGCCACGAACCTGAACCCCGGGAGCGGCATGAGCGAGAACGTGGGGCTCGCGCTCTCGCTCGCCTGCCTGAAGCTCCGGCTCACGCCCGCGGAGGCGCTCGTCGCCTTCACCGCGGGCGGCGCGCGGGCGCTGCGCCGCCCCGACCTCGGCCGGCTCGCGCCGGGCGCCGAGGCGGACCTGGTGGTGTGGGGCTGCGACTCGGCCGAGCACCTCGCCTGGCACATGGCGGTGAACCACGCCCTCGCCGTCGTGAAGCGCGGGCGGATCGTCCACGAGGCCGCGCCGGCGGTCGCGGTGGACTGTAGGTAAGTCGTGCGGGTCGGGCTCGTCTCGGACACCCACGGGCTCCTCGACCCGAAGCTCGCGCCGCTCTTCGCCGGCTGCGAGCGCATCCTGCACGCCGGGGACGTGGGCCCGCCGGACCTCCTCGACGTCCTCGCGTCGATCGCGCCGGTCACCGCGGTCCGCGGCAACAACGATCACGCTCCGGCCTTCGCCCGGCTCCCGGAGACCGCCCTCGTCGAGGCCGGCGCGCTCCGCGTCCTCGTGGTGCACGACCTCGGCCCCCGGAACCGCCCGAAGCCTCCGGCCCGGGCGCGGCTCGCGGGGGAGCGGCCGGAGATCGTGGTCCACGGCCACTCGCACCGGCCCGGCGCGGCGGTGCTGGAGGGGACGCTCTTCGTGAACCCGGGCAGCGCCGGCCCCCGGCGGTTCCGCCTCCCCCGCTCCGCCGCGGTGCTGTCGATCCGCGGCCGCCTCGCCGAGGTGACGTTCTACGACCTGGACGGCGAGGCGCCCCGGCCGCGCGGCGCGCCGCTCGCCGCGGCCCTGTGATGGCGACGCGCGCGCGCATCGGGACGGGCCCAGGGCGCTCCCTCGCCCCCGAGCCCGCGCCTCCCTCTCGCCCGAGATCGCTGCCGCCGCCCGGCCGGACCCTGCGCGCGATCGGCTTCGACGACGCGCCGTTCTCGCGCGAGCGCCGGGGGCTGGTCGGGCTCGCGGGCGTGGTCTGCGCCGGCACGCGCTTCGAGGGGCTGGTCTGGGGCGCGGTGCGGCGCGACGGCTGGGACGCGACCGACGCGATCGTCGCGCTGCTGCGAGGCGGCAAGTTCCTCCCCCAGCTCCACCTGGTCCTCCTCGATGGCCTCGGGTTCGGCGGGTTCAACCTCGTCGATCTGCCCGCGCTCGCGGCGCGCCTCGAGAGGCCATGCGTCGCCGTGATGCGCCGCCCGCCCGACCTCGCGGCCGTCGAGGCGGCGATCGCCCGCCTGCCGCGACCGCGGCGCCGGCTCGCCCTCCTCCGCGCCGCGGGGCCGGTCCACCGCGCGGGGGGCTTCTGCTTCCAGGTGGCGGGCGCCGCCCCGGAGGTGGTCGCCGCGGCCCTCCCGCGGCTCACCGACCGGGGGGCCGTCCCCGAGGCGCTGCGGCTCGCGCACCTGGTCGCCGGGGCGGTCCGCACCGGCCAGAGCGGCCGGCGCGCGTAGCGGCCCACCGGCTGGTTCGGGGTCCGCGGGGCTGCTACATTGACCTCCGCCGATGTGCCGCCTCTTCGGCCAGCACGCCCACCCGGGCTTCGACAGCTGCGCGCCGCTCTGCACGGCGGAGAACGCCCTCCGGTTCCAGTCGCACCGGCACCCGCACGGCTGGGGGATCGGATGGTACGTGGACGGAGCGCCCCGGGTCCGGCGCGGGCTCCTCCCCGCCCACGAGGACGAGGCGTTCGCCGCCGCCGGCCGGGAGGTCCGCTCGCGGATCGTCGTCGCCCACGTCCGCGACGCGAGCGTCGGCCCGGTCCGCCACGAGAACACCCACCCGTTCCTGCACGATCGCTGGCTCTTCGCCCACAACGGGACGGTGGCGCGCTACCACGAGGAGCGCGCGGTCCGCGCGGCCATCGCCGCGGAGCTCGACCCCGACCTGCGCGCGCGCATCCGCGGGGACACCGACAGCGAGCGGCTCTTCTACCTCTTCCTCACCCGCCTCCGCGCCCGCGCCGACCTCCCGGCGGCGTCGCTCGAGGACGTCCGCCGGGCCCTCCAGGACGTCGTCGCCCTCGTGCTGCGCGTGGCCGACGACGTCCCCTCCCCGAGGCCCTCCTCGCTGAACCTCCTCGTCACCGACGGCCGGCTCCTCGCCGCGACCCGCCACGGCCGGACGCTGCACTTCACCGCCGCCGCCGGGCCGTACCGCGCGTTCGTCGTCGCGAGCGAGCGGATCGGCCGCGGGCACCGGTGGGAGGAGGTCCCGGAGGACGGGTTCGTCGGGACGGAGGACGGGGACCGGATCGTGCGCGGCGCGCTGCGCACCGCGTGAGCCTCGCACGGGAAGTCGGGTCCGTCGAGGAGCGACCTTGCAGGCGAACATCCCTGAAGGACGAGCGGTCTTGGCTCGGGAAGTTGGAAAGGCCGGGGCGCCCCAGTGCGTGGGAACCGTCTGCGCAAGATCGGCCCCGAAGAGACCCGTGTTTCACCAATAGCGCTACGAGCCTCCGCCGGCACCGTGGCCCTGAATCGCCCGTCGCGCTGCCGCCCGTTCGCGAGGCGGCCGTTGGCTTCACCCTGAGCGTTGGGCCGCAGCCCTTTCGCGGGAACCCCAGTTTCACCATTCGGCGGTTGACGCATTTTCCGGTGGGTGACGCTTCGCGAGCCCGGATCGTCCGAGAAGGCCTCTCTCGCAGCGCTTGGCGGGCACCGTGCGCCGCGAGTCCGCGCGGTCCCGAGGCGCGAGGCCTCGTTCCCGTTCTCGCGCTTGGCGCCGAATGTGTGCGTCTGAGGAGGCCACGAAATCGCGTGAGACCATCGGTTTATGAACGCAC
>NZ_JALCZA010000110.1 GCF_022690765.1 Anaeromyxobacter oryzisoli | reverse complement strand
GCGCGCGGCGGCCGCCGCGCGGAAGGGGAGCCGCCGATGATCGCCCGTCCCGCCCGCCGGGGCGTCGCCCGCGCCGACGCCGCCTCCTCCGCCGACCGGATCGCCCTCGCCTTCGCGCGCTGCGAGGAGGCGGGCGAGGCCGCCCTCGTCACGTACGTGATGGGCGGCGACCCGGACGTCGCCACCTCGAAGGCGATGGCGCTCGCCTGCGTCGAGGGCGGCGCCGACCTCCTCGAGCTCGGCGTGCCCTTCTCGGATCCCATCGCCGACGGCCCGACCATCCAGGCCGCCGCCGAGCGCGCCCTCGCGGCGCGGACCACGGTGGCCGACGTGCTCGAGGTCGCGCGGGCGGTGCGCGCGCGCTCCGACGTGCCCATCGCGCTCATGGGATACCTCAACCCCATGCTCGCGCATGGCGCCGAGGCCTTCGTGAAGGGGTGCGCCGCCGCCGGCGTGGACGCGCTCATCGTCCCCGACCTGCTGCCCGAGGAGGCGGAGGTGCTCGCCGCGCCCGCCGCGGCCCACGGCGTGAAGCTCGTGTACCTGCTCGCGCCCACGTCGAACGCGCGGCGCGTCGAGGCCGCGGCCCAGGCCGCCACCGGGTTCCTCTACTTCGTGTCGGTCACGGGCGTGACCGGCGCCAACAAGGCCGTCCCGACCGAGATCGCGGCGCAGGTCGCGACGATCCGCGCGAGGAGCCCGGTCCCGGTGGTGATCGGGTTCGGCGTGGCCACCCCGGACGACGCGCGTGCGATGGCGCCGCTCGCGGACGGCGTCGTCGTGGGGAGCGCGATCGTGAAGCGGATCGCCGAGGGCGGGAGCCGGCCGGCGCGCGCCGAGCGGGTCCGGCGCCTGGTGCGATCGCTCAAGCGGGCGCTGCGGCGGTAGGGAGCTGGAAGGCGGCTTCCCGTCGAGCCGTGCCCGTCACCGTCACCGGCTTCTCCGTGACCGTGAACCGGGTCCCGTGGCCCGTGGCCCATCCCCGTCGTCCAACGATCCGGCGGATTCACTGGCCATGGGAGCCGGAGGCGACACGGGCATGACGTACGGGACGCACCCAGGCGCCCCGTCAGCTCACGCAATCCCTCCGGCCGGGTGGATCACGTGGACCGTCCCGTCCTCCCGCTTCATGTGCGGGCGGGAGATCCAGTGGCAGCGCATGCAGACGCTCGCCGCGCTGCCGGCCGAGAGGCGCACGTCGAGATCCCCGCCGCAGAGGATGCAGCCGCCCGGCAGCGAGATGTCGCGTGCCTCGGGATCGACGACGGTGACTTCGCGCTCGACCTTCATGGCCTTGAGGTAAGGCCTCCCGGGCACAAGGCAAGCGGCCCCGATCCCGGGAGGGGCCGCCGGCGGGCGTCAGGGGGAGGCGACCCGTTCGCGGCGCGCTCCGCGAGGCGTGCCCCGGGCCGTCGGATCAGATTCGGATCAGATCGACCGGCCCACCGCGCCCGCGATCACGCGCACCTGCCGCATCAGCTCCTCGAACTCGGGCGGCGTGAGCGACTGCTGACCGTCGGAGAGGGCCTTCTCGGGCCGCGGGTGGACCTCGACGATGATCCCGTCCGCCCCCGCCGCGACGCCGGCGCGCGCCATGGCCGGGACGTGGGCGCGGAGCCCGATCCCGTGGGACGGGTCCACGATGACGGGGAGGTGCGTCAGGGACTTGAGGATCGGGACCGCGTTCAGGTCGAGGGTGTTCCGGGTCATCGTCTCGAACGTCCGGATCCCGCGCTCGCAGAGCGCCACCTGGTAGTTGCCGCGCGAGACGACGTACTCGGCCGCCATGAGCCACTCCTTGATGGTCGCGGCGGGGCCGCGCTTCAGGAGGATGGGCTTGCGGATCGTCCCGAGCTGCTTGAGGAGCGAGTAGTTCTGCATGTTGCGGGCGCCGATCTGGAGCACGTCGGCGTAGTCCGCCACCATCGGCAGGCTCTCGACGTCCATCACCTCGGTCACCACCTTGAGGCCGGTCTCCTCGCGGGCGAGGGCGAGCAGCTTCAGCCCCTCCTCCCCGAGCCCCTGGAACTCGTACGGGCTCGTCCGCGGCTTGAACGCGCCGCCGCGCAGGAACCGGGCGCCCGCCCGCTTCACCGCGTGCGCCGCCTCGAGGAGCTGCTCCCGCGACTCGACCGAGCACGGCCCGGCCATCACCGTGATGGCGGGGCCGCCCAGCGGCACGCCGCCGACGTCGATCACCGAGTCCTCCCCCTTCACCTCCCGGGAGACGAGCTTGAACGGCTGGGAGACCCGGAGCGCGTCCGCGACGCCGGACATCGTGGTGAACGGCTCGGGATCGACCGCCCCCTTGTTCCCCGTGATGCCGATCGCGACGCGTTCGGCGCCCGGGATCGGGTGCGGCGTGAGCCCGAGGGCGCGGATCTTCTCCACCACGGCCTCGATCTCGGCCTGCGTGGCGTTCGGCTTCATCACGACGAGCATCGAGCGACCTCCAGGACTTCTACTCCTAGCGCGCGGCGCCCGCCGGCTCAAGCGCCGGCCCACGGCACGGCCGAGCGCTATGATCGCGGCATGACGCGCATCCTCGTGATCCGCACCGGATCCGCCCCGGCCGACGTCCGGGCGCTGCACGGCGACTTCGCCGGCTGGTTCGCCGAGCGGCTCGCGCCGGCGGCGGTCGTGGCGACCGACGCCGTGCTCGCGGGCGCCCTGCCGGACCTCCGCGACGTCCGCGGCGTCGTCGTCACCGGCTCGCTCGCCAGCGTCACCGCGCCGGAGCCGTGGATGGACGCGCTCGGGGGATGGCTCGTCGCCGCCGCGGCGCGGGTCCCCGTGCTCGGGGTGTGCTTCGGGCACCAGCTCCTGGCGCGCGCGCTCGGCGGCCGCGTGGAGCGGAACCCGCGCGGCCCGGAGGCGGGGACGCGCGAGGTGACCCTCACGCCGGCGGGGCGGGCCGACCCGCTCTTCGCGGGGCTGCCGGCGCGCCTCGCCGTCCAGGAGAGCCACTCGGACCACGTCCCCGCCCTGCCGCCCGGCGCCGTCCTGCTCGCCACGAACGAGCACGCGCCGGTGCAGGCGTTCGCCCACGGGCCGCGGATCCGGGCGGTGCAGTTCCACCCGGAGTTCGACGCGGCGCGCACCCGGGCGCTGTGCGACAGCGAGCGGACGCTCCTCGTCGCGGCCCGACCCGGCCTCCACACGGAGGCGCTCGCCTCGATCCGGGAGACCCCCGAGGCGGCGCGGATCCTCGCCAACTGGCGAGACGGGCTGGGCGGGTCGAGCCGAGGGTGAGGTCGCGGCGGCCCCGCGGCCGCGCCCGCGCGCCACGCGTCGGGTACAATCCGGCGCCGTGCGGGATCGTCGCTTCGACTACCTCTACGAGCAGCAGAAGCAGCCGGTGAAGGCGTACGTCCTCGACCGGTTCGCGGAGGAGCTCGCGGGGGAGCTCGCGGCCTGGCCCCCGCCGTTCGTGGAGTGGGTGAGCGAGGAGCTGCGGGCGCGCTGGGCGGCGGGCGCCGCCGAGCGCCCGCGGGACGACGTGCTCCGGTTCGCGCTCGAGCTCGCCCGGCTCGACCTCCTCCGGGAGTTCGAGGAGGTCGACCGGCGCCTCTCGGCCGAGGCGCACCGCCTCCAGACGGACGCGGAGCGCGCGGCGCTGCACCTCCTCGTCCGGCTCGTCACCGAGAAGTGCCTCGGCCTGAAGGAGTACGCCGCGGGCATCCGGATCCGCCGCGAGGACCTCGCGGCGATGCTCGACGGCGTCGAGCGGCGGCTCTTCCGCGTCACGCTCGCCTGAGGCCGCCGGCGCTCGAAGCCCGCGCGCTCGAGCGCACGCGCCCTGGCGCGACCTAGCGCGGTCTGCCGGCCTTCGGCGTGGAGGGAGGCCGGACCACCCAGAGGACGAACAGGAAGATCGCGACGACGGCCGCGCCGACGAACAGCGCGAAGACCCACGGGAGCGCTCCCGTGCTTCCCGGCGTCGAGTCGTAGGCGCTCGTCTGGGCGGCGACCGCGAACGCGAGCGCCAGCGCGGTCGCCGCGAGCGCCCACCCGGCGGTGCGGGCGAGCGGCGTCACGGCCGCCTCGACGCCGAACCGCGATCGGAGCGCCCGAAGATCATCCGGAACAGCGCGGCGACGACGAGCACCGCCGCGACGAGCCAGACCCAGCCGAAGTTGCGCGTGCCGGCCGGCTCGGGCTCCGCCTGCGCGAGCGCCGCCGCTGGGCCGAGCGCCGCGGCGAAGACCACCGCCGCGAGCCGGGCGAAGGAGCCCAAGCCCAAGCCCACACCCATGATGCGCCTCCCCGCGCGCATACACTCCGCGCGCGCCCGAAAGGTGCGGCGCGAGCTCGGCGCGGGGAAGCCGGCCGAGGGCGGAGGCGCGGCCGACGCCCGCCTGGCCGGCGGGCGCGCGGCGGACGCGGGGCGCTACCGCGCCTTCGCCTTCGGCACCTTCTCCCAGTCGGCGAGGAACTTCTTCAGGCCGGAGTCGGTGAGCGGGTGCTTGGCGAGCTGCTCGATCACGGAGTACGGGATCGTCGCGACGTGGGCGCCGAGCTTCGCGGCGCGGAGCACGTGGATCGGGTTCCGGACGCTCGCGACGAGCACCTGCGTCGCGAAGCCGTAGTTCCGGTAGATCTGGAGGATGTCGGCGACCATCGCCATCCCGTCCTCGGAGATGTCGTCGAGCCGCCCGACGAACGGCGAGACGTAGGTCGCGCCCGCCTTCGCGGCGAGGAGCGCCTGGACCGGCGAGAAGCAGAGGGTGACGTTGGTCTTGATCCCCTCCTCGCTGAGCGTCTTCACCGCGCGGAGCCCCTCGACCACGAGCGGCACCTTGATCACCACCTGCTCGCCGAACCGGGCGTAGCGGCGCGCCTCCGCGAGCATGCCCTCCGCGTCGGTGGCGGTGACCTCGGCCGAGATCGGGCCGGGGACGAGCGAGACGATCTCCTTCAGCACGTCGTCGAAGGCGCGGCCGGTCTTGGCGACGAGCGAGGGGTTGGTCGTCACGCCGTCGCACAGACCGAGCGCCAGCGCCTTGCGGATGTCACCCACGTCCGCCGAATCGATGAAGAACTTCATGTGCGATCTCCGATCGCCCCCGGGCCGGCCCGGGAGCCAGCGCCCCGAGCCCACCGACGGGACTCGCAGGGGCGGGCGTTGCATAGCCCAGCGGCCGGGCCTGCCGCAAGCCTCGCGAAAGTGTTATATCGGCGCGGACCCATGGCCAACCGCACGAGAGCTCGGGTGGTCCGGCTGCCGCGCCGCCGGACGAAGACGCCGTCCCGGTCGCGCGCGACGAGGGTCGGCCGCTCGATTCCGGAGCGCCCGGCCGATCTCGTGGAGTACGGCCGGACCGTCGTGGCCGCCGAGGCGCGCGCGATCGCCGCGCTGCGGCTCGATGACGGCTTCGCCGAGGCGGTCCGCTGGATCCTGGGCTGCAAGGGGCGCGTCGTGGTGACGGGCATGGGGAAGCCCGGCTTCGTCGCCCAGAAGATCTCCGCCACCCTCGCCTCGACCGGCACGCCCTCGCTCTTCGTCCACCCCGCCGAGGCGGCGCACGGCGATCTCGGCCGCATCGCCCGCGACGACGTCCTGATCGCGCTCTCGAACTCCGGCGAGACCGAGGAGATCCTGCGCCTCCTCCCGGCGCTCAAGAAGATCGGGGCGCGGATCGTCGCCGTCACGCGCGATCGATCGAACACGCTCGCGCGCGGGTCCGATCTCGTGCTCGCGATCGGCGACGTGGAGGAGGCGTGCCCGATGGGGCTCGCGCCCACCGCCTCGACCGCGGTCCTCCTCGCCGTCGGCGACGCGCTCGCCATGGCGACGCTCGCGAGCCGACCCTTCGACCGGGAGGAGTACGCGCTCTTCCACCCCGGCGGGAAGCTGGGCCGCGGGCTCATGAAGGTGCACGAGCTGATGCGCGGCGCGGAGGCGAACCCGCTCGTCCGGGAGGACCAGCCGCTCGCCGCCGCCGTCGCCGTGATGACCCAGACGCCCGGCCGCCCCGGGGCCACCGCGGTCGTGGACGCCGCGGGCAAGCTCGTGGGGATCTTCACCGACGGCGATCTCCGCCGCCTGGTGGAGCACGGCGAGGCCGACTTCACCCGGCCGGTCTCGAGCGTGATGGGCCGCAACCCCCGCACCATCCGGCCGGACGCGCTCGTGGTGGACGCCGCCCACGTGCTCCGGCAGGCGCGGATCGACCAGGTGCCCGTGGTGGACGACGACGGGCGCCCCGTCGGGCTGCTCGACGTCCAGGACCTGCTCGCGGCGAAGATCCTCTAGAGGCCTCGGGTACCGAAGGGGCTGCGATGAAGAGGAGAGCCGCCCGGAAGACGCGACGGAGCTCGCCGGCGGGCCGTTCGCGGGGCCGGAGCGCCGGCGCCGCGGCCCCCACGATCGCGGCGCGGCGCGCCGAGGTCGTCGAGATCTGCCGCCGCCTGCACGCGCGCGATCTCATCGGCGCGGGCGAGGGGAACGTCTCGGTCCGGCTCGGGCCGGAGCGGTTCCTGGTGACGCCCTCCGGAGCGAACAAGGGCTACCTCGCCCCGGGAGACCTCGTGGTCGTGGACGCGGCGGGGACGGTGGTCGCCGGGCGCGGGCGCGCCTCCACCGAGCTCCGGATGCACCTCGCCGCCTACGCGGCGCGCCCGGACGTCGCCGCGATCGTGCACGCGCACCCGCTCACGGCCGTGGCGCTCACCGTCGCGGGCCTCCCGCCGCCGGACGACATCGTCGCCGAGGCGGCGGTGACGCTCGGCCCCATCGGCCTCGCGCCGTTCGCGACGCCGGGCACCGACGAGGTCCCCGCCTCGCTCGCGCCCCTCCTCCCCGACCACGACGTCCTCCTGCTCGCCCGCCACGGCGCCCTCGCCCTCGGGCGCACGCTCGCCGAGGCCTTCGACCGGATGGAGACGCTCGAGCGCGTCGCGCGCATCGCCCTCGCGGCGCGTCTCGCGGGCTCGTGCGAGCCGCTCCCCGCCGCCGCGGTGGAGCGGGTGCTCGCCGCCGCCGGCCGGCCGCCGCGACGCTGAGCTCCCGCCTCACCGTCCCGCCGACCGGACCGTCGCCGCCATGGCGCCTCGCGCGAGACGTGCGCGCGCACCGCGACGGCACCACAGCGGCGGAGGGAGGGAAGAGCCATGCTGAGCCAGAGCCGGACCGTCACCATCCTGCCGGTCGTGGACGTCGCGCGGGCGCGGCGGTTCTACGAGGAGAAGCTCGGGCTGTCCGCCGGGGAGACCCGCGCCGACGGCTCGGTGGCGTACCACGCGGCGGGCAGCGAGTTCGAGCTGTCTCCCCGCAAGGAGCCCGCGCACAACCCGTACACGGCGATGGGCTTCGAGGTCGAGGACGTCACCCGCGAGGTGAAGGACCTCGAGGCGCGCGGGGTCGCCTTCGAGGACTACGACTCGCCCGAGCTGAGGACCGTCGGGCACATCGCGACGATGGGGACCGAGCGCGCCGCCTGGTTCAAGGATCCGGACGGGAACATCCTCTGCGTGCACGACGACCGCTCGCGGACGCGTCATTGACGGCGGCGGCCGCGCGCGACCGGACGGCGCGCCGGCTCACCTCGGGTAGATGCCCGCGCAGGCGAGCTCGGCGGCTGGCGCGCGGGCGAGGAGCTGCGCGACCGTGGCCCCGGTCCCGGGGACCATGCGGTCCGGACAGAGCTCCGCGAGCGGGGCGAGCACGAAGCGCCGGTTCGGGATCTCGGGGTGCGGCACGACGAGGTCGGGCTGGTGGATCACCAGGTCGCCGAACAGGAGGAGATCGAGGTCGAGGGTCCGCGCCGCCCAGCGCACGCCCGTCCGCCGCCGCCGCGCGGCGTTCTCGGCGAGGCGGAGGACGGCGAGGAGCGCCCGGGGCGCCAGCTCGGACTCGAGCTCGAGCGCGGCGTTCAGGTACCGGGGCTGCGGCGGCCCGAGAGGCGCCGTGTCGTAGACGCGCGAGGCGCGGAGGAGCGCGACGCGCGGCTCCGCCTCGAGGCGCCGCGCCGCCAGCGCGAGGTTCGCCCAGCGATCCCCGAGGTTCGTCCCGACGCCGACGTACGCGCGCATGCGGATCCCCTGCTAACGCCCTCCACGCCCGCGCGCACGGCGCGCCGGCGCGGCCCCGGTCACGAGAGCACCTCCGCGCGCGGCGGCGGCACGTCCAGGAGGGCGACCGTGTCCGGGCCGTACTCACCGGCGGGGGTGACCAACGAGAAGTCGGAGAGCGGCGCGAGCGGGAACCATCCCCGCCGACCCTCGGCGAGGGAGGAGACCGCGTACGGTGCGTTGACGCAGGTCGCGTCCACCCGATCGCCGGCGAACCCGTGCACCTCGAACCAGAGGTGCTCGCGGGTCCCGTCCGTCGCGCCGTCCACCGGCCACCCGAGCTTCACGAGGAAGCGGTGGCCCTCGCGCTCGCCGAGGCGCGCGTGCAGCGCACGGAAGGCCGGGAGCCGCTCCCGGGCGAGCAGGGCCGCGCGCTCGGTCTCCATCGTGGAGCGGTACAGGATGGGATCGTCCGCGAGCGCCGGCGCGAGCGCGCCGACGTCGGTCCAGCGTGGCCCGCGCGCGCGGGCCGGCACGACGAGGACCGCCGAGGGGGCGCGGTGGGCCTCGTCGCGATCCGCGAGCGTGCCGGCCTCGACGCCCCGGAGCGCGACGAGCGCGAACCGCCACGGGAGCCATCCGAGCTCGACGTCCTCCCCGACCAGGAAGGGCTCGCCCGCCGGCGGGAGGCCCCACTCGACGAACAACGACGCGACGGTGTTCAGGAGCCCGCCGACGTGGGCGCCGTCCTCGCACCGGACGCGCAGCGCCTCGAGCTCCACCGTCCCGCAGCGGCGGAGCCCGTGGGTGTGGAACCAGAGCTGGCCTCCGCCGTCCACGACGTGGATGGTGAAGAGGCTGGTCGGGACCGGCGGGACCTCGGTCGCCGCGGCGGCGAGGACCCACGCGCCGGGGCGCACCGCCCAGCCGTCCACGTCCTCCAGCCCGACCAGCTCCGGGGCGGCCGCGGCGAGGACCTGGAGCTGGGCGTGGAACGCGGCGAGGGGCTCGCCCGCGAAGCGGGTCCGCACGACGACCCCGAAGCGGCTGGCGCGCATCGCCGCGTACTGCGGCTGCGTCAGCCGGGCGAAGCCGAGGTCGGGGTGGGCGCCCGGCGGGAGTGGCTGGACGCTGAGCTCGTACACGCGCTCGGGCGTCGTCCCGCTCGCCGGCGCCCGCGCGCGGAGCGCGCGCGTCGCGTCGCCGCGGCGCCGGTCCACCGCCAGCCCCGCCGCCTCGAGCCGCTCCGCGAGCTCGCTCGCCGACGGCGGCGACACGTCGCCCGGCAGGTACCCGACCAGCGTCGACGGCTTGCGCGGCCGGAAGCCGCCTCGCGTCTGCTCGCGCGTCATGGCGTCACCCCCTCGCGGCGAGCTCGCGCCGCGGGGTGGAGCCTAGCCGGCGGGTCCGACGCCCGGAGGAGCGACGGGCGCGGATGACGGGAAGGACGCACCCGTCCGTCCGGACCGTCACCGTGCCCGTAACCGTGACCGTTCCCCGTGCCCGCCTCCCGCGTCCCGTGTCCCCTGGCCCGTAATCCGACGGCGCGGTCGGATCACGGGAGCGGGCCACGGGCCATGGGACCGGCGCCACGGATCACGGACAGGCCGGTGACGGTGACGGGCACGGATCACGGGGGTGCGACCCCCGTCATTCACGTAACGGGGTTCCGGAGGACGCCGATCCCCGGCACCTCCACCTCCACCCAGTCCCCCCGGCGGATGGGCCCGACGCCCTCGGGCGTGCCGGTCGCCACCACGTCGCCGGGCAGCAGCGTCATCACCTGGGAGATGAACGCGAGGAGCGCGTAGGGGTCGAACGCCATGTCGCGGGTGTAGCCGCGCTGCCGCTCCTCGCCGTTCACGCGGCACGTGACCGAGGCGTCGAACGGGTCGAACGCGGTCTCGACCACGGGGCCGACCGGGCAGAAGGTGTCGAACCCCTTGGCGCGGGTGAACTGCTTCTCCTCGCGCTGGATGTCCCGGGCGGTGACGTCGTTCAGGCAGGTGTAGCCGAACACCGCCTCGCGGGCCTCGGCGGCGTTGGCGCAGGTGAGGGGCCGGCCGACGACGACGCCGAGCTCGCCCTCGTGGTGGACCTCGCGCGACTGCTCCGGGCAGCGGATCGCGTCCTGCGGGCCGACGACGGAGGTCGAGGGCTTGAGGAACAGGAGCGGGACCTTCGGGACCTCGTTCCCGAGCTCCCGCGCGTGCGCGACGTAGTTCCGCCCGACGCAGACCACCTTCGACGGCTCGACCGGCGCGAGGAGCGTCACCTCTGCGAGGGGGACCGGCGCCCCGTCGGCGAGGCCGCCCGCCCACGGGGCGGCGGAGAGCGGCCGGACCCGGTCGCCCTCGACGAGGCCGTAGCGTTCCTGGCCCGCTCGCCGGTACCGGCAGACCCTCACCGGCGGCCCCGCAGCCCGAGCACCTCGGCCATGTCGTGGAGGCCGGCGGGCTTCCCGGGCAGCCAGCGCGCGGCGCGGATCGCCCCGCGCGCGAACTGCTCGCGGGAGGTGGCGCGGTGGGTGATCTCGACGCGCTCCCCCTCCCCGCAGAAGAGGACCGTGTGCTCGCCCACCACGTCGCCGCCGCGGAGCGTCTGGATCCCGATCTGCCAGGGCGGCCGCTCGCCGATGATGCCGTGGCGCGCGTACGCGAGCGCCTCGGCGGGATCCCGCCCGAGCGCCTCGGCGGCGACCTCCCCGAGCCGCACCGCGGTGCCCGAGGGCGCGTCGCGCTTCCGCTTGTGGTGGATCTCGACGATCTCCACGTCGTAGTCGTCGCCGAGCGCGGCCGCCGCCTGGCGCACCAGCTCGAAGACGACGTTCACGCCCACGCTCATGTTGGGCGAGAGCACCACCGGTATCTTCTTCGCGGCGACGGCGACCCGGGCCTTCGCCTCGGGGGTGAAGCCGGTCGAGCCGATCACGATCGCGACGCCCGCGGCGGCGCACTGCTCGGCGTGGAGCGCGGAGGCCTCGTGGCTCGTGAAGTCGATCACCACGTCGGCGCCGGCGAGCGCTTTCGCGAGCTCGTCGCCCACCGCGACCCCGGCCGGCGGCAGCCCCGCGAGGGCCCCGGCGTCCGCGCCGATCGCCGGGCTCCCGGACCGCTCGACCGCCGCGTGCAGCGCCAGCTCCGGCGCCTGGAGCACGAGGCGGACGATCTGCGTCCCCATCCGACCGGCGACGCCGGTCACCACGACCTTCGTCATGTTCCGTTCCTCCGAAGTGCGCTACGCGAGTGGGAGGCCGAAGCGCGCCATCGCGTCGCGCACCTTCGCGAGGTTCGCCTCGGACACCGGCGCGAGCGGCAGGCGCAGCTCCGGCCCCGCCCGGCCGAGCAGCGCGACGGCTGCCTTCACCGGGCCCGGGTTGGTCTCGACGAACATCACCCGGTTCAGCTCCGCCAGCGCGACCTGCCGGGCGAGCGCATCGGCGAGGCGCCCGGCGCGGCACGCGGCGACGAGCTCCTTCACGGCGCGCGGCGCGACGTTCGCGGTCACCGAGATGACGCCGTGCCCGCCGCAGGCGATGTACGGCAGCACGGTGAAGTCGTCGCCGGAGAGCCAGGCGAGCGCGTCGCGGCCGACCTTCTCGACGAGCTGGACCTGGCGGTCCATGTTCGCGGTCGCCTCCTTCACGCCGACGATCGCGCCGGCCTTCGCGAGGCGGGCCACCGTGTCCGGGAGGAGGTCCACCCCGGTGCGGCTGGGCACGTTGTAGGCGACGACCGGGAACCGGGTCGCCTCGTGGATCGCGGCGTAGTGCCGGTAGAGCCCCTCCTGCGTCGGCTTGTTGTAGTAGGGGGTGACGACGAGGGCGGCGTCGGCCCCGAGCTCCTTCGCGAGCTTCACCCCCTCGATCGCCTCGTGGGTCGCGTTCGAGCCGGCGCCGGCGACGACCGGGACCCGGCCGCGGACGGTCTCCACCGTGGCGCGGATCACCTCGGCGCGCTCCGCGGCGGTGAGGGTCGCGCTCTCGCCGGTGGTGCCGCACGGCACGATCCCGTCGGTCCCCTCGGCGAGCTGCCACTCGACCAGCTTCCGGAGGGCCTTCACGTCCACCGCGCCGTCCTTCATCGGGGTGACGATGGCCACCATCGAGCCTTCGAGTCGCGCCATGAGCTGTCTCCCTGCAGGAAAGGTGCGGCCGAATCTAGCTCATCCGCGCGAGGCGGTGAACCGCTCGGCCCGCGGCGCCGGCTCCTCGCCGCGCACGAGATCGGCGTACGTCTCGCGGCGCCGGGCGACGAGCGCCCGGTCCCCGTCCACGAGCACCTCGGCGGCGCGCGGGCGGGCGTTGTAGTTGGAGGACATCGCGAACCCGTAGGCGCCGGCCGACCGGACCACCAGCAGATCCCCCGGGAGGGGCTCGGGCATCCGGCGCTTCTTCGCGAGGAAGTCGGCGGACTCGCAGATCGGGCCGACGACGTCGGCGACGATCTCCGGCGCGTCCTCGCGGGGCAGGCCGGCGAGCTCGACCGTATGGTAGGCGCCGTAGTAGCTCGGCCGGACCAGGTCGTTCATCGCGGCGTCCACCACCACGAAGGTCTTCCGGCCGCTCCGCTTCACGTACAGGACCCGCGTCACGAGCACGCCGGCGTTCCCCACCAGCACGCGTCCCGGCTCGAGGAACACCCGGCCGTCCCACCGCGCGAGCGCCTTCTTGATGGCGGCGCCATATGCGTCGGGGTGCGGCGGCTCCTCGTCGTGGTAGGTGATGCCGAGCCCGCCGCCGACGTCGAGGTGCTCGAGGTGGATCCCCTGCGCGCGGAGGTCGCCGGCGAGGGCGAGGACCCGGGCGATGGCGTCGAGGAACGGGCGCAGCTCCGTGATCTGGGAGCCGATGTGGCAGGCGATGCCGCGGATCTCGAGGGCGGGGTCGGTGGCGGCGAGCGCGTACAGCCGGCGCGCGTCCGCGACGGAGACGCCGAACTTGTTCTCGCGGAGCCCGGTCGAGATGTAGGGGTGCGTCTTCGGGTCCACGTCCGGGTTCACCCGGAGCGCGATGGGCGCGCGGACGCCCATCCGCCGCGCCACGATGGAGACGCGGGCCAGCTCCGGGGCGCTCTCGACGTTCAGCACCCGGATCCCGGACTCGAGGGCGAAGGCGATCTCGTCGTCGCGCTTGCCGACGCCGCTGAACACCACCTTGCCCGGATCGCCGCCCGCCTTCACGACGCGGTACAGCTCCCCGCCGGACACGATGTCGAACCCGGACCCGAGCCGCGCGAAGAGCGACAGCACGGCGAGGTTCGAGTTGGCCTTCACCGCGTAGCACACCACGTGGTCGAGGCCGGCCAGGGAGCGGTGCAGCACCTTCCAGTGCCGCGTGAGCGTGGCGGTGGAGTAGACGTAGAGCGGCGTCCCGTGCGCCTCGGCGAGCGCGGCGAGCGGGATCCGCTCGGCGTGGAGGACGCCCCTCTTCCGCTGGAAGTGGTTCATGTGCTCGAGGGCTCCGTGCAGGGGGCGGGCGCGTCCGGGGCCGGCGCGTCGGGAGCCGGCGCGCAGGTGCCGCAGGCGGGCGCGGCCGCCGGATCGCCGCCGGATGTCCCGGGCGCGGCGGGCGCGGCGGGCGCCGCCCCGGCGGGGGGCTTCACGCTCGGCGGCCGCGGCGGCCCCTTGACCCCGCAGCCGCCCGCGGCGGCGA
>NZ_JALCZA010000011.1 GCF_022690765.1 Anaeromyxobacter oryzisoli | reverse complement strand
GGAGCCGTCGGGGCCCCACCCCTGCCGCGCGGGGCCCGTGACCTCGCGCGCTTCGCTTCGCGACGGCGCGCGAGGTCCCCGCGCGGGGGGGGGGGGGCCCCCCCCCCCCCCGCCGCCGGGGGCCCCCCACCCCCCGGGGGGCGGGGGGCCGCGGGGGGTGCGGCGGGGGGTTGGGGCGCGGGGGGGGGTACCCCCGCGCCGATGGGACGCCTGCTCCGCGCCGGGGCCCTCCCCCGCTACGCGGCCACCGAGCACGGGGGCTACAAGTTCCTCGTCTGGGACCGCCTCACCGACGCGCCCCGCATGCCGCAGGGCAGCCTGGGCTTCCGGTGGCAGGCGCGGAAGGGCCAGTGGAACCTCGAGCTGAAGGACGGCGAGGACGGCGCCCCGCTCGACCCGGCGCTGTCCTTCCTGGACCGGCACGACGCAGTCGTCCAGGTGGAGGTGCCGGACTACGCCGCCGACAGGACCTGGCGCCGGGGCGTCCCGGTGCGCTGGGTGGAGACCTCGGGCGGGCGCGTCGCCGTCGCGACGGTGCTCGATCTGCTCATGGCGCAGCACGGCGTCGGCCGGGGGCTCCCGGGTGAGTACCCGGCGAGCTACGACGACGCCGACGCGCCGTTCACCCCCGCCTGGCAGGAGCGCTACACCGGCGTCCACCGCGAGGTCGCGATCCGGCTCGCCCGGGAGTGGGCCGGGACCGCGGAGCGGACCGGCGGGCGCTGCTCGATGATCGTCGGCGCCGGCCTCAACCACTGGTACCACGCCGACCTCGCCTACCGCGCCGCCCTCACGAACCTCGCCCTGGTGGGCGCCATCGGCCGGAACGGCGCCGGCCTGAACCACTACGTCGGCCAGGAGAAGCTCGCCCCGGTGGCGCCGTGGGCGACCCTCGCCGGCGCGCTCGACTGGGCGCGGCCGCCGCGGTTCCAGAACGCGCCCTCGTTCCACTACGTGCACTCCGACCAGTGGCGGTACGAGCGGGCCGAGGACGAGGGGCGGATCGACCCCGCCTCGCGGGCGGGCACGGCGCACGCGATGGACCACCAGATCCGGGCGGTCCGGCGCGGGTGGCTGCCGTTCTTCCCGCAGTTCGACCGGAGCCCGCTCGAGGTGGCCCGGGCGGCGCGCGCGGCGGGCGCGACGAGCGCGCCGGAGGTGGTCGAGCACGTGGTCCGCGCGCTGCGGGAGCGGACGCTGCGGCTCGCGGTGGAGGACCCGGACGCGCCCGAGGCCTGGCCGCGGGTGTTCCTGGTCTGGCGCGGCAACGCCCTCTCCTCGAGCGCGAAGGGGCACGAGTACTTCCTGCGGCACTACCTGGGCGTGCCCTCTCTCTCGATCGCCGAGGACGTCGCGGCCGCGCGCGGCGCGCAGGACGTGGCCGTCCGCGCCGCGCCGGAGGGGAAGCTCGACCTGGTGGTGGACCTCGACCTCCGGATGAGCACCACCGGCCTGCTCTCGGACGTGCTCCTCCCCGCGGCCACCTCGTACGAAAAGGACGATCTCTCCACCACCGACCTGCACTCGTTCATCCACCCGATGCAGGCCGCGGTGCCGCCCTGCTGGGAGTCGCGGAGCGACTTCGACGCGTTCGCCGCGCTCGCGGAGAAGGTGAGCGCACTGGCCGCCGTCCACCTCCCGGAGCCGGTCGAGGACGTGGTCGCGACCGCGATCCAGCACGACACCCCCGGCGAGATGGGCGACCCGGAGGCCGGCGACTGGACCCGGGGCGAGTGCGCGCCGGTGCCGGGGCGGACCATGCCCGGGCTCGCGGTGGTCACCCGCGACTACGCGAACCTCGCCCGGCGCTTCCGCGCCCTCGGCCCGCTCGCGCGCGAGGGCATGGGCGCCCACGGCCTCACCTGGCCCGTCGCGGACGTCTACGACGCCCTGGCGCGCGAGCGCCCCGCCGAGCCCGTGGACGGCCGCGTCCGCCCGTCTGTCGGGACCGCGCGCGACATGGCCGAGGCGATCCTCCGGCTCGCGCCGGAGACCAACGGCGAGCTGGCGTTCCGGGCGTTCCGGGTCGCGGAGGAGCGGGTCGGGCTCCCGCTCGCCGACCTCGCCGCGTCCACCCGCGACGTGCGGATGACCTTCGACGACCTCGCCGCGCAGCCGCGCCGGGTGCTCGGGAGCCCGTGCTGGAGCGGCCTCGTCCAGGGCGGCCGCCCGTACGCCGCCTACGCCCTCAACGTGGAGCGGAAGGTGCCGTGGCGCACGCTCACCGGCCGCGCCCACCTCTACCTCGACCACCCCGGGTTCCTCGCCGCCGGCGAGGCGCTCCCCACCTGGAAGCCGAAGCTCGACCCGGCGCTGCTCCAGGACCTGCGCGCCACCGCGGAGGGCGGCCCCGCGCTGCACCTCGAGTACGTCACCCCGCACGCGAAGTGGAGCATCCACTCCACGTACGGGGACACCGTCCGGATGCTCACCCTGTCGCGCGGCCTGTTCCCGCTCTGGCTCGCCCCCGCGGACGCCGCGCGGGCCGGGATCGCGGACGGCGACTGGGTCGAGGTGGTGAACGACCACGGCGCGGTGGTCACGAAGGCGGCGGTGAGCGCGCGCGTGCCGCCCGGCCTCGCGATCCAGTACCACGCGCCGGAGCGGACCGTGGCGACGCCGCGGACGGCGGCGCGGGGCGGCCGCCGGGCCGGGATCCACAACTCGCTCACGCGCATCCGGCTCAAGCCGACCCTGATGCTCGGCGCGTACGGGCAGATCTCCTGGGGCTTCAACTATTGGGGCCCGACCGGCACGAACCGCGACGTCACCGTGCGGGTGCGCCGGCTCGACCGCGCGCCGGAGTACTAGGAGACCAGGAGGGGACGCCATGGAGGTCCGCGCGCAGCTCGCCTCGGTGTTCCACCTCGACAAGTGCGTCGGGTGCCACACGTGCAGCGTCGTCTGCAAGAACCTGTGGACCGACCGGCGCGGCTCGGAGCACATGTGGTGGAACAACGTCGAGACGCGACCCGGCACCGGATACCCGCCGCTCTGGGAGGACCAGGAGCGGCACCGGGGCGGATGGGTCGCGCACGGCGGCGAGCTGCGGCTCCGGCTCGGCAGCCGCGCCCACGTCCTGGACCAGCTCTTCCAGCCCCCGACGCTCCCCACCCTGGACGATCAGTACGAGCCCTGGACCTACCGGTACGGCGATCTGCTCTCCGGCGCGCCCGCCGACGACCTCCCCACCGCGAGGCCGGTCTCCGCGATCACCGGCCGGCCGGTGGATCCCGCCGCCGGGCCGAACTGGGACGACGATCTCGGCGGCTCCGCCGTGTACGCCGCGGCCGACCCGAACCTCGCCGCGCTGGAGCCCGCCGAGCGCGCCGCGCTCCTCGAGCTCGACCAGCTCGTGTTCTTCCACCTCCCCCGCCTCTGCAACCACTGCCTGAACCCCGCCTGCGCCGCGGCCTGCCCGGCGGGCGCGATCTACAAGCGCGGCGAGGACGGCATGGTGGTCGTCGCGCCGGAGCGGTGCCGCGGCTGGAGGATGTGCGTCTCCGCGTGCCCCTACAAGAAGACCTTCCACTCGTGGGTCGAGGGGAGGTCGGAGAAGTGCATCGGGTGCTACCCGCGCATCGAGAGCGGCGAGCCCCCGGCCTGCTTCCAGGCCTGCACCGGTCGGATCCGCTACCAGGGCGTGCTGCTGTACGACCCGGAGGCGGCAGGCCGCGCGGCGCGCGCCCCGGACGACCGGCTCGTGGACGCCTTCCGCGAGGCGCTCCTCGATCCCGCCGATCCGGAGGTGATCGCGGCGGCGCGGCGCGGCGGGCTCTCCGACGGGCTCCTGGACGCCGCCCGGCGATCGCCGATCGACCGCTTCGTGCGGCAGTGGGAGCTCGCCCTCCCGCTCCACCCGGAGTTCCGCACGCTGCCCATGGTCTTCTACGTCCCGCCGCTCTCGCCGGTGCGCGCGGTCCGCGCCGACGGCGCGCGCCCGGTGAGCGGCGCCGTCCTGCCCGCGGCGGCCGACCTCCGCATCCCCGTCGGCTACCTCGCGTCGATGTTCGCCGCCGGAAACGCGCGCGTCGTGGAGGAGGCCCTCGGGATCCTGACCGCGGTGCGGGCGCACCGCCGGGCGCGGACCGTCGGCGACGTGACCGCGGCGGACGCGGCGCGGCGCCTCTCCGACGCGGAGATCACGGAGGAGACGGCGGAGGCGATCCACCGGCTCACGGTGTTCCCCACGCTGCGCGAGCGGATCGTCCACCCGCCCCTCGGGCGCGAGGTGGAGAGCGAGGCCGCCCCGGGGCTGCAGGGGCTCGTCGGGATGCGTCGGAGGCTCCGCTCGTGACGGGGCCGGCTCCCATCTCGCCGGCGGCCGCCCGGGCGCTCGCGGACCTCCTCACCTACCCGTCGCCGGGCCTCGCCGATCGGGCCCGCGCGGCCACCGCCGGGCTGCCGCCGTCGGTGGCCTGCCCGGCGCTCCGCTGCGCGGACGCCCTCGCCGCCCTCGGGCAGGGCGCGGCGGAGGAGCTGTACACCGCCACCTTCGATCTTCGCCCCGCGGTGAGCCCGTACCTCGGCCTGCACCTCTGCGGCGAGGGCCCGCGGCGCAACGCGCTGCTCGCGTACCTCGCCGGCGCGTACGCGGAGGCCGGCCACGCCGCCGGCCCGGAGCTGCCGGATCACGTGGCCGAGGTGCTCGGGTTCCTCGCGAACGCGGGCGGGTCGGACCTCGCCCGGGAGCTGGCCGCCGAGGCGCTGCGGCCGGCCGCGCTCAGGATGCTCGCCGCGCTCCCGGCGGAGAACCCGTACCGCGGCGCGCTCGAGGCGCTCCTCGACGCCCTCGGGGCCGACCGGACCGGGGAGGTGCCCCCATGACCGACACCGTGCTGTACGGGGCGGTGCCGTACACCGCCGTGGTCCTCGCGCTCACCGGGCTCGGCTTCCGCCTGGCCGGGTTCGGGCCGCCGGTGACCGCCCGCTCCTCGATGCTCCTCGAGTCGCGCGTCCTCTACTGGGGTGCCCTGCCCTGGCACGTGGCCATCCTCTCCGTACTCGCGGCGCACCTCCTCGCCTCCCTCGCGCCCGGCGCGTGGGGACGGCTCCTGGGGGACCCGGTGCGCCTGCAGGCGCTCGAGGTGCTCGGGCTCGCGCTCGGCGCGTGGGCGTTCGCGAGCGCGGTCGTGCTCCTCGTCCGCCGCCTCGTCTTCCCGCGCGTCCGCGCCGCCACCGGCGCGATGGACGTCGTCGTCCTGCTGCTGCTCCTCGCGCAGGTCGGCCTCGGGGTGTACGTCGCGTTCACGCTGCGCTGGGGCTCGGTCTGGTACCTCCACACCGCCGTCCCGTGGCTCCGCTCGCTCGTCGGGCTCGCGCCGGACCCGTCCTTCGCGACGCTCCTCCCGACGCCGGTGAAGCTGCACGCCCTCCTCGCCTTCGCGCTCCTCGCGCTGGTGCCCTACTCGCGGCTCGTCCACGTCGTGACCTTCCCCTTCCGCTTCCCGTTCCGCCCGCGCGCGGCGCAGGTCTGGACGGCCGCCTCCGGCGTGGACCTGCCCCGCCCCGTGGCGGCGGTGCTGCGGGAGCGCGCCCTCGAGCCGCAGGTGCTCCACGAGTGGAACCCGGAGGTCGCGGCCGCGTGGCAGCGGCGCGGGAGGGCGATCGCCACGCGGAACCTCTGGATCTCCATCCCGGCGCTGTTCCTCTCGTTCGCGGTCTGGATGGTCTGGAGCGTGGTCGTCGTCCGCCTCCCGGACGCCGGCTTCCGGCTCTCCACGGGGCAGCTCTTCTGGCTCGCGGCGCTCCCCGGCCTCTCGGGCGCGACGCTGCGCGTCTTCTACTCGTTCGCGGTGCCGGTCCTGGGCGGCCGCCTCTGGACCACCCTCACCACCGCGTCGCTGCTCGTCCCCGCGGTGGGGATCGGCGTCGCGGTGCAGGATCCGCGGACGCCCTACCCGGTGCTGCTCGCGCTCGCGCTGCTCGCCGGGCTCGGCGGCGGGAACTTCGCCTCGAGCATGGCGAACATCAGCTTCTTCTTCCCGAAGGCGCTCAAGGGCACCGCCCTCGGGCTCAACGCGGGCCTCGGGAACCTCGGCGTCTCCGCCATGCAGGTCGTGGTCCCGCTCGCGATCTCCGCCGGCGTGCTCGGCGCCCTCGGCGGCGCCCCGCAGCTCTTCGTCCGGGACGGCGTCGAGCACCGGATGTGGCTCCAGAACGCGGGGTTCGTCTGGGTGCCGCTCGTCCTCGCGTCGACGGCGGCGGCCTGGCTCGGGATGGACGACGTCGCGAGCGCGAAGGCCTCCTTCCGCGACCAGGCGGTGATCTTCCGGCGCAAGCACACCTGGCTCGTCTCGTGGCTCTACCTCGGGACCTTCGGCTCGTTCATCGGCTTCTCGGCGGCGCTGCCGCTCCTGGTGAAGAGCGCCTTCCCCGGCGTGGACCCGATCCGCTACGCGTTCCTCGGCCCGCTCCTCGGCGCGCTCTTCCGGCCCGCCGGCGGCTGGCTCGCCGACCGGCTCGGCGGCGCGCGGGTCACCCTCGCGAGCTTCGCCCTGATGATCGCCCTCACCCTCGCCGCGATCGCGTTCCTCCCGTACGGCGGCGCGCCCGGGCGGTTCGGCCCGTTCCTCGCGAGCTTCGTCCTGCTGTTCCTGCTGACCGGCGTCGGCAACGGCTCGACCTACCGGATGATCCCGGTGATCTTCGCGACGCAGCACGCCCGCGCCGCGGACGGCAGCCCCGCCGGGCAGGACCGCGCGCAGCGCGCCGCCGCGAAGGAGTCCGCCGCGGCGATCGGGTTCGCCTCGGCGTTCGCGGCGTACGGCGCCTTCTTCGTCCCGAAGGCGTTCGGGACCTCGCTCGCCGTCGCCGGCGGGCCGGTGCCCGCCCTGCTCGGGTTCGTCGCGTACTACGCGACCTGCATCGCGGTGACGATCTGGTTCTACGCGCGGCCGAGGGCGGAGATGCCCTGCTGACGGCGCCTCCGGGGCGGGTCGCGCCGGCGCGACATCATTCGGAGCGGGCCGCCGCGTTCGCCTCGTGGGCGGCGCGCTCGCGGGACGCGTCGGAGCGCGCGTGCGCGGTGTCCGACTCGGCGTCGGCGGTCCGCGCCTCGGCGTCGAGCGCCTGCGCCTCCCGCTCCACGGCCCGGGCGTGGGTCTCGGCGAGCGACGCCTGGTGCCAGCGCGACACCGCGTAGTACTCGTCCGGGCTCACCTCCGCCTCGCGGCGGCACGCCTCGGCCACGGCCAGGAGGGCCTGACCCCGCTCGCGCGTCGCCTCGGCCTGCGCGCGGGCCGCGTCCGCCTCCCGGTGCAGCGCCTCGGCCGTGGCGCGCGCCGCCGCTTGCACATCTGCCCAGCTCTTCGCCATGCCGTGAGTGTGGGCACGCCGCGCGGGCTCGCCAACGCTTCGGGACTGGCCCCCGCGCCCCGGCCGCCTCGCGGCCGGGTAGGGCTCCGGCCCCCTCCCGGGAGCGCCCCGGCCGGCGCGGCGGGCGCTCGTGCATCCTCCGCGTCGATCGCCCGAGCGCTCCCGCGCCGCCGGGAGGAGGGCCGCGCTCACTCGCCGCGCATCGGGCAGCCGTGCTCCACGACGTCCACCCGCACCCCGGGGTGGTTGGCGCGCAACATCGCGGCGTAGTCGTCCGCGCGCTGACGGTTGCGGGTGCCGCAGATCGGCGGCTCGAGCCGCTCGTCCGTGGTGAGGACGGCGGAGGTGCAGGCGGGCTCCCCCTCGACGGTGACGTGCCAGACGACGCTCATGCCGTCGAGACTTACCACACCCCGCCGAGGGGTCGTCGCCGGCCCCGGCCCGCCGGACCCGACGTGAGCCCCCCGGCAGCGTGAGCCGCTCTGGCCTGCTCTCGCCTCCTCCCATCGACGTATGTTGCGGCCGCGCTCGAGGACCTGGGCTCGACTCGACCGGTGGGAGGCTCCATGCGGCGACTGCTCGGCACCGTGCTGCTGTGCGCCCTCTTCCTCCCGGCGCTCGCCGCGGACGTCGTCAAGCTCGCCATCACCGGGCCGTTCACCGGCGGGTCCGCGCCGCTGGGCACCTCGATGCGCGACGGGGCGAAGCTCGCGATCGCGGAGATCAACGCGGCCGGCGGGATCGCCGTCGGGGACCGGAAGCTCAGGATCGAGGTCATCGAGCGCGACGACGAGGCGAGGGACGATCGCGGCGCCGCGATCGCCCGGGAGCTCGCGGCGACGCCCGACCTCTCCGGCGTCATCGGCTCGGCGAACACCGGCGTGGCCCTCGCGGGCGACCGGTTCCTGCAGGAGAAGGGCATCACGAAGATCGTCACGCCCGCCGCGGGCTCCGCCGTGATGGCCCAGTGGGCGAGACCGGACGGCCCGAGGCAGCTCTCGATCTTCCGCTTCGCGGCGAGCGACGGCATCCAGGCGGCGATGGTGGTCGAGGAGGCGATCGCCCGGAGGCTCACGAAGGTCGCGCTGCTCCACGACTCGACCCGCTACGGCGTCTCCGGGCGGGACGACCTCCTCATGCAGGTCAAGCTGCAGGGCGAGAAGCTCCAGGTGGTCGCCGTCGCGGAGTTCGACGTGGGCGACCGGGACCTGACCTCCCAGCTCCTCCGCGCGAGGTCCGGCGGCGCCCAGGCGATCCTGCTCTGGGGCATCGGGCCGGAGGCGGCCGCCGTCGCCAAGGGGATGGCCCGGCTCGGCATGCGCGTGCCGCTCATCGGCGGGTGGACGCTGTCGATGTCGAGCTACCTCGACGACGCGGGGCGGACCGCGGACGGGACCCTGATGCCGCAGACGTTCATCGAGGAGCCCGTCACGCCCAGGGCGCGACGGTTCATCGAGGACTACCACCGGACCTACGGCGTCACGCGCATCCCCTCGCCCGTCTCCGCCGCGCAGGGCTACGACGCCGTCCAGCTGTTCGCCGCCGCCGTGCGCCAGGCCGGCTCCACCGAGAGCGGGAGGATCCGCGACGCGCTCGAGGACCTGCGCGCCCCGGTGAGCGGCGTCATCGCGACCTGGAGGCACCCGTACTCGAAGTGGGATCCGGCGGTCGTGGACACGCACGAGGCGTTCCGGCGCAAGCAGGTGGTGATGGGGATGGTGCAGGACGGCCGCGTGGTGTTCGCGAACCAGGCCGACAAGCTCCGGCTCGTGACGGGCGGGTTGTAGTCCGCATGCCCTCGCCGTGACCACCCCGCCCGCCCCCGCCGTCGCCGCCCCGCCGGTCCTCTCCGTGGACGCGCTCCGCAAGGCCTACGGCGCCGTCGCCGCCGTGGACGGCGTGTCGTTCCGGGTCCACCGGGGCGAGATCGTCGGCCTCCTCGGGCCGAACGGCGCCGGGAAGACGACCATCATCGACATGGTCCTCGGGGTCGTCACGCCGTCGGCCGGCGCGATCCGGATCGACGGCGCGGACCTCGGCGCGCGGCGATCGGCGGCCCTCGAGCGCACCAGCTTCGCGGCCGTCTACGCCCCCCTGCCCGGGAACCTCACCGTCCGCCAGAACCTGCGCGTCTTCGGCCTCCTGTACGGCGTCGCGGCGCTCGGGCGCCGGATCGACGCGCTGCTCGAGGAGCTCGACCTCACGGCGCTGCGCGACGTGCGCTGCGGCGTGCTCTCCTCGGGCGAGCAGACCCGCGTCTCGCTCGCGAAGGCGCTGCTGAACGACCCGCGGCTCATGCTCCTCGACGAGCCCACCGCCTCCCTCGATCCCGCCACCGCACGCGAGGTCCGGGCCCGGATCCGGGCGTTCGTGGCCCGCAGCGGCGCGGGCGTCCTCTGGACGTCGCACAACATGTTCGAGGTCCAGGAGGTCTGCCATCGCGTGCTGTTCCTCTCCCGCGGCCGGATCCTGCTCGAGGGCGATCCGCGGTCCCTCCCGCGCGAGCACGGGCTCGCCACGCTCGAGGACCTGTTCGTCGCGGTGGCGCGGGAGCCGCTCACGCTCGAGCGGGGGTGAGCGCGTGCGTCCGGTCCGCGTCGCGGCGCTCCTGCTCCGGCAGCTGTACCTGCTCCGCGGGAGCCCGGCGCGCGTGCTGCCGATCTTCGCCTGGGTGGCGATCGACGTGGTCCTGTGGGGGTTCATCACCCGCTACCTGAACGCGGTGACGTCGCCGGGGTTCGATCTCGTGCCGGTCCTCCTCGGCGCGGTCCTGCTCTGGGACTTCTTCGGGCGGGTGATGCAGGGCGTGACGATGGCCTTCTTCGAGGACGTCTGGTCGCGGAGCTTCCTGAACGTCTTCTCGACGCCCATCTCCATCCCGGAGTACGTGACGGCGCTCGTCGTCTCGAGCGTCGCCACGAGCGCGGTCGCGCTCGGCGTGATGGTCGCCCTCGCGGCCGCCGCGTTCGGGCTCTCGTTCCTCGGGTTCGGGCTCGCGCTCGTCCCGCTCCTGCTCGTGCTGTTCCTGTTCGGGATCGCGCTCGGCGTGATCGGGTGCGCCATCGTGCTCCGGCTCGGGCCGGCCGCCGAGTGGCTGATCTGGCCCATCCCGGCGGTGCTCTCTCCGTTCGCCGGCGTGTTCTACCCGGTGGCGACGCTGCCGGCCTGGATGCAGGCCTGCTCTCGCCTGCTGCCGCCGTCGTACGTCTTCGAGGCGCTCCGGGCGCTGGTCGCGGGCCGCTCCGTCCCGGCGTCGGCGTTCGCGATCGGCGGCGCGCTCGCGATCGCGCACGTGCTCCTCGCGTGCTGGATCTTCGTCCGCGTGTTCCGGTACGCCGTCCGGACCGGGCTCCTCGCGCGGTACAGCGCCGAGTCTGTTTCATGACGGGGCGTGCCGCCCCGCCCCGCCGGCGGAGCCGTCGGGGCCCCACCCCTGCCGCGCGGGGCCCGTGACCTCGCGCGCTTCGCTTCGCGACGGCGCGCGAGGTCCCCGCGCGGAGGGGCTGCGCCCCTCCCCCCGCCTTCGGCGGGGTCCCTCCACCCCACGTGACGGGGCGTGCCGCCCCGGCCCGCTCCCCGGCATCGCGATCCACGGCGCTGCGCACTCTCCCCGTGCTCCGTGCCCGTCACCGTCACCGGCCCTGCGTGACCCGTGAACCGGGTCCCGTCGCCCGTGGCCCGCTCGCCGTGATCCGATGCCGTCCTCGGCGGTACGGGCCAAGGACCACGGGAGGCGGGATGCGGGGACGGGGAACGGTCACGGTCACGGTGACGGTGCGAACCCGGGGCTGCGCCCCTCCCCCCGCGCGGCGGGGTCCCTGCACCCTGCGTGACGGGGCGTGCCGCCCCGCGACGCTGCGTGTCCGGTTTCGCGATCGCACGATACCGAGCACTCCCCCGTGATCCGTGCCCGTCACCGTCACCGGCTTCTCCGTGACCCGTGAACCGGGTCCCGTCGCCCGTGGCCCGCTCGCCGTGATCCGATGCGTCCTCGGCGGAACGGGCCAAGGGCCACGGGATGCGGGGTGCGGGGACGGGGAACGGTCACGGTCACGGTCACGGTGACGGTGACGGTGCGAACCCCGGCACGATCTCCCCCAGCAGCGCGCGCCACGCCTCGCGCTCGCGGGCCGGCGCGACGAGGGGGCGGAGCGCGGCGACCCGCGCGCGGAGCGCGGCGAGGAAGCCGGGCTCGTCCTCCGCCCGGGCGAGGAGCGCGGCGAGCGCCGCGGCGTCCCCGACGGGGAAGAGCCCCGGGTACGCGGGGCCGAGCACGCCGATTGATCCGTCGACGCGCGTGGAGAGGACCGGGACCCCGGCGGCGATGGCCTCCGACACGGCGTTCGACCCGCCCTCGAGCCGCGAGGTGACCAGGAGCGCGGCGCTCCCGGCGAGGACGCCGAGCGCCTCGCGCCGGGGACGGTCGCCGCGCCACGCGTAGCGGTCGCATCGGGTCATCTCGGTCCGCGCCCGCTCCGCGGCCCCCGGATCGAGCGCCGCGCCGAGGTGGGCCACGCGCCAGCGCGATCCGGGGCGCAGCCGCCGCACCGCCTCGGCCGCGAGGAACGGGTCCTTCACCGCCCGCAGGTGCGCGAGCAGGCAGGCCTGGAGCACGCCGCGGGGCGCCGGCACCGGGGGCGCCGGGTGCGCCGACTGGATCAGCACCCGGGCCTTCGGCCGCACCGCCGGCGGGAGTCGCTCGAGGCCGAGGGGTTGCAGGACCGTGACCCGGGTGGCGAGGTCGAGGGAGCGGCGCGCCTCCTCCGACGCCGGCAGGTCCTGGTAGAGATCGGTGCCGGCGAGGCCGACGACGAGCGGCGCCGCGGGGTACCGGGCCCGGTACCGCGCCGCGGCCGGGTAGCTCTTCGTCGCGTGCAGCGCGACCAGCACGTCGCACGCCCGGCCGTCCCAGCCCTCCGAGAGCACCACGTGGTGACCGAGCGCGCGCAGGTGGCCTGCCCAGCGGACCGCGGTCACCCGGTTGCCCTTGTGCGAGCCCCGGACGGCGGGGGTGGCGACGACCACGGTCAGGCGGCGCACGTCCGGAACCCCGCCCACAGGTCGCGCCGCTCGGGCGTGTAGAAGTTGCGCCACGTGTTCCGCAGGAGGCGCCCCGGCGTCGCGAAGCTGCCGCCGCGCAGCACCCGGTGCGTCCCGAACCACGGCTGCGAGTACTCCCGGTAGGGATCGGCCACGAACCCGGGATACGGCAGGAAGGGGCTCGAGGTCCACTCCCAGACGTTCCCGACGAGCTGCCGGCAGCCGCAGGCGGCGTCGCCCGCCGGCAGCGCGCCGACGTCCACCGCGTGCAGCGCCCGCGCGTCGAGGTGGGCGCGCGCCGGCGTCGGCGCGTCATCGCCCCAGGGGTACCGCCGCTTCCCGGGCGCGCGCCGCCCGTCCGCCGTCCGCTCCCCCGCCGCGGCCGCCTCCCACTCCGCCTCCGTCGGGAGTCGCCGCCCCGCCCACCGGCACCAGGCGTCCGCCTCGTGGCCGCTCACGTGCACCATCGGCCGGTGCGGCTCGAGGGGCACCCACCGGTCGAAGTCGCGACGGAGCCACCCCGCCCCGTCGCGCGCCCAGTAGACGGGCCGCTCCGCCCCGACCGCCTCGCGCCAGCGCCAGCCCGCGTCGGACCAGAGCGTGCGCCGCCGGTAGCCTCCGTCCTCCACGAACGCCGCGAACTCGGCCTGCGTGACCGGAGCGCGCGCGATCCGGAACGGCGCGAGCGTCACCTCGTGCGCCCACTTCTCGTTGTCGAACACGAACCGCTCGCCCGGCGCGGCGCCGAGCAGGAACGGCCCGCCCGGCACCTCGACGTCCCCCGGGCACGGGCCGCCGCCCTCGGGCGGCTCCGCCGCGCCCGGGAGCGCCGGCGCGCGCCCCCCGAGGGTCTGGCGCGAGAACGCCATCGCCTCGAGGTGCATGTCCTCGTGGAAGACCGCGAGCCGCGCGAAGTAGGCGTCGTCCGGATCCGTGGAGCGCGCGAGCCGGTCGCGGACCGCCTCCTCCACCTCTCCGAGGTACTCGAGGGTGGCGGCGAGCGAAGGCAGCGGCAGCTCCCAGCGGCGATCGTGCGGGATCGCGATCGAGTCGTAGAGCGCGTCCGCCCCAGGGCGCAGCGACGGCCGCCCGTCGCGCCGGAGCAGCCATTTCTCCTGAAACCACCCGACGTGCCCCACCTCCCACAGCGGCGGGTTCACGATCGCGAGCCGCGGGCCGAGCAGCTCGGGCTGCTCGAGCCCCAGCGCGAGCGCGACGGTCCGCGCGCGCGCCTCCCGGCTCCAGGCCTCGGTCGCCTCGATGGACGGGTCCACCCCGTTGCGAATAGAGCCGGCGCGCGCGCCAGGCAACCCGCGCGCCGGGACGCGCGGCGCGGCCTCGCCCGCGCGGGTGGCACCGGATCGGCTTCACCGGCGGCAGGCGCCACTTCGTGATCTCGAGGGGCGTGCCGCGGAGGGGGTCCGCCTCGGCCGAACGCTTCTTCCGGCACACCAGCCCTTTCGCACCTCGACACTCCTGGTGGGCGCGCCCGGCGCTCGCGCGCGGCCGGGCACCCGGCCGCCCGGCCGCCGTCGATCACCGCGCTTCGCCGCGCCAGGCCGCGGCGCGCGGCGGCGAACGCCCCCCGGAGCTTGCGCTGAAGGGGGAGAGTGCGATATCCGCCGTGCCGGGCGAGCCGGCCGCCGCCCGCCGGAAGAGGAGACCATGGGACGCATCTTCGAGACCCGCAAGGCGACGATGTTCGCCCGCTGGGACAAGATGGCGAAGGCGTTCACGCGCGTCGCCAAGGACATCGCCATCGCCGTCAAGGCGGGCGGGCCGCAGATGGAGAACAACCCCGCGCTCCGGCGCGTGCTCCAGAACGCGCGCGCCGTGAACATGCCGAAGGACAAGATCGAGGCCGCGATCAAGCGCGCGAGCGGCCACGACCAGACGTCCTACGATGTCGTCCTGTACGAGGGGTACGCGCCGCACGGCGTCGCGGTGGTGGTCGAGAGCGCGACCGACAACGTGGTCCGCACCGTCGCCAACGTGCGGATGCACTTCAAGAGCCACGGCGGCAACCTCGGCACGACCGGGAGCGTCGCCTTCCAGTTCCAGAGGATGGGCGTGTTCCGCCTCGCGCCGACGGGGCTCGACCTCGAGGCGCTCGAGCTCGACCTCATCGACCACGGCCTCGAGGAGATGGGCGAGGGCAAGGGGGAGAAGGGCGAGCCCCAGGTGATCATCCGCTGCCCCTTCGCGAGCTTCGGCCAGCTCCAGGCCGCCATCGAGGAGCGGAAGCTCCCGCTGATCTCCGCCGACTCCGAGTACGTCGCGCAGACGCCGGTGGAGCTCCCTGAGGACCAGGCGAAGGAGGTCCTCGAGCTGGTGGACGCCCTCGAGCAGGACGAGGACGTCCAGCGGGTGTTCCACAACCTCGCGTGACCGGAGGCGCCGGCCAGGCTCGAGGCCCGGCCGGCGCCCTCGCGCACCCGCTCGCGCCGACGGGAGGAGGCTGCCCCGCGCGGCAGGCAGCGTGCGCCGCGGCAGCTCGACGCGAGTGCGTGCCGCCGTCAGAACGCGACGCGGCTCAGGGCGTACGCGACGCAGGTCGAGACGCCCACCCCGATGAGGCCGGGGACCATGAAGCTGTGGTTCAGCAGGTACTTCCCGATCCGGGTGGTCCCGGTCCGGTCCATGCTGATCGCGGCCAGGTCGCTCGGGTAGAACGCGAAGAAGAAGTACGCGTAGCTCGACGGGATCAGGCCGAGGAGCAGCGACGTCGGGAGCTGCAGGGCCTGGCCGAACGGGATCATGATCGTGAGGGTCGCCGCCTGGCTCTTCACGAACGCGGACACCGCGAACATCGCGAGGGCGAAGGTCCAGGGCGCCAGCTCGACCATCGTCTTGATCTTGCCGACGAGCAGCGCGCTGTTGGCGCTGACGAAGGTGTCGCTCATCCACGCGATGCCGAAGATCGACACCACGGCGATCATCCCCGCGGTGAAGACGCTCGAGCGCGCGATGTCCGCCGCCTTCACCTTGGTCGCGAACAGCATGAGGGCGCCGAAGGCGAGCATCACGAACTGCACCACCACCGTCATCGGGACGGGCTTGCCCTTGGCCGCGGGGAGCAGCGACGGGACGAGCGCGAAGAGGACGATGGTGCCGACCCCGGCGAAGAACAGCGCCACGGACAGCTTCGCGGTCCGGGGCAGCTTCTTGTCGAGCGTCGTCACCGAGACGTCGAGCGCCTGGCGGAAGGAGGGGTCCTCGAGGCGCCGCTGGAACTCGGGATCCTGGTCGAGCTCCTTGCCGCGGCTCATGCTCCAGAGCGCGGCGGCGAGCACGCCGACGATCCCCGCCGGCAGCGTGATCTTCACGATGTCGAAGAGGCCGACCGGGTGCGCGCTCTTCGCGGCGAACGCGAGGAAGGTGGTGACCGCCGCGGCCACCGGGCTCGCGGTGATCCCCATCTGCGAGGCGACGCTCGAGATGGCCATGGGGCGCTCCGGGCGGATGCGCGTGCGGAGCGCGACGTCGGAGATCACCGGCAGGAGCGCGTAGACCGCGTGGCCGGTGCCGACGCAGACCGTGAGCAGGAAGGTGGCGAGCGGGGCGAGCAGGGTGACGCGCTTCGGGTGGCGCCGGAGCACGCGCTCCGCGATCTGGACGAGCCAGTCGAGGCCGCCGGCCACCTGCAGCGTCGCCGAGGCGGTGACCACCGCCAGGATGATGAGCATCACGCTGACCGGCGGCTCGGACGGCTGCGCCCGGAACCCCAGCGTCAGGACGGCGACCCCGAGGCCGCCGATGAGCCCCAGCGCCACGCCTCCGCGGCGGATGCCGAGAAGGATGGCGGTGAGGACGAGGAGGAACTCGATCCAGAAGACGAACATGCGATCCCTCGCGTGGCGCGGGCGACGTGCCCGCAGCGCCACGGAGGCGCGAGAGCACGGCCCGTGCCGGCGGGCCCGATCGCGCGTTTCGCCTCTCCCGAGGGCGCAACGGCGCTCGCGACCCCGCGCTCGTCGCGAAGATGGGTATTCCGCCAGTCATGCCCGCCGGCGCCTCCTCGCGCCGAGCCGAGCGATTCCGGAGGCCTGCGCCGGCATGAGCGGCGGAATGGACATTCCACTGCTCATGCCCATCTCCCGGGGCAGCCGCCGAGGGGCGGCCCTCCGCTCGGCTCGCGCCGGGACGCTCCTCTCGTCGGGACGCACCTCTCCCGGTCGGGCGCGGTCGCGCCGTCAGCGCGCCTTGTTCAGCCGCTTGCTGAGCGCGGACTGGGTCACGCCGAGGAGCCGCGCCGCCAGCGTCTGGTTCCCCTGGCTCCGCGCGAGCGCCTCCTCGAGCAGGAGGTCGTAGGCCTCGCGGAAGGTGGGGAGGTCGTCGAGGCCGGAGAAAGGGTTCCGCCGTCCGGACGCCGCCGGCGACGCCGCGACGTCCCTCCCCTTCTCGATCGCCTCGCGGAACGTCTCCATGGAGAGGATGCTCCCCTGGTGGCGCGAGACGGCGTCGAGCACCATCGCGCGCAGCTCGCGGACGTTCCCGGGGAAGGCGTACGTGGCGAGGAGCTGCGGGAGCTGGCGCGGGGCGGTCGGCTTGCGCTTCCCGAGCTCGCGCGCCGCCTCCTCGAGGAAGTGCTCGATCAGCAGCGGCAGGTCCTCCTTGCGCTCGCGGAGCGGCGGGATCCGGACGTGGTGCGTGTGGAGCCGATGGTAGAGGTCGCGGCGGAAGCTCCCGTCCGCCTGCCTCGCGTCGAGGTCCTGGTGGGTCGCGACGAGGAGGCGCGCCTGGAGCCGCTTCGGCCGATCGCTGCCGAGCGGGAAGTACTCGCCCTCCTGCGTCAGGCGGAGGAGCTTCACCTGCGACGGGATCGACAGATCGCCGATCTCGTCGAGGAAGAGCGTCCCCCCGGCCGCCTCCTCGATCATCCCGCGCCGGGGCTGCTCGGCGCCGGTGTAGGCGCCGCGGACGTGACCGAAGAGCGTGTCCGCGAACACCGCGTCGTCGAGGCCCGCCACGTTCACCGTGACGAGCGGCCCCGGCCGGCCGGAGAGCGCGTGCGCCGCCCGGGCGAGGAGCTCCTTCCCGGTCCCGCTCTCGCCCGTGACGAGGAGCGGCTGCGGGCTGCGGGCGACCGCCTCGACGTACGCGAAGACGGTCTGCATCGCCCGGCTCCGCGTCACGAGCCCCGCGAACGCCTCCGGGTGCTGCAGCGTCCCGGAGAGGAGGTGCGCCGCGACGTCACGGTTCTCGCGCTGCAGCTCGAGCATGCGGATGGCGCGGACCACCCCCGCCACGATCCGGTCCTCCTCGGCGGTCTTCACGAAATAGTCGAAGGCGCCGGCCTTCACGCAGCGGACCGCGGTCTCGACCTGGTTGAGCCCGCTGATGACGATCACGGCGACGGCGGGGTGCTCGGCGGAGAGCCGCGCCAGGATCTCCTCCCCCGACAGCGACGGCATGGTGAGGTCGAGCAGCACGAGCCCGACGTCGTACCGCGCGACGAGCCCGAGCACCTCGCGGCCGTCCTCGCACAGGAGGACGTTCGTCACCCCCGCCGCGCGCTGGAGCGTGTAGCGGAGCGATCGCAGCCAGGCGACCTCGTCGTCCACGAGCAGCACCGGGAACGCCGGATACGCGGTCGCGCTCACGCCTCGCCTCCGCGCGGCGCGGCCGGGAGCGTCAACGTCACCGTCGTGCCGCCGCGCACGCGCGAGTCGAACGAGAGCGTCCCGCCGTGCTCCTTCACGATGCCCGCGGAGACCGACAGGCCGAGCCCGGTGCCCCCCGACTCCCGCTTGGTGGTGAAGAAGGGATCGGTGAGGCGCGGGAGGTGCTCGGGCGCGATGCCGACGCCCTCGTCCGTGACCCGCACCCACACCGTGTCCCGCGCCCGGTCCGCGCCGGTGGAGACCGTGACGCGGCGCTCCGGCCCCGGGAGCGCCTCGCACGCGTTCAGCACGAGGTTCACGATCACCTGCTCGATCCGCTGCCCGTTCCCGAGGACGCGCGGGAGGTCCGGCGCGTACGCCGCCTCGAACCGGCGCGTCGCCTTGCGGATGGACGGCTCGACCAGCCGCACCGCCGCCTGGACCACCGCGCTCACGTCGAGCGGGGCGAACGCGGGGACGTCCTCGCGCCGGGCGAAGTCCTTCAGGTCCTCGACGATGCGCTTGATCCGCCGGGCGCCGCCCTGCATCTCGTCGAGCATGCGCGGGACCTCCTCCCGGACCGCGGAGTACTCGATCCCGCCCAGCGTGAGCTCGCCGTGCGCGCGGTGGTGCTCGTCGAGGACCTCGAGCGCGTCGAGGTAGATGCCCTTCAGCGTGGGCATGTTCAGGAGGATGAAGCCGTTCGGGTTGTTGATCTCGTGGGCGACGCCCGAGACGAGGACGCCCAGCGCCGCCATCTTGTCGGCCTGCACGAGCTGCTGCTGGTTGAGGCGCAGCTCCTCCACCGCCTTCTGCCGCTCCGCCACCTCGCGCGCCAGCGACGCGGTCCGCTGCCCGACCTCGCGGTGCAGCGAGCGCGTCCACGCGAGGGCGGCGAGCAGGCCGAGCACGAGCGGCACGAACACGACCGCCCCGTACTTCGCGAACGTCGTCCACGTCAGCCGCGCCGGCTCGAGGACCCCGAGCCAGCGGTCGTAGATCTGCTGGTGACGCCCCGTCTGCTCGAGGATGGCGAGCCCCTCGGCGAGGCGCGTCCGGAGCTCGGCGTCGCCCGCGCGGACCGCGTAGGCGTAGGCGTGGCTGGCGACGCCCGTGGCGACCGGCTCGAGGTTCGTGAGCCCGAGCTGCCGCCTGATGTAGGAGCCGGGCAGCGCCGCGACCACGGCGTACTCCCCCTGGCCCGAGGCGAGGAGCCGGAGGGCGTCGGCGGGGGTGGCGGTGCGGATCAGCAGGTCGCCCATCCCGGCGCGCGTGAGGGTGTCGTCCACGATCCCGCCCCGGTGGAGGACCACGCGGTGTCCGCGCAGCGCCTCGAGCGACGACACCGCGGGCGTGCCCTTCCGGGCGAAGATCGCGTGGTGGACGATCGTGTGCGGCGGGGTGAAGCCGAACTCCCTCGCCCGCTCGTCCGAGACGGACATCCCCTGGAGCGCGTCGATCCGTCCGTCCCTCAGGGCGGCCCGCATGTCGGCCCAGCTCCCGAGCCGGATCTCCACGCGCAGGCCCATCACCTCGGCGATCGCGCGGGTGAGGTCCACGTTGTAGCCGGCGGGCCGGCCGTCGGCGTCCAGGAACTCGTAGGGCGGGTAGTCGCGGTCTCCGCCGACCACGATGGTGCGGGGGGTCGGTCCGCCGGGCGACCCCGGTGCGGGCGGGCCGGCGAGCGGCGCGCGCGGGACCGCGAGGAGCGCGAAGACGGCGAGGAAGGCGATCGGGAGGGACGAGAGACGCACGCTCCGTCATCTAACACCGGAATCGCGCCAGCGCGGGCCCCCTCGTACGTCTGTCACACGCCCGCCGACTTGCGGCTGGTCACGGCGGTGAACGACGACAGCCGCTTCTCGACCTCGTCCTTCCGGTGGCACTCCGGGCACTCGGCCACCCCGGCGTCGTGCTCCGACACGTGCATGACGGCCGTGAACGGCTTCTGGCACCGCCGGCAATAGAACTCGTAGACGGGCATCCCTCCACCTCCGGGCCGATGATCGAGAGCCCTCCCCGCACGTCGCCATCCCCTCCTCGGGGCGCGGGGCGCCGCGCCGCGCCCGTGGCGCCGCAGGCGTGCGGAGCGTACAAACGGAAGCAGGCCTCGGGTCGCGAGCTTCGATGTCGTAACCGAGGCATCCGAGCGATCGCGCTTTGGCCGCCTCCGAGGAGGTAGATCCCGGCGTATGCTCGCGATGACCGTCGAACGCCCCGGCGCGCCGCTCGCCGCGCGCGACCTCCCCGTCCCGGAGCCGGGGCCGGACGACGTCCTCGTCCGTGTCCTCGCCTGCGGCGTGTGCCGGACGGACCTCCACGTCGCCGACGGCGACCTGCCGTCGCTCGGCCGTCCGGTGGTCCCCGGGCACGAGATCGTGGGCGAGATCGTCCGGTGCGGAGCCCGGATCACCGGCCGTGCGCCGGGCGACCGGGTCGGCATCCCCTGGCTCGGGTGGACCTGCGGCCGGTGCGCGTACTGCCGCTCGGGGCGGGAGAACCTCTGCCCCTCCGCGCGGTTCACCGGCTACCACCGCGACGGCGGCTTCGCGGAGTACGCCGCCGCCGACGCGCGGTACGCCTTCCCCCTGCCCCGCGCGCTCGACCCCGTGGCCTCCGCTCCCCTCCTCTGCGCCGGGCTGATCGGCTACCGCGCGTGGCGGATGGCCGGCGACGCCCGCCGGCTCGGCGTATACGGGTTCGGCGCGGCCGGCCACCTCGTCGCTCAGATGGCGCGCGACGCCGGGCAGCAGGTGTTCGCGTTCGTCCGGCCGGGTGACCGGGAGGCCGAAGCCTTCGCCCGCGGTCTGGGCGCGACCTGGGCCGGTCCGTCGGACGCGCTCCCGCCCGCCCCCCTCGACGCCGCGATCCTGTTCGCGCCGGTCGGCGCCCTCGTCCCGGCCGCGCTCCGCGCCGTCGGCCCCGGCGGGACGGTGGTCTGCGGCGGGATCCACATGAGCGACCTCCCCTCCATGCCGTACGCCCTGCTCTGGGGCGAGCGGGTGCTCCGCTCGGTCGCGAACCTCACCCGCGCCGACGGCGAGGCGCTGCTGGCCCTCGCGCCGCGCGTGCCCCTCCGCTCCACGGTCAGGCCCTACCCGCTCCGGGAGGCGAACGCCGCGCTCGACGACCTGCGCGCCGGCCGGCTCGAGGGGGCGGCGGTGCTCGTGCCCTGATCGCACCGCGGGGGGATGGCGCCATGGCCGGGCGGAAGAGAGAGGTCCTCGAGATCGCCGGGCGCGCGGTCCCGATCTCGAACCCGGACAAGCTCTACTTCCCCGCTGCGGGGATCACGAAGCTCGACCTGGTGCGGTACTACCTCGCGGTCGCCGAGGGCGCCCTGCGCGGCGTCCGCGATCGGCCGATGGCGCTCAAGCGGTACGTCGAAGGAGCGGAGGGGGAGTTCTTCTTCCAGAAGCGCGCGCCGGCGTCGCGGCCGCCCTGGGTGGACGTGGTCGAGCTGCGCTTCCCCTCCGGCCGCACCGCGCAGGAGGTCGTGGTGCGCGACGCCGCCCAGCTCGCCTGGGTGGTGAACCTCGGGTGCATCGACCTGAACCCGCACCCGGTCCGCGCCGGCGATCTCGAGCACCCGGACGAGCTGCGCGTGGATCTGGATCCGGTGCCCGGGGTCGGCTGGGACGACCTCCGCCGCGTGGCGCTCCTCGCGGGCGCGGTGCTGCGCGAGCACGGCCTCGTCGGCTGGCCGAAGACGAGCGGATCGCGGGGGCTCCACGTCTACGCCCGGATCGCCCCGCGATGGACGTTCCGCGAGGTCCGCGCGGCGGCGCTGGCGCTCGCGCGCGAGGTCGAGCGGCGCGCGCCGGCGCTCGCGACGAGCCGCTGGTGGAAGGAGGAGCGGCACGGCGTGTTCGTCGACTACAACCAGAACGCCCGGGACCGGACCGTGGCGTCCGCCTACTCCGTGCGCCCCACGCCGGACGCCCGCGTGTCCGCGCCGCTCACATGGGCGGAGGTGCCGGACTGCGATCCGGCGGACTTCACCGTCCGCACCGTCCCGGCGCGGTTCGAGCGCCTCGGCGACCCGGCCTCCGGCATCGACGAGGCCGTCGGCTCGCTCGACGCGCTGCTCGAGCTCTCCGCGCGGCAGCGCGCGGCCGGGCTCGGCGAGGCCCCCTGGCCGCCGCACCACCCCCGGACCCCCGACGAGCCCCCACGCGCCCCGCCCTCGCGACGCCGCGGCGCCCGCCGGCAGCCCCAAGGGTAGGCCGCCGGCCCTCCGGCGCGCGGCGGCGTGGGTTGCGCGAGGGTCCTCCCCCGCGAAGATCACTCGTGATGGCCGGAGCGCCGGAGCGACTGCTCGTCCGCGCGAGGACGTTCTTCGCGGTGCAGGTCTGGGAGGTGCCGCCCGCGGGCGCGTCGCGCCTCCGGGCGCCGCTCTACCGCGCGAGCCGGATCGCCTACTCCACCGTCCGAGGGTTCTTCGACCACCGGCTGACGGTGCGAGCCGCGGCGCTCACGTACTACAGCGTCCTCTCGGTGGTGCCCTTCCTCGCCTTCGCGTTCTCCGTCCTGAAGGGGTTCGGCGCCTACCGGGCCTTCGTGCAGGACACGGTCCGGCCGTACCTCGACGAGACGTTCGCGCCGAGCCCGGCCCTCCGCCAGGCGATCGACCGCATCCTCGCCTTCGTGGACACCACCGACTTCTCGCGCGTCGGGGCGATCGGGCTCGTCGCCCTCGTCTACACCAGCATCTCGCTCGTCTCGAGCGTGGAGGCCGCGCTCAACGAGGCGTTCGGGGTGAGGACCACCCGCCCCTTCCTGCGACAGGTGACCGACTACGTGACGCTGCTCGTCACCGCGCCGCTCCTCGTGTTCGCGGCGACGGCGACGTCCGCCGCGGCGCAGAGCTCGAGGCTGGTGGCGTTCCTGCGGGAGCGGCTCGCGCTCGGCCAGGTGATCGACGTGGCGCTCGGGATCACGCCGATCGCGGTGGTGGCCCTGGCCCTCTTCGCGATGTACGTCATCCTCCCGAACGTGCGGATGCGCCCCGGCTCGGCGCTCGCCGGCGCGGTCCTGGCCGCGCTCGCGTGGGAGGGCGCCCTCGTCGTGCAGGTGCAGCTCCAGATCGGCGTCGCCAGCTACAACGCGATCTACTCCGTGCTGGGCGCGATCCCGATCTTCCTGGTCTGGACCTACGCCTCCTGGCTCATCGTGCTCCTCGGCGCGGAGGTCGCCGCGAGCCACCAGAACGACGCCGCCGCGCGGGTCCGGCTCGCCGCGAGCCACGCGGACGCGGCGCTCCGGGAGGCCCTCGCCCTCGCGGCGACCGCGCGGATCGCCCGCGACTTCCTCGACGGCGGACCACGCCGGGGGTCGTCGGAGCTCGCGGCGCTGCTCGACGTGCCGCAGCCGATCGCGGACGAGGTGCTCGACGCCCTCGTGCGCGCCGGCGTGCTGGCGCGGACGCTGTCGGAGCGCGGGATCGCCTTCGTGCCCGGGCGCGACCTCGACGACCTCCGCGCCAGCGACGTCCGGGAGGCGGTCCGCCGGGATCCGCGCGCGGACGAGGTGCGGCGCGGGCTCGAGCGAGGCATGGGGCCGGATCTGCAGCGCCTGCTGCGCGCGGAGGAGGAGGAGCGCCGGAGCTCGCCGCACGACCTCACGCTCCGCGAGCTCGCGGCGCTCTCCCGCGACGAGCGCGCGGCGCCGGGCCCGCGCGCCCCGGCGCCGCCCCGTCCCGCGGGCGTGCACCGGGAGCCGGTGGTCGACGGCAAACAACCCGATCTCCATTGAGGCGACACTCACTCGCTTTGAGCTGCTGCGGCGCAGGCTGCCTGCCTGCGCGTGACAGGCTCCTTCCTGCGCTGCTCGACGTGCCTTCCAGGCCTCAGTATTCGTCACATCCTCGTGCGACGAGGGACCTTGCAGGCGAGCGGTCCGGGACGATGAGCGGTCTGGGCTCGGGAAGATGGAAAGGGCCGGGGCGCCGCAGTGCGTGGGAACCGCCTGCGCAAGATCGGCCCCGAAGAGACCCGCGTTTCACCTGTAGCGCTACGAGCCGTCGAAGGCACCGTGGCGCCGAATCGCCCGTCGCGCTGCCGCTTGTTCGCGACGCGGCCGATGGGTTCACGGTGAGCGTTGGGCCGCAGGCCCTTTCGCGGGAACCCCAGTTTCACCATTCGGCGGTTGACGCGTTTTTCGGTCGGTGACGCTTCGCGAGCCCGGCCCCGTCCGAGAAGGCCTCTCTCGCAGCGTCGAGCCGCTCCGGGACGGCAGGCTCTGCTTCACCAGCGTGGTCGAGCTCGCGAAGGTCCTCACCCCGGAGAACCGCGACGAGGTGCTTCCCCGGTTCTTCCACCGCTCGAAGCGCGAGGCGCAGGAGGTCGTGGCGGAGCTCAAGCCGGTCGAGGCACCGGCGCGCCGCGAGGTCGTCACGGCGGTGCGCAGTCCGGCTCCTTCGGCGGCGGCCGTGCTGGAGCTTCCGGTCGCGGCAACCGACGCGATCGTGCCGGCGAAGCCGCCCGAGGGCGCCGCGCCGTGCGGTTGGCCAGCAGAACACCTCGATGCCAACTCTCCGCGCGTCGCGGCGCACGCCCCATCTTCCCGCAAGGCCCGCGCCGAATCGGTCGAGCCGCTCAGCGCCGACCTCCGGCGGCTTCACTTCAACGTCTCCCGCCGCTTCCTCGAGAAACTCGAGGCGGCGCGGGATGCGCTCTCCCACTCCCATCCCGGCGCCAGCATCGAGGAGATCCTCGAGGCCGGCCTCGACCTTCTCCTCGCCCGGCACGCGAAGCGGAAGGGGCTCGTGCAGAAGCCACTCGCGGAGCGCAGGCCCTCGAAGCCGGATCACATACCTGCCGAGGTGAAGCGCGCCGTCTGGCTCCGCGACGGCGGCCGCTGCCAGTCCCCCCCCGCTCCGGCGGCATCTGCGGCTCGACCTACCAGCTCGAGTTCGAGCACCGCAAAGCCCAGGCCCTGGGTGGCCCGCCGACGGTCAAGAACATTCAACTCCTCTGCCGGGCCCATAACCAGCTCGCCGCTCGAAAGGTCTTCGGGGACGCCTTGATGGACCGCTATACGCGCCGGTCGAACGGTGAGCTCTTCGACTCCGCACCTGATGGGCGAGCGGGAACGCAGCCGCGGTGCGCAGTGAAGAAGAAGCGCTCGGGGTGAGCGGACAGCCTCCGGCCCTCGGGCGACGGTGACAGGGACCAGCGTGCGGGCATCGTGCCTGCTCAGCCCCACCGCCCCCGCGGCGGCGACCGAGAGCCGTGGCGAGCGGCTCATCACGCCGTTGCAGCACGGGCTTCTTCGGGGCCGATCTTTTCACTCCGGTTCCCGCCCGCGGGCGGCGCCCCGGCCTCCACCTCCTTCCCGAGCCAACCCCACGCTGCCGTGCAGGCGCGTTCGCACCTGCGGCCCCCAGCACGAAACACCTCGCAGAGCGAAGGCGGAGGCGGGCCGGGAGTGCTCTGGCCTTCCAGGCACGCCCTCGCTGCTCGGTCATCGTGTGCCCCCCGCTCGGCGACGGCATCGTGTGCCTCGCGACGCTCCATGCGAACAGGTGTGCCATCAGCCCATCGGTGAACGTGCCGACCCGGCCCGGATCGGCTATTGGGAGACCCATGAGCGAACCGACCGCCACCGCTGCCGCCGTAGCGCCCCGCGTACTCGTCCGCGCGAGCGAGCGCGGCCCGGACCTCCCGAGCGGCCACCCGTACAACCCGCGCTCCGAGGTGCACGGCTGGCTCCTCTCGCGCATGGCCGGGCTCGGGCGCATCGCGGTGAACCTCGTGTGGCTTCCGCCCGGGAAGGAGTCCGCCGTCTACCACGTGCACCACCGCGAGGAGGAGTGGCTCCTCGTGCTCGACGGGCGGGGCGTCGCGGAGGTCGGGGACGGCGAGCACGCGATCGGGCCCGGGGACTTCCTCGGCTTCCCGCCCGGCGTGGCGCACCATCTCCGCAACGACTCCGGCGCGAACCTGACGTGCCTCGTCGGCGGCGAGATCATCCCCGACGTGGACGTCGCCGACTTCCCGCGGCTGGGGCGGCGGCTGGTGCGGATCGGGCGCCGCGTCGCGGTGTACCCGCTCGACGCGGAGGTGCCGCTCCTCCCGGAGGGGGCCGAGCTCCCCGAGGCGCTCGGCGGCGCGACGCCACCCGGCCCGCCGCCGCGCGTGCTGGTGCGCTCCGCGGATCGAGGCGAGCCCCGCGTGTACCACCACCCGGAGAACCCGCGCTCGGAGGTGCACCTCACGCCGCTCTCGCGGCCTGCCGGGTTGAAGCGGGTCGCCGTCGGGATCACCCGCGTCCCGGCGGGCAAGGAGTCGTACGTGCAGCACGTGCACCTGCACGACGAGGAGTGGATGTACGTCCTCTCCGGGCGCGCGATCGCCGAGATCGGCGACGCCGAGACGGAGATCGGCCCGGGCGACTTCCTGGGGTTCCCGGCGAGCGGCCCGCCGCACCACGTCCGCGCCGCGCCGGGCGAGGACCTCGTCTACGCGCAGGGCGGCGACGCGTGGTCGCGCCACACCATCGAGATCGTGGACTACCCGCGCCTGCGGCGGCGGAAGACCTTCGTCGGCACCCGGAGCGCGATGACCTTCCCGCTCGACGCGGCGCTGGACGCGCCCAGGTAGCCGGGTACCGAGGTCGAGCACGCGCCCCCGGGCGGCGCCTACGCGACGGTGCGCTCGGGGTCGCTCTCGTTGGGCGGCCAGCCGTCGAGATCCGGCGGCGCCTGCCCGACGGCGGCGAGGAACCGCTCCTCGACCGGCGTCTTGAGGATGAGCCGCGTGCCTCGCCTGAAGGTGAGGTAGTGCCAGAGCCACTGGAACATCACCGCGGCGCGGTTCCGGAAGTCCACGAGGAACCAGATGTGGATGAACAGCCACGCGGCCCAGGCGAGGACGCCGGACATCCGGATCCGCCAGAACCCGGCCACGGCGCGCCCGCGGCCGACCGTCGCCATCACCCCTTTGTCGAAGTAGACGAACGGCGTGCGCGGGCGGCCCCGGAGCGTCGCCACGAGGTTCCTCGCCGCGTGCCTCCCCTGCTGGATCGCCGCCGGCGCGACGCCCGGGATCGGGGCGCCGTCCTTCTTCCGCGCCGCGGCGAGATCGCCGACGACGTAGATCTCCTCGTGGCCGGGGACGGTCAGGTCCGCGTTCACCACCACGCGCCCCGCGCCGTCCAGCGGCACGCCGAGCGTCCGCGCGAGGGGCGCGCCGGCGACGCCCGCCGCCCAGAGCACGGTGCGCGCGGCGACCCGCTCCTCGCCGATCTGGACGCCGCGCGGGTCCACCCCGGTCACGCGCTTCCCGGTCCACACGTGCACGCCGAGCCGCTCGAGATCGCGCTGCGCCGCGGCGGACAGCGCCGGCGGCAGCGCCTGCAGCACGCGGTCCGCGCCCTCGACCAGGATCACGCGGGCCCGCTCCGTCGAGACGGTCCGGAAGTCGCGGGGGATCGTGAAGCGCGCGATCTCGGCGAGCGCCCCCGCGAGCTCGACGCCGGTCGGGCCGCCGCCCACCACCACGAACGTGAGCAGCGCCTCGCGCCGCTGGCGGTCCGGGTCGGCCTCGGCCCGCTCGAAGGCGGTGAGCACGCGGCGCCGGATCTCCTCGGCGTCCTCGAGCGTCTTGAGCCCGGGCGCGAACCGGCTCCACTCGTCGTGCCCGAAGTAGGAGTGCGTCGCGCCGGCCGCGAGCACGAGGTAGTCGTAGTCGAGGGCGAGCCCGTCGCCGAGGCGCAGCCGCCTCGCGTCCACGTCCACCGCGACCGCCTCGGAGAGGAGCACCCGCGCGTTCCGCTGCCGGGACAGGACGTGACGGATGGGCTCCGCGATGTCCGCCGGGTTGAGCGCCGCGGTGGCGACCTGGTACAGCAGCGGCTGGAAGAGGTGGTGATTCCGCCGGTCCACCAGCGTGACGCGCACCGGCGCCCTCGCCAGCCCCCGGGCGGCGTACAGCCCGGCGAACCCGCCACCGACCACCACCACGTGTGGCGGCGCACCCCCGTCCTGTCGCGCTTCCAAGGCCGCTTCCTTTCCTCCGCAGCGGCGGCGCGCTCGCGCCGGCAGCGCTGCGAGGGACTCGTCTACACCGGGAACCGGCCCGAAGTCCACCGGCGAAGTCCACATTGGCGGCGCCGGCCGCGACAGCGCGCATCCCCCGCTCGGGCGCGCTGCGCGGTCCAGCGCGACGACGTCTCAGGCGCCGAGGGCCTCCCCGCTCACTCGCCGGCAAGCCGCGCCAGCTCGCGCTCGAGCAGGTCCGGGCGGAAGGGCTTGCTGAACACGCTCTCCACCTGCGGCGGCGGCTGCTCGTCGAGGTACGCGCTCGCGACGATCACCTTGCGGTCGCGGTGCTTCGGCGAGGCGCGCAGCCAGGTGAGGAAGGCCCGCCCGTCCATCCGGGGCATGGTGAGATCGAGGAGGATCACGTCGGGGGCGAGCCCCGCCTCGAGGAGGTCCACCGCGTCCCGCCCGTCGGCCGCCTGCGAGACCTGGTAGTTGCGGCTCTCGAGCCAGCGCGCGATGAGCTCGCGCAGGTCGTGCTCGTCCTCCACCACGAGCACGCGGACGCGCGGATCGAGGCGCCGCTCGCGATCCACGGACACGGGCTCCGGCTCCTCGGCTCCGGTCGCTGGCGACTGATCGTCGGGCACGGTACGCCAACATGTTGGCGGATCCCTCACGGCGCAAGGACGGCGGGCGATCGTCCAGGCGCCCAGCCGGGTGCCATCGGCACCCGGGCGGGGACAGGGCCGGGCGGCCGCGACTGGCGGCGCCCTCGCCCCCATCGCGCGCGATCACGCGGTCCAGGCGAGCGTGAACAGCGCGCCGTCGTCGTCGCTCGAGGCGAGCGCGGCCCGACCGGCCGGGCCGGCGAGCGCCAGCACGGCCTCGAACACGGCCACGAACTGGCGGAGCACGAGGCCGTGGAACAGATGCGCGGGGAAGGAGAGCTGCACGACGGCGTGGCCCGGGCTGCTTTCGAGCACGGAGATCGCCGAGCCACGGTGGAAGAGCCCCCACCGCTCCGCGGCGCTCCGCACGAGGGCGTCCGGCGAACCGGTGACGACGCCGCGGAAGACGGTGGTGAACATGCTCACGTTCAGCGCGCGCATCCACGACAGGTACGCCTCGTCGGTCATGAGGTGCACGTCGGCGATGGCGAGGAGCACGCACGCGAGCGAGACGTCCGGGATCCAGTCGCCGTCGAGCGGCGGACAGATGACGAGCTGGGCCGCCGTGGGCGGCAGCGCGGCCAAATGCCGCCGCGAGAGCGGCGCGGACTCGAGCGCGCGCCGGAGCATCGCCCCCTTCGCGAGGCACTCCGGGTACGAGGAGACGCCCGCCGGGAGCTTCGCGAGGTACGCGCCGACCCGCGGGAGCGGGACCGCCGGATCGGTCGGATGGTGGTTCACGGACGGACATGGTATCCCTCCGGACCACCGGCCGCGAGTCCGCGTCCCGCGCCCCTTCGGCCTTCAGCGTTGCGGGGGCCGCTCCTCGCGCGCCGTCGTCCGCTGCTGCATGCTCCGCGCGAACTCCTCACCGGCGCGCCTCATCTCCTCGCGCGTCAGCTCCTTCCGGCGCGTCGCGAACGACCAGAGGTAGCCGTACGGGTCGGCGACGGCGGCGCAGCGGTCGCCCCAGAACATGTCCGAAGGCTTCATCGTCTCCTTCGCCCCCGCCGCGATCGCCTGCTCGAAGGCGGCGTCGGCGTCGGGCACGTACAGCCACATGGACACCGGGACGGGGGCGTCCACGGTGGGCGCGCGCTGGCCCGCACCGGGCATCTCGTCGTTCATGAAGATCGTCGAGTCCCCGATGCGCAGCTCGGCGTGCCAGACGCTCTTCCCGTCCGGCGCCATCATGCGCGAGACCTCCTTCGCGCCGAGCGCGCGCTCGTAGAACGCGATCGCGCTGGCGCAGTCGCGGACGACGAGGTTCGGGGTGAGCGTGTGCATCCCCTTCGGGATCGGGCTGACGCGGGCCATGGCAGCTCCTCCGTGCGTGACAGGCCGACCTCGTAGCGGCGATCCCGGCTCCGGGTCGAGGCCCGGATGGATCGCAAGCGCTCGTTGACCTCGCGTTTCGCGCTCGCCGGCGATCCGCCGGGCCCGGCCCCGCACGGCCCGCCGGCGGCCGCGCCCGCTCGCGACGGCCGCCGGGGCGCCGGCCGTGCGGCCGAGGGGGCGAGCGGGTGTGCACCCCGAAACGTCGGTCCCCAAAAGATTCGTTCCAACGTGCGCGAAAACGCGCGGACTGGACGGCGGTCGCTTCACGGAGGCGCGTCCATGACCCTCTCGCGACGGCAGTTCCTCAAGCTCACGGCGTCCGGCGTCGGCGCGACGAGCCTCGGCGCGCTCGGGTTCGCGCCCGGCCGTGCCCTCGCCGACGTCCGCAACTTCAAGCTCGCGTCCGCCACGCAGACGCGGAACACCTGCCCGTACTGCTCGGTGGGCTGCGGCATCATCATGTACGGCCTCGGCGACCGCTCGAAGAACGCGCGCCTGCGCCTCGTGCACATCGAGGGCGATCCCGATCACCCGGTGAACCGCGGCACGCTCTGCCCCAAGGGCGCGAGCCTGCTCGACTTCGTGAACAGCCCGGACCGGCTCAAGTTCCCTGAGTACCGCGCGCCCGGCACGAGCCAGTGGCAGCGGGTCACCTGGGACTGGGCGCTCGATCGGATCGCGCGGCTCCTGAAGGAGGACCGCGACAAGAACTTCACCGTGAGGAATGCCGCCGGGCTGCCAGTGAACCGGTGGACCACGGTGGGCATGCTCGCCGCGAGCGCCGCGTCGAACGAGGTCGGCTACCTCACGCACAAGATCTTCCGCGCGATGGGGATGACCGCGATCGACAACCAGGCCCGGGTTTGACACGGCCCCACGGTGGCCGGTCTGGCCCCCACCTTCGGCCGTGGCGCGATGACGAACCACTGGACCGACATCAAGAACGCGAACGTCATCGTCGTGATGGGCGGGAACCCCGCCGAGGCGCACCCGTGCGGCTTCAAGTGGGTGACCGAGGCGAAGGCGCACAACAAGGCGCGGCTGATCGTCATCGACCCGCGCTTCACCCGCACCGCCGCGGTCGCGGATCAGTACGTGCCGATCCGCCCCGGGACGGACATCGCCTTCCTGGGCGGCGTCATCAACTACCTCGTCTCGAACGACGCCATCCAGCACGCGTACGTGAGGGCTTACACCAACGCTCCGTTCATCGTGCGCCAGGACTACGCGTTCGACGACGGCATCTTCTCGGGCTACGACGAGGCCTCCCGCAAGTACGACCGGAGCTCCTGGGTGTACGAGCTCGGCCCGGACGGCTACGCGAAGGTCGATCCCACGCTCCAGGATCCGCGCTGCGTCTACCAGCTCCTCAAGAAGCACTACTCCCGCTACACGCCCGAGATGGTGTCGTCGATCACGGGCGCGCCGAAGGAGGACTTCCTCGCGGCCTGCAAGACGATCGCGTCCACCGCGACGCCGGACCGGACCATGACGAGCCTCTACGCGCTCGGCTGGACCCAGCACACCGTGGGCTCGCAGAACATCCGCGCGATGGCCGTCGTCCAGCTCCTGCTCGGCAACATGGGGATGGCCGGCGGCGGCGTGAACGCGCTCCGCGGGCACTCGAACATCCAGGGGCTCACCGACGTGGGCGTCCTCTCCGACCTGCTGCCCGGCTACCTCACGATGCCGCAGGAGAAGGACAAGGACCTCGACACCTACCTCGCCCCGCGCACGCTCAAGCCGCTGCGCCCGGGCCAGCTGAGCTACTGGCAGAACTACCCCAAGTTCTTCGTGTCCCTGCAGAAGGCGTGGTGGGGCGACGCCGCGACGAAGGAGAACGGGTTCGCCTACGAGTACCTGCCGAAGCTCGACCGGCTCTACGACATCCTCACCGTGTTCGAGCTCATGCACCAGGGGAAGGTGAACGGGTACATCTGCCAGGGCTTCAACCCGCTCGCCGCCGCGCCGAACAAGGCGAAGAGCTCCGAGGCGCTCTCGAAGCTGAAGTTCCTCGTGGTGATCGACCCGCTCGTCACGGAGACCTCCAACTTCTGGCGCAACGCCGGCGAGCACAACCCGGTGGATCCCGCGCGGATCGAGACGGAGGTCTTCCGCCTGCCGTCGAGCTGCTTCGCGGAGGAGGACGGCTCGCTCACCAACTCGAGCCGCTGGCTCCAGTGGCACTTCAAGGGCGCCGAGCCGCCCGGCGAGGGGAAGACCGACCTCGAGATCCTCGGCGAGCTCTTCGACCGCGTCCGCGCGCTGTACGCGAAGGACGGCGGGGCGTTCCCCGACCCCATCGTCCGGCTCGCCTGGCCGTACGTCCTCCCGCGAGCGCCGTCGCCGGAGGAGATCGCGCGCGAGTACAACGGCAGGGCGCTGGCCGACCTGCCGGATCCGAAGGACCGGACGAAGATCGCGGTGAAGCGCGGCGAGCAGCTCACGACGTTCGCCCAGCTCGCCGACGACGGCTCCACCGCGGCGGGCTGCTGGATCTACACCGGCAGCTTCACCGACAAGAACAACATGGCGCGGCGGGAGACCGACGATCCGAGCGGGCTCGGGCTCGCCCCCGGCTGGGCGTGGGCGTGGCCGCTCAACCGGCGGATCCTCTACAACGCCGCGTCGTGCGATCCGACGGGGAAGCCCTGGGATCCGCGGCGCGCGGTGGTCCGCTGGAACGGCGAGAAGTGGGTCGGCCCGGACGTGCCCGACTTCAAGCTCGACCAGCCGCCGGAGTCCGGGATGGCGCCGTTCATCATGAACGCGGAGGGCGTGGGGCGCATCTTCGCGCTGGACAAGATGGCGGAGGGGCCGCTCCCCGAGCACTACGAGCCGTTCGAGAGCCCGATCGGCAAGAACCCCCTGCACCAGCGCCCCGTCGCGAGCACCAACCCCGCCGCCCGGATCTTCCCGGACGACCGGGCCGCGCTCGGCACCGCGGACAAGTTCCCGCACGCCGCGACCACGTACCGGCTCACCGAGCACTTCCACTTCTGGACCAAGCACGCGCGGATCCCGGCGGTGCTCCAGCCCGAGCAGTTCGTGGAGATCGGCGAGGCGCTCGCGCGGGAGAAGGGGATCCGCCAGGGCGAGCGGATCAAGGTCCGCTCGAACCGCGGCGAGATCATCGCGAAGGCGCTGGTGACGAAGCGGCTCCGGCCGCTCACGGTGGCGGGCCGGACCGTGCACACGGTGGGGATCCCGATCCACTGGGGCTTCGAGGGGCTCACCCACCCCGGGTACCTCGCGAACACGCTCACCCCGGTCGTGGGCGACGCCAACGTGCAGACCCCGGAGTTCAAGGCGTTCATCGTGACCGTCGAGAAGCTCGGGGTCGCGTGAGGAGGCGGCCATGGCGCTCGAATCGCTGGACATCCGCCGCCGCTCCGCGAGCCAGACCTCGCCACCTCGGGTCCGCAGGCGCGCCGAGGTCGCGAAGCTCATCGACATCTCGCGGTGCATCGGCTGCAAGGCCTGTCAGGCCGCCTGCATGGAGTGGAACGACGTCCGCGACGACATCGGCGCGCTCGGCGGCAGCTCCTACGACAACCCCATCGACCTCACCGACCGCTCCTGGACGGTGATGCGGTTCTACGAGGAGGAGGTCGGCGACCGCGGCCTGCAGTGGCTCATCGTGAAGGACGGCTGCCTCCACTGCGCCGATCCCGGGTGCCTCAAGGCCTGCCCCGCCCCCGGCGCGATCGTCCAGTACTCCAACGGCATCGTGGACTTCCAGCAGGACAACTGCATCGGCTGCGGCTACTGCCAGACCGGGTGTCCGTTCGACATCCCGCGCTACGGCGTCACCGACGGGAAGGCCTACAAGTGCACGCTCTGCTCCGACCGCGTCGCGGTGGGGCTCGAGCCCGCGTGCATCAAGACCTGCCCCACGCAGGCGCTCAGCTTCGGGACGAAGGAGGACATGATCGACATCGCGAACGGCCGCGTCGTCGAGCTCCGGGAGCGCGGCTTCGACCAGGCGGCCGTCTACGATCCGCAGGGCGTGAGCGGGACGCACGTGGTGTACGTGATGCCGCACGGGGACCCGGCGCTGTACCGGATGCCGCGGGAGGCGAGCATCTCGCCCCTCGTCAGGCTCTGGCGCAGCAGCTTCGCCCGGTCGCTCGGCGTGGTCACCATGGTGGCGGTGGTGATCGCCGGGTTCTTCCACTGGATGAAGGTCGGCCCCGTTGATCCGGACGCGCCAGACGCGCCGGACGCGCGGCCGCCGCGCGAGGGGGAGTAGGCCATGGCGAACGAGACCCTGCGGCCGGCGACGCCCGAGGAGCGTCGCCGTGGCTTCGCGACGACGCGCCCACCGGACGCGGTGCAGCGCTACTCGACGGGCGAGCGGCTCACGCACTGGGCGGTGGCGCTCGCGTACGTCGTGCTGTTCCTGTCCGGGCTCGCGCTGTTCCACCCGTTCTTCTACTGGCTCTCGCTCGGGTTCGGGACCCCCACGTTCATGCGGATCCTGCACCCGTTCGTCGGCGTCGCGCTCGCGGTGCTGTTCGCCGCCTACGCCGCGCGGCTCTGGCGCGAGAACCTGCTCCTCCCGAGCGATCGCGCCTGGATGCGGGGGGCGCTCGGGTACGTGAACGGGAGGGAAGAGACGCCGGTGGAGGGCAAGTACAACGCCGGGCAGAAGGCGATGTACTGGTCGATGATCGTGATGATCCTCGGCCTGCTCGTGACCGGGATCCTCGTCTGGCGGCCCTACTTCGCCCCCTCCGTCCCGCTCCTCGGCCGGCGCATCGCGATGGTGATCCACGCGATCTTCGCGTTCATCATGTTCGTCGGGATCGGCATCCACATCTACGCGGCGATCTGGACGCGGGGCTCGGTGCGGGCCATGACGCGGGGCTGGGTCACGCGGCGGTGGGCCCGCTACCACCACCCGGGCTGGTACGACCGGATGTCGCGCCGGGAGCCGGTGCGGTGAGCCCCGCGCCGCTCCCGATCGCCCCGGGCGACGCGCTGGCGCCGCTGCGCCTGCCGGTGCCCGAGCGCGTCTTTCGCGATCGCGCGACCCGCCTCGACGCGCTCGCGCCGGATCACCCCGCCGGCGATTGGCTGCGGTTCCTCGCGCGGCTGGCGCGCGGGCAGGATCGCGCCGTCCGGGAGCTCCGCGCCCCCACGCCCCCGCGGGCCGGCGGCGGACCGCCGCTCGCGGGCGCGCTCGCCGCCTCCGCCCGGTCCTGGCGCGCGGCGCTCGAGGTGGTGCTCGCCGCCGCGCGGGACGGCCCCCTCCCCGGGCCCGCGCGCGCCGCGGTGGAGCGCCTCGAGGCCGCCGCGCCCGACGCGCTCGAGGCGCTCGCGGCCCAGGTGCCGGGCGGCGCGCCGGAGGATCTCGCCGCCGCGCCCGTCGTGGGCGCGGCGCTGCAGGTCCACCGCGCGCGCCTCGCCGCGCGCGTGGACCCGGGGGCGGTCTCGCCGGGCGCGGGGAGCTGCCCGGTCTGCGGCGGCCTCCCCGCCGCGAGCGTGGTGCTCGGGGACGCGCGGGCGCGCTACCTCTCGTGCGGCCTGTGCGGCGCGGAGTGGAACCTGCCGCGCGTGCAGTGCCCCGTCTGCCGCGACGCGAGCCGGCTCTCGTACCTCGCGATCGAGGGCGGTCGCCCCGGCGTCGCCGCCGAGACCTGCGACCGGTGCCGCGCGTACCTCAAGATCTTCGATCTCGCCGAGGCGCCCGGCGCCGACGCGATCGCCGACGACGCGGCCACGCTCGTGCTCGATCTGCTGGTGGGCGAGCGCGGGTTCCTGCGCGCCGGCGTGAACCCGCTCGCGCCCGGCGGCGAGCGGGCCTGGACGGCCTGACGCGGGATCCGCCGTGCCGGAGCGCGGGCGCCGGCGAGCGCTCGAAGGAAGGGGCTCGGCGCGATGGCGGGGCCGGGCCGGATCCCCGGCGCGGCCCCGCCTCCGATTCACCGGCCGATCCGCACGTGCTTCGCGTGGATCTCGTCGGCCTCGATCCACCTTGCGTGGATCTCCCGCGCGTAGATCGTGTCGGCCTCGACCTCGCGATCCTCGATGTCATCCTCGTCGTGCATCTTCGGCGGCTTGCCATGGAGCTTCAGGACCGCCCCGACCCGCCCGTCACGGGCGTGGACCTCGGTCGCGTAGATCACGTGAGCCCGGACCGTCTCGGCGTGGATCTCGCCAGCCCGCACGACCTCCGGGACCGGCGGCGGCCTGCGCACCGGGACGGGGCGCGGAGGAGGCGGGGGCGGCGGGGGCGGCTGCGGCGCGACGGCCACCGTCTCCCAGTGTCCACGCTCGAGGTACCAGCCCCCCTGGCCCGGGACCCACCGCGCCGGGACCCACCGCGCCGCCGGCTGCGGCGCGACGACGTACGAGCCCGGGACCCAGACGTACCGGCCGCCCTGGAACGTCCAATAGCCGCTGGTCCAGACGTGCCGCGGCGAGGGAGCGGGCGGCGGCGCCTCCTCGATCGGCGCCGGGGGAGCGACCTCGACGCGGAGGGAGGGCGCTTGGATCCCGATCCGCACCTGGGCGAGGACCGAGGCGGGGAGGAGCAACGTGAGGAGGAGGAAGAGGCGCGAGGGTCGCGAAGGCATGAAGTCTCCAGATGAGGTGCGGGCGTGCGAGCCCGCGGTACCCTACGTCAGGGACGCAAGCTCGTCTCGCTTCATTCACCTCGGACACGCACGTCGAGCGCGAGTGCGCCACGCGCCGACATCGGGCCACACGCGCGCCGTCGCGCGACCGCGGTCCGACGGTCAGGCACGGAGGAACACGTCGCGCTCGACGGCCGCCCCGGGGTTCAGGCGCGCGTACACGTCGAGGAGGGTCTCCACGGCGTGGCGGCCGCGCTCGCCCAGGCTCACGGAGAAGTCGTTCACGTAGAGATCGACGTGCTGGCGCATCACCGCCTCGTCCATCTCCTGGGCGTGCCGCTTCACGTAGTCGGTGATGAGCGGGTACGCCCCGAGGGCGTGCTCGGCGCTCTTCCGGACGAGCGCCTCGACCTGGCGCGCGAGCTCCGGGGCGAGGGTGCGGCGCGCGACGATGCCGCCGAGCGGGATCGGCGCGCCGGTCCGGCGCTCCCAGTGTTCGCCGAGGTCGAGCAGCTTCGCGAGCCCCTTCCGCTGGTAGGTGAAGCGCCCCTCGTGGATGATCACGCCCGCGTCCACGTCACCGCGGGCCACCGCCGCCTCGATCTCGGAGAAGATCACGAACTGCTTCCGCGTCGCCCCCGGGTAGGCGAGCGAGAAGAGCAGGTGGGCCGTGGTCTGCCGCCCGGGGATCGCGACCGTCATCGTCTCCGGTCGGAACTCCTGGACCGCCGGCCGCGCGACGAGCAGCGGCCCCACGCCCTGCCCGAGCGCGCCGCCCGAGCTCAGCAGCGCGTACGTGCGCGCCACCGCCGGCAGCACTCCGTAGCTGATCTTGCTGACGTCGAGCCGGCCCTCGAGCGCCCACTCGTTCAGCGTCTGCACGTCCTCGAGCACCACGTCGAACCGGAGGTCCCCGGTGTCGAGCCTCCCGTTCACGAGGGCATCGAAGATGAAGGTGTCGTTCGGGCAGGGGGAGAAGCCGAGCGTCAGGGTCGTCGTCACGCTGAATCCCTACACCGCGGCACGATCCCGCGCCAGCAGCCGGCCGGCCGTGCGACGTCCCTCGGGCGGCGTTCCGCGCGCCCGCGCCCAGCTCGCTGCGTCAGGGCGGCGGCGGCGTCGGCGCCCCCTCACGCGTGGACTCACCGAGCCCCGTCGTCTCGACGATCTCCATCCGCTCCTTGAGGTTCTCGAGCACGATCTCCGCCTCGCGCTCGTTCGCGCGCCGGAGGAATGGCGCGGCGAGCCGCCCCAGGACCGGGATCGGGATCTCGTAGTCCACGAGGAGCATCACCTCGGTCCCGTGCTCGCGCGCCTCGTAGCGCCAGGTCAGCGTGCTCGGGATCCCGGCGTCGTTCCTCACCACCCGCCGCCAGTCCCGCTCCACGTCCAGGGTCCTGGCGTGCCCGTGGAAATGCAGCCCGGCCATCTTGTACGTCCAGTCGAACGCGTGCGACCCGTCCGCCTTGATCTCCGCGTGCTCCACCGCGACCAGGCTCGGCCAGATCTCGAGCAGGTTCGTCGGATCCGTCATGTACTCGAAGATCCGGGTGACCGGCGCCTCGATGAGCACCGACTTCTCGATCCGCTCCATGGCTCCCTCCCTCCGATGACACACCCCATGAGCACGGCGTGCTCCCGGCGCTCGTCCCCCCGGCGGCGACCCGGTGGGGCGTCGCGCTCGTCGCTCGCCGGAGCGGGTCCGCGCCCGAAGACGCGGCTCGGCCGATCGTTGCGCGGCGAGCAATGGACTGGTGCTCGCGCTCCGTCTTGTGCGGCCTTCGCGACGAACGTAGGTTCGCCTCCGCCTCGACCCGGCGCCCTGCGGGCAACCGGTCGCCCGATCGCGTGCCGCCGAGGTGGAGCGCCACTCCGTTCCTCGACCGGACGAAAGGCTGTCCGTTGTCCACGACCGCATCCGCAACGCCCCACGCCACGCCCCAGGCCGCCAGGACGCCGAGCCGGAAGATCGACTCGCTGTTCCACGAGCGCTGGTCGCCCCGCGCCTTCACGGGCGAGGAGATCCCGGTGGAGACGCTGCTCGGGCTCTTCGAGGCCGCGCGCTGGGCGCCGTCCGCCTTCAACGCGCAGCCGTGGCGGTTCGTGTACGCGCGCCGCGGGACGCCCGCCTTCGAGCGGTTCGTCGCGGCGCTCGTCCCAGGGAACCAGGCCTGGGCGCGCGGGGCCGCGGCGCTCGTCGCGGTCGTGTCGCAGGAGGTCCTCACGCTGCCCGGCCAGAGCGCCCCCGCGCCGTTCCCCAGCCACTCGTTCGACGCCGGCGCGGCCTGGGCCCAGCTCGCGCTGCAAGCGTACCTGTGGGGCTGGAGCACCCACGCGATCGGCGGGTTCGACGCGAAGCTGGCGCGCGAGGCGCTCGCCCTCCCCGACCACCACCACGTCGAGGTCTTCGTCGCGATCGGACGCCAGGGGGATCCCGCCGGGCTGCCGGACTGGGCACGCGCCCGCGAGAAGCCCAGCGATCGCAGGCCGCTCGCGGACCTCGTCCGCGAGGGGAGCTTCGCGGGCTGAGCCGGCTCACGGACTCGCCGGCGGGTTCCGGCGCGCCCACTGCAGGAAGCGGCCGGCGGCGCCGACGAGCTGCGGCGACGGCGTCGCCCACGAGAACGAGCGGGCGATGCGCAGATCCCGGAGCGGCAGGATCCGGAGCGTCCCCGCGCTCACCTCGAGCTGCACGCTCCAGCGCGAGACGAACGCGACGCCGAGCCCGGCCACCGCCGCCATCTTCATCGACTGGTTGGAGCCGAACAGGAGCTCCGACCGGCGCACCTCGCGAGATCCGAGGACGTGCCCCAGCGACTCCTCCACGACGGCGCGCGTGTTCGAGCCGGGCTCGCGGAGCAGGAGCGGGACCGTCGCGAGCTCGGCGGCGCGGGTGATGCCGCACAGGTCGCGGGCCGAGCGGGCGGCGACCGCGACCAGCTCGTCCTCCAGGTAGCGCTCGAGGTGGACGCGCGACGATCGCGTGCGCCCCTCGACCAGGCCGAGCGGCACGCGCCCCTCGGCGACCCACTCGAGGACGCGCGCGGTGTTGCTGACCTGCAGGCGGAACGGGACCCGCCCGTGGATCGCGCGGTAGCCCGCGACGAGCGGCGGGACGACGTAGGCGGCGGTCGTCATGCTCGCGCCGAGCACCACCTCGTCCCCGACCGCGGGCTCCCCCTGGAACGCGCTCTCCACCGCGCCCAGGACGTCGTGCACCTGCTTCGCGGCCTCGAGCAGGCGCAGGCCCCAGTCGGTCGGGGTCACGCCCTTCGACGAGCGCAGGAGCAGCGCGCGCCCGCACTCCTCCTCGAGCGCGCGGACCTGCGCCGTCACCGCGGGCTGCGAGAGGTGGAGGAGCTTGGCGGCGCTCGAGATCTTGCGCGTCTGCACCACCACGCGGAACGTCTCGAGCTTGCGGGGGTCGATCCGGCTCATCGTCCTCCAGGATATCAGAGCACCTTCGACCTCTCCCCATATCCATCAGCGTTGGTTATGAACCATCCATTCTTGCGACGACGTCCCCGGCGGGCGACGGCGCCATGATGCGCGCGTGGCCACTCCGGGACGCGAGCCCGGGCGCGCCACGGAGGTTCACCGACCCATGGCCAGCATCTGCAATCGCGTCGTCCGCAACGTCATCTCCCTCGAGGCCTCCGCCACCTGCGCGGACGCCGCCCGCCTCATGGCTCACCGCGGGATCGGGTCCGTGGGCGTCCGCCGGAACGGCAAGCTCCTCGGCCTCGTGACGGAGCGCGATCTCGTCTCCGCCATGGCGGCCGGGTTGGACCCCGCCGCCACCCCGGTCCTCCAGGCGCTGTCCCCGGAGGCCCCCGTCGTCTCGACGCAGGCCACCGACGTCGAGTGCGCCCACCTCATGCAGGCGCGCCGCACCCGCCACCTGGCCGTCCGCGAGGGCGCCGACATCGTGGGCGTCATCTCCATGCTGGACCTGGTGGACCTCGTGGTCGAGGAGAAGGAGTGGAGCATCGACCAGCTCGAGACGTACATCCGCGGGGGCCGCGCGCGCCAGCTCAGCCAGCCCATCACGACGGTCTTCCACCACGAGCCGGTGGCGAGCTGAGAGGTCGTCGAAGAATTCGACGAGCTCTCAGGCCGACCCGCGTGAGCGGGGCGGCGGGTGGGGTGAAGCGCCCGAATTCACTTCGGGCGCGAGGGGCGGGCGACGGCCCGCCCCTCCTAGCATGCGCCCTGCCGGGCGCGCGCCGGCCCCAGGAGGGACCGGGCGCCTGCCGGCAGCCGATCTCCCCTCCCCTCGCCTGTCTTCGATCGAGGCCCGCCAGCAGCACGGCGGGCCTCGTCGTCTCCTCGTCCGCGTCAGCGCTTGATGGCGGCGAGCCCCGCGCGGACGTCGTCCACGTTCATGGCCGGCGCGAACGAGATGTCCGCCCTGAGCTTGGTGTAGAGCGCCTCCGTGATCGCCGGGAGCCTTCGCGACTCGTCGAGGTCGAAGACCATGAACATCGTGCGCTTGCCGTTCTCCGGGTAGAAGTAGGCCGCCTCCGGCTTCAGATCCGCGAGGACCTTCCCCAGGATCTGGGACATCGTCCCGTCCTGGATCGCGGCGCTCCCCGCCTCCGTGTCGATCGTCGCCTTCATCACCGTGCGCATGCCGTGTCCCTCCCTGTCGCCGTCGCAGCCCTCGCGACCTCGGGGTCCGTAGCGGCCGCGCCCGGCGTCCTCAACGTCGCGCGAGGGGCCCGTCGCGAGCGCTCCGGCGACCGGCGCCGGCGGGCGAAGGCGCGAAGGGCTGGGCGCCCGCGGCGCAGGGTCCTGGGCCGCGGGCACCAGGCCGGTCTCCTGGCGCCACACCTGCCTCGTACCGCGTGACTGCGATCGAAGCTGGGGCGATCCTCCACGGACCGCGGTGGGAGCCCGACGTACACGGTCACGGTGCGTGATCGCGACAAATGGTGCGCTACACTGTCCAGGAGGGGAGGCCTCTTGAACCGACGCGCACTCGTGATGGTCGCCGCCGCCTTCGTCCTGAGCGGCTGCTTCCCGCTTCACCACACCCGCCCCGGTGCAGAGGGGTGGCGCCAGAAGACGCGCACGATCGGCATCCTGTCCGCGGTGCGTGTGGATGAGGTCTCCCGGGGCGGCGTCGAGGAGGAGAACGAGGAGTGGACCGCGAAGGCGGAGCACAACGTGGTGAAGGCGCTCTCAGACGGCCTCCGCACCCGGAAGCTCCGCGCGAAGGCGCTCTCCTGGAAGGACGACGCCGATCTGGACGAGGTGCGGCTCCTCTATGCGGAGGTGGCCAGCGCCATCTGGCGGTTCACCTACCCCCCTTACGCGTTCGACACGAAGCGCGAACGGTTCGACTACTCCGTCGGGCCGGTGGGCCCGATCCTGGACCGGGCCGGAGTCGACGTGCTGCTCGTCGCGGCCGGCGCCGGCCAGACCGGCGCGGACGGCCGGCGGCTGTCGTTCGTCGCCGGGAACTCCACCGCCCTGCTCACCCTCGGCCTGGTGGACCGGAGCGGGAACGTGATCTGGTTCGACGTGTCGTTCGGGTACCAGACGGATCTCCGCTCCGACGCGGACGTCACGGCGACGATCGCGAAGCTCCTCTCCGAGCTGCCCGGGGAGGCCCGATGAGCGCGGCGATCCCCGCCCCGCGGCCCGGGCGAGGCGCGGGCCGCCTCTGCGCCGCGGCGGCGGCGCTCCTGCTCGGGCCTGGCTGCATCATCCCGATCTTCCCCACCGCGCGCGCGGAGCGCGTGCCGCCCATCACCGCCCCGGGCTTCAAGCTCGCCGCCGACGAGCGGCGCCTCTGGCACGAGGCGTCCGAGCTCGACACCCGGGCCAGGAAGAGCGGCGCCGTCCTGGACGACCCCGCGCTGGAGCGGTACCTCGTCGGCATCGCGCGCCGGCTCGCACCGCCCGGCGCCCTCGAGCGCCTCGACGTGCGGGTGCGCGTCATCGAGAGCCCGGCCCTCACCGCCTTCATCACCCCCGACGGCGCGATCTTCATCTCCATGGGGCTGCTCTCGCGCCTCGACAACGAGGCGCAGCTCGCGATGGTGCTCGGCCACGAGCTGACGCACGCCGTGAACCGGCACAGCCTCGTCGAGTACCGGACCTACAAGGGCGGGGTGGACACGACCGCGGGGATGCCCTTCGGCCTCGGGCACCTCGGGACGCAGGCCGCGGTGACGGGCTACTCCCGCGACCTCGAGGCGGAGGCCGACGAGCAGGCGCTCGGGCTCCTCGCCGCGGGGGGCTGGGACGTGCGCGAGGCGCCGTGCCCGTTCGAGCACCTCGCCGCGTGGGTGAAGGACGAGAAGATCGAGGAGCCGTACACGTTCGCGACGCACCCGCGCCTCGAGGAGCGCATCGAGAGCACCCGCAAGCTCGTGAGAACGCGCTACGCGGGGCGCACCTCCGGCGACCGCGGCGCGGAGCGGTACCGGCAGGCTATCCGGGAGGTGATCCTCGCGACCGCCCGCCTGGATCTCTCCGCGGGTCGCTTCGGCCCGGCCGAGCGCGGCGCGGACGCGTACCTCCTCCTGCGGCCGCGCTCCGCCGAGGCCCTCACGGTCCTCGCCGACGCCGCGCGCCAGCAGGGCGATCGCGACGACCGCGCGCTCGAGCTGTACCGCAAGGCGGTCGCCCTCGATCCGGCCTGCCCCGAGGCGGAGCGCGGCCTCGGCCTCGCCCTGTCGCGGCGCAACGACCGCGCCGGCGCGCGCGCCGCCCTGCGGACCTACCTCAAGCTCGCCCCGGCCGCCGTGGACCGCGCCTGGATCGAGGGCGAGCTCGCCGATCTCGATCGGAGGAAGCCGTGAAGACCCGCCCCGCGCCCCGCGCCGCCGCGCGCGTCGCCGCCCTGGCGCTCGCCGCCGCGCTGCTCCCCGGCTGCATGCAGAAGTACTCGCCGTGGGATCCCATCGGCGGCCGGTACGACTCCGGCGAGTGGTTCGGCGCCCGGTTCGCCCTCGACCTCCCGCGGGACTGGATGATGCTGAACCAGGTCGAGAACGGCCTGGTGGCCACGCGCGACGGGTTCAACCTCCAGACGGTCCGCGTGCGGAAGATGAAGTTCGGCGCGGACCTGCCGCACACGAAGAAGAAGGTCTCGAAGGGCATGGACCCGCAGGCGCTCGCGGAGGTGCTGCTCGACGACCTGCGCACCGACCCGTCCGCCAACGCGATCAAGGTCCTCGAGACCCGCCCCGAGACGATCGCGGGGAAGCGGGGGTTCCGCACCACCGTCGGCTTCAGGGACGGGCACGGCCTCCGCTTCAAGGCCGTGCTGTGCGGCGTCATCGCCGAGGGGCGCGCCTGGCAGATCACCTACGTCGCCCCGGCGCGCTACTACTTCGACCGCGACCTGCCGACCTTCGACTCCGCCCTCGGCTCGCTCCGGATCTGGTGAGCGCGGCCCGCGCGCGCCGCAGGTGACGCTCCGGGCGGCGGCCCCGCGATCTCCTGGCGCGCCAGGGGCGCCGCTCCTATGGCGCCACGGGAGACCGCGATGGCGGACACCTTCAAGGATCACTTCTCGGGCGTCGCCGCGGGGTACCAGGCGTTCCGGCCCGGGTACCCGCCGGCGCTGTTCGAGCTCCTCGCCGACCTCGCGCCGGCGCGGGGGCGCGCCGTGGACCTGGGGTGCGGGACCGGCCAGGCGACGGTGGCGCTGGCCCGGCACTTCGACGAGGTGATCGGGATCGATCCGAGCGCGGCGCAGATCGCCCGCGCCGAGCCGCACCCGCGCGTGCGGTACATGGTGGCGCCCGCCGAGGCGACGGGCCTGCCTCGCGCCTGCGCCGACCTCGTGACCGCCGCGCAGTCCCTCCACTGGCTCGACCCGGCCCGCCTGCCCCGGGAGCTCGAACGGCTCGCCCGGCCCGGCGCCGTCTTCGCCGCCTTCACCTACGGCCTCTGCCGCGTCGGCCCGGCGGTGGACGCGGTCGTGGACCGGCTCTACCGCGAGATCCTGGGGCCGTACTGGCCGCCGGAGCGTGCCCACGTGGACGCCGGCTACCGGACCCTGCCCTTCCCGTGGCCGGAGCTCGCCGTGCCGGCGTTGCACATCGAGGAGCGGTGGCCGCTTGAGCGGCTCACGGGCTACCTCGCCACCTGGTCCGCGGTGAGCGCCTACCGGCAGCAGACCGGCGAGGATCCACTCGCGATCGTCTCGCGCGCCCTGGGCGCGGCGTGGGGACCGCCCGAGCGCGCGCGTCGGATCACCTGGCCGCTCACGATCCGGGCCGGGCGCCTCGCTCCCTGACGGCGCCCCCCACTCGCGTCGAGCCGAGGGCGCCGGAGGCTTCAGCGCCGGCGCGCGAGCAGGCTCGCGAGGAACAGCGCCGCCGCGATCGCGATGATCACCGGCCCGGTCGGGCGGTGGATGGAGGCCGCCAGGACCTCCCCGGCGAGGGTGGCGGAGACGGCCACCGCCACCGCGATCGCGAACATCCCGTCGAGGCTCCGCGCGAGGTGCTTGGCCGTCGCGGCCGGGATGATGACGAGCGAGCCCATGAGCAGGACGCCCAGGTAGCGCAGCCCGAGGGCGACGGTCAGCGAGAACGCGAGCAGGTACAGGAGCTCGAGGCGCGCGACCGGGATCCCGGTGGTCCGCGCGATGTCGGACGAGACCAGCGCGATGACCAGCCGGCTCCGCTGGGTGAGCACGAAGACGGCCACCGCGGCGGCGCCCGCGAGCCCGAGCGCGAGCTCCCACGGCTCGAGCGTGCCCGGCGCGCCGAGGAGCGCGTCCACCAGCTCGTCGCCGGTGGCGAGCATGCTCCCCACCGCGAGGGCCAGCGAGAAGACCACGCCGATGAGCGTCTCGGTGGAGATGCGGGTCTGGCGCTCGAGGCCCCAGATCAGCAGCGTCCCGACGAGCAGCGCGGCGAGGCCGCCGAGCGCCGGGTGGAGGTGGAGGACGAGCGCGAGCCCGATGCCCGGCAGCGCGACGTGCGACATCGCGTCGGAGGCGAGCGCCATCCGCCGCATCACGGCGAAGCAGCCGACGAGGCCGGCGGCCACCGCCATCCCGATCGAGAGCGCGAGCCCGGTCCACGACATCGTCATCAGTGGTGATGGTACTTGAGCGGCGCCCCGTAGACCTGCTCGATCCGCTCGGGCGTGAGGATCTCCTCGGGGGGGCCGAGGGTCGGGCGGTCCCGCGAGAGGCACAGCACGTTGTTCGCGTGGCGGTACACGACGCTCAGCTCGTGCGAGATGAGGAGGAGCGTCAGCCCCTCGGCCTGCTGCACCCGGCGGATCATCTCGTAGAGCCGCTCCTCGCCCGGCTCGTCCACCCCGGCCGTGGGCTCGTCGAAGAGGAGGACCGTGGGCCGCCCCATGAGGGCGAACGCGAGCAGCAGGCGCTGGAACTGGCCGCCGGAGAGGGTGCCGACCGGCTGCGCCGCCACGGCGGGCGGCAGGTTCACGAGCTCGAGCGCGCGGTCCGCGTCGTGGCCGGGCGTTCCGGTGACCGAGGTCTTCGCCCGGAGGAAGTCGCGGCCGGTGATCGGGAGATCGCGCTCGATGTCGAGCTTCTGCGGGACGTAGCCGATCCGCGTCCCGGGCGCCCAGCGGACCGAGCCCTGGTACGGCAGTGCGCCGATGAGCGCCCGGAACAGGACGGTCTTCCCCGCGCCGTTCGGCCCGATCACGGCGAGCGCGCTGCCCGTCGGGACGGTGAAGCCGAGGTCCCGGAGGATCACGGTCCCGCCGAGGCGCACCGTGAGCTGCTCCACCTCGAGCGCGTTCGGCACGATCCCCCTCACCTCTCCGGTCGCGAAGGCCCGCCCGCAGGCGCGCGGCCCCGCTCGGCGCGCCGCACCAGGGCCAGCGCCGCGACCGCGCAGAGTACGCCCCAGACGGCGCCGGCGACGATGTCGCTCGGCCAGTGCACGCCGACGTAGACCCGGCTCAGCGCGACCGCCGCCGCGAGCACCAGCACCGCCCCGCCGAGCCGCCGGCTCGCGGCCCAGGCGACGGAGGCCATCGCGAAGAAGTTCGACGCGTGCAGGCTCGGCAGCGAGCCGACGTTCGCCGCCCGCGCGAGCCAGCGGAAGGTGCCGGGCGGGAGCGCGTAGCACGGGCGCATCCGGCCGAAGAGCGGCTTCAGCACCTGGGAGCCCACCATGTCGCTCAGGACGACGGCGATGACGAGCGAGAGGAGCAGGGCGACCCGCCGGCGCCCCGCCACGGCCGCGATGGCGAGCGCCAGGGAGACGAACGTGAGGACCCCGAACCACGGCGCGGAGAGCGTCACCGCGAGCGCGTCGAGGACCCGCCCGCCGCCGGCGTTCACGGCGTGGAAGACGGCGGCGTCGAGGGCGGTGTGGTGATCGACGGTCATGGGCCTCGCCAGGGGAGCGCCGGGGCGCGAGAGTAGGCCCTCCCCGGAGAAGATGCCACGTCGGAGCGGCGCGAGACGATCCTCGACGAGCGCGGGCCCCCCCGGGCGGGAGCCAGGCGCTCGGCCGGGACTAGCTCGCGAGGACGTGCAGCACCGGCGCGATCACGAGGGCCGGCAGCATCGCGCCGAGCCGGATCTTCCGGTCCTCGAGCCCGAGCCCGGCGAGCAGCAGGTTCACGCCGATGCCGGTCACGAGCAGCCCGCCCGCGCCGGTCACCACGAGCAGCCGCGGGTCGGTGGCGGGATCGGGGAGCACGCTCGCGAGCGCCGCCGCCCCCACGCTCACGCCGCCCTGGAGGAGCAGCAGCGGCACCGCCGCGAGGGCGACCCCGACCCCGTAGACCCCCGAGAGCGCCACGGACGCGATGCCGTCGAGGGCCGCCTTGACCACGAGCGTGCGCGGGTCGAGGGCGAGGCCGTTCTGGATCGACCCCACGATCGCCATCGGGCCGATGCAGAACAGGAGGGTCGCGGTCACGAACCCCTCCGTGAACCGCCCTCCCCCGCCGAACCGGCGCCGCGCCGCCTCGCCGAGGGCGGCGAGCCGCTCCTCGATCCCGAGCAGCTCGCCGGCGACGCCGCCCAGGGCGAGGCTCACCAGGGCGACGATCACCCCGGGGAGCGGGCCCGAGCGGACCCCCTCGAGCGAGCGCGCCATCCCGAGCCCCACGACCAGCGTCACCAGCCCGAGCACCTGCATCAGCGTCCGGCTCAGGCGCTCCGGCAGCCGCGCCCCCGCGGCCACCCCGACCGCGGTGCCCGCCGCGATCGCGGCGACGTTGATCCATGTCCCGGAGGTCCGGGTGAAGAGCTCGAGCATCGAAGCGTGCCTCGAAGGTGCGGACCCCGGCCGGCGCGACGCCGGGCGGGGTCCGTGTGACCGCGGGCGCGGGCGAGCACCGCCGGCGCCGGATGTTCCGAATCGCGCCCCGAATGTAACCGATCGGCGCGCCGGCGGCACACGGCCGGGCGGTCGGCCGGACTAGTAGGCGACCAGGGCGTCCGGCACGAGGAGCCCCGAGCTGGCGTCCACCTGCCCCAGGACGAAGCGCCTCGTGCCGTCCTTCGAGAAGAACACGAACCGTCCGTGCACGAGGTACCCGGTCCCGCTGATGCCCAAGTGCGGGAGCGCGACCGTCTCCTGCCGAGCGAGGTAGTCGTCGCTGAACACGCGAAGCTCGGCGTCGGCGGCCGGCTGCGGGGGATAGGCCCAGGGGTCGGCGGCCGGAATCGCGAGGACCCGATGGGCCGCGAGCGAGTGGTCCACCCAGCGCACCCGCGCGGTGCCCTCGAGGGCGCCGGCGTACGTCATGTCCGACCCCGCCGTCGTGCCCTGGACGGTGTTCGAGTGGAAGGTGTTGCCGCACGCGGTGAAGATCCGGAGCCCGTCTTCGGAGATCCACAGGTCGCCGCACATGGCGTAGTCGCCGTGGTACGGCGAGTCGTACAGGTACTTCGCCGTTCCGGACGCGATGTCGTACTTCTCGATGTCCGACGGCGAGACGCCGTTGTCGGCACCGTAGATCGAGGTGCCGCCCGGGTGGAGCTTCGCCTTGGTCCCGGCGTAGATGCTCCAGTCCGCGCTCAGGACCTCCTTGGCGGTGGAGATCTCGAGGCAGTGGATCTCCGCCCACTGATCCACCCGCGGGAACGCGTAGATCCAGCCGTTCCCCGCGAGCACGACGTCGAGGACGTCGGCCGTGGTGGCGATGGTCTTCTCCACGACGAGCGGCGCCGGCGAGAGCCGCACGTACGACACCCAGCCGTTGTGGCCGACCGCGGCATGGAGGCCGTCCGGCGACACGCTCACCGAGGTAGGGGCGAGCGAGAGATCGACCGATTGCTCGGTCATGCCGACCGGATCGGCGAGGTACAGGCGATTGGGCGACGTCCCTACGATGACCACGCGCTCGAGCGCCCGCGAGTACTCCGCGTCTACCACCGCGTGACCGAGCATCCACACCTTCCGGTATGCCGTCACCAGGACGGTATCCGCCGCGCTCGCCAGCGCCCCGTCGCTCACGGTCAGCGCGATCGTATAGGCACCCTCGGCGTCGGGGGTGAATGTCGGCGCGCAGGCCGCCGCGTCGGACGGCGCAGCGGTGCTGCCAGACGGGCGAGAGACGATCGTCCAGGCGCAGGTGAGCGGATCACCGTCGGGGTCCCTCGAGGCGGCCGCGGAGAGCGTCACGGCGGAGCCCTGGTTCGTCTCGAGATCGAGGCCAGCGTCGGCCACCGGCGCGTGGTTCACGACGGTGATCGTCACCTCGTCGGACGCCGAGAGGGCGCCGTCGCTCACCGTGAGCCGGATGACGTACGACCCGAAGACGTCGGGCGTGAAGCTGGTCGCGATGGCGGAGCTCAGGAGGACCGCGGCGCTGGACTGCGGCTTCGACACCAGCGTCCACGCGAAGGTGAGCGGGACCCCCTCCGGATCGAAGCTCCCCGAGGCGTCGAGGACGACCGCGGCGCCCCTCGGCGAGGTGCGATCCAGCCCCGCTTGCGCGACCGGTGGACGGTTTGAGCCGGAGATGGGCGAAACCTTGGCGCCGCTGCTGCACGCGCTGCACGCGCACAGCGCCAGCGCGACCGCGGCACGGCGGATCGATGGCATGTGGTCCCCTCCATTGATTGTCATGCTCGATCCTCCCGGAATCGAGCACGGACGGTGAACACATGCATCGTACCCGAGCGGGCACGCGCGAGAGGGGAGAATCCGCCGCACGGCACATCTCTCCACACCACCCACGCTCGCCAACATCGCCTACGGGCGGCCGAACGCGACGCGCGGCGACATCGAGGCGGCCGCGCTCGCCCACCACCGTCCCGGGTACGCGTCCGGGGGCGCGCGTGCCGCGTCCCGCGCGAGCGCGATGGCGGGCCGTGACGCACAGCGAGGCATGACGACGTCGCGCCGCGGCGCATCGCGGCGTCGGAGCTCATGGATGTGTCGAGGAACGTTCCGCCGGAGCGCGCGAGGGCCACGGCTCCGCGGCGAGCGGAGCGGGCCGCATCGAGGGCACGCCCGGGGAGTGAAAGCAAAGGAGGCGGGGGCGCGCGGCCGAGCCGCGCTGCCCCCACCTCCAGTCCGTCACGGCAAAGCTACTTCATGCTGCCGACGAGGCTCTTCACCGCGGCGACCGACTTGTCGAACATCGCCTGCTCCTCGGCGTTGAGCTTCAGCTGGAGGACCTTCTCGGCGCCGCCGGCGCCGATCACGACCGGCACGCCGACGTAGAAGCCCTTCACGCCGAACTCGCCGTTCAGGTAGACGCAGGACGGCAGGACCCGCTTCTGGTCCTTGAGGTAGGACTCCGCCATCGCCATCGCGCTGGAGGCCGGCGAGTAGAAGGCGCTGCCGGTCTTCAGCAGGGCGACGACCTCGCCGCCCGCGACGCGGGTCCGCTTGACCATCGCGGCCATGACCTCGTTGGCCTTGGCGGCGCTCCCGTACTTCTGCTCGAGGAGCTCCATCACCGGCACGCCGCAGACGCTCGTGTACCGGATCAGCGGCACCATGTCGTCGCCGTGGCCGCCGAGGGTGACGGCCGTGACGTCCTTCACGGAGACGCCGAGCTCCCACGCGATGAACGCGGCGAAGCGGGCCGAGTCGAGCACGCCGGCCTGGCCGACGACGCGGTTGTGCGGGAAGCCGGTCACCTTCTGGCAGAGGGTGACCATCGCGTCGAGCGGGTTCGAGATCACGATGACGAAGGCGTTCGGGGCGTTCTTCTTGATGCCCTCCGCCACCGTCTGCATGATCTTGGAGTTGACCGAGATGAGGTCGTCACGGCTCATCCCCGGCTTGCGGGGGAGGCCGGCGGTGACGATGACGACGTCGGCGCCCTTGATGTCCTCGTAGGAGTTCGTGCCCTTGAGGTTGACGTCGAAGCCGTCGACCGGCGAGGCCTCGGCGATGTCGAGGGTCTTGCCCTGGGGCAGCCCCTCCACGATGTCGAAGAGGACCACGTCGCCCAGCTCGCGCAGCGCGGCGAGCTGCGCGAGGACGCCGCCGATCTGACCGCCGCCGATCAATGCAATCTTGGCTCTAGCCATTGTTTTAGTCTCCTCGAGTTACGGGTCTGGTTCCGCTTCCTACACCTTACGCGAGCGCGTCGACGATCGCGTTGAGCGTCTTGCTGGGGCGCATCGCCGCGGCCGTCTTCACCGGATCGGGCTTGTAGTACCCGCCCATGTCCACCGGCTTGCCCTGTGCCGCGATCAGCTCCGCGTCGATCTTCGCCTCGTTCTCCTTGAGCTGCTTCGCCACGCCGGCGAAGCGGGCCTGGAGCTCCTTGTCCTTCGTCTGCTCCGCCAGCCCCTCGGCCCAGTAGAGGGCCAGGTAGAAGTGGCTCCCGCGGTTGTCGATCTGGCCGACCTTGCGGGCCGGGGACTTGTTGTTGTCCAGGAACTTGCCGATGGCCTTGTCGAGCGCCTCGGCCAGGATCTGGGCCCTCGGGTTCTCGTACACCCGCGCGATGTGCTCGAGCGACGCCCCGAGCGCGGAGAACTCGCCGAGCGAGTCCCAGCGCAGGTACCCCTCCTTCACGAACTGCTGGACGTGCTTCGGGGCCGAGCCGCCCGCGCCCGTCTCGAAGAGCCCGCCGCCGGCCAGGAGGGGCACGATGGAGAGCATCTTCGCGCTGGTGCCGATCTCGAGGATCGGGAACAGGTCCGTGAGGTAGTCACGGAGCGCGTTGCCCGTCACGGAGATGGTGTCCTTGCCCTGGCGGATGCGCTCGAGCGAGTACCGCATCGCCTCCACCGGCGACATGATCTTGATCTCGAGCCCCTTGGTGTCGAACGTGGGGAGGTACGTCTCCACCTTGGCGATGACCTGCGCGTCGTGGGCCCGGTTCCGGTCGAGCCAGAACACGGCGGGCGCACCGGTGGCCCGGGCGCGATTCACGGCGAGCTTCACCCAGTCGCGGATCGGGATGTCCTTCGCCTGGCACATCCGGAAGATGTCGCCCTCCTCGACCTTCTGCTCGAGGAGCGTCTTGCCGGTGTTGGCGTCCACCACCCGGATCGCGCCGGCGCCGCTGGCGATGAAGGTCTTGTCGTGCGAGCCGTACTCCTCGGCCTGCTGCGCCATCAGGCCGACGTTCGGGACGTTGCCCATCGTGGCCGGGTCGAGGGCGCCGTGCTTCTTGCAGTCCTCGATGATCTCCTCGTAGATGGTCGCGTAGCAGCGATCGGGGATCGTCGCCTTGGCGTCGTGCAGCTTCCCGTCCGGGCCCCACATCTTGCCGGACTCGCGGACCACGACCGGCATCGACGCGTCGATGATGATGTCGTTCGGCGCGTTCAGGTTCGTGATGCCCTTGTCGGAGTCCACCATCGCGAGCGGCGGGCGCTTCGCGTAGGTCGCCTTGATGTCGGCCTCGATCTCGGCGCGCTGGTCGGCGGGGAGCGACTGGATCTTCTTGTAGAGGTCGCCGAGGCCGAGGTTCGGGTTGACGCCGGCCTGCTTGAGGGCGGCGCCGTGCTTCTCGAACACGTCCTTGAAGTAGACGGTCACCGCGTGGCCGAACATGACGGGGTCGGAGACCTTCATCATGGTGGCCTTGAGGTGCAGCGAGAAGAGCACGCCGCGCTTCTGCGCGTCCTGGATCTGCTCCTCGTAGAACTTCCGCAGCGCGCGGACGTTCATGATGGTCGAGTCGATGATCTCGCCATCGAGCAGCGGCGCGTTCTTCTTGAGGACCGTCGCCTTGCCGTCGGCGCCCACGAACTCGATCCGGTATTCCGTCGCCTTCGGGATCGTGGTGGACGTCTCATGCGCGTAGAAGTCGTCCGCGTTCATGTGGGCGACGTGGGCCTTCGACTCGGGGCTCCAGGCGCCGAGCTTGTGCGGGTGCTTCTTCGAGAACGCCTTCACCGAGAGCGGCGAGCGGCGGTCGGAGTTGCCCTGGCGCAGCACCGGGTTCACGGCGCTGCCGAGGCACTTCGCGTAGCGCGCCTGGATCGCCTTCTCGGCGTCGTTCTTCGGGCTCTCCGGGTAGTCGGGGACGTTGTAGCCCTTCGCCTGCAGCTCCTTGATCGCGTCCTTGAGCTGCGGGAGCGAGGCGCTGACGTTCGGGAGCTTGATGATGTTCGCCTCGGGCTTCAGCGTGAGCTCGCCGAGCTGCGCGAGGTAGTCCGGGATCCGCTGGCGCTCGGTCAGGTTCTCCGGGAAGTTGGCGATGATCCGCCCGCTGAGGGAGATGTCCCAAGTCTCGACGGCGACCCCGGTGCCCTTCGTGAAGGCCTGGACGATGGGGAGCAGCGAGTACGTCGCCAGCGCGGGAGCTTCGTCGATCTCGGTCCAGATGATCTTGGAGGTCTTCGTCGTCATGTCCCTCTTCCTTGGTTTCCCTGCGTTCGTCACCAGCGCGTGGTGAGGTTCACTGTTCGTACCCGGTGCCGCTCGCCTCGATCCGGCAGCGCCACCGCTGATGAGCTGCGGCGCCGGATCAGCCCTGGGCTGTCCTCGTCTGCGGCGGTCGGTCTGGGCAAGAAACCCGCGGAATTTACCCGATCCCGCGGGCCTTTGTCTTTGAGGACCGTCACAAAGTATCGGACCGGCAATGTCGACGAAGGAGGTCGACTGGACCGCTCCGGGCGCGCGCCGCCGCCTGCGCGCGCGACGGCGTGCACGAATGACAACAGCACAGGCGGCTGGTTCGTTCCGCCACGCCCCACCAAAGGCCCAGCGCGGGCGCGCAGCTCCTGGGCGGGCGATCGAGGACCGCTCCGGTCGAGCTTCGACCGCGGGGCTCGAGCCGAGGTGCCCGCGGGCGCTTCGCGCGAGTCGAGGAGCGAGGGACGGGGGGCTCGTGACGCCTGCGAGGCGCGGCCGTCACCCTCCCCGGCGCTCCATCGCGGTGCGGCCCACCCAGTCGCAGGCGAACTGGTACGCGATGCGGCCGCTCCGGTCGCCCTTCCGCTGCGACCAGAGGATCGCCGCCGTCTCGGCGTCGCGGGTCCAGGGGAGCGGCGCGCCGACCTTCCCGGCGAGCTTCTCGACCCACCGGCGGACCACGTCCACGTAGAGGTCCTGGCTGAAGGGATGGAAGGACACCCAGAGCCCGAACCGGCCCGACAGCGAGATCTTCTCCTCCACCGCCTCGCCGTGGTGGATCTCCCCCTCCACCATCATCGCGCCGCGGTTGTCGCTCTCGTACTCGGGCACGAGGTGCCGCCGGTTCGAGGTGACGTAGAGGAGCACGTTGTCCGGCAGGCCGTAGACCGAGCCGTCGAGCGCGCTCTTCAGCACCTTGTAGCTCGCGTCGCCGGGCTCGAACGAGAGGTCGTCGGAGAAGACGACGAACCGGTACGGCTGCGCCTTCACCTGGTCCACGATGGTGGGGAGGCTCACCAGGTCGTCCTTGTCCACCTGGATGATCCGGAGCCCCTCGTGCGCGTGGGCGTGGAGCAGGGCCCGGACCAGGGAGGACTTCCCGGTGCCGCGCGTCCCCCACAGGAGGACGTTGTTCGCGGGCAGGCCGGCGAGGAACTGGCGGGTGTTCTCCTCGACGACGCGCTTCTGGGGCTCGATCCCGAGGAGATCGTCGAGGTGGATCCCCTCGATGCTCGGGACCGGCTCCATCGCGCCGGCGAAGGTGCTGCGGTGCCAGTTGGCGGCGTGGCAGGACGCCCAGTCGATCGGCCGCGGCGGGGCCGGCAGCAGCGGCTCCAGCGCCGCGAGGACCCGCTTCAGCTGCAGCGTCAGCTCGGGATCGAGGCTCACCGTTCCTCCTGGGCCTTTGGATGACGCCGCGCGCGACGGGTGCGGCGCGCCGCGGGCGACCGTCGCCATTCAACGAAACGGGGCAGGGACGCTGCGGCCCCTGCCCCGTTCACGGATCGACCTGTTGCGGCGCGGGCTACTTGCCCGACTGGGCGAGGGCGCCGACCTTGTCCTGGGCGAGCGCCTTCACGAACTCGCGGTTCATGCGGGCGATGAACTTCACGTCGATGCCCTTCGGGCAGGCCGCCTGGCACTCGTAGTGGTTCGTGCAGTTGCCGAACCCGTTCTCGGCCATCGCGTTGATCATCGCGGCCACGCGCTCGGGGGCCTCGACCTGGCCCTGCGGGAGCTCGGCGTACTGCGAGATCTTGGCCCCGGCGAAGAGCATCGCCGCGCCGTTCGGGCACGCGGCCACGCAGGCGCCGCAGCCGATGCACTCCGCCGCGTCCATGGCGTAGTCGGCGGTGCGCTTCCCGATGGGGGTCGCGTTGCCGTCGGGGACGCCGCCGGTGTGGGCCGAGATGTAGCCGGCCGCCTGGATCAGCTTGTCCAGGGCGCCGCGGTCCACCATGAGGTCCTTGACGATCGGGAAGGCCCGGGACCGCCACGGCTCGATGTAGATGGCGTCACCGTCCTTGAACTTCCGCATGTGGAGCTGGCAGAGCGTGGTCCGCTTGAACCCGCCGTGCGGGACCCCGTTCACGACCGCCGAGCACATGCCGCAGATGCCCTCGCGGCAGTCGTGATCGAAGACGATCGGCTCCTTGCCTTCCTTGATGAGGTCCTCGTTCACCACGTCCATCATCTCCAGGAAGGAGTGATGCGGCGTGATGTTCCTGGCCTCGTAGGTCTCGAACTTGCCCGGCTCGTTCGGACCCTTCTGCCGCCAGACGATCAGCTTGAGGTTCATCGTCCCGTCGGAAGCGTGCGCGCTCATTACTTGTAGCTCCTCACCGCGAGGTGGACGTTCTCGAACTTGAGCGGTTCCTTGTGGAGCTCGGGCTCCTTCCCCACTCCCTTGAACTCCCAGGCAGCCGAGTAGCAGTAGTTCTCGTCGTCGCGCTTCGCCTCACCGTCCGGATACTGGTGCTCCACGCGGAAGTGGCCGCCGCACGACTCGTTGCGGTGGAGCGCGTCGCGCGTGAGCAGCTCGGCGAACTCGAGGAAGTCGGCGGTGCGGCCCGCGTTCTCGAGCTGCTGGTTCGTGTCGGCGCCGGTGCCGGGCACCTTCACGTTCTGCCAGAACTCCTCGCGGATGGACGGGATCTTCTTCAGCGCGTCCGTGAGCGTCTTCTCGCTCCGGGCCATGCCGACGTCCTCCCACATGGTCGCGCCGAGCTCGCGGATGAACTCGGTGACCGTCCGCTTGCCGTTGATGGCGAGGAGCTTCTCGCGCTCCGCCTTCACGTCGGCGATCGACTTCACGCACTCCGGGTTGTCCGTCTTGACCTTGCCCGGCTTGGTCTTCGCGAGGTAGCCGCCGATCGTGTACGGGATGACGAAGTAGCCGTCCGCGAGCCCCTGCATGAGCGCGCTCGCGCCCAGGCGGTTCGCGCCGTGGACGGAGAAGTTGGCCTCGCCGAGGACGAAGAGGCCGGGGACGTTGCTCATCAGGTTGTAGTCCACCCAGAGGCCGCCCATCGAGTAGTGCGGGGCCGGGTAGATGCGCATCGGCTGCTTGTACGCGTTCTCGTCGGTGATCCGCTCGTACATCTCGAACAGGTTGCCGTACCGCTCGCGGATCTTGTCCTCGCCGAGCCGCTTGATGGACGTCGAGAAGTCGAGGTAGACGCCGCGGCCGCCCGGACCGACGCCGCGCCCGTCGTCGCACTGCTCCTTGGCGGCGCGGGAGGCGATGTCGCGAGGCGCGAGGTTGCCGAAGGAGGGGTACTTCCGCTCGAGGTAGTAGTCGCGATCCTCCTCGGGGATCTGGTTCGCCGGCTTGTTGAGGTCTTCCTTCTTCTTCGGGACCCAGATCCGGCCGTCGTTGCGGAGCGACTCGGACATCAGGGTCAGCTTGGACTGGTAGTCGCCCGCCTGCGGGATGCAGGTCGGGTGGATCTGCGTGTAGCAGGGGTTCGCGAAGAACGCGCCCTTCTTGTGCGCCTTCCACGCGGCCGTGACGCTGCAGCCCATCGCGTTCGTCGAGAGGTAGAAGACGTTCGCGTAGCCGCCGCTCGCCAGGACCACCGCGTCGCCGACGTGGACGCGGATCTCGCCGGTCTTGAGGTCGCGGATCGTGATGCCCTTCGCCTCGCCGTCCACGACGACCAGGTCGAGCATCTCGGTGCGCGGGAACATCTTCACCGTCCCGGCCTTGATCTGGCGCGAGAGGGCGCTGTACGCGCCGAGCAGGAGCTGCTGGCCCGTCTGGCCGCGCGCGTAGAACGTGCGGGAGACCTGGGCGCCGCCGAAGGAGCGGTTGTCGAGGTAGCCGGCGTAGTCGCGGGCGAACGGGACGCCCTGCGCGACGCACTGGTCGATGATGTTGTTCGAGACCTGGGCGAGCCGCCAGACGTCCGCCTCGCGCGCCCGGAAGTCACCGCCCTTCACGGTGTCGTAGAACAGGCGGTAGATGCTGTCGCCGTCGTTCGGGTAGCTCTTCGCGGCGTTGATGCCGCCCTGGGCCGCGATGCTGTGCGCGCGCCGAGGGCTGTCCTGGTAGCAGAACGCCTCGACGTTGTAGCCGAGCTCGCCGAGGGTCGCCGCCGCGGACGCGCCCGCGAGGCCGGTGCCCACCACGAGGATCTTGAACTTCCGCTTGTTCGCGGGGTTCACCAGCTTCAGCTCGAAGCGGTAATTGTCCCACGAGTCCTGGATCTTGCCCGTCGGTGCCTTGCCGTCGAGGATCACGGTGTCTCCCTTACTTGAGGATGCCAAAGAAGATCGTCACGGGGATGGCCACGAACCCGACGAGGAAGACGCTGGAGAGCACCTTCCCGAGCGCGCCGTAGCGCGGCAGCATCACCCCGTTGCTCAGCCCGAGCGTCTGGAACGTGCTCTGGATGCCGTGCTTCAGGTGGAGGAAGAGCCCGCCCATCGCGACGACGTACAGGAGCGCGATCAGCCCGACCTTGAACTGGGAGACCACCATCGTGAACACGTCGAAGCGGTTCAGCGCGTCCTGCTCGAGCACCAGGCCCGGCGTCTTGCGGATGGTGAACTGGAGCAGGTGGTAGACGATGAAGGCCCCGAGGATGAGCCCGGTCCAGATCATCGTCCGCCCGGCGAACGTCGCCTTGAGGTACCGCTCCACCTTGTACTTGGTCGGCTTCGCCGCCTGGTTCTCCATCGTGACCTGGATGGCGAGGATCACGTGCACGATCACCGCGAGGCCCATGACCACCCGGTTGCCCCACACGAGCGCCGGCAGGTGATGCAGCTTCTCGGCGTACGCGTTGATGCCGTGGGCGAAGATGCTGAAGTTACCGAGGAGGTGCCCGATGACGAACAGGACCATCAGCAGGCCCGTGATCGCCATCACGACCTTTCTTCCAATCGAGTCCGAGAACAGTCGCATTGAGCCTTTCCCTTCCTTCGTGGATGAGCAGCCGTCGTCGTAGTCGCGACGCAGCGCGCAACGGAGACAGGTAGCGAGGATGTGCAATTTCCTGCGACCTGCGCGCGACTGTCAAGGAGCGGACACGTCCGCAATGCGCGGTTTTCGCAGCGGATCGCGGCCGCTTGGCGCGCTGCCCGCTCGTCGCCGGACGCATCGGAACCGGGCACGCGCTCGGTTCCGTTCGAGCGCCTCCTCACGCCAGCTCGAGCCGGATCGCCGCGACCTTGTGGCGCAGTCGCCGCCAGAACGCGACGCCCCACGCGACGAGGACGAACGCGACCACGTGCTTCACCAGGAGGGCGACCACCTGCCCCCTCCCCGCCGCGTTCGCCCACTCGAACCGTCCGTACCAGATCGTCCGCGGGATGCCCCCGAGGACGATCCAGGCCAGCGAGAAGCGGGCGAGGCGCGCCATGCTCCGGTGGATCTCGAGGAAGTAACGCGCGGCCTCCGGCCCGCGGTCGCCCGCCTCGTAACGGCGGAGCATGACCCAGAGCGCGAACGCGCTCGAGACGAGGAGCGCCGTCGCCACGTCGTGGAAGTAGTTGTTCATCATCAGGGCGACGCCGGCCGCCGGGCTCATCTCAGGCCACCTTCCCCTCGTCTGCGCCGCCCGCCCGGCGGCGCGCGTGCTCGCGCGCGTACTCCGTGAACGCCCTGCCCTGCGGGAACTGGATCATCCAGGAGGTGACGTGGCTCATGGGGAACCCGCGCCAGCCGACCTGGACGACGCGCTTCAGGATGCGGGGCAGCGTGAACAGCCGGGCGCGGAGGTCGATCACGAGATCCTCGCGCTCGGCCACGCCGAGCGTGGGGTGCTCGAAGACCGCGTGGTTGCCGTCGAAGTCGTCCCAGTCGTGGCCGGGCACGAGGTACGGCTCGTACTGGGCGTAGAGCGCGGTGCCGGGGAACGGGGTCGTCATCACCGGGTGGGCGGAGACCTTCAGCTCGTCGCAGAGCTCCAGGAGCTCGTCGTAGTCGGCGCGGACGTCCTGCCGGCCGCCGAGCATCGTGAAGAGCATCACCTCGATGCCGTGATCGCGGATCCGCTTGATCTGGTCGCGGCGGTGCCGCCCCTGCTTGCCGACCGCCCGGTACTCCTCGAGCGTGGCGAGGTTGTTCGACTCCCAGCCGACGAGGACCGCGGTGAGGCCGGCCCGGCGGGCGTTGTCGAGCAGCTCGTCGGCGCGCGCGTGGTCGAGGGTCACGAGGTCGCCCGAGCCGAACCACCACTTGGCACGGATCGACCGCGCCATCTCGGCGTAGAGCTCGATGGAGCGCTTCACGTCCACGCCCCAGATGTTGTCGTCGATGCCCCAGAACAGCCGCCGCTTCGAGGCGGCGACCTCGGCGACCACCTCCGCGATCGGCCGCACGCGCGCGCGCCCGCCGAAGAACTCGTGCACCGAGCAGAACGTGCAGCGGTGCGGGCAGCCGCGGGAGGTCTGGAAGTAGCCGTAGACGTACTTCGTGTTCCAGAGGTCCGTCACCGGGTGCGGGAGACCCACGAGCTCGGGGAAGTCGCCGCGATAGACGGGCTCCGGCGCGCCGCGCGCCAGATCGGCCAGCACGCGCGCCCAGATCGTCTCCGCCTCGCCGAGCACGATCGCGTCGGCGTGCACCTTCGCCTCCTCCGGCAGGGCCGAGACGTGGATGCCGCCGAGGACCACCTGCTTGCCGAGCGCGCGGAGCCGATCGGCCATCCGGTAGACCCACGGCGCCTGCGGCGTGAGGACGGTGAAGCAGACCGCGTCCGCGGCGACCTCCTCCGGGACGAGGACCTCCTTGTTGGCGTCGAGCAGCGAGAGGCCGACGCCCGGGTCCACCTGGCGCGTGAGGCCGGCGAGGTACTCGAGGACCGGCGGGGCGATCGGCAGCCCCTTGGACATCTGGCCCTTCTCGCCGAACGGGGGGGAGACCAGCAGCAGGTTCATCGTGCGCCGGAGTCTACCAGCCCGGCCTCCGCGGGAGCCATCGCGCGACCGGTGACGAAGCTGCGGGCGTTCGCGAACTCGATCACGGGGTGGTCGTCCGTGTTGAGGTCGTCCAACGCGCTGGGCTTGGGGCGGGCGTCCGACAGCGCGACCGCGAGCGCTCCGCGCGCCCGGGGCGTCGCCCCCAGCGCGAGCTGCTCCACGTGTCGCTCGTCGGCGTACTGCCCGGAGCTCGCCCCGACGAGCACGACGTCTCCGCTCGGCACGCGCCAGGCCGTCACGTGGCGGAAGCTCTTCGCGAACGTCCGGAGCAGCCGGCTCATGTCCGCGTCGTCCATCATCGTGAAGTCCACCCAGACGCCGATCGCGCCGGTGGGCGTGAGGTGACGCGCCGCGAGGGAGAAGAACTCGTCCGTGAGCAGGCCCGCGGACGCGACGTCCGTCGCCCACGAGGGGCTCACGACGATCACGTCGTACGGGTGCTTCTCGACGAGGAGGTGGTTCCTGCCGTCCGCCACGACGTGACTGACCCGCGCGTCCGAGAAGAGCTCGGGGCTGAGGAACCGCCGGTTCGCCTCGAGCACGCCCCGGCTCAGCTCGACCGACTCGACCGACTCGACGGGCAGCTCGACCAGCCGGCGCAGGGTGCGGCCGGAGCCGAGGCCGATGCTCAGCACGCTCCGCACCGGCCCGGACAGGCGGGCCGTGAAGTAGGGAAGCTGGCCCAGCAGCGCGAACGAGACGTCGTCGCCCGCCTCGAGCTTGCCGCCGTTCAGGAGCGTCGTCTCGCGGTGCCCCGGCGGACCGCTCCGGAGGAGCCAGACGTCCCCCTCGATCCCCTCGTCGTGGAAGAGCACCTCCGCGCCGTCCGCCGCAGAGGACACCTGCCGCGCCAGCGCCGCCGACTCGAAGCGCCGGCCGTAGGCGTAGCCGAAGGTCGGGACCGCCGGGGGACGGATCTGGGTCGCGAGGAACGCCGCCCCGATCCCGGCGACGCCCGCCGCCGCGGCCCGCGCCGCGCCCGCCCCGAGCCAGAGGAGGACGACCGCGTTCAGGACGTCCACGGTGGCCGCGACGCCGGCGGCGCGCCCGACCCCCACGAGCGGGATGAGGAGGAACCCGGCGGAGAGCGAGCCGGCGATGCCGCCGAGCGTGTTCACCGCGTAGAGCCGCCCCGCGTCGCGCCCCACGCCTGCCGCCCCGCGCCGCTCCGCGAAGAGCTTCACGACGACGGGGAAGCTCATCCCCATGAGCGTGGTCGGCGCGCCCATCACCAGGAACGCGATCGCGAACTGGACGACGGAGAAGCCGACGAAGGACTCGTGGAACGAGTAGTACGTCGTCACGTAGAGCGGCGTCAGGCTGCGGATGATCGGGTTGATGGCGAAGCCGAGCACGCCGATGCCCAGCTCGCACAGCGCGAAGGTCACGACGAGGCGTCGCGTCCGCTCCGCCACGAGCGCGCCGACCATCCCGCCCACGGAGAGCCCCGCCATGAACGCGGCGAGCATCGTCGAGAGGGCGTAGGTCGACGACCCCATCACCGTCGACAGCGTGCGGGTCCAGGTCACCTCGAAGACGAGGGCGGCGGCCCCCGAGGCGCCGAAGGCGAGGTAGACCGACCGGCGAAGGAGCCGCGCTCGCATCCGTCACCGCTTCTCGATCGAGCGGAGCTCGATCTCGTACACGAGCGTGGGGCCGCCCGGGACCTCCGGGGACGCGAGGCGCTTCGTCGGGCGCGGATGTAGCAGGCGAAGGGAGTTCGCCGCCATGCGGCCCTCCGGCCCGGGCGGCGGGCTCATCGTGTCGTCGCGACCGTCGCGACCGTCGGGACGGTGAAGACGTGCTGCGTGCCCTTCAGGACCACGCCCACCCCGAAGTACGCGACGACGACGAGGAGGACGGCGAGGACCGCGAACCACGCGAACCTCGCGTCCCTCCAGCCGTACGTGACGCGCAGGTGGATGAGGATGCCGTACGCGAGCCACGCGACGAGGTTCCAGGTCTCGACGGGATCCCACGACCAGTAGGAGCCCCACAGGTCCTTCGCCCAGATGGCCCCGGCGCCGATCATGACGGCGCACGTGATGAAGCCGAACACGACGTAGAGGTAGGCGACGCGATCGAGCTGCTCGAGCGGAGGCAGCCAGTCCGGCCCCCCGCGCCGCGCGCGGACGAGGTAGGCGAGCGCCGCGCCGCTCGCGACGGAGAACGCCGCGTAGGCGAGGAACGCGAACAGCACGTGGACGTACAGCCACGCGCTGCGGACGGACGCGACGAGCGGCGTGACCGTGAGGTCCTCGGTGACCGACCAGCCGAGGATGAGCAGCGCGAGCGCGATCGCGCCCGTCCCCGCGGTGCGGTAGACGGCGAGGCGCCGTGGGGCCAGGAACGCGAGGAGCACGATCGACCACGCGCCGACCGACGCGTTCTCGTACGGCGTCACGACCGGGAAGTGGCCCGACACGACCGTGCGCGCCGCGATCGCGAGCGTGTGGGCGCCGAGCCCGCCGAGCGCGGCCCAGCGACCGGCGCGATACGCCCCCTCGCGCCCGGAGATCAGGCCCGCGAGCGACAGGGCGAACCCGGCGGCGTAGAGCGCGAACGTCGCCACGACGAGGACCGCTTCGACCCGGGGCATCGGTCGATGCTGCGGAAAGGGACCTGCGCTGTCAAGCGCGCGAAGGCTGCCCTTCCGGACCGCCGGCCGCGTCCGCGACGCGCGCGAGCAGCGCGTCCGGCCGCCACCCGGGGACGTCCGCCGCGACCGCGACGAGCACGCGCCCGCCGGGGCCGTCGGCGACGACCGCGACCTCGCGCCGGAACAGGAGGAGGCGGAGGACCAGCCCGATCGTCCCCAGGACGAAGCCCGCCCAGAGGAGGCCGCCGCCGTGCTCGTCCACGATCTGGAGCTTCGCGTAGTAACGCAGCTCGGGCATGTGCAGGACGCGCCGGCCGTCGGGCGTCGCGATGGAGTCGCCAGGCCGGAGCACGCCGCGCGCGATCGCGCCGTCCGGGCCTCGCACCGCGACCTCGACGCCGCTCGCCGCGAGGTCCTCGAGGCGCGACAGCCCCGCGCTCGCGAGCATGACGCCGCGCGCCTCCGCGCCGGTGGCCTCCGAGGTGTACGGTCGCGCGAGGACGTCGAGGGCGCAGGGCTCGAGCGCGAACCGGGTCCGTCCGGTCGGGTTGGGCACCAGCTCGACGAAGGCACCGTCCGTCGCCCCGCCCGCGTCGCACGTGAACAGCGGCGCCGCGCCGGCGGACACGACGAGGACCGAGGTGCTCCCGACCTCGACCGGCTCGTTGACGTTCGCGAGCCGCGGCGCCGCGTCGCCGCGGACCAGCAGCGCGACGTGCAGCGAGATCGGGAACCCGCCCTCGCTCCGGGGCCTGACCCCGACGACGGTGAACGCGAGGTCGGGTCGGCGGCCGCCGACCCGCGGCTCCCGGACGGGCTCGGCGTACTCGCCGGTCGCGGCGTCGAAGGGCTCGCCCTCGCCGACCAGCGCGACTCCCGAGAAGCGCGTCAGGTCGAGGACCACGCCCCCCGCGAGGAGGAGCGCGAAGGCGCCGTGGAACAGCAAGAACCCGAGCGGCGCGATCCGGAACCGCACCGCCCGCAGCGCGCGCGGCCCCGGCGCGTGGAGCCGGTACCCGGCGGCCTCGAGCACGCGCCCCACCCGGCGAACCGCGCCCTCGGGGTCCGCCGTGGACAGCGCGAGCGTGCCCTTGCGGCCGCCGATCGCGCCCGCGTCGAGCGGGATGCCCTGGTCGAGCCGCGTGCGGCGGAGGAGCCGCGGCAGCCGGTCCACGACGACCGCGCCGAGCGAGAGGAAGAAGAACCCGAGGGCCACGTACGTTCCCGGCGCGCGGTACACGTCGGAGAGGCCCGTCACCTCGAGCGCCCGGAAGAGCCCGGGCCGCTGCTCGCGCCATGCCGCCCACGCCGCCGCGGAGACGCTCCCGCGCTGGGGCACGACGAGCCCGAGCGCGTACAGGCTCGTCAGCAGCACGATGATGAACACCACGAAGCCGCGGTGCCGGAGGGCCTCGAGAAATCCTCGGATCGCGGCTGACGCGGCGCGCACCACCCGACGAGCCGCTGTCTCCCCCGCCTTCGGGCTTGCCCCGCTCGGCCGACGCGTCTCGATCACTCGGTCGGGCACGATAGCACGGCGCCGGAACGCGCGACCCGGCGGGACGGCGGCACCTCTTGAGCGAGCTCTCCGTTGCGCGTAAACCTCGTTCGCCCGCTCCCTGCGACCGCGAGAATGTCCTTCAGCCCCGCCCGCGTCCTCGCTCCCGCTGCCGTCCTGATCCTCGCGGCGGCGACGCGGCTCACCTCGTACGACATCGTGTACGGCGGCGAGCGGACGCGGCTCGTGGGCGACTCCGACCCGCACTACCACGTCCTCCGCGCCGCGAACTGGCTCACCGGAGCTCCGGGTGCCCCCTGGCGCGATCCGGGGCTGAGCTGGCCGGACGGCGCCGACATCCCCTGGCCGCCGCTGTTCGACGCGCTCGTCGCCGGCGCGGCGCGGCTCGTCCACGGAGCGACGCCGGCGCTGGACGCCATCGCGGCCGTCGCGGCGCCGTTGCCGGTGCTGCTCTCCCTCGCGCTCGTGCTGCTCGTCGCCGCCCTCGGCCGTCGGCTCGGGACGATCGGGTGGATCGCCGCGTCGCTCGTCGCGGTCCTGCCGGCGGCGTCCGAGCCGGGTGCGCTCGGCCGCGCCGATCAGCACGTCCTCGAGGTCGTCCTCTTCACGGCGGCCCTCCTGCTGTTCGTCGCCGGAGCGGCTCCGCGGCGGCGCGCCCCGTGGCCGGCGGCCGCCCTCGCGCTGGTCCTGACGCTCGCGTTCTGGTCGTGGATGGGATCCGCGCTGCACCTGGTCCCCCTGATCGTCGCCGCGGCCGCGTGGCACCTCCTCGACGACGACGCCGCCGGCCCCGGGCTCGCCACGCTGGCCGGGGGAGCCCTCGGCGCGGCCGCGCTGCTCGCCGCCTCGGTCGCATGGCTCGGACCGCCCGGCGCGCTCGCGAGCGGCGCGACCACGCGCGTCGGCGGGCTCCACGTCGCGCTCCTCGTCGCCGCGGGAGCGGGCGCCGCCCTCGTCCTGGCGCTTCGCCGGGCGCGGCGCGCCCCGGCGTCGATCCCACGCCGCGTCGCGGAGCTCGCCGCCGCGACCGCGCTGCCCGCGGCGGCGCTGCTCCTCGTCCCGTCGCTCCGGTCGGGGATCGAGGGGGGGCTCGTCGCCCTCCTCGCCGCCAACCCCTGGTACGACCGGATCAACGAGTTCCGGCCGATCCTCGGCTCCGGGACGGGCTCGGCGAGGACCTCCTCGTCCTGCTCGACGGCTACGGGCTCGCCCACGTCGCCGGTGTCGCCGGCGCGGTGTTCCTGGTCGCGCGCGTGCGTGAAGGGAGCGCGCAGCGGGCGCCCGCCGCCCTCCTGCTCGTCACGCTCGCCCTCCTCGTCCCCGCGTCGCTCGCCCGCAGGCGCTTCGGGATCTACGCGGTCGTACCGCTCGCGCTCGCCGCGGAGCTCGGCCTCGCGCGCCTGTCGGAGCGGCTCCTGCCCGTCGTCGCCCGCGTCGTGCCGCGGCTCGCGCGACCGGGCGCGCTCCGGCTGGCGGTCGTCCTCGCGACGGTCGCGCCGACGTTTCCGCACCTGCTCGCGCCACCGTGGGTCCTGCCGGAGGAGGAGGAGGAGTGCCTCCTCGCGGCGGGAGCGCTGCCGCTCACTCCCGGGGCCGAGGCGATCCTCACCCCGTGGTCGTTCGGGCACCTCGCCCGCTACCTCTCCGACCGTCCGGTGATCGCGAGCCCATTCGGCACCGAGGGTGGCGCGGGCGCCCTCGAGGACACCGCGCGGTTCTGGTTCGCCACCGACCAGCGGACCGCCGAGGAGGTCCTGGCGCGCAGGCGCGCCGGCCTCGTCCTGCTCGCGCAACCGGTGACGGAGGCCGTCGGCCTCCACCCGTTCGCGCCGGCGGGGACTCCCACCGCGATCGTGCGCGTCCGCGCCGGCGCACACGGCGGGCCGGTGCGCGACACGGACGCGTTCTGGCGGATGGTGCCGAACCGGCTCTACTTCCACGACGGGCTCGCGTCGAGCGACGGGCCCGCGCTCGACGCGTTCCGGCTCGTCTGGGAGACGCCGACGACCTCTCCGGAGAACCCGGCGCTCGAGGAGCGGTGGATGCTCGTCGAGCGCGTGCCCGGGGCGCGCGTACGCGTCTCCGGCGCGCGCGGGACGGTGACCGCGACCGTGCGGGTCGAGACCGGCGCGGGCCGGCGGTTCACCTGGCGAACGGAGGCGTCGCCCGACGCCGGCGGCGTCGCGACGCTGCGCCTGCCCTACGCGAGCGGCTACAACGGCTCGACCCGGGTCAGCGAGTGGACCCTCTCGGACGGGAGCTCCGCGACGCCGCTCGTCGTGCACGACGCGCACGTCCGGGAGGGGCGCGTGCTCGAGCTGCGCCTGGGGGCCGGCGGGGCCCCCTCGGCCGCGTTCACGCGTCGGCGCCCCTGAGCCCCCGGGCGCGCCGCGCGACCACGAACGCGGCGGCGACCGCCAGCACCGCGAAGGCGATCGCGCGCGCGTCCGGCGCGGAGCGGAGCTCGATCCGCGCCCACGGCGCCCCCTCCTTCTCGAGCCGGAGCGTGATCCCCTCGAAGCGCGCCTCCGAGCCCGCCGCGAGGTCGCCCTCGTGGACGCGCAGCTTGCCGCGCTGGACGCGCACGTGAAGCGACCGCGGCGCGGCGAGCGCCGTACCGGCCGGCTCGGGGACCGTGACGTAGAAGCGGTGCGGCAAGGTCCCCGCCGTGAACCATTCGCGCCGCCCGGGGTCGAGCTTCACGAGCGCGGACCCCTCGACCTCGCCTCGCGCGCGCTCGACGGACAGCGCCGGCGCGATCAGGACGTCTCGCACCACGAGCCGCCGCCCCCGGCCCACCGCGACGGGCTCGCCCGCCTCCGCGACGACCTCCCGGCCGTCCACCAGCAGCCGGATCTTGCCCGAGGGCCGGGTCGCCGGCACCTCGAGCACCTTCAGCGCCGGGGCGACCGCCGCGAGCCCGGCGTGGGCGATCCGCCAGGACGGCCCGTCCTCGTCGAGCCCGGCGTCCACCTCTCCCTCGATGCGCGTCGCCAGCGCCGCGGCGCCGGCGGCGAGCGCCAGCGCGCCCGCGACCCACGCGGCGGCCAGACCGCGCCTGCCCGAGGCGGACGCGCGCCCTCCGGCGGCGGCCGCCGCGAGCGCGGCGAGCCCCGCGAAGATCGTGACCGTCCGCGCCGCGAGCAGCTCGGCCCAGGGGACCCACCCGACTGCGGCGAGCGCGCCTGCCGCGAGCAGGGGGGCGACGAGCGCCGCGACGGCGCGCTCCGGGGCCGCCCACCCCGCCGCGCGGCGGGCCGCTCCCGCGGTCGTCACCACAGCCGCCTCCCGTCCCGCTCGGGCGCGGGGAGGTCGGCGAGGTCCCAGCCGACCACGCGCCACCCCGAGCCGTCGCGCCGGAGCGTGTACCTGAACCCCTGCCCGAATCCCTTCGGCGCGGTCACGGGCTTCCGGTCGCCCACGGTCTGGAGCATCTGATTCCACTCTTCGTACACGTCCGCCTCGACGACCCCGGCGCTCCTCCGCCGGACCGCGACGACCGTCGTCGCCGCGAGGTCCTGCACCTGCACCATGCCGGCGTCGCGCAGGAACCCGACGTCGCGGAACACGAAGTGCTTCAGCTCCTTCGTCGCCGGGAAGGCGTCCAGCATCGCCGGGCCCCCGCCGGACGCGAAGAAGTCCTCGTAGATGCGCTGGTACTGGCCGAGCGTCTCCCGGACCGCGGCGTCGTCCCCGGCCTCGAGCGCGCCGGGCCGCTCGACGCGCAGCGCCGGGTCGAGCAGCGCCGCCGTCGCCGCGAACACGACCGCCCCGACCAGCGCGGGCGCGACGCGCCGCGCCCACCTGCGAACGGCCGCGGTTCGCGGCGCCGGCGCCGCGCGCTCCGGAGGAGCCGAGCTCATGCGCGCATTCTATCGCAGCGCCGTCGGCCGACGCGCCGCCCATGGTTCAGTGCTTCAGTGCCCGGACTGCGCGCGGAGGAAGCGGGCGCGGAAGCCGTTCGCCCGGAGCAGCTCCGCCGCCACCTGCGACCGCATCCCGATCGCGCAGTACACGACGACCTCGCGATCGCGCGGCAGCTCCTCGAGGCGCCCGGCCAGCTCCGCGAGCGGGATCTTGACCACCCACGGCTCGGGGCTCTCGCTCGCGCCGCGCACGTCCAGGAGCGTCGCCTTCGCGCTCCCCTCGCCGCCGTGGCTGGCCCACAGGCGCTGGAACTCCTCGGGCGAGATCTCCGCGTCATCTACGGGGACGAACGTCGGCGCCCTGCGCGGCGTCCCCCCGCGCTCGACCGGGAGCCCGGCGCGCTCCCACGCCTCGAACCCGCCGGCGAGCACCGCGAGGCGGACGAGCGTCCGGACGCTGTTCGCGAAGCGGAGCTGGCGGAGGTGGTCCGCGACCGCCGCTGGCGTCGCGTCCGCCGCGTCGGCGCCCACGAAGAGCACGGGCGGGAGCGGGTGCTCTCCGTCGAGGTCCTCCCACCGGAGCGCCTCCGGCGGGATCGAGACGGCGCCGGCCGGACGGGCCTCGGCCGAGCGCGCGCGCGGGCGGACGTCCACGACGAGCCACCGGCCGACCGGGAGATCGCGGAGCGCGTCCGCGGAGACCTCGATCCATCGATCCGAGTCGACCCACTCCCGGATGCCGCCCCGATAGACTCGAACGTCCTTCGCCCCCGCGGCGAGCAGGCGCCGAGCGACCTCGGCCGGCGCCGGATCGCGAGGCCCTCCTCCGTACACGACGACGGAGCGGTCCGGCGTCAGCAACCGTACGACGTCCGCGCCGGGCGCGCCGGGCGGCAGCGCGACCGCCCCCGGCAGGCGACCCGCGCGGTGATCGGACGCGGGCCGTGCGTCCACGAGGAGCGGTGACCGCCCCTGCTCGATCGCGACGGCGAGCTCCGACCGGTTGCAGGTGAACGCCGGCTCCGTCGTGATCACCGGTGAGGCGTCGAGCTGCTCGGCGAGCCGCACGCCGCCCACCTCGCGCCGCCAGCGGTAGCGCACCGGATCGCCCGCCCCCAGCTCGCGGAGCGTCGCGATCCCGGTGAGGCTCGCCCCGGGGGCGGGGGCGACGAACGTGCGCCCACCCCCCTCCTCGAGCATCACCGGCGCGCCGGCGGCGACGACGACGCGTCCCTCGCCGGACCGGAGGTCGGTCGGGCCGGGGCCGCCGGGGCGGACCCCGGCGCAGCCCGTCGCGATCACGAGCGCGGCGACGATCCCGGGGCCCCGTCGAAATACCATCCCTCGCTCGCGCATCGCCTCGCGCATCGCCTCGCGCATCAGTACTGGAGCGGGCGCGCGTAGTTGGGGCTGAAGGTCTTGGCGCCCGTCGAGTGCTGCGTGCACCCACCGTACGTGTCCGCGGGGTTCGCGCCTCCGAGGGTGTAGCAGCCTCCGGTGGTCGTGCCACTCTCCCACATCGTCTCGGCCTCCGTGGCGTTGGCGGGCGCCGCCGCCTTGGGGGAGTACCAGCGCCAGGTGCCGCCGCCGCCCTGGAACCGGTAGGTCTTGGACGTGACCGTCCCGTTGTACGGCTTGTAGGTGAAGTTCATCCCGTGGATGTAGCCGAGGCCGCCGCCGGCGTGGCACATGAGGCAGGGGATCTGGTGCGTCGCGTCGCCGGAGTTGTCGTATCCGATGTTGGCCCCGAGGTTGGTCTGCACCGAGGGCCCGTCGATGCGGGGGCAGGACCCGGTGTGCGCGTCGGTCCGGGACTGGGTCGTGGCGTTCGCCGCGCCCTCGCCGTAGGTGCCCGGCGCGTGGCAGCGGAAGCAGCTGTCGGTCCCGGTCGGCGACCCGGTGGCGAGGAACTTGTTGTCCGCCGTCGCGTCGCTGAAGCTCGAGTCCGCGAGCATGTACCAGGTGGTTCGCGTCCCGTGGGCGTTCGCCTCGTTGAGGTGGCAGTCGGAGCAGTGGAGCTGGGCCGTCTCGCGGACGGTCGAGGCGTTGAGGGTCTGGCCCTCCTTCGTGACGTAGGCGGTCCAGGCGGTCGCGGGCCAGTTCGCGTTCACGGTCGTGTACCGCCGCGTGAACTGCTTGAGCTGGTGGTGGCTCGCGAAGTTCTTCCCGGACAGGTTGCCGGAGTTGAACTGGGACCTCACGTCGAGCACGCGCGTGCGGAGGGCGTTGATCGCCGTGGTGTCGTGCGCGTTGACCCGGGTGTCGTTCGTGTTGAACGGGGTGGTGGCGCGCCCGACCGGCGCGGTCGTCGGGTTCGTCGAGAGCTGCATGCCGTCGTTGGTCGCGTTCACCGCGATGCCGGCTGCGCCGTTCGAGTCGTGGCACCGGAGGCAGAACGTGTCCATCCTGTCGCGGTCGTTCGTGAGCGGGTCCGCCCCGCCGACGAACGCACGGGCGGTGGCTCCGCCGCGCGAGCCGGGCCAGGGGGCCGCCACCGTCCCGCCGCTCGCGGAGTCGACGTCCCGCAGGTCGACCGTCTTCACGGTCTGCGAGTCGCCGCCGTGCAGCGTGGGGACGGTCTTCACGTTGGTCCCCGTGGAGGTCGGGTCACCCTCCGCGTGGCACAGGATGCAGTCGAAGTTCGTGACGATCGGCGTCCCCGTCAACGCGCCGTTCGAGACGTGACGGCTCGGGCGGAGGAAGTCGTCGCCCGCGAACCCGAGCGACCCGCCGACGATCTGCGCGCGCGGGATGGTGCCGCTCGTCGCCTTGCCGTGGCACCCGAGGCAGTCGCCGGCCCCCTTGAACGCGAGGTTGGGCGGCTGGTTGTGGAGGTGGCACGCGGCGGTGCAGGTGGACCCCGCGTTGTGCGCGGCCGGCTCCGAGTTGTACTGCCAGTACTTGGTCGTGGTGTGGCAGATCTGGCAGACGCCGTTCCGGGTGGTGGTGTTCGCGTACCCGCTGGTGGTCGTGAAGACCGCCGGCGTGGTCGAGCGGGTCCCGGTGAGGCCGTGGACGTCGCTGCCCTGCTGCATGGTGTCCGACCCGATCATCTTGAGGTTGGTCGCGTCGCCGTGCGGGTCGTGGCAGTCCCAGCACCGCTCGCCGCCGTTCAGCGTCGCGGAGTGGACGCCGCCGGCGTGATACGCGTCGATCCGCGCCGTCGCCGGCCCGACCTTCGGCAGCGCGCCCGTCCCGTCCGGATCGACGCCGTAGGCGACGCTCGTGCTCGTCGCGTGGCAGTTGAAGCAGACGGCGTTCACGGCCGCGACGCTCGCGCTCGAGTAGGCGTTGGTCGCGCCCGTGCTCGTGGCCGCGCCGCGCAGCCGGAACGGGTTCGTGGCCTGCTGGTGGCTCGCCGCCGCGTTCTGGTTGTCGTGGCAATAGACGCACCGGTCGGCCGAGGCCACCGCGCCGAACTCCGAGAAGGAGTTGCCGGTGGTCGAGGTCGAGCCGTGGCCGTAGGTCGTCCACTCGGTCCCGGTGCCGATGACGGCGGGGGTGCCGTCGCCGATGTTCCAGTTGTTCGTGTCCGCCGCGCCGCTGTGGCAGCTCGTGCAGCTCAGGGTCGTGTCACCCCAGCTGATCGCCGTCGCGTTGTTCCCGTGGCAGGCGATGTTCGTGCACGTCGCCGACACGTAGGTGCTCGGGGACGTGAAGGAACCGGGCGCCGCGCTCGCGCCGGTGCCCGCCTTGGTCGTGTCGAACGCGATCTCGATCGTGCCGTTGGTGTGGAGCCCGCCGGCGAGGATCGCCGCGCCGGTCGTCGTGGTGGTCTTGTGGCACGTCGCGCAGGACGTCGCCGCCGAGACGTGCCTCGCGTGGCTGTTGGCGGTGGCGGTGTTCTTGCCGCCGTTCGCGTAATCCGGCGCGCCGAACAGGCTCCCCGTCGTGCCACCGTGGCACTTGACGCAGACGCTCCCGGTCCAGGCGGCGTCGGCCCAGGTCACCGTCACCTTCGTGTTCGCCGCGCCGCGCTGTCCGTCGGAGTGGCAGTAGGCCGCGCTGCACGTCGTGCCGGTGTCCGTCGTGTCCGTGTACGTCCCGCGGGCCGCGATGGACACGTCCTTCGTGCGGTTGACGTGCTTGCCGCCGGTGTAGCTCACGACCGGCGTCGCGCCGCCCGTGACGGTCGTCGCGTGGCAGTCGTCGCAGTGGTAGCTCTCGCCGAGCGTCCCGTTGTCGACGTGGTTCGTGTGCTTGCCGGTGCCGATGATCGTCCCGGTGTAGCCGCCGTGGCAGCTCGCGCACGTCGCGCTCGCGCTCCACGCGATGGACGTGTTCACGGGCGGGCTCGACGCGTTCGTCCCGTTCGAGTGGCAGTACGTGTTCGCGCAGGTGTAGGCAGGCCCCTGGTTGTAGCCGGTCGTCCCGGGGTTGAACGTCGCGTCGAACGCCACGTCGCGCGCCCCGTTCACGTGCCTGGTCTTGTCGGCGATGGTCGCGGCCGTCGTCGGGTAGTCCGCCTGACCGGTCGCCTCGCCGTAGTGGCACTGCGCGCAGCCGAAATAGTACCCGCTCGCGCTCGTCGCGGCCGTGTGGACGAAGTGCGCGTGGGACAGCTTCGTCGAGGTGGACGCGCCGGTCGAGTCGGCGGCCATCTGGTGGCACTTGGTGCACTCGTTCGCGGTGCCCCCGGTCTTCACCCACGCCGTCTCGTTCCAGGTCGGCGCCGCGCCGAGGTTCGTCCCGCCCAGCGGCGTCGCGTTCGAGTGGCAGTACGTGCTGCTGCAGGTCCCGTTCGTCCACTTGAAGGAGAGGGACCCGGTAGGCGCAGTGTCCGCGGTCTGGGCCGTCCCAGCGGCGTAGGTGCCGCCGACCGCCTTCGCGTCGAAGCTCCCGAAGACCACCTGCACCGAGTACGGGTTGTTCGAGTCCTGGTGCGTCCCGGCGTGGCAGGTGTTGCACGCGAAGCCGTACTGGGTCGCCGAGCCGTGGCGCGCGGCGTTCGTGTAGCTCGTCTCGGTGAACGTGGTCTCGTCGTGGCTCCCGTGCTTCCCGAGGGTCGGGGGCGCGTTGTGGCACGCGTTGCAGGTGGTGGCCTCGTGGAACGCGAGGCCGCCGGTCTGCTCGTGCGCGTGGCACGCCACGCACCTCGCGCCGCTGTTGTGGCCGTCGTTGGTGGTCGCGTTGTAGTGCGCCGCCGTGGTGTGGCACGCGCGGCACAGGCTGGTCGCCGAGGTGTTCGCGAAGTCCGTGCCGGTCGCGTCGGCCGTGAAGGTCACGCCCGGGGTCCGGGCGGCGGCCCAGCTGTGGTTGTCGGTCGAGGTCTTCACCACGTCCGCGCCGATCATCTTGATGTTCGACCCGTCGCCGTGCGGATCGTGGCAGTCCCAGCACCGGGCGCCGCCGGTGGTCCCCGCCGCGGTGTGCGCGGCGCCGTAGTGGTACGCGTCGATCTTCGTCGCGCCGGTGATGAGCGGGTTCGCGCCCACCCCGTCGGGATCCACGCCGTTCGCCCCGGAGGCGGCGTGGCAGTTCAAGCAGACCTGGTTCGCGGACGACGCGGTCAGCGCGCTGTAGTTGCCGTTGGTCACCGCCCCGCCCGTCCCGGTCGCCCCGCGCAGGCGGAACGGGTTGGTGGTGCTGTCGTGCGGCGCGGACGTGGAGCCGTCGTGGCAGTACAGGCACGGCGTGGCGGCCGCGCCGATCGAGGTCTTGCCATGCCCGACGCTCGTCCACTCCGTCGTGTTGACGATGCCCGCCGTCCCGAACGCGAAGCTGTTCGTGTCCGAGGCGCCGACGTGGCAGTCGCTGCAGAGCAGCGAGGCGCCGCCCCACTGCGGCGTGCCGGAGCCGTGGCAGCTCACGTTGCTGCAGCGCTTGTTCGCGTCGTTGGAGTAGGTCGCGCCGGTCCCGGCGGTCGCGCCGTCGAACAGGACCTGCCGGTTGCCGTCCGTGTGCGTCGTCGCGCCGGTCGCGATCGCGTTCCCGGCGGCGGTCACCGTGGCCTTGTGGCAGGTGTAGCAGTCCGCCGCGCTCTTCACGTGCGCCCCGTGGCTGTTCGCGGTCGCCGTCCCCGCGCCGCCGTTCGCGTAGTTCGGCTCGCCGAACCGCGACGTGAAGTCCGCCGGGCTGTACCGCCCGTGGCACTGCATGCAGTCGTTGGTGAGCGCAATGCCCCACGCCATGTCGCTGTACTTCTGCGGGGTGGCGGTGCCGCCCTGCCCCGACGAGTGGCAGTACGTCGCGCAGGACTTCGCGGCGCTCGAGTACGTGTGCGTCGAGTCCACGTCCGCCGCCATGTTCACGTGCAGCGTCGTCGAGGCGATGGTCGCGCCGTCCGCGGTCGTCCCGGCGTGGCACTGCTGGCAGGTGGAGTTCGCGCCGAACCCGGACGTTCCGTCATGGTTCACGTGGGCGGCGTGCGAGCCGGTCGCGAGCGCCGTGCCGGTGGCGTGGCAGGCGCTGCAGCCGCCGGCGCCGCCGTTCCAGGCGCGCGACGGCCCGGACGTGAACGGGTTCGAGCGGTCCTGGCCGTTCGAGTGGCAGTAGGTGTTGGAGCAGGTGTAGGCGAGCGTGTCGTAGTTGCCGCCCCCGACGTACGCGTCGAGCGCGGCGAAGCTCACGTCGTTGGCGCCGTTCACGTGCGCGCCGCCGCCGGAGACGATGCTCGCCCCCGTGTCGGTCGTGGCCGCGTGGCAGGCCTGGCACCCGATCCCGTAGGTCGAGACGTGCTTCGCGTGCCCGTTCGTCGCGAGGCCGGTGGAGGCGTGGCAGCTGGTGCACCCGAGGGCGGTCTGGCTCGTCCAGGCGATCGCCGCGGCCGGCGTGACGGTGCCGCCGATCGGCTTGCCGCTCGAGTGGCAATAATTGGTGCAATTCGGGCTCGCCCAGGTGGGCGTGACGCCCCCCGCGTTGGCGGGCGCGCTCCAGCCGATGGCCACCGCCCCGTTCGCGTGCGCCTCGTCCGCGGGCGTCGAGCCGTGGCACACGCTGCAGCTCTTCGCCGACATCAGCCCGGCGTTCACGTGCTTGACGTGCGCGCCGACGCCGAGCTGGGCCCTGTCGGTGCTGCCGCGCGTGTCCACCGAGAGCGCGTCGTAGCCCGGCGCCGCCTGGGGATCGCCGCTCGGCACGACCGTGCCGCTCGTCCCGGTGAGCTTGCCGTGGCAGGCGGTGCAGCCGTTCGGCCGATCCAGCGTGCCGTCGATGTGCTTCGACCTCGCCGGATCGACGACGCTGCCGGCGCCGGCGTTGTAGGCGTACCCGGCGCCGTGGCACGTCGCGCAGCCCTGGTTCTGCGGGTGCACGCCCGCGGTGGCGCCGCCGACCGGCGGGAGCACCGCGTGGCAGGTCCCGCACGCGGCGTCGGTCGAGGCGCCGTTCCAGGCCGGGGTGGTCTTGCTGCCCGCGGCCCGCGTGAGCGAGGCGCCGTGGCAGTAGTTGCTGCAGGTCGGGGCGGTCGTCCAGGCGGTGGCGACCGCGCCGGCGGCCGGCGTGGGCGTGAGGCCGCCGGTGCTGGCGAGCCCGGCCCAGGCCACGTCGGTCTGGCTCGGGCTCTGGTGCGTGTTGGGGCTCGGGTGGCAGCTCGCGCAGGCGAGCGGGGCCGCCCGGAGGGAGGCCTGGTTCACGTGCGCGACGTGCGCGCCGCCGTTGGCGACGAACACCGTCGCGCCGGTCGCGACGGCGGGCGGCGCGCCCGGCTGCTTGGCGTCGGCCCCCGCGATGGAACCTCGTCCCTCGGTGCCGTGGCAGGTGGTGCAGGTCGCCGCGAGCCCCTTCGCGTGCGCGTGACAGGAGGAGCACGGGCCGGTCTCGTGGGATCCGCCCGGCGACGTGCCGTCGGCCCGATAGTACTGCGTCTGCGTGTGGCAGACCTGACACGGACCGTTGTTGGCGCTGCTCGCGTACGAGCTCGCGGCGTAGCCGCTCTTGGACAGGAACGAGACGGTCTTCGCCGACTGCGCGCCGGTGATCGCGGGCGGGGTGATCTGGGGCGCGACGAGGGAGAGGTTCGTCGTCCCGTGCGGCGTGTGGCAGTCGCGACAGGTGGTGGACCACGAGCCGCGCGCGCTGCCGGTGACCTCGCTCGTGTGCCCCTGGAGCGCGTGGCAGTCGGTGCAGAGCTGCGCCGAGTTGTCGCGGACGAGCAGGTTTCCGTCGCCGGTGCTCGTCGCCGCGACGGTGAGGGCGACGCCGTTCGAGAGCACGTCCGTCGCGACGGCGTTGGAGGCCTTCGCGCGCAGCGTGTGCCCGCCCGCCGCGGGCGTGAGCTGCACCTCGTACGTCCGGCCGGTCAGGACGCCGCCGGAGAGCGTGTCGTAGGCGGTCAGCGCGGTGAGGTTGGTGCTGCTCCACGTCGTGCCGTTGTCGAGGCTGTACGCGAGGCTGTTCGCGGTGAGGCCGGCGATGCCCCCCTGCGCCGCGGAGTTGAACACCCGGATCTGGACGCGGAAGGTCCCGCTCACCGTGCTGCCCGTGAGCGGGTTGACGATCGAGACCATCGGCGCGCCGGGGACCGTGCTGCCCTCGGCCACGAACGCGCCCGCGGGCGTCCACGGTCCGCTCGCCACGCCGGCGCTGAAGTTGCCGCAGCCGTCCATGGCGTACAGCCGGTACACGTAGGTGTTCCCGTCCACCGCGCTCGTGTCGGTGAACGAGACCGCCCCGCCGGAGGTCCCGGCGCGCGAGTAGACGACGGTGCTCCCGCCGCTCGTCGTCGAGCCCTCGGTGGGCGCCCCCGCGCCGTCGGTGAGGGTCTCGGTGAACGCGGTGCTCGTCTTGCGCCGGAGCACCACGATCTGGCTCAGGGCGGCGTCGGTGGGGTTGGTCCACGCGAGCTGGACCTGGTTGTCGCCCGGCGTGACCGTCCCCCACGTCCCCTCGGCCGGCGCCTGGTTGTCCACGGTGAACGCGTTCGCCGTGTCGGCCCCCGCGCCCTGCGTGTTGGACGAGGTGTAGCTCTGGACCCGCGGCTGCACCGTGTACGTACCGCTCGCGAGCGCGGCGTGCCCCTTCGCCGTACCGTAGAGCCGGTAATACGTGGTCCCGACGGGCGCGCCGAGGCTCGCGGCGCCGAAGGTGTAGGTGTCGCCGGTGGGCGTGCCGGTCCGCGCCGGCGAGAGCGCCGCCCCGGCGCTGTCCCGCAGCTCGATGGAGGCGAGCGGCGCGGACGCGCCGAGCCCCTGGAACGTGACGGTGCCGATGGTGTCCGCGGTCCCGGTCACCGTGAAGCCGAGCTGGTCCAGGTACACCGGCGTCGTGGCGCCGGGGCAGATCACGGCGCCGGCGGGATCGGTCCCGGGGACGAGCGTGGTCTGGTTCGAGGGCGCGGCGGCGAGCACGGTGAGGGTCGCGCTGGTGGTGTCGTTGTCCACCCAGGCGAAGCCCGTCGCCGTCGCGGCGTAGGCGGTCCCGGTCACCGCGGTCGAGCTCCCGACGGTGCCGCCGGTCGCGCACAGGTAGCGATCGGTGTTCCCGGTGTTGGTCCTCGCGGTGATGGAGGTGGTGAGCGGGATGGTGTTGTTCCCGCTCACCGGGGACGACAGCGTCCCGTAGACGGTCCCGCCCGAGCAGGTGCTCGAGCTCTGGACCGAGATGGCCGAGAGCGCCCCGCCGTTCGTGAGGCTGACCTTCACCTCGGTGACCGTCGCCGTGGCCGTGCTCCCGAGGGTGAACGTGTCGAGGGCGAGGGTCTGGCCGGAGCTCAGGCTCTGGCTCGTCGGCTCCGCGGAGCCGTTGCCGATCGTGATGGTGCCGGCGGAGGCGCTCACGGTGAAGCTCGGGCCGGTGTCGCCGTCCGTGACGGCCCAGGAGCCGCTCGCGGCGGTGGCGCCCGTGACGTGGACGGCCACCGTCGTGCTGGTGCCGACGGCGGCCGCAGTCCCGCAGAGGTAGTACGTCGTCGACCCCGAGGTGGTGCTGGCGGGCAGGGAGACGCTCCCGAAGCTCGGGGCCGCGCCGGGGCTGGTCACGCTGGCGAGGTTGGTCCCGGTGCACCCGGCGCCGGTCCAGAGGTCGAGGCTCGTCAGCGCCGTGCTCCCCGTCAACGCGGTCGCGACCGCCGTCACCGTGGTCGAGCTCGCGCTCGTCGAGAGCGTGAAGGTGTCGAGCACGACCGTCGAGCCGGCGGAGATCGTCGTCCCGGTCGGATCGCTGCCGTTCCCGATCGTCAGCGACGAGGCGTTCACCGTGAAGTCGTTCGCGGCGTCGCCGTCCTGGACCGTGTAGGCCCCGGAGTACGTCACCCCGGAGACGTTGGCGTTGACGATCGTGCTCGACGCGACCACCGCGCCCGTGCCGCAGAGGGTGTAGCTCGTCGCGGTCGTGCCGATGCTCTGCGTCAGCCCGGAGAAGGTCGGAGCGCTGCCCGGGCCGTTGATGGCAGATCCGACGAGGGCTCCGCCGCACCCGGTGCCGGCGCGGAGCTCGAGGCTCGACAGCGCCGTGTTCCCGGTGAGCTGGACGGCGATCGCGCTCACGGTGCTCGTGCCGGTGCTCGTGGCGAGCGTGAAGTAGTCGAGGGCGGTCGTCGTGCCCGCGTTCAAGGCGGTCCCGGCCGGATCCGCGCTCGAGCCGTTCCCGATCGTGAGCAGGACCGGGGCGGCGACCGTGAAGCTCGGCCCCGTGTCGGAGTCCGTGACGCCCCACGTGCCGCTCGCGGGCGTCACCCCGGTGACGTTCACCGAGACGGTCGTGTCCGCCGCGACGGTCGCGGCGGTCCCGCAGACGTAGTACGTGGTCGAGGCCGAGGTGGTGCTGGCGGGCAGCGAGAGGCCCGAGAAGCTCGGGGTCGGGCCCGGGCTGGTCACGGTGGCGAGGTTCGTCCCGGTGCACCCGGCGCCGGTCCACAGCGAGAGGCTCGTCAGCGCCGTGTTCCCGGTCAGCGACGTCGCGACCGCGTTCACCGTCGTCGAGGACGTGCTGGTGGAGAGCGTGAACGTGTCGAGCACCGCCGTCGAGCCGGCGGAGACGGTCGTGCCGGTCGGATCGCTGCCGTTGCCGATGATGACGGACGGGGTGTAGTCCACGGTGACCCGGACGTAGTCGAGATAGGCCGTGAACGAGGTGTTGCTGGCCCCTCGGTTCGCGCGGACGCGCGCCATGAACGGGCTGGCGCCGCCGTCCAGGAGGTCCGCGCGCGTGAGCCCGGTGAACTGCGCGGTGTACGCGGTCGTGGTGGCCGGTTCGCTCGAGTCGATGGCTTCGGTACCGGAGAGCGTGCCGCCGTTCGCGACAGGCTGCAGGCCGAGGTTCGCGACGGACGCGGCCGTGGAGGCGTACCAGGCGACCTCGATCGTAACGGAGTTGATGGTGGACCCCGCGGGGATCGACGTGTCGAACCCGAAGCCCCCGAAGTCCGAGGTGATGCTCACGTTCCTGCCACTGGGCGTCGCCGTCGCGTAACTCGCGTCCGCCGCGTAGGCGTTGGTCGGGACCGTCCAGCCGGTCGTGACCACGGCGTTGGTCGTCGCGTAACTCGTGACCGTTACCGCCAGCGCCGGGTCTGGCAAGCCGAGCAGCAGGGCCGTCGTCATCCAGAGCCGAGTCCACCAGCGCCCAGCGAGATCTCGTCGAGCGTCTGTGTGGAGATGCGCCGCCATGCCCGCCTCCCGGGTGCAGATACACGAATCCGGGGGGCCCCGTTTGCAAGCGACGATCCGCCAGGAAGCCGTGCACCCCCGCGCGCGCTCTTACGTGGCGCACCATTCAGATAGGCGGAAATTGGGCTACCAACTTTGCTGCGACGATCTGCCATCATGCGCGCCGTGCCCCATTGGGTCATCTCGCGCAGCCGTAAAACGTCCATCACGACCGACGATGTACGCTAGACAAGAGACAGAATGACAATTTGCCGCACCTGAAACAATCGAGAATACCTGCGGCGCATTGACGCATGCGGCACTCAATCTAGCGACACTTTGCCGCAGGGCCAGGCTCGAACTCCGCGAGGCGGGATCTGCTACTTCGCCGAGGGCGCCCCGAGGTCGTGAGCCTTCATCGTGACCTGGGCGCCCGACCCGGAACGCTGCGGCGCGCGTCGAAGTGGATCAGGGCCGCCGAAGCCGGCGGCCCAGCGCGACCGAGCCCCCGCCCACGACGCCGAGGACCGCGCCGATCAAGACCAGAGGCAGCCCGGGATCGTGCGAAAGCTCGAGATCGACCCAGGGGAGCCACTCCGGGAACGAGAGCCGGACACCCTCTACGACGATGGGCTCTCCGCGCGCGACGGCCCCTTCGGCGATCGCCAGCTTCCCGCGGAAGGCCATGACCCGCAACGAGGGCGGCCGTCCGTCGGAGAACGCCTCGCCATCGCCGGGCGAGACCACCGCTCGGAGCGGGGCGCCCTCGAACCGGATTGCATCGGCGCGCCGCGCGCCCGGTGTCAGCTTCGCGACGACCGAATCGAGCGATGCGCCGCGCTCCGTGGTCAGGTCCGCGCGGACCGCCACGCCGGAGTCGACGACGCGCAGCCATCGTCCCCACGCGAGCCACGTCGGCCACCGCGAGAGCGTGATCTGCCGACCGCCCGTCGCCTCCGCGGCCCGAGCGCGCAGCGACGTCCTCCCGGCGGACGCGCCGCCATCGACCCGCTCGATCAGGAGGTCGAGCGGCACCGGCCCGGGTCGCATCGGGCGAAGGCCCTCGCGAGCCACGAGCTGGTCCGGCGATGCGGTGAAGCGCTCGCCCTGCGCGACGCGGAACCGCAGCGGCTCGGTCCCTGCCGACGACGCCACCAGTCCGAGCGCCACGAACAACCACCCCACCCTCATGGCGACGCTGCCGATCGAGCCGCGGTCGATCGACCGCCGCTCGAATCGCCCCTCCGCTCCCAGCGTGAGCGGCAGGCCGCGCAAGACGGCGGCACCCGCGTCCGCCACGGCGATCCAGGCGAACCCCCACCAACCCCAGGTCGAGGCGAGCGTCGAGGGCGCCGCGCCCATGCGTCGCCAGGCGGCGTCGGCGCCCATGAAGGCGACCGCCAGCACGGCGAGCGGAACCGACACCGCCGGCGTGCCGACGGACCAGAGCACGCTCCAGAGGAGGCGCGAGATCGCGAGGCGAGCCCTAGTCCACATTGAAGACGTGCGCGCTCCCCGACATGACGAGGTTCACTCCCAGAAGGTGACCAGCACCGTGACGATCGCGGAGACGAGGAGCCACGCCAGCCGTCGGCCCCTCCAGCCCATCGTGGTCCGCAGGGTCGTCCGCAGGGAGACGGCCACCGCCCAGACGCGCGTCACCTTCGTGCCCTCGACGCCGAGCCATCCTCGACGTCGATGTCCCAATCGGCGACGCGCCAGCCTCTACCGTCGCGCCGGACGGCGTAGCGGACCGGGACGACGTCCGAGCGGCTCGACGCTCCGTCCCGCGTCGAGCGTGTCACCCAGAACTCCCGCGCGCGGACCTCGGCGAGGCCCGGGGCCACGGGCTTCACCTCGCGCACCTCGAACTGGACGAGCTGCGGACGCTCCTCGCGCCCCTGGTGCTGGACGAACGCGATGTCGGCGAGGACCTCCGAGACGACCCCGTCGTCCGCCGGGAGCCGCTCCGCGAACCGCCGGTCCCCGCCGCTCGCTCGCAGGTGACCCGACAGGCTCGCGAAGAGCGCCGCCGAACGAGCCGCCGCCTCACGCGACGCCGCGTCGAGCCAGGTCCCGTCCTCGCGACGGCTGCTCGCCTCGACCACCGCGCCGCAGAGCAGGGCGAGCCCGGCGACCCCCACGAACGCCGCGACCCTCGTCGTCACGCCGATCTCCAGCGAGCGACGACCCAGACGCACAGGCCGACGGCCGTCGTCAGCAGGCCGAGCAGCGCGGCGACGTGGAAGTCGTGCCGGCGGAGATCGATCTCGGACCACATCTTCATCCCGCCGAACCCCACCTGCCAACCGTCCTTCATCGTGGCCCCGTGCCCCGGGAGCAGCTCACCCGCGCCGATCGTCTCCTCACCGCGCCGCAGCGCGACCCCGAGGACGGGGTGGCCCTTCATGCGTTCGTCGAGGCGGCTCAGGTCGACCGCGAGCTTCAGCTCCGCCTGTTGGTCCTGCAACGGAATGCTCGCCTCGAAGGATATACCCCGAGCGTCGTCGCGACGCGACTCCAGCTGGACAGGCTGGTCGAAGAGCGTCTTCCCCCGCCGCTGCACGATGATCCGCGGCACGAACCCGAAGGCGCCCTGCTGGAAGATCGCGCCCGAGCCGCGGCCAGGCTGGCCGGGCGCGACGACGATCTCCCGGCGTCGCGCAGGGGCGTCGGTCGCGAGCAGGAGCCGGCTCGCGGGGACGAATCCACCGTCGGGGGACGGCCTCAGCTCGACCTTCGCCAGCTCCAGCGTGCCGCTCAGGCCGCCGACGCGCCCCAGCGGGCCGGCGGTCACGTCACGCAGGTGCCGTTCGGGCCCGAGCAGCACCTGCTCGCCCTCCGTCAGCAGCAACAGCCCTCGGTAGTCGAAGAGCCAGTTCGCGAAGCCGACGCCGATGATGACGAGCAGCCCGGCCATGGCGGCGGCCTCGCCCGCCGCCGCTGCGCGTCTTCCCCCTTCGGCCACGAGGCGCTGGACGGCGCAGGCGAGCGCCCCCGCCGCGGCCAGCGCGGCCACGCCTCCGACCGCTGCGACGAGCCACGGCCGCGCCTCCAGCGCGCCGGAGCGGACCGCGAAGATGATCGCCGCCAATCCTGCGCCGGACGAGACGAGCGCGAGCCGCGTGGCGTTCCGAAACCTCGTCGTCACGTGGCTCGCACCCATCGTCCTAGTAGGTGAGCGGTCGCTTCAGCGTGGTCGGGCTGCCCGCCGACCTGCTGTGCTGCGTGCAGTTGCCGAACGTGGTCGCGTTCGCGAGCGTGTAGCAGCTCCCGCCCCCGGTGTCCCAGGTCGCGGCGCCCGGCTGGTAGAAGCGGAGCGAGCTGCCGTTCATGAACCGGTAGGCGTTGCGCGTGCCCACCGCGCCGCTCGCTCCCGTCGGGAACACCTGGCTCGTCCCGTGGATCCAACCGAAGCCGTTCGTGTCCCCCGTCCCGGAGCCGTTGCCCTGCCCGCCTCCGTGGCAGTTCAGGCACGCGATCCCGAAGATCGAGCCCGCGCTTCCCTTCGGGGTCGAGCTCGTGAGACGCGCGCTGCCGGTCTGCGCGACGCTGTCGTTGAAGTCGCTCCCGTTCCCTCCCGTGTGGGTCGTGCCGTAGCTGGCGTGAGCGTGACAACGGCCGCAGATCTCCGTGCCGCTGGCGTAGGCGCCCTCGGTGGCGGCGCCGGAGGCGTCCTTCAGCAGGTACTCCGAGGTCGACCCGTGGGCGTTACCGCTCGTTCCGTTCGCGCCGTCGGTCGTGTGGCAGTCGGCGCAGCCCATCACGGAGGTGTCGTTCCAGTTCGGCTTGCCGCTCTCGTCCGTGCCCATCGCGGTGAAGCGACCCGCGTCGTACATGGTCGTGAAGCCGGTCCCGATGTTCCCCGTGTACGCGCCGTACTTCGACGAGGACTGGCCGCGAATGGCGTGCCGGGCGAACGAGCCCTGCGCCGGCGGGCTGCCGCTCACCTTCGACTTGATGTCGATGACGTGGCCGCCGGTCGTCGGGGGCGCCGTGGTCGGACCGGCGGTGCTGCCGGCCTGGTCGGCGCGGTTGTAGGTGTCGTACCCGTTCGTGATGTTGCCGGCGCCGTCCCAGAACGGATCGGTGGCCGTCCGGCTCGTCTCGGAAGACAGGCGGAACGAGGAGATCTGGGCCGCGCCGCCCGAGTCGTGGCAGTTCAAGCAGAACTTGTCGAGGCCGGCGTTGGAGGGCAGCGCGCCGTCGGTGCCGTCGTTGCTGGTCTCGTTCACGCCGGACGTCCACTCGCGCCACCGCTGGTTGCTGCTGTTCCAGTTGGCGGCGGCGCCCGCGGACGCCGCGACCGCGGCCTTGTCGTACAGGAACGACGTGCCCGTGCCGTCGGCGGCCGGCGCCGCGACGTCCACGTCGCGGAGGTCGATCTTCCCGTTCGCGTGGTAGCTCGGGTTGGTGCAGCTCATCGGCAGCGTGCCGCTGCCGGACCCGCAGTCGGCCGAGTAGGCCGTGATGACCTGGCCCTCCATGTGGCAGACCACGCAGTCCGCGTTCGTGCCCGCGCCGGCGACGTTGCTCCCGGCGCCGAAGGCGCCCGCGTTGACCCGGACGTGGTGCGATTGCAGCCCGAAGTCGCCGCTCAGCGCGCGCGTCTTCCCCTGCCCGCCGCTGTGGCAGCCCCAGCAGTCGGACCCGCCACCCTTGCCTGCGAAGGCGACGTTCACCGTCGCCTGCTGGTGCGCGTGGCAGCTCATGCAGTCCGCGCCCGTGTTGTGGGTCTGCAGCGTCCCGTCGTAGCGGTAGTACTTCGTCGCGGTGTGGCACACCTGGCAGACGCCCGTGTACGGCGTCGTCCCCTTGGCGTAGGCGCCCGCCCCCAGCGCGGTGAGGACCGCGCCGGTGGTGGACCGGGTGCCCACCAACCCGTACGCGTCCGACGAGTCGCGCAGCGTGTCGGTGCCGATCATCGCCACGTTCGTGCCGTCACCGTGCGGATCGTGGCAGTCCCAGCAACGGCTGCCGCCGTCCGTCGTGGCGGTGTGGCCCGCGCCGTAGTGATACGCGTCGATCTTCTTCGCCCCGTTCTTGACCAGGTAGGCGGTGCCCGAGCCATCCGGATCGACGCCGTTCGAGCCAGTGCCGTGGCAGTTCCAGCAGACCCCGTTCCCGTTGTTCGTCGCGGCGTTGAAGTTGCCAACGGTGATCGCGCCGTTCGCCCCGGTCACCCCGAGCAGGCGGAACGGGTTGGTCGTCGCGCCGTGCGCGACGTTCCAGTCGTGGCAGTAGCGGCAGACGTCGATGCCGGTCTTGCCCTGCGCCAGATCCACCTTCGTCCCCGTCGTGGCGTTCGAGCCGTGGCCGTAGGTCGTCCACTCGGTCCCGGTGTTGATGACGGCGGGGATGCCGTCGCTGATGTTCCAGTTGTCCGTGTCCGCCGCGCCGCCGTGGCAGTTGATGCAGGTCAGGCCAGTGTCACCCCAGCTGATCGCGGTCGCGTTGTTCCCGTGGCAGGCGATGTTCGTGCACGTCGCGGAGGTCGTGGACGTCCCGGCCTGGCACGTCGCGCCGCTGCCCGCCTTCGCCGCGTTGAACGCCACGTCGATGACGCCGTTGGTGTGGAGCCCGCCGGCGAGGATCGCCGTGCCCGTGCTGGTGGTGGTGGTGTGGCACGTCGCGCAGTCCGTCGCCGCCGCCACGTGCTTCGCGTGGCTGTTGGCCGTGGAGGTGTTCTTGCCGCCGTTCGCGTAGTCCGGTGCGCCGAACAGGTTCCCCGTCGTGCCGCCGTGGCACTTGGCGCAGACGTTCCCCGTCCAGGCCGCGTCGTTCCAGGTCACCCCCACCTTCGTGTTCGCCGCGCCGCGCCGCCCGTCCGAGTGGCAGTACGTGGCGCTGCACGTCCCGGTCGTGTCGCTGCTCGTGTACGTCCCGCGCGCCGCGATCGAGACGTCCTTCACCCCGTTCACGTGCTTCGCGTACGTCGTGATCGGCGAGTTCCCGCTCGCCACCGTCGCCGCGTGGCAGTCGCCGCACACGTAGTTCGTGCCCAGCACCGACGCGTTGGAGACGTGGTTCAGGTGCTTCGCCGACCCGTTCCCCGCCCCGTTGCCCATCACCACCGCGGCGCCGCTCGGGCCGCCGTGGCAGGAGGCGCACGTCGAGGTGCCGGTCGTCCAGGCCAGCGCGGCGCTCACCGTCGTGCCGAACGGGGCCGTGGTCGTCGTGCCGTTCGAGTGGCAGTAGGTCGAGGCGCAGGTGCCGGTCGAGTACGTGCCCGCGGACTGGTCGATGGTCGTCGTGAGGAGCGTCGTCGAGAAGACCACGTTCTTCGTGCCGTTCACGTGGTTCGCCGGCGTGCCGATCGCCGTCGCCGAGTCGTTCGTCATGGTCGCGGCGTGGCACTCGTCGCACTTGAACGCGTACGTCGTCGCGTCGAGGTGCTTGCCGTGCTTCTGCGAGAGATCCGTCGCAAGTCCGCCCGTCCGGTCACGCGCCACCGTCGCGTGGCAGCTCGAGCAGGTCAGGGTCGTCGTGCTCGTCCACGTCATCGTCGCGGTCGCGAGCGTCCCGCCTGTCGGCGAGGCGTTGGAGTGGCAGTAGTTGGTGCAGGTCGGGGTCGCCTCCCACGTCGAGCCGAACGCCGACGGCGTGGGGGTGATCGTCCCGCCGCCCGTCGCGACCGTGCTCCACCCGAGCCCGATGGTCCCGTTCGCGTGGGTGGTGTCCCCGCTCGCAGGCAGCGTGCCGTGGCAGCTCGCGCACGCGAGCGACGCGACGGAGTTGAGGCTCCCCGCCGGACGGACGTGCGCGTCGTGCGCGCCCACCTTCGCCGAGGTCGTCGCCGACGACCCCGTCGTGTCCACGCCCGTCGCGGTCCCCACGTAGCCGGGAGCGGCGGACGGATCGGTGTTCGCCACCGCGGCGCCGGTCAGGCCGGCCAGCACGCCGTGGCACGCGGTGCAGCCGTTCGCGGGCTTCTGGGACGTCCCGTCGATGTGCGTCGCCTTCGCCGCCGTCGAGAGGCTGGTCGCCGTGTACCCGGCGCCGTGGCAGGAGGAGCACGTCAGGTTCTGCGGGTGGTCCGCCCCGGCGACGCCGCCCACCGGCGGCGGCAGGCCGTGGCAGGTGCCGCAGGCCGCCTGGGAGCTGCCGCTCGTCCAGCTCGGCGTCTGGTTCGTGCCGCCCAGCGCCGCCCCGCCCGGCGCGTGGCAGTACGTGGTCGCGCAGGTGGTCCCGTTCCAGGTCGGGACGGCCCCGCCCGTCGTGGCGATGGTCCCCCAGACCACCTCCTTCACGCCGTTGTGCGTCGTGCCGAGGTGGCACTCCGAGCACGGCAGCGGGTTCGTCCTCAGCGTGGCCTGGTTCACGTGCGCGACGTGCGCCCCCACCGCCCGCGTCGTCGTCGCGCTCTCGCCCGAGGTGCCCAGCGGCGGCGCCGCCGTCTGGTTCGCGTCCGCGCCGGTGAGGCTCGTCCGCGCGGCGTCGCCGTGGCAGTTGGTGCAGGCGAGCGTCCCACCCCACGTGCTCGAGCCGACGTGGCAGGAGATCCCGCTGCACGTCTTCGTGGCGGGATCGTAGTTCGCGGTCGCGCCGTTCGTGTCGTACGCCGCGGCGATCTGGATGTCGTGCGCGCCGTTCGTGTGGAGCGTGCTGCCCGAGACGATCGCGCCGCCCGCCGCCGCGACCGTCCCGGCGTGGCACTTCGGACAGCTCGTCGAGTCCGAGCCGAGGGACGTGTGCTTCGGGTGGCTGTTCGCGGTGGCGGTGCCCGCGCCGCCGTTCGCGTAGTCCGGCGCGCCCGCGGTGGTCGAGGTCCCGTGGCACCCGTTGCAGCCGAGCGCCGCGCCCGTCCAGGAGACCGGGACGTAGGTGGGGGTCGTCTGTCCCGAGGAGTGGCAGTACGTCGTCGAGCAGGTCTGGCCGGTGTACGACTCGCTCGAGGCGTAGGACCCGCGCGTCGCGATCGAAATGTCCTTCGTGCGGTTGAGGTGGTTCGCCTGGTTGGTGAGCGGCGCGTTCCCGCTCGCCACGGTCGCCGCGTGGCAGTCGGCGCACACGTAGTTCGTCCCGATCACCGCCGCGTTGTCCACGTGGTTCTGGTGGCGCGTCGAGCCGCTCGTGGTCCCCATCACCGCCGCGGCGCCCGACGGGCCGCCGTGGCAGGAGGTGCAGGTGTCGGCGCCGCCGTTCCAGGCGAGGGAGCCGGTCGGCGCGCCGAAGGGCGCCGTGATCGTCGTGCCGTTCGAGTGGCAGTAGGTCGCCGAGCAGGTGTGGAACGTCGTGTCGTAGCTCCCGCCCGCGGGATACGGATCCGACGGATCGAGCACGGCGTCGTTCGTCCCGTTCACGTGCGCGCCGCCGCCCGAGACGATCGCCAGGTCGCCCGACACCGTCGCGCTGTGGCACGCCTTGCAGCCGATCCCGTACGTCGAGACGTGCTTCGGGTGGGCGTTGGTCGTGAGCGAGGCGCCGTAGGCGTGACAGCTCGTGCAGGTCATCGCCGTCGTACTCGTCCACGTGACGGTGCTCTTCGAGACGGTCCCGCCCAGCGGCAGCCCGGTCGAGTGGCAGTAGTTGGTGCAGCTCGGGCCGGCCTGCCAGGTGGAGTCGTACGCGGCCGGCGTCGGCGTGACGCCCTGCGCGTTCGCCGGCGTGTTCCAGCCCGCCGCCACGGTCCCGTTCGCGTGCGAGACGTCGCCGTCCACCGGGGTCGCCCCGTGGCAGACCGAGCACCCCTTCCCCGCCATCAGCCCCGCGTTCACGTGCTTCACGTGCGCGCCGACGCCCACGACCGAGCGGGCGGAGTTTCCGTGGGTGTCCACCGAGGTCGTGTCGTAGCCCGGCGCCGCGCGGGGATCGCCGCTCGCGATCGGCACGCCGCCGAGGCCGGTGAGCTGGCCGTGGCAGGCCGCGCACCCGGTCGCCGCGTCGATCGACCCGTTGACGTGGAGATCCTTCGCCGCGCCGGCGACGCTCGGGGTCGCGCCCCCGGTGTACCCGGCGCCGTGGCAGCTCGAGCAGGTGCTGTTCTGCGGGTGGTTGTTCCCGCTCCCGCCCACCGGCGGCGGCAGAGCGTGGCAGGTGCCGCACGCGGCCTGGCTCGAGCCGCCGGCCCAGCTCGGCGCGGTGTTCGACCCGCCGCCGGCGATGCCCGCGCCGTGGCACCAGTTGGTGCAGGTAGGCGCCGCCTCCCAGGTCGTGGTGTAGCTCGGCCCCGCCGCCGGGGAGATCGTGTAGCTCGTGCCGTTCCCGGTGGAGGCGAGCGCGCTCCAGGCCGCGTCGCGCGTCCCCTGGTGCGTGTTCGGGACGGGGTGGCAGTCCGCGCAGGCGAGCGCGTTCGTCCGGTACGTCGTCTGGTTCACGTGCGCCACGTGCGCGCCGACCCGCACGCCCGTCGTCGCCCCGCTCGTGTCCACCGGCGGCGCCGCCGTGAGGTGCGAGTCCACCGTCCCGGCGATGGCCGGGTTCTTCGTCCGGGTAGCGTCGCCGTGGCACTGCGTGCAGCTCGCCGCGAGCCCCTTCGTGTGGTTGTGACAGTTGAAGCACGGGCCGGTCTCGTGGGTGCCACCGGGCGACGTGCCGTCCGCGCGGTAGAACTGGGTCCGGGTGTGACAGACCTGGCACGGGCCGTTGGCGGCGCTGCTCGCGTACGAGCTCGCGGCGTAGCCGGTCTTGTTCAGGAACGAGACCGCCTTCGCCGGCTGCGAGGCGGTGAACGCGGGCGGGGTGATCCGGGGCGCGACGAGCGAGAGGTTGGTCGTCCCGTGCGGCGTGTGGCAGTCGCGGCAGGTCGTGGACCACGCGCCGTACTGGCTCGAGGTGGTCCCCGAGCCGTGCGCCGCCAGCGCGTGGCAGTCGGTGCAGAGCTGGCTCGCGTCGTCGCGGACGAGCAGGTTGCCGTCGCCGGTGGACGTGCCGACGGTGATCGGGACCGACCGCGAGTTGACGCTCCCGGAGGCGTTCGTCGCGACGGCGACGAGCGTGTACCCGCCCGCGGCGACGTCGCTGGAGGTGAGCGTGCACTCGTAGACGCCGCTGTCCGCCGCCGTCCCATAGTTGGAGTTCCGGGCCATCGCCTTGCTCGACCCGCCCCAGGAGAGCGTGACGCCGGTGATCGCGGCCCCGTTCGGGCTGGCGACGCGCGCCTGGACGCGGAACGCCGGGAACACCGCGGCGTTCGCGGCGGGGTTCACGATCGAGGCCGACGGCTTCGGGCTGTTCGCGGTGGTGTCGCCCTCCGCGATGAAGGGCGCGAGGGTGGTCGCCGCCGCGGTGGAGGCCACCTGCGACCAGTTCACGCACGGGTCCCGGGCGTAGACCGCGAAGTAGTAGGTGTGCCCGGCGGTGAGGCCGGACGCGGTGGCGCCGGCGGTGACGCCGGAGTAGGCGACCCAGGGCGTGCCCGCCGGCTGCGGCGTACCCGCGGACGGGATCGTGCCGTCGGTCGGGACGCTCGCGGGGGCGCCGCCGTCCTGCGCGTAGACGACGTAGCCGGAGGCGCCCGCGACCGCCGTCCAGGACAGCGCGATCGCGGTGGAGCTGCTCGCGGTGGCGCTCACCGCGCCCACGTTCGTGAACGCGACGTTGTCGATGGTGAACGTCTGGGCCGTGTCGCTCCCGGACTGGGCGTTGGTCGAGGTGAACGCGCCCACGAGCGGGGTGACGGTGAACGCGCCCTTCGCGCCGAGCTGCGCGCGGGTCTTGGCGGTGAAGTAGAGGCGGTAGGAGGTCGTCCCGACCGGCGCGGCGAGGTTGGCGCCCGTGAACGTGTACGTGTTCGCGGCGGGCGTCCCCGTCATCACCGACGTCACGCCGTCGTCCTGCCGCAGCTCGAGCTGCGAGATGGCGGGCGTCGCCCCGAGGCCGGAGGCGGTGACGTTCCCGATCGTGTCCGCGACCCCCGTCGCCGTGAAGCCGAACTGGTCGGCGTAGATCCCGGCGTCCCCCGGGCAGACCGTCACCGCGGCGGGATCCGTGCCGGAGACGAGCGCGGTCGCGCCCGAGGGCGCGAGGGTCGTCACGCTGCTCGCGTTGCCGGTGGTCGAGCCGCCCGGTCCGACGGCGATGATCTGGTACCAGTACCGGGTGCCCGCGGTGAGGCCCGAGTCGGGGTAGCTCAGCCCGGTGAGGCCCGTCGCGATGCTGGTGTAGCTCGTGCCGTCCGGCGAGCGCTGGACCGTGTAGCTCGAGACGGTTCCGCCCGAGGTCGGAGCCGTCCAGCTCACCGTGAGCGTGGTCTGCGCCACGCTCGTGTACGTCGGGGTCCCGGGTGTCCCGGGCGCCGCGGGCGGCGCCAGCGTCGTCACGGTGCTCGCGCTGCCCGTGGTCGAGCCGGCGCCCCCGGTCCCGACCGCGACGATCCGGTACCAGTACTGGGTAGCCGCGGTGAGGCCCGAGTCGCTGTAGGTCAAGGTCCCCGCAGCGAGGCCCGTCACGATGCTGGTGAAGGTCGTGCCGTCCGGCGAGCGCTGGACCGTGTAGCTCGCGACGCTCCCGCCCGAGGTCGGAGCGGTCCAGTTCACTGTCAGCGTCGTCGAGGCGACGTTCGAGTACGTCGGGGTTCCAGGGGGGCCAGGGGGGCTCGGAGGCGCCGCCAGCGCGAGAGCCGAGGCGAGCAGCGCCGACACGACGACCGCGATCGCCCAGATCCACCGACCCTGCCTGCGCATGCCTGGCACCCTCTCCGTCCGCGCCCCGCGAGCTCGATCTCGGGGCAAACTCCCGCGACAAAGTGCCCTGCACGTGGCATTCCGCCGCATGGGCGCACACGAACCCACAGCCGCCTACAGTTTGAGCACCAGTGAATTCACGTCGTTACGAAATCGTGAACGCGAGCACGCTGTTCGTAGAGATGGTCGCCTACATGCGCGGAATCGCGCGGGGTGCGCCATCTCGCGCATGTTCACTTTCCGCCAACCACCTCCCGCTCTTCCCCGGCCGCACGCGCGCCGCCGAACTGGCGCGCGGCTCGGCGTGCCTCCCCGCGCCCCGGTTCGGCGCTAAACGGTCGGTCATGATTCGAGAACGGTCAGCGGGGAGGGGCCCCACCGCAGGTGGGGAGGGGCAGCGCCCCTCCCCGCGGGACAGCGCGCGCCAGCGCGCGTGGGCCCCGCTTCGCGGGGTGAGGCATCATCGAACACGCGCACGCTCTGCGTGCGCTGGGGAGCCTCGCTCGACGGGGCGGGGGCGCAGCCCCCGTGTAAAATGGCTAAACGAGGGCGCGAGGCGCGACACCGAAGGTGTTCGCGAATCGCGAACCCTCGTTTAGAGTCGCCAGGTGACGGCCTCCTCGCTCCGCATCGCCTCCCCCTCGGACCTCGCGCCCCTCGGCGACGCGCTCGCCGCGCTGGGCATCGGGATCACGCTGGTGGACCGCGAGCTCCGGGTGCAGCTCGCGAACGCGTTCGTCCGCGAGCAGGCCTCCGAGCTCTCCTGCGGGGCCGATCACTGCTTCGCGGCCCTGTGGCACCGGTCGCAGCGCTGCGCGGATTGCCTGCCCCTCCTCGTGTTCCGCACCGGCGAGGCGCAGGAGGGCGTGCGCGAGCGCGGCCGCCCCGGCGAGCGGCCGGAGGCGTGGCGCGTCCGGGCCGTCCCGGTGGAGGACGCCTCGGGGCGGCTCGCCTGGGTCGCGGAGACCTTCCTGCGCCTGAACGCGCTCGTCCCCGACCTCGCCGGCCGCGCGCCCGCGGAGGCGGGGAGCACCGCGCACCTGGTCGTCGATCGCGAGGAGCGGATCGTCTCGTGGAGCCCCGGCGCGGCGGCGATGCTCGGCTGGACCGTCGAGGAGGTGCTGGGGCGCAGGGTCGCGCTGCTGATCCCCGAGGACCGCGCCGACGAGGAGCGCGCGCTCGCGGCGCGGGTCGTGGCCGAGGGGCGCGCGCCGCGCCTCGAGACGGTCCGCAGGGCGCGCGACGGGCGACTGGTGCCGGTCGCGATCACCGCGGTCGCCCTCCGCGGCGAGGCGGGCGAGCTCGTGGGGCGCACCTGCGCGATCGAGGATCTCTCGGCGCTCCATCAGCTCCGCGGGCGCGTGCTCCGGCAGGAGCAGCTCCTCGCCCACATCAGCCGCGAGGCCGCGGACGCGATCGTCGCCGTCGATCTCGACGGGAAGGTCACGAGCTGGAACCGCGGCGCCGAGCAGCTCCTCGGGCGCGCCGCGGCCGAGATGGTGGGCCAGCCGCTCGCGCGGGTGGCGCCGGCCGAGCCGCTCGCGCGGCTGCTCGAGCGCGCCGCGCGCGGCCGCCCGGTGCGCGGCGTGCGCCTGGAGTGGCACGACGCCCGCGGCGAGCCCGTGCCGGTGGACGTCTCGGCCGCGGTGCTGGGCGGCGCGGGGAGCCCGAGCGGCGTCGCCCTGGTCGCCCGTGACGTGTCGGCGCAGGCCCGGCTGGATCGACAGCTCGTCCGCTCCGAGAAGCTCGCGATGGTCGGCAGCCTCGCGGCGGGGCTCGCCCACGAGATCGGCACGCCGCTCAACGTCATCAGCGCCACCGCCGAGTACCTCCTCCCCGACGCGGCGCCGGACGCGCGCGGCAAGCTCGAGGGGATCGTGGCCGAGACCGAGCGGATCAGCCGGCTCGTCCGCGACCTGCTCTCCTTCGCCCGCGGCGGCCGGACCGGCCGGATCGCGGTCCCGCTCGCGGGCGCGCTCGACCGCGTGCGCTCGCTCCTGCGCATCACGCTCGATCGCAGGCGGGTGCGCCTCGAGGCCGAGCTCCCCGTCGACCTGCCCGCGGTGGACGCCGATCCGGACGGGCTGCACCAGGTGCTCCTGAACCTACTCGTCAACGCCGCGCAGGCGGTGGCGGAGGGGGGCCGCATCGGCGTCCGCGCGCAGACGATCGAGCAGGAGGGCGAACGCATGGTCCGCATGGAGGTTTACGACGACGGGCCGGGCGTCCCGCCCGCGCTGCGCGAGCGGATCTTCGACCCGTTCTTCACCACGCGCGCGGAGGGCACCGGCCTCGGCCTCGCCGTCTGCGCGCGGATCGTCGCCGAGCACGGCGGCGATCTGCGGGTGGGCGACGGCCCGCTGGGCGGGGCCGCGTTCGTGGTGCAGCTCCCGGCCGCCGCGGAGGTCGCGTGAGCGGGCCCGGCGAGGCGGCGGGGGCGCTGCGCGTGCTCGTCGTCGAGGACGACCCGCGCCTCCTCGACATCCTCACCCGGCACCTCGACCGGATCGGCTACGCCGTGCGCGGCGCGGGCGGCGGCGCGGCCGCGCTCCAGCTCCTCGAGGCGGCCCCCGCCGACGTGGTCCTCTCCGACGTGCGCATGCCCGGGATGGACGGGCGGACGCTCCTCGCCGAGCTCCGGGCGCGCCACCCGGCGGCGAAGGTCGTCCTCATGACCGCCTTCGGGAGCGTGGACGACGCCGTCGAGGCGATGCAGGCGGGCGCGTACAGCTACGTGGTGAAGCCGTTCAAGGTGGAGACGGTGGCGGCGGTGCTGCGCAACGCGGCCCGCGAGCTGGAGCTGCGCCGCGAGGTCGAGGGGCTCCGGCGGGCCGCCCAGGGTCCCTTCTCGGCGGACCGGCTCATCGGGACGAGCGCCGCCCTGGGCGAGGTGCGCCGCGCGCTCCGGGACGCGGCGAGCGTGACCGCGACCGTGCTCGTGACGGGCCCGTCCGGCACCGGGAAGGAGCTCGCCGCGCGCGCCGTCCACTTCGGCGGCCCCCGCGCCGCCGGCCCGTTCGTCCCCGTGAACTGCGCCGCCATCCCCGAGCCGCTCTTCGAGAGCGCCCTGTTCGGCCACCGCAAGGGGGCCTTCACCGGCGCCACCGAGGCGCAGCCCGGGTTCGTGGAGCAGTCCTCGGGCGGCACCCTCTTCCTGGACGAGGTGGCGGAGATCCCGCTCGCGCAGCAGGCGAAGCTCCTCCGCGTGCTGCAGGAGGGCGAGGTGACGCCGGTCGGCAGCGTGCGGCCGGTGAAGGTGGACCTGCGGGTGGTGGCGGCGGCGAACCGCGACCTCGAGGCGATGGTGAGGCGGGGCGCGTTCCGCGAGGACCTCTTCTACCGACTGAACGTGCTCCGGGTGGAGATGCCGCCGCTCGCGGCGCGGCCGGAGGACGTGCCGCCCCTCGCCGAGCACCTGCTCGTCGAGATCGCCCTGGCGCAGGGCGCTCCCGCGCTGGGGTTCACCGAGGCGGCGCTGAAGGCGCTCGCGGCGTACCGCTGGCCCGGCAACGTGCGCGAGCTGCGGAACGCGGTGGAGCGCGCCTTCGTGTCGGCCCGCGGGCGGCGCATCGACGTCGCCGACCTGCCCCCCGCCGTCCGGCAGCCGGTCGCGGCCGCGGCGCCCGCGCGCGAGGACGGCGCGGCGGCGACCGAGGGCGTCGCCGGCCTGTCCCTCGCCGAGGTCGAGAAGGCCCACATCGAGCGCGTGCTGGCGATGACCGGGTGGAACCGCTCGATGGCGGCCCGGCTCCTCGGCATCGACCGCCGGACGCTGTTCGCGAAGATCCAGCGCCACGGCCTGGTCGGCCCGCTGCGCCCCGGGCCAGGTCCGGACCCCGCCCCGGACGACGACCTGAACGACGGGTGAACGTACAAGACGATCCCACCGCCCGCCGGCAAGATCGCCCCACCCCCCACCTCCCCTCTCCCGCGAGCCCTTCCATTCCGCGGGGTTCGCGCGTGGCACCGCGGTTGCTGACTGGCCCCGCGGGGGCGCGAGGCCGCCGCCGCGTCCATGATGGACGCGACCGCGCGGCACCGCCCTCACGAGGAGAGGGCCATGGACGCCTTGACGCTCGCCCGGGTGCAGTTCGCCGTCACGGCCGGGTTCCACTACCTGTTCCCGCCGATCTCCATCGGCCTGGGGTGGCTGCTCGTCATCGCCGAGTGGTTCGCCTGGAAGCGGCAGGACGCCGCCTACGAGGCGGTGGGGAAGCTCTTCGGCAAGCTCTTCGCCGTCACCTTCGCCGTCGGCGTGGCGACCGGCATCGTGATGGAGTTCCAGTTCGGGACGAACTGGTCCGCCTATTCGAGGTTCGTGGGCGACGTCTTCGGCGCGCCGCTCGCCGCCGAGGGGCTCTTCGCGTTCTTCCTCGAGTCCACCTTCCTCGGCGTCTACCTCTGGGGCCGAGGGCGCGTCTCGAGGCGGCTGCACTGGTTCTCGGCGCTGATGGTCGCGGTCGGCGCGACCCTCTCCGCGCTCTGGATCATCATCGCCAACTCCTGGCAGCAGACGCCGGCCGGGTACGTGGTCCGGAACGGCCGCGCCGAGCTCACCGACTTCTGGGCCGCCGCGCTGAACCCCTCCACGCTCCCGCGGTACGCCCACACCGTGATCGCCGCCCTGGTGGTGGGCGCGTTCATCATGGCGGGCGTCTCGGCGTGGCACCTGCTCCGGGACCCGCGCGCGCCCTTCGCGCGCAAGGCGCTGAAGCTCGCGGTGGCGTGGGGGCTCGTCGTCTCCTGCCTCGAGGCGATGCCCTCCGGCCACCTCCACGCGCAGCAGGTCGCCCGCACGCAGCCGGAGAAGTTCGCGGCCATCGAGGGGCTCTACACCAGCCAGTCGGGCGCGCCGCTGGTCCTGTTCGCGGTGCCGTTCTCGGACCCGCCGACCCTCCGCGCGAAGGTCGAGATCCCGGGCCTGCTCTCCTGGATGGCGTTCGGCGACGCGAGCGCGCACGTCCAGGGGATCGACCAGTTCGCGCCCGAAAACCGGCCGCCGCTCTGGCTCACCTTCGTCTCGTTCCACAACATGGTGGCGCTCGGCGGGTGGTTCATCGCCCTCATGGCGTGGGCCGCGTGGCAGCTCTACCGCGGCAAGCTCTTCGAGGATCGCCGCACGCTCCGCCTCCTGCTCTGGTCCATGCCGCTCCCGCTCGCCGCGTGCGAGCTCGGGTGGGTCGCGGCCGAGGTGGGCCGGCAGCCCTGGATCGTCTACGGCCTGCTCCGGACCGGCCAGGCGCACTCGCCCGCGGTGTCCGCGGCCGAGATCGCCTTCTCGCTGGGGCTCTTCGGGCTCGTCTACCTCGGGCTCTTCGCGCTCTGGCTCACCCTCATGATCCGCAAGGCGCGGATCGCCCCGGCCGTGGACGTCGAGCCCGCCGCCCGCGCCGCCGCCTAGCCAGGAGACCGCCATGGCTCTCGACACGATCTGGTTCGCCCTCGTCGCCGTCCTCTTCGCCGGGTACGCCGTCCTCGACGGCTTCGACCTCGGCGTCGGCGTCCTCTCCCTGCTCGCGCGGGACGAGGGGGAGCGGCGCGTCCACCTCCAGGCCATCGGGCCGTTCTGGGACGGCAACGAGGTGTGGCTCCTCACCGGCGGGGGCGCGCTCTTCGCGGCCTTCCCGGTGGTCTACGCCACGGTGTTCAGCGGCTTCTACCTCGCGCTGATGCTCGTGCTCGTCGCGCTCATCGGCCGCGCGGTGGCGATGGAGTTCCGGCTCCTCGGCGACGGGCCGGCGTGGCGGCGTGGCTTCGACCTCGCCTTCGGCCTCGGCAGCCTCCTCCCGGCCGTCCTCTTCGGGGTGGCGGTGGGGAACGTGCTGCGCGGGGTGCCCGTGACCGCCGAGCACGAGTGGGCGGGACACTTCCTCGGCCTCCTGAACCCGTACGCGCTCCTCGTCGGCGTCCTCTCCCTCGCCATGTTCACGATGCACGGGGCGCTCTACCTCCGCCTGAAGACCACCGGCGCCCTCGAGGCCCGCCTGGCGCGCTGGGTGACGCCGCTCTGGGGCGCGTTCGCCGCGCTCTACGCGGCCGCGACGGTCGCCACCTGGGCGACGTCCCCGTTCCTGTTCCGGAAGGTCGGGGACCCGCTCTGGCTCGCGCTCGCCGTCGTGACCCTCGTCGCCCTCTTCGCCGTCCCCGTCCTCTCGCGGCGCGGGCGGGCCGGCGCGGCGTTCGTGGCGTCCTCGGTCACCCTCGCCGGGATGATCCTCGTCACGGCGGTGTCGGCCTTCCCCGTGATCGTGCCCTCGTCGCTCGACCTCGCGAACAGCCTGACGGCCTACAACGCGTCGTCCTCGCCCCGGGCGCTTGGGGCGATGCTCGTCATCGCCGCCCTCGGCGTCCCGCTCGTGCTCGCCTACTCGATCTTCGTGTACCGGCTGTTCCGCGGGAAGGTCGTGGCCGCGCCGGCCCTGGTGCAGGCGTCGAGCGGCCAGCGTGAGCCCCATGATGGAACCCACTCGTATTGAAACGCTGTGGCACATGCTGCTTGCCAGCGCGGGACCTGCCCATGCTCAAGGTGCCTTCCAGGCTTCAGGATCCATCATGTCCTCGCGCAAAGAGCAGTCCCGGTCGAGGAGGGACCTTGCAGGCGAACGGCCCTGAACGACGAACGGTCTGGGCTCGGGAAGATGAAAAGGCCGGGGCGCCGCAGTGCGTGGGAATCGTCTGCGCAAGATCGGCCCCGAAGAGGCCCGCGTTTCACCGATAGCGCTGCGAGCTTCCGCCGGCACCATGGCCTGAGTCCCCCGTCGCGCTGCCGCTCGTTCGCGAGGCGGCCGATGGCTTCACGGTGAGCATTGGGGCGCAGTCCTTTCGCAGGAACCCCGATTTCACCACTCAGCGATTGACGCGTTTTCCGGTCGGTGACGCTTCGCGAGTCCAGGTGGTCCGAAGAGGCCTCTCTCGCAGCGCCGCGGGGGCGCCGTGCGCCGGGAGTCCTTGCGGGGCCGAGGCGCGAAGGCGGGTTCCCGTTCTCGCGCCAGGGCGCAATTGCGTGCGTCTGCGGAGGCCGCGAATTCCCGTGAGACGATCCGCTCATGAACGCACGCGATCTCTCCGCCCGGCTCTCCGAGCTCCTCCGCCGCGAGCACGACTGCATGGCCGATTTTCTCGTCGCGCTCGCCGATTTCGATCGCCGGCGGCTCTGGGTCGAGCTCGGCTACTCGAGCCTGTTCTGGTTCCTCCATCGCGAGCTCGGGCTTTCGAAGGGGGCGGCGTTCTACCGGAAGACCGCGGCCGAGCTGGTGCAGCGGTTCCCCGAGGTGATCGAGCCGTTGCGCGATGGGCGACTTTGCATCTCGAGCATCGCGGAGCTGGCGAAGGTGATCTCGCCCGAGAACCGGGCGGAGGTGCTGCCGCGGTTCTTCCACCGCTCGAAGCACGAGGCGGCGGAGGTTGCAGCCGAGATCAAGCCGGTCGAGAAACCGCCGCATCGCGAGATCGTGACGGCGGTGCGCGCCCCGGCCACGGAGGAGGTCGTTCCGGGTCTCGAGATCGCGGCGGCGGCGAGCCCGGGCGGGGCGCTCGCGATCGCAGCTCCGAACGTCGTCACGGCGGCGCCGTTCGAGCTGCTCGAGGCGCGAGGTTCGCCGGAAAACCCTGTCGATGCCAACTCTCCGCGCGCTGCGGCGCAAGCCCCATCTTCCCGCGAGCCCCGTGGCACATCCATCGAGCCGCTCAGCGCCGACCTCCGGCACCTTCATTTCAACGTCTCCCGCCGCTTTCTCGAGAAGCTCGACGCTGCGCGGGATGCGCTCTCCCATTCGCATTTCGGTGCCACCACGGAGGAGATCCTCGAGGTCGGCCTCGACCTCCTCCTCGCCCGGAGCGCCAAGCGGAGGGGGCTCGTGCAGAAGCCGCTCGCGAAGCGCCGCCCCTCGAAACCGGAGCACCTCTCCGCCGAGGTGAAGCGCCAGGTCTGGCTCCGCGACGGCGGCCGCTGCCAGTACCCCCTCGACTCCGGCGGCATCTGCGGCTCGACCTACCAACTCGAGTTCGAACACCGCGAGGCCGAGGCCCTGGGCGGCCCGCCCACGGTCGAGAACATCTACCTCCTCTGTTTCTTTCACAACCAGCTCGCCGCTCGGAAGGTCTTCGGGGACGCCTTGATGGACCGGTTCAGGCGGCGGTCGAACGGTGGGCTCATCGACTCCGCACCTGTCGCGCGAACGGAGCCGCAGCCACCGCGCGCAGTGAAGAAGAAGCGCTCGGGGTGAGCGGATAGCCGCTCCGGCTCGCGGCCGACGGTGACACGTGCGGCGCTTCCCCGTCGCACCCGCGACGGTGGCGGGCGAGAGTCGCGGCGGGCGCCTCATCAAGCCGGTGAAGCACGGGCTGTTTCGGGGCCGATCTTGTCACTCCGGTTCCCGTCCGCGGGCGGCGCCCCGGCCTCCACATCCTTCTCGAGCCAGCCCCACGCTTGCCGTGCAGGCGCGCTCGCACCCGCGGCCCCTCAGCGCCTTCCAGACACGCCTGCGCTCGTGGGTCGTTGTGTACCCAGCCCCCTTCATCCGGTGATGGCAGAGAGCGCAAGCATAACGATGGCTGATGGACCATCCGTTCTTGCGTCTCTCCCCGCGCCGGGGACGCGCGCATCGTGGATTCCCAACCTTGGAGGTCCACAATGCAGCAGACCACTGGAGCCCAGGCCGCCGCCGCGATGTCCCTCGTAGCCGTCCTCGCGATCGTCGTCCCGTTGTTCGGCATCTTCCTCATCCCCGTCGTGCTGCTCGCCGCGGCCGGGCGGGGGCTGGTCCGGGCCGTGGAGGCGATCGCGGAGGCCGTGCGCCCCGCGCCGGCTGCCTGGCCGAGGATGACGACCGCTGGCCTCGCGGAGCGCCTCCGCGCCCGCGCGAGCTAAACGAGGGTTCGCGATCCGCGAACACCTTCGGTGTCGCGCCTCGCGCCCTCGTTTAGCCAGGTTACACGGGGGCTGCGCCCTCAGGATTCAACACATCTCGGGCAGAGAGCAGGCCCGGTCGAGGAGGGGCCTTGCAGGCGAACGGCCCTGAATGACGAGCGGTCCGGGCTCAGGAAGATGGAAAGGCCGGGGCGTCACGATGCCATGGAAACCGTCTGCGCAAGATCGGCCCCGAAGAGGCTCGCGTTTCACCGAGAGCGCAACGAGCCTTGGCCGGCGCCGTGGCCTCGAATCGCACGTCGCGCTACCGTCCGTTCGCGAGGCGGCCGATGGCTTCACGGTGAGTGTTGGATCGCGCTCCTTTCGCGG
>NZ_JALCZA010000109.1 GCF_022690765.1 Anaeromyxobacter oryzisoli | reverse complement strand
CGGCGCGCCGGCGACCCGCGCCGCCAGCGCCGGGAACCGGCCGAGGAGCTCGTCGTACCGGGCTCGACCGCCGCGCTCCAACTCGAGGAGGAACGCGATCCCGACCCGCCGGGCGCCGGCGGGCGTGACGTACGCCTCCGCGCGGTCGCCGAAGTGGACCTCCACCGCGTCGGCCCAGGGCGCGAGCGCGAAGTGCCGGCGGATCCCGAAGCGCGGCGGCCCGGCGACGGGCCGGTCGAGCCCCTCCCGCCGGCGCACGGGGGAGCCGCGCCCGTCCGCCGCGACGAGCACGCGCGCCGCGACCGCGTCGCCGCCCGCCAGCTCCGCGCGGATCTCTCCCGGGGCGCGCCGGTGCGCGATCACCTCCGCGCCCTCACGCACCTCCACGCCGAGGGCCACCGCCCGCGCCCGGAGCGCCGCCCGGAGCGCGGTGCGCCGGACGCCGAGCCCGCCGGGCGCCGGGAGCGCGACCCGCGCGCCACCGCCGCCGGGCTCGTACCAGCGGATCTCCCACACCGGGGCGGTGTCCGCCGAGGGCAGCAGCGGGAGGACCCCGAGCGCTCCGAGGGCGCGGACGCCCGCCGGCAGGAGCCCCTCGCCGCACGCGCGGTCGAGCGGCGCGGCGCCCCGCTCGAGGACGGCCACGTCGAGGCCGCGCCGGGCCGCGGCGATGGCGAAGGCGAGCCCGGCGGGGCCGCCCCCGACCACCACCGCGTCGCGGACGCGGCCGCTCGCCGCCGTCACCGCCCGTCCCCGCGCCGGCGCGATCGCGCGTAGGCGAGCTGGGATCGCGCCGCCTTCACCGCGAGCCGGAGCGGGTTCATCCCGCGCGGCGGCGCGAGCCGGCCGGCGGTGTAGAGCCGGAGCGCCTCCTGGCGGCGGAGCTTCCCGGAGGAGGTCCGCGGGAGCGTGCCGGGCGCGAGGATCCGGACGGTGTGCGGCGCGACCCCGGTCGCCTCGAGGATCGCCCGGCGCGCCCGGGTCTCCAGGTCGCCGTCGTCCACGCCGCCCTCGCGCGCCCGCTCCGCGAGCACGAGGAGGGCCTCGCCCTCCCCGCCCTCCGGGACGAACCCGAGGGCGACGGCGCAGCCGGGCCGCAGCCCCGGCACCGTGGCGAGCGGGGCCTCGAACTCCTCCGGCGCGCGGTTCGCGCCGCGCACGGACACCACGTCCTTCGCCCGGCCGTGCACGTACAGCTCGCCGTCCGCCACGAACCCGAGGTCCCCGGTGTCGAGCCAGCCGTCCCGGAGCGCGCGCGCCGTGCCCTCCGGATCGCCCAGGTACTCCCGCATGAGCGCCGGGCCCCGGACGAAGATCCGGCCGAGCCGCCCCTCGCCGAGCCCCTCCCCGCCCGCGCCGCGCACCTCGACCTCCACGCCCGGCACCGGCGTGCCCACCGCCATCACCTCGCGCGGCCCCGGGACGACCTCCCCGTCGCGGGCGAGGACCACCGGGTCGAGCCTCCGGCCCGCGAGCGGCGCGCCGGGGCGCCGGGAGGTGACGGCGAGCGCCGCCTCGGCGAGCCCGTACACCGGGACGAGCGCGCCCGGGTCGAGCCCGTGCTCCTCGAAGCGGGTCGCGAAGCTCCGGAGCGCGGTGGCCGAGACCGGCTCGGCGCCGTCGAGCGCGAGCCGCCAGGTGGCGAGGGACACGCGCTCGAGCTCCCGCGCGCGCACCCGCGCCGCCGCGTACGCGTAGGCGAAGCTCGGCGCGGCGGAGATGGTCCCGCGGTGGCGCGCGATGGCCCGCAGCCAGAGCGCCGGCCGGGCGAGGAAGTGCTCGGGCGGGACGAGCACGAGCGGCCCGGGGTAGCTCATCGCGGCCAGCAGCCCGCCGATGAGCCCCATGTCGTGGTAGAGCGGCAGCCACGACACCAGCACGTCGCGGGCGTCGGCCGCCGTGAGGGCGACCAGCGCGTCGCTCATCGCGCCGAGCGCGGCGTGGGTGAGCGCCACCGGCTTCGGGTCCACCGTCGAGCCCGAGGAGAACTGCACGAGCCCGAGCGCGTCCGGCGCGGGGTCGCGGGCGATCCGCGCCGGGAGCTCCCGGAGCGCGTCGGCGTCCACGCAGCCGAGGTCCGGCCCGCCCCGCTCCACCGCCTCCCCGAGGAGCCGCCGCGTGCCGCCGGCGGAGACCACCAGCCGCGCGCCGGAGACGGCGATCATCCGGCCGGTCGCGGCGAGGTACTCCTCCATCCGGCCGAGGCGCACCGGCGGGTAGAGCGGCACCGGCACCGCCCCGGCGAGCCAGGCGCCGAAGAACGCGTCGAGGAAGGCGGGCTCGGTCCGGAGCACGACGGCCACCCGGTCCCCCTCCCGGACGCCGAGGTGGACGAGGTTCGCGGCGGCGCGCAGGGCGCGGGCCCGGACCTCCGCCCACGGCTCGAAGACCTCGCGCTCCTGGAGATCCACGAAGGTCACGCCGCTCGGGTGGCGCGCCGCCTCGGCGAGGGCGCGCACGAGCGTCGCGTGGCGCGGGGGCGGCTGGGGCGGACCGCGGAGGATCACGGGAACGCCTCCGGGGCGGCGCGCGCCGCCACGAGGCGCGCGAGGTCCTCGAGGCTCCGCGCCCCCGCGGCGGCCTCGTCGGACAACGCCACCCGGAACCGGTCCTCCACCGCCACGACGAGGGAGAGGAGCGCGAGCGAGTCGAGCGCGGACGCGAGCGGCGCGCCGGCGGGCGCGGCCGCCTCGAGCCCCAGGTCCTCCCGGGCGATGCGGCGGATCTCCGCCGCGACGCGCGCCTCGCGCCCGGTGAGCCCCTCCCCGCTCGCGCCCCCGCTCACCATCGGAGCAGCACCAGCTCGGCCGAGAAGCCCGGCCCCATCGCCGCGAGGAGCCCGAGGTCGCCCGGCCGCGGCTCGCCGGAGTCGAGCAGATCGGCGAGCACGAAGAGGACCGACGCGGAGGAGAGGTTCCCGACGTCGCGGAGCGAGGCCCAGGAGCGGGCGAGCGCCGCCTCCGGCAGGCCGAGCCCGCGCCGGAACGCCTCGAGGACCTTCGGCCCGCCGGTGTGCGCGATCCAGTGGCGGATCGCGGCGCGGTCGAGCCCGTGCTCCGCGAGGAACGCGTCCACGTCGCGCCCGATGTTCGCCTCGATCACCTGCGGCACCTTCGCCGAGAGGACCACCTTGAAGCCGGTGTCCACCACGTCCCAGCCCATCACCCACTCGGTGTCCGGGTAGAACACCGAGCGGGTGGCGAGCACCCGCGGCGCGCCGGGGGCGGCTGGCCGCTCGCCGCCGGCGAGGACCGCGGCGGCGGCGCCGTCGCCGAACAGCCCGGTCGCGATCACGTTCGTGACCGAGGCGTCGTCGCGCTGGAGGGTCAGGGAGCAGAGCTCGACCGAGAGCGCCACCGCGACCTGGCCCGGGAAGGCCCGGAGCGCGTCCGAGGCGCGGGCGATCCCGGAGGCGCCCGCCTGGCAGCCGAGGCCGAAGATGGGCGTCCGCTTGACCCCCGGCGCGAGGCCGAGCCGGTTCGCGAGGCGCGCGTCGAGGGAGGGCGTCGAGACGCCGGTCACCGTCACGAAGTAGAGATGCCCGACGTCGCGCGGCGCGAGGCCGGCCCGGTCGAGCGCGTCCCGGACCGCCGCCTCGCCGAGGTCGGCCCCGACCCGCAGGAACGCGTCGTTGCAGCGCTGGAAGCTGTCCAGCGCCGGGTACTCGGCGAGGGGGAGCGCGAGGTGGCGCACCCCGACCTTCACGGCGCGGTGCAGCTCGGCGAGCCGCTCCACGTTGTAGTGGCGGGCTCCCCAGTAGGCGGAGAGCGCCGCGATGAGGGTCTCCTGATCGACGGCGTTCGGTGGCAGCGCGCGGCCGACGGCGAGGATCGACGGGTTCGGGGTCACGGGAGGAGGATCGACCTGGAGCGGTCGCCGCAGCCATGTGCGCCGGCGCCGCCCGGCGCAAGGACCGCCCGGGCCGGCCGCACCCCCCTCCGGTCGGCCGGGCGATCGCCGACCTCGTCCGCCCTCCCGCGACCGCCTCCGGCGCGGTCGGCCGTCAGCCCGCGACGGGGAGCGTGAACGAGAAGACGCTGCCCTGGCCGGGCACGCTCTCCACCCGGATCCGGCCGCCGTGCGCCTCGACGAGGCGCCGCACGATGAAGAGCCCGAGGCCGAGCCCGTCCTGGCGAACGCTCCGGGCGCGCACGTAGCGCTCGAAGATCCGCGCCTGGTCCTCGGGCGCGATGCCGTCCCCCTCGTCGCGCACCGAGACGCAGAGCGCGCCCCCGTCGCGCCTGGCGCTCACCGTCACCGGGCCGGGCGAGTACTTGAGCGCGTTGCCGACGAGGTTCAGGAGGATGCGCTCGAGCCGGTCCGGGTCCGCGTCGGCGGGGGGCAGCGCCGGGGAGACGGCGTTCGTGACGCGCCCGACCTCCAGCACGCCGTCGGCCTCGGCGAGCAGGCCGGCGACGAACGGCGCGAGCGGGACCGGCTCGCGGGCGAGGACGAGCTGGCCGCTCTCCGCGCGGGCGGAGTCCACGAGGTCGCGCAGCATCCGCTCCATCCGGCGCCCGGCGCCCAGGATGCTGCGGGCGGCCCGGCCGTGGGTCTCCGGCGCCGCGCGGGCGAGGCTGGACGCCCGGAGGAGCACGACCTGGAGCGGCGTCCGCAGGTCGTGCGAGACCGCGCGCAGCAGGTCGTCGCGCTGCTCGGTCCGCTCGCGGAGCCGGGCGATCGTCACCTCGAGCTCGCCCGCGACGTGGGCCCGGAGGGCGTCGAGCTCGGCGTACGGCTTCACCAGCGCGGCGAGGAACAGCGCGTCGAAGACCAGCACGGCGGCGCCCGTCATGTACAGGTGACCGAGCACGTTGAAGGCGTCGTACGCGTGGGCGTAGAGCGCGAAGGAGATCCCGCAGAGCGCCATCAGGTAGAGCGCGGCGGAGAGCCGGCCGCGGGCGCGGTCGCCGGTCCGCCGCGCGGCGCGCGCGTGGGCGATCGCGCCCGCCGCCGCGACCACGGCGAGCACCCCCTCGATCGCGAGCTTGAGCGGGGTGAGGCCGCGCCCCGGCACGTAGAAGAGGTGCCGCCGCGGGAGGACGAGGAGGTCGAGCGCGAGCACCGCGCCGACCGCCACGACGCTCGCGGGCACGAGCACGCGGCGCCGGAGCAGCGGCCCGTCGCGCTTCGGGGCGAGGAGCGGGGCGACGACGAGGGCGACCACGGTCCATACGCGCGCGGCGAGCCAGTACACGATGCCGCGCTCCACCGTGCCCGGGCCGAAGAAGCCGGGCATCCCGGGGAACACCAGCGCGTGCAGCCCCTCGAAGATCGCGCCGGCGAGGAGCGCCGAGCCGAGCACGCGCGCCCGCGCGTCGTGGAAGGCGCGCGAACCGGCCGCGAACCACTGCACCGCGAACGTCGCGAGGAGCATCGACGCGACCGCGAGCTCGAGGGCGGTGTGGAACGAGACGTACTCCGGCGCGGTCAGCTCGACGGCCGCGACGTCCTTCAGCCCGATCAGGACCAGCAGCGGGAGCGCCGCCGCGATCGTCAGCGCCAGGCGCCGGCCGTGCCCCGCGTCGGCCGGGGGGGCGGCAGGGGGCTCGGCGGCAGGGGCGGTCGGCGCGGCGGCGATCACGGGGTTCCCGAGGCTCTTTGCGAACGGTGCATTCTCCGTCTACCCCGGGTGGAGGGGAAGCGAGCTCGGCGTGCCGGCCGCGCCGGTCCTCCCCGCGGCGCGCGCGCCGGCGACGCCCGTCGGGGTCGCGCGGCCTCCGCGGCCGGGCCGCTTGCCAGCTCCGATCCGCGATTTACGTTCGGGCCATGCGAACGGAAAAGCTGACCGTCAAGGCGCAGGAGGCGCTCGCCGCCGCCCAGGCGGAGGCGCGCCGGCGCGATCACCAGGCGGTCGACGTGGAGCACCTCGTGCTCGCCCTCCTCGCCCAGGACGAGGGCACGACCCGGCCGATCCTCCAGAAGATCGGCGCCGAGCCGACGCTCGTCGCCTCGCGGATCGAGGACGAGCTGCGCACCGTCCCGACGGTCTCCGGCGGCGGGGCGGAGCCCTACCCGTCGAACCGGCTCATGAAGCTGCTCGACCGCGCCGAGGACGAGGCGAAGCGGCTCAAGGACGAGTACGTCTCGACCGAGCACCTGCTCCTCGCCGCGGCCGGCGAGAAGACCGGCGCCGGCGAGGCGCTGCGGACCTCCGGCGCGAGCGCGGACCGGATCCACGCGGCGCTCGAGGGCTTCCGCGGCGGCGCGCGGGTCACCTCCCCCGACGCGGAGAGCCAGTTCCGTGCCCTCGAGAAGTACGCGAAGGACCTCACCCAGCTCGCGAAGGAGGGCAAGCTCGACCCGGTGATCGGCCGCGACGACGAGATCCGCCGCACCGTCCAGATCCTCTCCCGCCGCACCAAGAACAACCCGGTGCTGGTGGGCGATCCGGGCGTCGGCAAGACCGCGATCGTCGAGGGGCTCGCCCGGCGGATCGTGGACGGCGACGTCCCGGAGGGCCTCAAGGGGAAGCGGCTCCTCGCCCTCGACCTCGGCGCGATGGTCGCGGGCGCCAAGTACCGCGGCGAGTTCGAGGAGCGGCTCAAGGCCGTGCTCAAGGAGGTCACCTCCTCCGAGGGCAAGATCATCCTCTTCATCGACGAGATGCACACGCTCGTCGGCGCCGGGGCCGCCGAGGGGGCGATGGACGCCGGCAACATGCTGAAGCCCGCCCTCGCCCGGGGCGAGCTGCACGCCATCGGCGCGACGACGGTGAACGAGTACCGCAAGCACGTCGAGAAGGACGCCGCGCTCGAGCGCCGCTTCCAGCCGGTGTTCGTCGGCGAGCCGTCGGTCGCCGACACCGTCTCGATCCTCCGCGGCCTGAAGGACCGCTACGAGCTGCACCACAAGGTGCACATCCAGGACGCGGCCCTCGTCGAGGCGGCCCGGCTCAGCCACCGGTACATCACCGACCGCTTCCTCCCGGACAAGGCGATCGACCTCGTGGACGAGGCGGCCTCGCGGCTGCGCATCGAGATCGACTCGATGCCGACCGAGGTGGACGAGGTCCGCCGCCGGATCGCCCAGCTCGAGATCGAGCGGCAGGGGCTCGCGAAGGAGGAGGATCCCGCGTCGCGCGAGCGGCTCGCCGTGGTGGAGAAGGAGCTCGGCGAGCGCAAGGAGGAGTTCGCGCGCCTCAAGGCGCGCTGGGACGCCGAGAAGGGCGTCATCCAGGAGCTGAACGCGCTGCGCGAGCAGGTCGAGCAGGCGCGGACCGAGCAGGCGCGCGCGGAGCGCGAGGCCGACTTCCAGCGGGCCGCCGAGCTCAAGTTCGGGCGGATCCCTGAGCTCACCCGGAGCGTGAAGGCCGCGGAGGAGAAGCTCGCGCGGATGCAGGGCGAGGGGGCGATGCTGAAGGAGGAGGTGACGCCGGAGGAGATCGCCGAGGTCGTCTCCAACTGGACCAGGATCCCGGTCTCGAAGCTCCTCGAGGGCGAGGTGGAGAAGCTCCTCGGGATGGAGGCGCGCCTCCACGAGCGGGTGGTCGGGCAGGAGGAGGCGGTGAACGCCGTCTCCGCCGCGGTCCGGCGGGCCCGCTCCGGCCTCCAGGATCCGAACCGGCCGATCGGCTCGTTCATCTTCCTCGGCCCGACCGGCGTCGGGAAGACCGAGACCGCCCGCGCGCTCGCCGAGTTCCTCTTCGACGACGAGGCCGCGCTCGTGCGGATCGACATGAGCGAGTACATGGAGAAGCACGCCGTCGCCCGGCTCATCGGCGCGCCCCCCGGCTACGTCGGCTACGAGGAGGGCGGCCAGCTCACCGAGGCGGTGCGGCGCCGCCCCTACTCCGTGATCCTCTTCGACGAGATCGAGAAGGCGCACCACGACGTCTTCAACGTGCTCCTCCAGATCCTCGACGACGGCCGGCTCACCGACGGCCAGGGCCGGACGGTGGACTTCCGCAACGCCGTCGTGATCATGACCTCGAACATCGGCTCGCAGGAGATCCAGCGGCTCGCCGGCCGGCCCGGCGCCGACATGCAGCCGATCCGCGAGGCGGCCCTCGAGAGCCTCCGGGCCGAGTTCCGCCCCGAGTTCCTGAACCGGGTGGACGAGATCGTCGTGTTCCGGCCCCTCGGCCGCGCCGACCTCGGCCGGATCGTGGAGATCCAGCTCGGCCGGCTCCGGAGGCTCCTCGAGGAGCGGCACGTCACCCTCGAGCTCACCGACGCGGCCCGCGAGGCGATCGCCGACGCCGGCTACGATCCGGTCTACGGCGCCCGGCCGCTCAAGCGGGCGATCCAGCGGATGCTCCAGGATCCCCTCGCGACGAAGCTGCTCCGGGGCGAGTTCAAGGCCGGCGACCACGTCGTCGTGGACGAGGGGCCCGACGGGAACATCGCCTTCTCGAAGGGGTCCCGCCCCGCCGAGGCGGCGGCGACGGTGCACTGAAGCGCTCAGGGAGTCCCGGTGCTAGAATCCGCCCGTGGCTCGTGACCTCCGCGATCTTCTCCGCCTTGCCCAGGAGCTCGCCGCGCTCACTCGCGAAGAGCGGGCGCGGGTCGCCCGCCGTCAGTACCAAAGCCCGACGCCGGCGGTCCCAACCCAGTTTTGGTCGATCGGTGACCCGCCGACGTGGCGGTAGAGCCCGACCATGACGTTGAAGCCGAGTAGCACCCCCTCCAATTCGGTGCCGGCGTAGTTCTGGTATCGGCTCACACCACCAGGATGGCCCCAGGTCCGTAGCCAGGAGCCGCGCGCAAAGAGGGCGGCCTCGGCCCCGGACACCCACCCGGCGCCGACCTGCACCTTGAAGCCCCCAGCGCCGGGCTCGACCAACGCGACAAGCCCGCGCCAGCGGTTCCGCGGCTCCTCGCGGCCGACGCCCACACCGAGCGAGCCGGCTAAGCCCTGCAGCCGCGAGTACTGCAAGCCGAAGATGGGGATGACGCTGCGTGGTTCGTCTCTTGCGCTCTTCGGCGGCACGTTGTCGGCGGGGGCGGAAACCACTGGCTCCGAGGCAGCCTCCGCCGGCTTATGGACAGCTGCCGCCGGAGCGGACTCTTCGAGGGCCAGGGATGTGTGAGGCAATGCGCAGAGACAGATCGAGGCCAAGGCCCCGAGAGCGGTAAGGCGGAGGGTCACAGGAAGGAACGTACCGGAGTACCGCTTCAGGGGTAGATGTCCAAAGGCAACTGGTCACCACCTGGACCGTGGTGGCTACCAAGATCCACAATTCGCGAACGAGATAACGACGCAGAAGGCTGGAGGCCAGCCATGAATGAACAATTTGGGATCACACGCCCCGTTCGAAAGCGCCCAACCCCTCCCGCTCGACCGTGGCGAGCCCGCCCCCGGACTTGCCCTTGGGGCGCCTCCCAGTTCGCCGCTCGACGAGGCCGTCAGGTCGAGGTCCAGGGTCACGTATTTGATGCTTGCACTGTTAGAGCACCAACCCACCCAGGCTCGATCCTCGGTCACGGGCGGCGCCGGACCCCGTTTCATCAAATCCCAGTTAACCCGGGTCAACGATACTCCCAGTCCGATCCCAAATAACCGGCCACGCCGGGAAGCATAAAGAAGCCCATCAGTGCGCCGAGCGGCTGCGTCCCGAGCGAAAGCGGGGCCAACCCTCCCGTGCCAAGTACACCACAGAGGCCATCGTGTGCCCAGCCCCAGTTCTGCAGGAGTTTCACGTTCTCGCCCAACTTGCCGAGCGTGCCCAACTCTCCGAGGGTGCCGGTGCTCCCTGTCTCACCCAAGGGGCTACCGGTGACTCCCTCAGGCATGATTGGATCCTCGAAGTCCAGGAGGGCGGCATCTCCACTGGGGGTCACGTAGTTCCCGTCCGGCAGCAGTTCGTAGCCTCGCGAAACGCGAGCGTACCCTTCCATGTTCTTCAGCGCGAAGCCCGCAACAGCGATCGCTGCGATGCCCCCAGATATGGCGCCCGAAATCAGCCCGGCCTTGAGCGCATCACCCGCTGAGGCGCCATTCACGGATGCCAATAAGGAGCCCGACAGAAATCCGACGCCCGCGTTTGCTATGATGTATACGCCCCGCCGAGGCGGCGGCGACGGTGCACTCGTATCGCGCGGTCCGCGTACCTGACGAGGCACTAGCCGGCGAGGTACCGCGCGATGCCGTGCTCGCAGCGCGTGGCCCGCGCGGCGAGCGTCGCGTCGAGGATCTCCTGGTTCCGCGCGAGCAGCGTCCGGGACGCCTCCGGGTGCCACAGGTGGTAGGCCACCGCGGCGAACTTGAGGTGCAGCCGCCGGACCCCGGCGTGGCTCATCCGCGCCGCGAACTCGGAGTCCTCCCGGCCCCAGCCCTCGAAGTCCTCGTTGAACCCGTTCACGCGCAGCGCGTCCTCGCGCCAGAAGGCGAGGTTCGCGCCCCGCACCCGGTACGGGTCGTCGCCGTGGTACGAGGCGAGCCGCGAGAGCCACCCCGCCCGGACCGCGTTCTTCCGGTTGCGCGTCCCGGGCTCGAGCGGGCCGAAGGCGAGCCGCCTGCGCGCGAGCGCGTCGCGGGTCACCGCCTCGGAGAGGAGGACCCGGCCGCCCTGCACCCACCGGCCCGGCCGCGCCGCGCGGAGGTGGTCGGCGAGGAAGTGGCGCTCGAGCACGAGGTCCCCGTCCACGAGCACGACGTACGGGGCCTGCGCCATGGCGACGGCCCGGTTCCGGATCGCCGCGAGGCGGAAGCCGGTGTCCTCGTGCCAGCAGTGGCGCACCGGCACCGGCGCGCGCGCCGCGACGGCGGCGACGAGCGCGGCGGTGTCCGGCCGGGAGCCGTCGTCCGCCACCACGATCTCGGCCGGGAGCACGGTCTGCGCGAGCGCGCTCTCGAGCACGAGCTCGAGCGCGTCCTTGCGGTTGTAGGTGGTGACGACGAGGGTCGCGTTCATGCGTGCCGCGGTTCCGGCGAGGCGCGAACCCTATCACGCGCTCGCGCCGTCCGGGAGGGCGGGCAGGTGGCGGGGAGCCCCGCCACGTCGCGCGCGCGGAGCGCCTGCGGCGGCGTCTCCCGCGGCGAGCCCGCTCGCCCGCGCCGGTTGCCGGCGACCACCGGTCCGGGGTAACCCGGAGCGACGCATGGACCCCATCTCCGCCGTCGTGATCACCAAGAACGAGGCCCGCAACCTCGAGCGGTGCCTCCGGTCGCTCCTCCCGGTGGTGGACGAGATCGTGGTCGTGGACGACCGCTCGACCGACGACACGGTCGCGATCGCGGAGCGGCTCGGGGCGCGGGTGATCAGCCAGGCGTGGCTCGGCTTCGGCCCCCAGAAGAACCTCGGCGACGCCGCCGCCCGGCACCGGTACGTCCTCTCCGTGGACGCCGACGAGGTCCTCGACGAGCCGCTCCAGCAGGCGATCCTCGCGGCGCGCCGGCGCGGCCTCGAGGGCGCCTACGCGGTCTCCCGCCTCAACTGGTACTACGGCCGCTTCCTCCGCCACGGGCTCGAGTACCCCGACCGCAAGATCCGGCTCTTCCCCCGCGACGCGGCTTCGTGGAACGCGAGCGCGGTGCACGAGGCGCTGGTCCTCGCGCCGGGTCTCCGGGTGGCGCGGCTCGAGGGGCACCTCCTCCACTACACGTACCTGCGGCTCGAGGAGCACGTCCTCAAGGCGAACCGGTACACGAACCTCGCCGCGCGGGACGCCTTCGAGCGCGGCCGGCGCGCGTCCGCCGCCAAGCTGGTCCTCGCACCGCTCGCGACCTTCCTCCGCGCCTACGTGCTGAAGCGCGGGTTCCTCGACGGCCTGCACGGCTTCCTGCTCGCGTGCATGCACGCGAACGGTACGCTCCTGAAGTACGCGAAGCTCCGCGAGCTGGCGCGCGGGGACGGGCCGCCCAGGTAGCGGCCGGGCGAGCGGGCGGGCGGGCGGCCGCCGCGGCGGCGTCCGGCTTCCGCGCCCGGGGCCGCTCTGCTAGGGTCCGCCCCCGATGCTCGTCTCCTCCGCGGCCCCCGCGCCCGGCCGCCCCGCCCTCCGGGCCGCCGCGCTCGCCTGGGCGCTCCTGCACGTCCCGCTCTTCCTGTTCCTCTACGCGCCGTCGATCTCGGCCGCGGTGCACGCGGCGCCGCCGGCCTACCGGCTCGCGCTCTGGCCGACCTTCCTGCCGCAGGCGCTCCTCCTCGCGCTGGCGGCGTTCCTGCTCGCGCTCCCTGCCTCGCCCTGGCCCCGGGCGTACCGGCTCCTCGCGCCCGGGGTGGCCGGGCTGGGGACGGCCGCCCTCGCCCTCGACAGCCAAGTCTACGGGGCGGTGGGCTTCCACCTGAACGGCTTCTTCTTCCAGGTCCTCACCCAGCCGCGCGCCCTGAAGGAGACCGGGGTGGCGCCGCGGGACATCGCGCTGTTCGCCGCGATGGCCGTCGCGTTCGTCGCCCTCGACACGCTCGCCGGCGCCTGGTTCGTCGCGCGGTTCGCCCGCCCCGGCCGGCGCGCCTGGCGCGCCGCCGCGGCGATCCTCCTCCTCGCCGGCGCGGAGCGCGTCTACGGGCAGGCCCTCACCCACTTCGGAGGGCCCGCGATCTTCGCCGCCTCGGGCGTCCTCCCGCTCCAGCCGCCCATCCGGATGGGGAAGATCGCCGACGCGATCTTCGGCAAGCGCAACCAGGACCCCTTCGCCCACGCCGACGCGATGCGGCTCCCCGCCGGCCTCGATCCGAAGGAGATCCGGTTCACGCGGAAGCCCGACGTCGTCTTCGTGACCATCGAGTCCACGCCGCACGACCACCTCGACGCGCGCACGATGCCGAACGTCTGGCGCCGCGCCGAGGCGGGGGCGCGCTTCACGAACCACTCCTCCACCGCGAGCGCGACGCACTACGCGATCTTCTCGCTCGTCTACAGCATCCAGGCCCAGAAGCTCGAGGCGACGGTGGGCGCCGGCCGCCGGCCCATGCTCTTCCCGGCGTTCAAGGAGAACGGCTACGACGTCCGGATGCTGGCCGCCTCCTGCGTGGACTGGATGAACCTGAAGCAGACCGTCTTCGGCGGGGCGGGCAGCGACCTCGAGACCTGGTGCGACACCGACGGCCTCACCGCCGACCGGGAGATGGTGAAGCGCGCCGAGGCGATCGCCGCGGCGACCCCGCCGGACCAGCCGCTCTTCCTCTTCGTGTTCTTCGTGGGCCCGCACTTCGACTATCCGTACGAGCCGCAGGACCGGGTGTTCGTGCCCGAGTGGGACGGCCACGGCAGCGTCAAGGCGACCACGGTGGCCGGCGCGCTCATCAAGAACCGCGCGCGGAACGCGCTCCACACGGTGGACCGCCGCATCGAGGAGCTCCTCTCCAGCGTCGAGCGGAGCCGGGGGAAGGCGCCGCTCGTCTTCCTCACCGCCGATCACGGCGAGGAGTTCCGGCAGAAGGGGCACATCGCCCACGGCTCCGACGTGAACGAGGAGCAGATCCACGTCCCGGCGGCGATCTTCGGCCCCGGCGTCCCGCGGGGCGTCTTCGACGCGCCCACCTCGCACGTGGACGCGGCGCCGACGCTCTTCGCCCTCCTCGGGGACACGCACCCGCCCGCCCTCTACTCGGACGGGATGGACATGTTCGAGTCGCCGCCGGACCGGTTCGTGGTCGCGACCGTCGGCTGGGAGCCGCGCTACGCCGTGATCGGGAAGGACCTGAAGGTCCGGATGTACGCCGGCCTCGGCTCGGCGGAGATCACCGATCCGTCCGACCGACGGCTGCCGGACGGGCCCGAGCGGCTCGCCGCCAACGCCGGGAAGATCATGCGCGCGCTCCGCGGCGAGCCGGCGCCGGTCGCC
>NZ_JALCZA010000108.1 GCF_022690765.1 Anaeromyxobacter oryzisoli | reverse complement strand
GCGCGCGCCCGGGCCCTCGCGTTCGGGCCGGGCCGCCTCGCCGGCGCGACCCTCGCGGTCTACCGCCGCCTCCTCGCGGGCGCGCGCGCGCGGCCGGCGCCATCTCCATCTCCATCGACATGAAGATCGCCCTGTTCGTCCACTCGCTCCGCTCCGACTGGAACCACGGGAACGCCCACTTCCTGCGCGGCGTCGCGTCGGAGCTCGTCCACCGCGGCCACGCGGTGACCGCCTTCGAGCCGCGCGACGCCTGGAGCGCGCAGAACCTCGCGCGGGAGCAGGGCGCCGCGGCCCTCGACGCCTGGCGGGAGGCGTACCCCGAGATCCCCGTCCGGACCTACGACCTCGCCGCGCTCGATCTGGGCGAGGCGCTCGACGGCGTCGCGCTCGCGCTCGTGCACGAGTGGAGCGATCCCGCCCTCGTCGCGCGGCTCGGCCAGGAGCGCGCCCGGCGGCCCGGCCTGCGGCTGCTGTTCCACGACACGCACCACCGGGCGATCACGCGCCCGGAGGAGCTCGCCCGGAACGATCTCTCGCGCTACGACGGCGTGCTCGCGTTCGGGCGGGTCCTCGCCGAGGTCTACCGCGCGCGCGGGTGGGGGCCCCGCGCCTGGGTCTGGCACGAGGCCGCCGACGTCCGGCGCTTCCGCCCGGCGCCGCCGGAGGCGGAGCGGGAGGGCGACCTCGTCTTCGTGGGAAACTGGGGCGACGACGAGCGGACGGCGGAGCTGCGGGAGTTCCTCCTCGAGCCGGTGCGCGCGCTCGGGCTCTCCGCGTCGGTGTACGGCGTCCGCTACCCCGACGCGGGGCGGCGCGCGCTCGCCGCGGCGGGCGTCGCGTACCGCGGGTGGCTCGCGAACCACCGCGCGCCCGGGGTGCTCGCCCGCCACCGCGTCACGGTCCACGTGCCTCGCCGCCCCTACGCGGAGGCGCTCCCGGGCATCCCGACCATCCGCCCGTTCGAGGCGCTCGCCTGCGGCGTCCCCCTCGTCTGCGCCCCGTGGGACGACGTCGAGGGGCTCTTCCGCCCGGGGCGCGACTACCTCGTCGCGCGCGACGGGGCCGAGATGCGGCGACACCTCCGCGCGATCCTCTCCGAGCCCGGCCTCGCCCGCGCGCTCGCGGCGAGCGGCCTCGAGATCGTCCGCGCGCGCCACACGTGCGCCCACCGCGTGGACGAGCTGCTCGCCGTGGCGGCCGAGCTCGGCGCCGGGGGGTAGGCGCCGTGCGCCCGGGGAGGACCTCGAGCGCGGTACGCGAGTGGCCCGGCCCGGGCCGGGCGCTCGTGCTGCTCGCGATCGCCGCGGCGGTGGCGTTCCTCTGGGTGGCGCGCGAGATCCTCGTGCCCTCCGTCCTCGGCATCGTGCTCGCGCTCACCGTCCACCCGGTGGTCGCGGCGCTCGAGCGGCGGCGGTTCCCCCGCCCCCTCGCCGCCGTGATCGGGACGCTCCTCGCGACCGCGGTGCTGGGCGGGATCGGCTACCTGCTCTACGATCGGGTCTCCGCGTTCGCCGCGGAGCTGCCCGGCTACGAGGGCCGGCTCCGCGAGCTCGGCGCGACGCTGCGCAGCCACCTCGGCCACCTCCAGGCCCGAGGCGAGCAGATCGTGCAGCAGCCCCGTCAGCCAGGGCAGGTGCGGGTGCAGGAGGGCGTGCCGTGGACGGCGCTGCTCCTCGGGACCGCCCAGGGCGCGCTCGCGGTGGTCGCCGCGGCGACGATCGCGGTGTTCGTGCTCTACTTCTCGCTCGCCGAGGGGCCCCGCTTCCGGGAGAAGTTCCTCGCGCACGCGGGGCGGACGCCGCTCGGCCGCGCGCGCGCCCGCGCCGCCCTGGCCGAGCTGCACCGCGACGTCGAGCAGTACATGCTGAACCGCCTCGTCCTGAACGCGGTGCTCGGGGTGGTGTTCTGGGTCGTCTACGGCCTCTACGGCCTCCAGCACGCCGCGATCTGGGGGATCACCACCGCGCTCCTGCACTTCATCCCGTACGTCGGACCCGCCGTCGGCCTCGTCCTCCCGACGGCGATGGCGCTGCTCCAGTACGGCCGGCTCCGCGACGTGCTGCTCGTCGCGGCGATCTACCTCGCGCTGGTGTCGCTCCAGGGCAACGTGGTGGATCCCGTCTTCCTCGGGAAGCAGCTCCGGCTGAGCGCGCTCGCGGTCTTCCTCGGGTCGCTCTTCTGGTTCTGGCTCTGGGGGCCGCTCGGGCTCTTCCTGGCCGTGCCGCTCCTGTCGACGGCGCGGATCGTCTGCAAGTACCTGCCCCGCTTCCGGACGGTGGCGGACTTCCTGGCCGAGTGAGCGCCGGCCGGGCGTGCCTCCGGGCCTCCTTCGGCCGCGGGCCCTCGGCTCGTGCGTGAGGGGGGCGGCCCGGCGGGCAGGCGGCCGGAGACGGTGAGGCCGGTGGAATGCGCGCCCGCCGAAAGCTGGTTCAGGGACGATGATGGCGACACCCACTCGCGTCGAGCTGCTGCGGCGCACGCTGCCTGCCTGCGCGGGGCAGACTCCTCCCTGCGCTGCTCGCCCTTCGACTCCGGCGCGCAGCGCGCGCCTACGCTCAGGGCGAACGGAGCTTCGAGCTGCCTGCGCTGCTCGGTCGTCGTGCAAGCGGGTGGCGCGATGAGTCCCCGCCAACCCCCCGTCCGGCCCGCGGGCCTCCGCCGCGCCACGGAGTTCCTCGTCCCGTTTCACGGCTCGATCGCCGGCATCCTCCTCGTCGCGCTGTCGCTCGCCGCGGTGAACGCGGGCGAGCCGCTCGCCCTGAAGCACGTCTTCGACGGCCTGGGCACCGGCGCCGGGCCGCGCCGGCTCGTGGTAGGCGTCCTCGCCCTGATCGCCCTCGGCCTCGCCCGCGAGGCGCTCGCCGCCGCCTCGAACTGGCTCACCTGGCGCACCCGGATCGGCATCCAGTTCTCGCTGACGGAGGCCACCATCGGCCGCCTCCACCGGCTGCCGCTCTCGTTCCACCGCGCGGAGGGGGTCGGCGCGTTGATGACGCGCCTCGACCGCTCGATCCAGGGGCTGGTGGGCGCCCTCTCGGACATCGCCTTCAACGCCCTGCCCGCCGCGGCGTACCTGGTCCTCTCCGTCGCGGTGATGCTCCGGCTCGAGTGGCGCCTCGCGATCCTGGTGCTCGCGTTCGCGCCGCTCCCCGCGCTCATCGCGCGCCTCGCCGCGCCGATGCAGACCCGCCGCGAGCGCGGGCTGCTCGAGCGCTGGGTCCACATCTATTCGCGCTTCAACGAGGTCCTCGCCGGCATCGTCACGGTGAAGAGCTTCGCGATGGAGGACGCCGAGAAGAAGCGCTTCCTCGACGAGGTGAACTCGGCGAACGAGGTGGTCATCCGCGGCGTCGGCGTGGACTCCGGCGTCGGCGCGGCGCAGAACCTCATCCAGATCGGCGCCCGCGTCGCGTCGCTGGCGCTCGGCGGCGCGCTGGTGCTCCGCGGGCAGATGACGGCCGGCACGCTGGTCGCGTTCCTCGGCTACGTGGGCGGCCTGTTCGGGCCGGTGCTCGGCCTCGCGGGCGTCTACAAGACCCTCCGCACCGCGCGGGTATCGGCCGAGGAGGTCTACGCGATCCTCGACGCGCAGGACTCGCTCGGCGACGCGCCGGACGCCCGGGAGGTGATCGGGCTCCGCGGCGACATCCGCTGGGACGGGATCCGCTTCGCGTACCCGGGCGGCCCGACCCTCCTGGACGGCATCGACCTCCACGTCCGGGAGGGCGAGCGCGTCGCGATCGTCGGCCCGTCCGGCTCGGGGAAGTCGACGCTCGTCGCGCTCGTGCAGCGGTTCTACGACCCCACCGAGGGCGTCGTCCGGGTCGACGGGATCGACGTCCGCAAGCTCAAGCAGATCGCGCTGCGCCGGCAGATCGGGGTGGTGTTCCAGGACTCGCTGCTCTTCAACGAGTCCGTGCTCGCCAACATCGCGTACGGGCGGCCGAACGCGACGCGCGGGGACATCGAGGCGGCCGCGCGCGCCGCCAACGCCCACGACTTCATCCAGCGGCTCCCGGACGGCTACGACACGGTGGTGGGCGAGCGGGGCAACCGGCTCTCCGTCGGCGAGCGCCAGCGCATCTCCATCGCCCGCACCCTCCTCAAGAGCCCGGCGATCCTGATCCTCGACGAGCCGACCTCCGCGCTGGACGCGGAGTCGGAGGCGCTCGTCCAGGAGGCCCTCGCCCGCGTCTCGCGCCGGCGGACGACCCTCGTGATCGCGCACCGCCTCTCGACGGTCGTGGACGCGGACCGGATCGTCGTGCTCAAGGCCGGTCGCATCGTCGAGCAGGGGCGGCACCGGGACCTCGTGGCCCGCGGCGGCTACTACGCGAGCCTGGTCGAGAAGCAGACCCGCGGCCTCCTCCCGCTGGCCGCGTGATGACGCCGCTCCGCTCCCGGCTGGCCGCGCTCGCGGCGGCGCTCGCCGTCGCCCTCCCGGGCGCGGCGTGCAGGCCCCCGCCGCCGGCGCCCGCTCCGGCCCTGGACGCGCGGCGGGTCGCCTCGGCCCGCGCCGAGGTGAACCGCGTCTTCGAGCTCCGCGTCGCCGCGCCGGCGGGGCGCCGCGCCGCCGACGTGGCGCTCCGCGCCGAGGTGGTCGCGCCGTCCGGGCGCCGCACGCGCGTGCCCGGCTTCGCCCTGGACGACGCCGGCTCCCTCGCGGTCCGGATCCGGCCGCGCGAGCCCGGCGTGCACCGGTGGATCGCGAGCGTGGACGCGGGCGGCGGCTGGCGGGAGGTGGCGTCGGGCCGCCTCGTCGCGGAGGACCGCGGCGCGCCCGGGCAGGTGGTGGCGCGGGGCGGCGCCCTCGCGCTCGAGGACGGACGGCCCTTCCATCCGCTCGGGGAGAACCGCTTCAACGTCTACGACCCGACCTGGTCCGACGGGCTCGCGCCGGAGGCGTACGTCGCGCGGATGGCGGCCGCGGGGATGAACACCCTGCGCGTCTTCGTGTTCTCCGCGTGCGGCGCCGCCGGCGCACGGCCGCAGCCGGGGTGCCTCGAGCCGGCGCTCGGCCGGTTCGACCCGGTCGCCGCGCGTCGCTACGACGAGATCCTCGAGGCGGCCGAGCGCCACGGCGTCGAGGTGGTGCTCTCGATCTTCGCGGTCGGGTTCACGCCGGGGGACGCGTGGAAGGGCTGGGAGCAGAACCCGTACGCGGCGGCCCGGGGCGGCCCGGCGCGCACGCCGCAGGACTTCTTCACCGACGCCGCGGCGCGGGCCGCGGCCCTCCGGCGGCTCCGCTACGTGCTCGCGCGGTGGGGGGCGTCGCCCGCCTTGCTCGCGGTGGATCTGCTGAACGAGCCGGAGTGGGACGGCGCCATCGACGAGCGGCGCTGGATCCCCTGGGCCGAGGAGCTCGCGCACGCCTGGAAGGCGGAGGATCCGTACGGTCACCTCGTGACCGCCGGCCCGGTCGGGCTCCACTGGAACGTCGTGACCGACGAGCGCGCCTGGTGGGCGAGCCCGGCCTGCGACGTGGTGCAGTGGCACCGCTACGGTCCCGACGTGTACGAGGTGCACGCGTTGGCCCGCGAGCTCGTGGCGACCATCCGCGACACGCGCCGGTACGGCAAGCCCGTGCTCGTGGGCGAGTTCGGTTGGGGCGGCGAGGCGAAGCCGGCCTATGACCACACCCACGTCGGGATCTGGGCGGCGACGTTCGCCGGGGCCGGCGTGCTCGCGCACTCCGCGCCCCCGTTCAACGAGGACTCGGACGAGCCGATGACGCCGGCCCGGGCGGCGCACCTCCGCGTCCTCGCCGGCTTCCTCGCGCGCGCGGAGCGCGGCGGCGCGCTGGCGCCGGCGCTGCCGGATCCCGTGGCGTCCGTCCCGGGGATGCGGGCGCTGGCGCTCGCGCGCCCGGGGCTCGTGGCGCTGTGGCTGCACGCGCCCGCCGCCGGATACGGCGGCCGCGTACAGGGCGCCACGGTGACCCTCGCCGACCTCGCGCCCGGGCGCTGGCGCGTGCGCTGGATGGACGACGTGACGGGAGCGCCGGCGGGCAGCGCGGAGGTGACGGCGGACGCCGGGCCGGTGGTGCTGCGCGTGCCCGGGTTCGTGCGCCACCTCGCGGCGACGGTGGAGCGGGAGCGGGGCTAACGGCCGATCATGATTCGAGACGGTCAGCGGGGAGCGGCCCCGGCGACCTTCGACGAGATCAGGGCCGACGAGGCGCGGGCGCAGCCTAGGATTCAACACGTCTCGGGCGGAGAGCAGGCCCGTCGAGGGGACCTTGCAGGCGAACGGCCCTGAATGACGAGCGGTCTGGGCTCAGGAAGATGGAGAGACCGAGGCGCCGCAGTGCGGGGGAAACGTCTGCGCGATCTCGTCACTCCGGTCCCCGCTCGCGGATGGCGCCCCGGCCTCCACCTTCTTCACGAGCCAGCGCACGCTGCCGTGCAGGCACGCTCGTACTTGCGGCCCCCCAGCGGGCGCAGCCCCCGCTAGAGGCCCTCGGTCTTCCCCGGCTCCATCACGTGCACCTTCACGGCGCCCTTCAGCGCCGCCTCGAGCTCCCGCGGCGTGCCGGTGAGCGCGGGGAACGTGCCGAAGTGCATGGGCACGATCGTCCTCGGCTTCACGTAGCTCGCGGCGAGCGCGGCGCCCTTCGGGTCCATGGTGAAGTGGCCGCCGATGCAGGCGAGCATCACGTCCACGCGGCCGTAGCGCTCGGGGACGAGCTTCATGTCCAGCGTCACGTCGGTGTCGCCCGTGTGGTAGATCGTCGGGCCCCCCTTCACCTGGATGACGAAGCCGACCGGGGCGCCGGCGGGGTGCTGGCCCTTGTCGTCGGTGAAGGTCGACGAGTGGATCGCCGGGACCATGATCACCGTCGCGTCGCCCGCGTGGAACGTCCCGCCGACGTTCCCCACCGTCTCGACGCCGGCCGCGTCCTTGGGGTAGCCGGCCTCGACCAGGGCCTGCGCGAGCTCGCCGGTCGTGACGAGCTTCGCGCCGGTGCGCTTCCCGATCGCGACCGCGTCGCCCACGTGGTCGAAGTGACCGTGGGTGACGAGGACGTAGTCCACCTTCCCGAGCTTCTCCGCGACGCCGGGCGCGGGCGCCTTCGGGTTCGAGAACCACGGGTCGATGGCGATCACCGTCCCGCCCGGCGTCTTCAGCACGAACGCCGAGTGGCCGTACCAGGTGAGCTCGGTCCGGCCCCTCGCCGGCGCGGCGGGGCCCGGCCGGCGCGGGGCCTCCGCCTCGGCGGGGGAGCCGGCCTGCGCGGCGGCGAGCAAGGGGACCGCGACGAGCGACGCGAAGAGGGCGAAAAGGGGACGAGCGTGCGATCGCATGGGGGTGTTTCTCCTTGTCGCGAAGGGGGGCGGCCGGCCGCCGGCTCGGCGGCTCGGCGTGCGCGACGCACCGGTACTACGATAGCCACGTGGCGTCACGCGCTCCGGAGGTCTGCCTGGCCCCCCGGAACCCGCGCGCCCGGGCCAGCGCTCCTGTCGCGATTGCCGGATCCTCCCGGGCGATCTTACAGGCCGGCGCGGTGTGCACGCGGCTCACCGCGCGAAACGCCCGGATCCGGGCGCGCGCCCGTCGGGCACGGTCATTGCTGACCGGGAGGGTCAGATCGACGTCCCCTCGCTTCTCCTGGAGGAGAGATGAATCGCACGAGCAGCCCGAGCAGCACCCTCGATCAGTACCTCCGCGAGATCAACAAGGTCTCGCTCCTCACCGTGGACGAGGAGCGCCGGCTCGCCCGGCAGTTCCGCGACGAGGGGGACAAGCGCGCGGGCCATCGCCTGGTGGAGGCGAACCTCCGGTTCGTGGTGAAGGTCGCCTTCGAGTACCGCTCGTACGGCCTCCGCATGGCGGACCTCATCCAGGAGGGGAACATCGGCCTCATGAAGGCGGTGCAGAAGTTCGACCCGGACAAGGAGATCCGGCTCATCTCCTACGCGGTCTGGTGGATCCGCGCCTACATCCAGAACCACATCCTGAAGTCCTGGTCGCTCGTGAAGATCGGGACGACGCAGGCGCAGCGGAAGCTCTTCTTCTCCCTGGCCCGGACGCGCCACGAGATCGAGCGGCTCACCCCGGGCGCCGGCCTCCAGGAGGAGGGGATCGACGTGGCGCTGGTGGCGAAGAAGCTCCGCGTCCGCCCGAGCGACGTGGTCGAGATGACCCAGCGCATGGAGGGGCGCGACCTCTCGCTCGACGCGCCGGTCGCGGACGGGACGAGCACGCACCTCGAGTTCACCCCGTCCGAGGGCGAGCCGCAGGACGAGGAGCTCGCCCGCGCCCAGGAGGACGCCCTGCTCGCGCGCCGGATCAACGAGGCGATGAACCGCCTCGACCCGCGGGAGCGGCACATCGTCGAGGCGCGGATCATGGGCGAGGGCAAGGAGACCCTCCGCGATCTCGGCCACCACTTCGGCTTCTCTCGCGAGCGCGCGCGCCAGCTCGAGATCCGGGCGCTCGAGAAGCTGCGGCGCGATCTCGAGCCCACCGCGAACGAGGTCGGGTGGCCGGTGGCGGGCGCGCTCGAGCCCGGCGAGGAGCGCTGAGCGCGGCGCGCGAGCCGCCGCCCCCTGGGGCTACTCGCGCTTCACCGCGAAGGGCGAGAACGCCTGCGCGACGGGCATGAGCTCGATCACGTTCACGTTCACGTGCGCCGGGAGCCCGGTGCACCAGACGATCGCCTCGGCGATGTCCGCCGCGGTGAGCGGCTGCATGCCCTGGTAGACCTGCCCCGCGCGCCCGGCGTCGCCGCCGAAGCGGACCAGCGAGAACTCGGTCTCGGTCATGCCCGGCTCGATCACGGTGGCGCGCACCGGCGTGCCGAGCAGGTCCGCCCTGAGGTTGAGGGTGAACTGGCGCACGAAGGCCTTGGTGGCGCCGTAGACGTTGCCTCCCGGGTAGGGGTACCCGGCGGCGACCGAGCCGAGGTTCACGACGTGCCCCCGCCCGCGCGCGATCATGCCCGGCAGGATCGCGCGGGTGACGGTGACCAGGCCGGCGCAGTTGGTCTCGATCATCTGGTCCCAGTCGTCGACCGACGCGCGCTGCGCCGGCTCGAGCCCCAGGGCGAGCCCGGCGGAGTTCACGAGCACGTCCACGTCGGCGAAGCCGGCCGGCAGCGTGGACAGGCTCCGCTCGGTCGCCGCGCGGTCGCGGACGTCGAGGGCGAGCGGGTGGACGCGGCCCGGGTGGCGGGCGGCGAGCTCGGCGAGGCGGTCGGCGCGGCGGCCGGTGGCGACCACGCGCGCGCCGGCGGCGAGGAAGGCGTCGGCGCACGCCGCGCCGATGCCGGCGGTGGCGCCCGTGACGAGGACGGTGCGGCTCTCGGGATCGCGGGACATGGCCACCATATAAACCGGCGGTCCGACGCGGGCGCAACCTGGCGGTAGCTAGCGGTAGCTACCGGGGCGCCGGCGCGCCGGGCGCGTCCGGTCCGGTGGCCCGCAGCGGCAGCGCGATCGTGAACGACGCGCCGCCCCCCGGACGCTCCCCCGCCTCGATCTCGCCGCCGTGCTGCAGGACGATCTTCTTCACGATGGCGAGCCCGAGCCCGGTGCCCGAGCCCTTGGTCGTGAAGTACGGATCGAAGATGCGCGCCCGGAGGGCGCGGTCGACGCCGGGGCCCTCGTCGGAGACGGTGAGCACGGCGCGATCCCGCGTGCGGGAGACGCCGAGGTGGACGGACGCGCGCCCCGGCCGGGCCGCCTCGACGGCGTTCGAGGCGAGGTTCGCGAGGACGCGCCGCATGAGCGCCTTGTCGAGGGCGACGGGGCAGGCCCCGCTCGCCCGCACCAGCTCCACGTCCGCGGCCTCGCGGATCTGCGGGCTCGTCCTGAGGAACTCGTCGGCGAACTCGCCGAGGTCGGCCGGCTCGGGCCGGACCTCGGGGAGCTTGGCGAACCCGGAGAACTCGTCCACGAGCCGCTGCAGGGTCCCGATCTCCTCGCGCACGATCTCGCCGGCGTCGCCGAGGAGCTGCTCGAACCCGGCGTCGCTCGCGCGCGCCGGCGACGTCTTCCAGCGGGCCTCGAGCTGCTGGAACGCCAGCTTCATCGGCGTGAGGGGGTTCTTGATCTCGTGGGCGAGCCGCCGCGCCACCTCCTGCCAGCCGGAGATCTTCTCCAGGTAGACGATCCGGTCGCGGCTCTCCCGGACCTCTCGCACCATCGCGTTGAACGCGCGGGCGAGCCCCGCGACCTCGTCGGTGCCGCGCCCCGGGTCCACCTGGACGTTGAGATCGCCGGCGGCGAGCCGGCGCACCGCGAGGAGCAGGGCGGAGAGCCGGCGGGTCGTCCGGCGTGCCAGCCAGATCCCCACCGCGGCGGCCCCGGCCGCCCACGCCACGAGGAGCACCCCGAACGCGCGGACGTAGCTCCGGCGGATCTCGGAGCGGAGCACGTCCACGCCCTGGACCAGCTCGGCGAGCTCCCGCGCCTCGTTCACCTCGGCGAAGAACCGCGCCTCGATGGCGAAGACGCACTCGAGCCGCCCGCCGCGGGGCAGCGCCACCCGCGCCGGCGCCTCGCGCCACTCGCCCTCGGGGTTGGGGGTCTCGGTCTCGGCCTCCGCGATGATCCGGCCGTCGCGGCCGAACCAGGTGACGCGCCGGAGGCGGGGCGTCCGCTCGAGCGAGCTGGCGAGGTAGGCGTTCGCCGCGGAGCGATTCCGCGGGAGCCCGCGCGCGAGCGCGCGCGCCTGCTCGGCGTAGAGCTGCTTGCGCGCCTGGAAGAGGTCGCCGTAGAGCGACGGGATGCCCTCGAGCCGCTGGACCACGCGCGGGTCGAGGCCGAGCGAGAGGTTCTCCTCGGCGACGCGCCCGGCGAGGAGGAGCGCGCCGAGGAGCGGCAGCGTCGCGGCGATCACCAGCGCGAGGGCGATCTTGAGCTCGAACCGCGAGAAGCGGAGGGCGCCTGCGGCGCGGCGGGCCGCCCCGGCGAGGCGGGCGCTCATCGCGCCGCGACCTCCGCGCGCGCGAACGGCCGCGAGCGCAGGCGGTGGACCCCGGTCCCGGGGTCGGGCTCGCGCAGCAGGAAGCTCGCCACCGCGCCGAGGAAGCTGCGGGAGCCGCCGCTGCCGCCCGGCCGCCCGGTGGCCGGCGGGTTCGCGATGTACTCGCGGGTGCGCTGGAGCTGCTCCTTCGAGACCGGGTTCACCTCGACGCGCGCCTCGACGACGAAGCGCCCCGACGGCAGCTCCGAGACGAGCCCCATGTCGAGATCGCGCTCGTCGGAGAGGAAGCGACGGAGCGCCGCGAAGTCTCGCAGCACCGTGCGGGCGCCGCCCGGCGCGCGCGCGTCCTTCACCACGACCGTGTAGGTCTCCTCCCAGACGTCGAACAGGATCTCGACGACTCGCCCGTAGAGCGCGACCGCCTCGCCGCCCCCCTCCGGCACGATGGCCACCCACACGGCGACGACGTTGGTGAGGCCGTTGCCGAGCTGCCGCTCGAGGGACGGGGCGAAGACCGCCGAGAGATCGACGGACGCGAAGAGCTCGCCGCCGCGGCCGGCGAGCCGGGCGGGGAGGGGCTCGGGCGCGGCGGCGCGCACGGGCCGGGGCGCGATCGCTCCGACGGCGAGGGCGACGGCGAGGGCGACGCGCGCGGTCACAGGACGTTGTCCAGCGCGTACGCGAGCGACGCGTTGAAGGTGCCGACCGGCGTGTCGAGGCGGAGGGCGAGATCGGCGGAGACGGGCGTGCGCGAGTACTTCGTCCGCCCGCCGCCGAGCGTGGCGGACGACCACACCCCGCGCACGCCGAAGGCGAGGTACCCGCGCTGGAAGAACGCGCCGCGCGACCAGAGCGGCACGCCGTACTCGGCGCCGCCCATGGCGAGGAACGCGTCGTACCGCGAGTCGGTGGAGAAGTTGAGCTCGAGGGCGCGGCCGAGGGCGGGCCCCACCGCGAAGTAGGAGAAGTCGGCGGCGTAGAACCGGTCGAAGAAGGGCGCCCCGCCCTGGACCGCGCCGACCGCCGACTGGAGCCGCAGCCGCTTGCCCAGGAGCACGTAGCCGGTCTCGAGCTGGAGGAGGTAGCGGCTGTACTCGTAGCCGCCGCCGAGGAGCCGCGAGCCGAGGGTCACCTGGGCGACGCCGCGGAAGCCCTCCGTGGGGAAGAAGAAGTCCTCGCGCGTGTCGATCTCGTAGGTGCCCGTGAGGGAGGCGTCGTTCGACCACCCCGGCAGCACCGCCGGGGTGGCGCCCTCCACCCCGAGGGTGAGGTCCACCCCCGTGGCGTGGACGCGCTCGAAGTGGAAGGTCCCGGAGAGCCGCTCGAAGGGGCCCGGCCGGAAGCCGAGGGTCACCTCGCCGCCCGTCCGCTGGTACCGGACGCGCGGCGCGCGGGCCAGATCGCTCGAGAAGGCCTCGCACTCGGCGTCGCCGCAGGCGAGCTCCTCGCCCCGGAGGAAGACGCCGGAGACCCCGAACACGAGGGGAGGGAGACGCCCCGCGACGAGGTCCGGCGCGAAGAACCCGCCGCGCACCGCGAAGCGGGCCGGGTCGTCGGGCCGCCCGTGCGGCGCGCCGCCGTACACGAAGGCGCCCGAGAGCCCGAGGCCCCGCCCCAGGAAGTTCTGCTGCGACAGGCCGAGCCCGCCGTAGAACGGCTGGGCCTCGGTCGAGCCGAACACCAGGTCGCTGACGACGAGCGTGTTCCGCTCCACGACCTCGAAGACGAGCACGACGAGCCCGCGCTCGGAGCCGCGCTGGACCCGCGTCTCGACGCGCGAGAACCAGCCGAGCTGCAGCAGGCGCAGCCTCGAGAGCAGGACGCGCTCCTGATCGAGCAGGTCCCCGGGGGCGACGAGCACGTGCCGCGCCACTTCGTCGGCCCGCGCGTGCCGGAGCCCGCGGAACTCGACCCGCTCGACGGTGTAGCGGCGGACCGCGAGGAGGTCCTCCGGGGTGGCCTCCACGCCCTCGCCCGGCGCGGCCTCCGGCGCCGCGCGCGGCGGGGTGGCCGCGGCCGGCGATCCGGGGGCGGGCGCCGCGGGGGGAGCCTCCACGAGGAGCGCGAGCGCGAGGAGCGCGGGGGAGATCGAGGGCATCGCAGGGGCTCAGAACCTGTGAGGGAATCCCCGGACCGAGCCAGGCGAGCGAGACGCGAGCAGCGCGAGGCGCGACGACCGAGCATAGCCGTAGGCTATGTGAGGGAGGAGCAACGAAGCGATGCGACGCGTATCGTTCGCCGCGGCGACGGGAGGGGGTTCCTTCACAGGCTCTCAGTCTACCCTGGATGGAGGACGGTGCGGCGTGGACGACCATTCACCCGCGGGGACTCTCGCGGCGAGCTCGCTCGCCGAGGCTCGCGCTCGCGGAGGCCCGGGCGGCGGGCGCGGAGGGCGGGCGCGGAGGGCGACGGGCCGCGGCTCGGGCGCCCCGTCATACTCCTTGACGCTCCCCGCGGAACCTCGATCCTGCTGGGTACCGAGCCATGGCCGACTTCAAGAAGATGACGGTCCAGAGCCTGCGCGAGCTCGCGCGGAAGGTGATCGGCCGGGGGCACACCCGGCTCAAGACCAAGCGCGAGCTGGTGAGCGCGCTCGAGGAGGCCGGCGCGCGGCCGCCCGGGAAGGCCCCGGTCTCGCGGCTGCGGGCCGCGGCGAACCGCGTCTCGGAGGCGACCGGGAAGGCGGTGCGCGCGGCGAAGGCCGCGGCGGAGCAGGCGGCCGGGCGCGCGGGCCACGCGGGCCACGCGGCGCCGGGCCGGACCGCACGGGCCAAGGGCGTCGCGGAGCCCGGCGCGGAGCCCCGGGCGAAGCCGGGGAGGGCGCTCGAGAAGGAGAAGGCGCCCAGGCGGCGCA
>NZ_JALCZA010000107.1 GCF_022690765.1 Anaeromyxobacter oryzisoli | reverse complement strand
CCCCGCGCCGCGCCCCGCGCCGCGCCCCGCGGCGCCCTTGCGGGCGGTGATCTTGCTCGGGCTCTTCCTCGCGGCTGCTGCCTTCTTCTTCTTCGTCGCCATCCAGGATCCTTTGCTCGCTAAGACCGCACGTGCCCTTCGCCCTCCACCAGGTACTTCTGGGTGGTGAGCTCGGCGAGCCCCATGGGCCCGAAGGCGTGCAGCTTGGTGGTGGAGATGCCGATCTCGGCGCCGAGCCCGAGCTCGCCGCCGTCGTTGAACCGGGTGCTCGCGTTGACCATCACCGCGCTCGCGATCACCTCGCGCTGGAAGCGGCGGGCGCTCGCGAGATCGCGCGTGACGATCGCCTCGGTGTGGAGGGAGCCGTACCGGGCGATGTGGTCGAGCGCGCCGTCGAGGTCCGGCACGACGCGCACGGCGAGGATCTTGTCGGAGAACTCCTTGCCGAAGTCCTCCGGCGCGGCGGGGTTCGCGCGGATCCCGGCGCGGGCCAGGATGGTGAGGGCGGTGGGATCGCAGCGGAGCTCGACCCCCGCCTCGACGAGGGCCCGCCCGACCACGGGCAGGAGCTTCGCCGCGGCGCCGCGGTGCACGAGGAGGCACTCGAGGGCGTTGCACACCGCGGGGCGCTGGACCTTGCCGTTCAGCACGAGGTCCACCGCCTGCTTCGAGGGCGCGCTCTCGTCGAGGAACAGGTGACAGACGCCCTGGTAGTGCTTCACCACCGGGACCCGCGACCGCTCCGCCACCGCGCGGATGAGCGACGGCCCGCCCCGCGGGATGGCGAGGTCCACGAGATCGTCGAGCTGGAGCAGCTCGAAGGTCGCCTCGTGCTCCGGCGTCGGCACCACCTGCGCGCTCGCGGCGGGGAGGCCGGCCTTCTCGAGCCCCTCGGCGAACGCCGCCGCGAGGGCGAGCGACGAGCGGAGGGCGTCCGAGCCGGGGCGGAGGATCACCGCGTTCCCGCTCTTGAGGCAGAGGCCCGCGGCGTCCACGGTGACGTTGGGGCGGGCCTCGTAGACCATCAGGATCACGCCGAGCGGGATCCGGACCTTCCGGATCTCGAGCCCGTTCGGTCGGCGCCAGCTCCGCGTCACCTCGCCGACCGGATCCGGGAGCGCGGCGACGTCGAGGAGCGCCTTGGCGATCCCCTCGATCCGCTGCGCGTCGAGGGCGAGGCGATCGAGGTACGCCGCGCTCTTCCCCGCCTTCCGCGCCGCCTCGACGTCGAGGGCGTTCGCGGCGAGGATCTCCCGCGTCCGCGCGCGGACCGCCTCGGCGGCGGCCCGGAGCGCCAGGTCCTTCACGCGGGTGTCGGCGCGGGAGAGGGCGCGGGACGCCTCCTTCGCCGCGAGGGCGAGGCGCCGCATCTCGGCCGCCAGCGACTGCGCCTGCTCGATCTCCATCGTGGTCACTCCCGGCCGACGTCGAGGACCACCAGGTCGTTCCGGTGGACGATCTCGTCGAGGTACTTATACCCGAGCACGCGCTCGATCTCGCTCGTCTTCAGGCCCGCGATCCTGCGGATCTCCTCGGCGCCGTACCCGGCGAGCCCGCGCGCGAACGGGCGACCCGTCTCCGCGGCGATGTCCACCGGGTCGCCCACCCGGAACTGGCCCTGGACGCTCCGCACCCCGCTCGGGAGCAGGCTCCGCCCCTGCTCCACCACCGCGCGGCGCGCCCCGGCGTCCACCACGATGACGCCGCGGCTCTTCGCGGCCGCCGCGAGCCAGCCCTTGCGCGAGCTGAGGTGGTGGGCGCCCGGCGCGAAGACCGTCCCGAGCTGCTCGCCGGCGAGGAGCGCGGCGAGCGCGCGCGGCCTGCGCCCGGAGAGGAGCGCGGTCGTGACGCCCTGGGCGGCGAGGCGGCGCGCGGCCCGCACCTTGGTCGCCATCCCGCCGACGCTCCGATCGCTCCCGGCGCCGCCGGCGATCCGCTCGATCTCCGCGGTGACGCGCGGGACGTCCCGGACGAGCCGCGCGCCCGGCTCGGCGGGGTTCCGGTCGTAGAGCCCCTCGACGTCGGTGAGCATCACGACGAGGTTCGCCTCGACGCAGCCGGCGACGAGCCCGGCCAGCGTGTCGTTGTCGCCCACCTTGATCTCCTCCACCGCCACCGTGTCGTTCTCGTTCACCACCGGGACCGCGCCGGCGTCGAGGAGCTTCTCGAAGGTCCGGCGGGCGTTGAGGAAGCGCTTGCGCGAGGCGAGATCCTCGGCGGTGAGGAGCACCTGGGCGGTGACCTTGCCGTGCCTCCGGAGCGCGTCGCCCCAGGCCGCCATCAGGTGCGGCTGGCCGGCGGCGGCGGCCGCCTGCTTGGTGGGGATGTCCCAGGGCCTCCCCTTGGATCGCGCCAGCCCGAGCCGCTCGGCGCCGAGGGCGACCGCGCCGGAGCTGACGAGGACCACCCGCCGGCCCTTCGAGATCTCGGCCAGCTCGGCGGCGAGGCGCGCGCAGTTCTCGCGATCGAACCGGCCGGTCCGGTCGGTGAGCGTGCCGGTCCCGACCTTCACGACGATCCGCTTCGCGCGGTGGAGGGTGCTCCGTGGCATGAGGGCGCATCTTACCGGAAAAGGCGGCCACACCCGGCGAGGCGCTGGACCGACCGCCGCGGCGAGGCTAGAGGCCGAGGATGACCAGCCCGCGCCGCCCGCTCCTCGCCCCGCTCGCGTCGCTCGCCCTCGCCGCGTGCGCCCACCAGCGGATCGCCGCCGAGACCGCGCTCGCGAACGTGCTCATCCCGCCGTCGCAGGAGAAGCAGCTCGGCCTCCAGGTGAAGCAGCAGCTCGAGCAGGAGCAGCACGTGCAGTACGTCGACGATCCGGTCGTCACCGGGTACGTGGGCGAGGTCGCCGGGAGGATCCTCGCCCAGGCGAAGAAGGACCGGCCCGACGTGGACTGGTCGGTGAAGGTCATCAACGACCCGAAGACCGTGAACGCCTTCGCGGTGCCGGGCGGCTGGCTGTACGTCTACTCGGGCCTGCTCCTCGCCGCGGACGACACGGCCGAGGTCGCCGGCGTCCTCGGCCACGAGTCCGGGCACGTCGTGGCGCGCCACTCGGCGCGGCAGATGGTGGACGCGTTCGGCCTCGAGACGCTCGCCTCCCTCGCCCTGGGGAAGAACCCCGGCGCCGCGTCCCAGCTCGCCGCCGGGCTGGCCGGCAAGACCGCGCTGCTCGCCTACTCGCGCGGCGACGAGTCCGAGGCGGACGAGTACGGCGCGCGGTACGCGTCCGCGGCGGGCTACGATCCCCACGGCATCGCGACCTTCTTCCAGAAGCTCGAGCGCGGCGAGGGGAAGCAGCCCGGCTGGGCGGCGTTCCTCTCCACCCACCCGGCGACCCCGGACCGGATCGAGAAGGTGAACGCCTACATCGAGCAGCACCACCTCACCGGCTCGGGCGGGAGGAGCGGGGTCGAGCTCGCGAAGGTGAAGAAGCGGCTCGAGGCCATCCCGCCGCCGCCCGCGGCGCCGCCGAAGCCCGGGGCCTGATGGCGACACCCACTCGCTTTGAGCTGCTGCGGCGCACGCTGCCTGCCTGCGCGGGGCAGACTCCTCCCTGCGCTGCTCGCCCTTCGACTCCGGCGCGCAGTGCGCGCCTACGCTCAGGGCGAACGGAGCTTCGAATCGCCTGCGCTGCTCGGTCGTCGTGTGCCCCCGCTCGGCGACGGCATCGTGTGCCTCGCGACGCTCAACGCAAGCGGGTGGCGCCATGACGCGACCGCGCCGGTCGCCGGCCCCGCACCGCGGCCCCGCCCGGCGGGCCAGGAGGCGCGCCGCGATCACCGCGCGCCGAGCGCGGCCTTCCCGAGCTGCCACGCCCCGAAGCCGAGCAGGGCGATCCCCGACACCCCGGCGAGCGCGCGCTGGAACCGCGGCCCGAGCCGCGCGGCGCTCCCCGCGACGGCGACCAGGCCGGCGTTGCCCGCGGTGAGGAGCGCGTAGAACCCGCCGAGGAACGCGAGCGCCTCGGCGGGCCGGACCCGCCAGGCGGCGGCGAGGGTCGGCCCCCCGACGGCGCTCCAGAAGATCCACGCGTTCGGGTTCGTGAAGTTGAGGAGCGCGCCGCGCAGGAAGCCGCGGGGCGGCTCGCGCGCCGCGACCGGCGCGGGCCGGAGCGCGCCGCGGAGGGTGCTCGCCGCGAGCCAGAGCACGACGGCGCCGCCGACGAGCTGGAGCGCCCGGAGGAGGCCCGCCGGCACCTGCGCGAGCGCGGCGAGGACCGCCGCGATCACCGGGGGGTCCGAGGCGAGCGGCACGAGCGCGATGGGGAGCGCGCGGACCGCGCCGTTCCGGACCGACTGCGCGAGCAGGTAGGCCTGGAGCGGGCCCGGGGAGAGGGAGCCGTAGAGGCCGAGGAGGGCGCCTTCGAGGAAGAGTCGCACGGGCGCGACAGGAGAGCATCCCGCGCGGCGCGCGTCGAGGGCCGGCGCGCGGGCGCCGACGCCGCCCTGGGACGCGACGACCCGGCCCGCGCGCGGCGAGCCGGGTCGTCACCCGGTAGACGGGTCCCGAGGGCGGCGTTCAGCCCTGGTACGGATCGTCGGAGAAGCCGAGGAGCGGGTAGAAGATCGGGGAGAGGAAGGTGAGGCCGAGGCCGTAGCCGACCCCCTTCCCGAACGCCCGCGCGAGGTCGATTCCGACCATGATCGCGACGACGAGGTTCACGAGCGGGATGAGCATCAGCACGAGCCACCAGCCCGGCCGCCCCGCCACCTTGAGGAGGAGGTACAGGTTGTAGAACGGGACGAGCGCGCCCCACCCCGGCTGGCCGGCCTTCGAGAAGATCTTCCACAGGCCGGCCGTCATGAGGACGAGGACGACGAGCGAGACGAGGTTGACGATCGCGCCGATGCGCGCGACCTCCGCGGCGACTTCGTTTTCCACTGGGTGATCCCTCCCGCGCCCGGTGGAGCCCGGGCGACGGCGGCATCATCCCAGAGTCACGTCCGGGTCGTCTACGGAGAGTCGGTGTGCGCCGAACGGCTACCCACGCCGGCGCGCGCGCCGCGAGCTCCGCCGCGCGACGAACCGTTTCACCGCGGCGCGGTCAACGCACCGGCAGCTTGAGCCCCATCTCCACCAGCTTCAGGATCGCCTCGGCGTTCCCCTTCGCGTCGTTCACGGGGTCGTGATCGTGCGCGGTCGTGCGGAGGTGCTTCCAGGTCGCGTACGCGTCCTTCACCATCCCGCAGTACAGGTCCCCGATCCGCCGGCCGGACCAGCCGAACGGGTTCCGGCCGAGGTAGGTGTGGAAGTACCAGTTGATGAACTGCCAGTCGTACGCCAGGTTGTCCGAGAAGAAGACCGGCCGCCCCTTGGTCGTCTCCTGGACCCAGCGCTCGAACCGCTCCATCACCACCCCCGGCTCGTCGTAGCCGAGGTGCTCCTCGCGCGTGACGCCGGAGATCGCCAGCGCCTCGGGGAGCCAGAGGTCGGAGATCGGCCGGGTCCGACCCCGGAAGGTCCGGCCGAGCCCCGGCTCGACCTTCACCGCGCCGAAGGAGACCATCGAGTACTTGCCCGGGATCGGGCCGTCCGACTCGACGTCCACCACGTAGAGCGACATCGCTAGTCCTGCTCGAGGTAGTCGAGATCGACGCCGAACGTCTCCCGCAGGGAGAGCGCCGAGACGAAGGCGAGGGCGAACCAGACGACGCCCACCGCCAGCGCCGCGCCGACGAGGTCGAGGCGGGGGCGCAGCCAGAGGAACGAGGTCGTGACGACCGCCACGAGGCCCCGGACGAAGTTCGGCACGGTCGTCGCGACCGTCGCGCGGATGTTCGTCCCGAACTGCTCCGCGGCCACCGTGACGAAGATCGCCCAGTACCCGCCGGTGAAGCCGAGCAGGCCGGAGAGGAGCAGGAAGACGCGCGGCGAGGCGCCGGGGGCGACGGCGAAGTACACGCCGATGGAGCAGGCGAGCAGCACGAGGAACAGGAGCACCACCCGCCGGCGGCTCCGGAGGGCCTGGGAGAGGGCGCCGCTCGCCAGGTCGCCGAGGACGAGCCCGCCGTAGAAGAACGCCACGGCGTCGCCGGCGGACACCGGGCCGGTCACGCCCAGCTTCACCGCGAACTCCGGCGCGAAGAAGACGAGGATGGCGTTCGCGTACCAGATCGGCATCGCGATGAGGATCGAGGCGGCGTACCGGACGAAGCGGTCGCGGCGCGTGAAGAGCGAGAGGAAGTCCCCGCGCGACACCCCCGCGCTCTTCTGCGCGAGCCGCTCGAACATCCCCGACTCGTGCACGCCGATCCGGAGGACGAGGAGGACGAGCCCGAGGCCGCCGCCCACGAAGAACGCGGTGCGCCAGCTGCCGAGCTTCGCGACGAGGTTGCCGACCACCGCGCCGGAGACGCCGACGGACGCGACGATCATCGTCCCGTAGCCGCGCAGCCGCGCCGGCAGGATCTCCGAGACGAGCGTCACGCCCGCGCCGAGCTCGCCGGCGAGCCCGAGCCCGGCCAGGAACCGGAGGGCCTTGTAGAGGGCGACGTCATGGACGAGCCCGTTCGCGAGGGTCGCGAGCGAGTAGAGGGTGATCGAGCCGAAGAGGATCTCGAGCCGCCCCTTCTTGTCGCCGAGGACGCCGAAGAGGATCCCGCCGAGGAGCATCCCGCCCATCTGCCAGTTGAGGATGGACACGCCCTCGGAGACGAGCGCCTCGCCGGAGAGGCCGAGCGCGGTGAGGCTCGGCCGGCGGACGATGCTCACCAGGATGAGGTCGTAGATGTCCACGAAGTACCCGAGCGCGGCGACGATGACGGCGGCGCTCAGGACGGACTGCACGGGGGCGGGAGCGTCGGAGGCGGCGGAAACCTCGGGAGCGGCGGGGGCCTCCGGGGAGGCAGGGGCGGTGTTTTCCATGAGGGACGCCGAGATAACCACGCCGCTCGCCGCGCGTCGAGGCGGGCGAGCGCCCGCCGGCTCGGGCGCTTCACACCAGGCATCGCCACCGCCGGGCGAGCCCCCGCCCGGCGCTCACGGGGACGCAGATCGGATTCGGATGTCGCGATCCCGCCTGGACGGCGTCGGGTTTTCCTTACCCCCTAAGCGGCGTTCCGCGGAGGCGGATCGTCGCGTCGCACGGGCGCCGGCGCCAGGCGCGGGCTGCGCGCGACCTGGGCACCCCAGAGCCCCAGGACGAGGCCGGGGAGCATGAGGCCGATCGCAGGCAACGCCGCAGGAAATCGCACGACGACCGCTGCGAGCGTGCACACCAGGGCGAGCCAGGCGACGAACAGCGCGAGCATCACCGCATGTGCGGGGTGGACGAGCAGGTCCCGCACGCGAAGGCGGTTCAGCTCGATGACTCCATCGGGACGGCGCTTGACGTGGAGGCGACTCATGGGCGGGACTCGATGCAGGTCGCGTTCCAGCCTGCCGGGCGGATGCGCGGGGGCTCGGCCGCCCGCGCGCAGGGCGGCCGCACCGGGGAGCAGGGGTGGAAGTCAGCGCCGCGGCGTGTGCGTGCCCGTTAGGAATGGCTCGTGGACGTGAAGGTGGATTGCCACGCCGGCTACCGGGGCGAGGAGACGCCTCGGCGCCTGGATTTCGGCGCGCGCCGGGTCGAGGTCGTCGAGGTGGTCGATCGCTGGTACGGGCCAGACCACCGGTACTTCAAGATCCGGGGCGACGACGGGGCGATCTACCTGCTGCGCCACGACGAGGCCGCGGACCGCTGGGAGCTGACCTCGTTCCAGCGGGGCGCGTGACCGCCGGGTCGATCGCCGGCGCCCCGGCACGGCGGGCGTCCGCGCGAGGCCCCCGCGCGGCGGCGACGGTTCCCCTCGATCCCGGGGGGCGGGGTCGCTATCCTCTCGCCAACGAATGCAGGACGTCCTCGGAAACACCCTCGGCCTCAAGCCCTCCCAGCTCCACGCCCTCCGCCGCACCTACCGCCGCCGCGTCGACGCCCAGTCGATCGTCACGCCTGAGCTCGCCCGGCACCTCACCGAGGTGTCCCGCGAGACCAACCGGCAGATCGGGATCTTCCTCGATCGCAAGGGGGACGTGCAGGCGGTCATCGTGGGCGACGCCCGCAAGCTCGAGCTCCCGGACGTCGGCCGCGCCCGCGCCGGCGACAGCCGCCTCCGCGGCGTCCGGCTCGTGCACACGCACCTGAACGGCGAGCCGCTCACCCGCGACGATCACACGGACCTCGCCCTCCTCCGGCTCGACCTCGTGGCGGCCATCGAGGTGCAGGAGGACGGCCTGCCCGGCAAGGTGCACTACGCGCACCTCCTGCCCGAGAACCCCCAGGGCGCGATGTGGAAGGACGAGGTCGCGCCCTCGGTGCACGACCTCCCCTACGACGCCCTCTCCGGCGCCCTCGCGCTCGAGGACGAGTTCGCCCGCGCCCGCGCCGTGCGGCGCACCGGCGGCCGCGAGCGGGCGATCCTCGTCGGGTTCGGGGGGCGGGAGCGCGGCCGCGCCGAGGCGGAGGCGTCGCTGGAGGAGCTCCGCGAGCTCGCCCGCACCGCCGGCGTCGAGGTGATCGACGCGACGGTCCAGCTCCGCCGCGATCCCGATCCGCGCTACCTCATCGGGAAGGGCAAGCTCGAGGACATCGTCCTGCGCTCCATGCAGCTCATGGCGACGATGATCGTCTTCGACTCGAACCTCTCGCCGTCGCAGGCGCGCCACATCGCCGAGGCCACCAGCCTCAAGATCCTGGACCGCACCCAGCTCATCCTCGACATCTTCGCCCAGCGGGCGCAGTCGGCCGACGGCAAGCTCCAGGTCGAGCTCGCCCAGCTCCAGTACCTCTACCCGCGCCTCGTCGGGCGCGACGACTCGCTCTCCCGGCTCGCCGGCGGCATCGGCGGGCGCGGCCCCGGCGAGACCAAGCTCGAGATCGACCGCCGCCGGGTGCGCGACCGGATCACCGCCCTCGAGCGGCGCATCGAGGCGCTCGGCGAGAGCCGCCATCTCCGGCGCAAGCAGCGGAACGCGCGCGGGCTGCCGGTGCTCTCGATCGTCGGCTACACCAACGCCGGCAAGTCCACGCTCCTCAACGCCCTCACCCACTCGGAGGTCCTCGCCGAGGACAAGCTCTTCGCGACCCTGGACCCGACCAGCCGCCGGCTCCGCTTCCCGCGCGACCGGGAGGTGATCATCACGGACACGGTGGGCTTCATCCGCGACCTCCCGCCCGATCTCGTGAACGCGTTCCGCGCCACGCTCGAGGAGCTCACCGACGCGGACCTGCTCCTGCACGTGGTGGACGCGTCCGATCCGCGGCAGGAGGAGCAGATCGCGGCGGTCCACGCGATCCTGGACGGCCTCGGGCTCGGGGAGAAGCGGCGCGTCCTCGTCCTCAACAAGATCGACCGCCTCCCGGCCCGGGACGGCGCCGCCCTCGCGCACCAGCGCGAGGCGGTGGCGGTGTCCGCGGCGACGGGCGAGGGGCTCCCCGCCCTCCTCGCCCGCTGCGAGCAGCTCCTCTGGGCCGGCGGCCACCGGATCGAGCTCGGCGACGGCGCCGCGGCGACCGCGGAGGTCGCGAGCGGGCCCGACGCGTGCTCCTGGCCGCGCACCCCGCCGGCCCTGCCCGCCCCGGCCGCGGAGGGCGAGCCCGGACCGCGCCTGCTCCCGGCGGCGCTCCGGCGCGTCTCCTGATGGCGACACCCACTCGCATTGAGCTGCTGCGGCGCACGCTGCCTGCCTGCGCGGGGCAGACTCCTCCCTGCGCTGCTCGACGTGCCAACAGGCACGCCTGCGCTGCTCGCTCGTCGTGTGCCCCCGCTCGGCGACGGCATCGTGTGCCTCGCGACGCTCAACGCAAGCGGGTGGCGCCATGACGGCGCCGCTCGCCCGGCTCGCGCCTCGACGCGAGCGCCGGGCGCCGTGATCATGAGAGAATGCGCGCGCATGCGCCGCCTCCACCCCGTCCTCGCCGTCCTCGCTCCGCTGGCCCTCGCAGCCTGCTCTCGCGGTGACCCCGAGGCCCGCGCGCGCGTCTTCGCTCCAGGCGAGGCCGCCCGCACGGCCCCGGCTCCGACCTTCGACCCCGCCCACCCGGAGGCCGCGCTCGCCCTCGGACCGGACGCGGTCGCCCGCGGCCTCGGGTCGTTCGAGTGGAGCGGCGCGGTCGCGTGGACCGTGTCGCGGGACGGCGACGACGCCATCCGCGTGCACGCCGACGAGCGACACGCGATCCGGCAGTCGGCGGCGGGCGAGTTCGAGGTCCAGGCGGAGATCGACCCGGGGCTCGGGCCGGGGTCCGTCACCGGCAAGCAGGTGATCTGGACGGGCGGGATGACCTACGCGCGCGCCCTCCCCGCCGCGTTCCGCGAGCGCCCGACCGATCGCGGCCGCGACGCCCGCCGCTTCCGCGACGAGAGCTTCGGCATGGCCGCCGCGCTCGCCCGCCTCTACGGACCCGCGCTGCGCCTCGAGCCCGCCGGCGACGCGCAGGCCCTCGGGCGCCCGGCGCGGCGCTACCGCCTCGTCCTCGCGCAGGCCGCCCCGCCCGCGGCGCCGGCGCCGGCGAAGGGGGCGAGCGCCGATCCCGACACGAAGCTGCGGCGCGCCTTCCTGGAGGGGCGCGTGCCGCTCACCGCGGACGGCGAGCTGATCGCCGACGCCGCGACCGGCGCGCCGCTTCGGGTCCACCTCACGGGCACCTTCGGCGTGAAGGACCAGCCCGGCGTCACGGCGGCCGTGGAGCTGCTTGCGCAGGTGCAGGCGCTCGGCGCCCAGGTGGCGCCGATCGCCGCGCCGAAGGACGCCCTGCCCGACGAGCGGAAGCCCGCGGGTCCGTCCACCGCGCTCGAGGCGGCCGGCCTGAAGAAGCGCGGCGCCGATCGCGCGGGCGGCGAGCCTTCCGACGAGCCGGAGCAGTAGTAGCCCGCCCCTGCCGCGCCCCCGCCCGCGCCGTAACTTCGAGTAGGGGGGATCTCCACATGACCATCCGGTTCGCAGCGCTCGCGCTCGCCGTGGCGACGGGCTGTGCCGCGGGGCGAGGCGCCGGCAGGTTCCAGGGCGTCTCCGACGCCGACTTCGGCCGTCTCGCTCCCGGGCAGCTCCAACCCGTGAACTCCGCCCGCGCGAGCGCGGCCGCCGCCCACGACGCGGTCGCCCGCGCGGAGCTCCGGGCGCAGGGCGCGCGCTCGGAGGCCGACTACGCCCGCGCCGACCAGACCGCGGTGAAGGCCGACGTGGAGCGGGCCGCCGCCGCGGCGAAGCTCGCGGGCGAGAGCCGCGATCCCGGCGACCTCGCGCGCGCGCAGGAGCTCCAGGCGGCGGCCCAGCTCCGCAAGCAGGCGGCGGACGCGCACCTCGCCTACGCCGAGCAGCTCGCGAAGGCGCGGAAGGCCGACGTCGCGGCGGCGCGCGCGGAGGAGGACCGCGCCAACGCGGCGGTGGACCGCGCGAAGCTCACCGCCCTCGAGCAGGCGCAGATCCCGGCGGCGACCCGGTACGACCCGGTCCGCTTCGACGCGCGCCTGGCCGACGCCACGCGCGCGGCCCAGGAGGCGCGCGCGAAGGCCGACCAGGAGGACCGCGCCACGCTGCAGGCGCTCGACTCGTGGCAGACGCTGCAGCAGCGCTGGCAGGCGCGCACCGGGGCGGTGGGTGGGAGCGGGTAGCGCCACCGGGGGTGACCGACCGCCGCTTCACCCCGCCGGGTTCGCGTCGCCCCGTTGCGTTCGTCGTCGCGCCGTGTTCTTCCGTCGAGCATGAGGACCTTCGAGCGCTTCGCCTGGGGCGTGCTCGCCTACCACCTGGTCGTCGTGACCTGGGGGGCGCTCGTGCGCGCCACCGGCTCCGGAGCGGGGTGCGGCTCGCACTGGCCGCTGTGCAACGGCCAGGTGATCCCGCGGTCGCCCCGGCTCGAGACCGTGATCGAGCTCACGCATCGTGCGACGAGCGGCGTGGCGATCCTCCTCGTGATCGGGCTGGTGGTGTTCGCGGTCCGCGCCTTCCCCCGCGGCCACGCGGCGCGCGCCGGCGCCTGGGCCGCCGCCGCCCTCATGGGCGTCGAGGCGCTCGTCGGCGCCCTCCTCGTGCTGTTCGGCTGGGTGGCGCGAGACGCCTCCGCCGCGCGGGGCTGGGTGGTGGCGATCCACCTCACCAACACCTTCCTCCTCCTCGGGGCGCTCGCCCTCACCGGCGCGTTCGCCCGCTCGCCGCGCGGGTTCGTACACCGCGGCTGCGGCCCGCTCGCGGCGGTCTTCCTGCTCGGCGCCGCCACGACCCTGCTCGCCGGCGCCACCGGCGCGATCGCCGCCCTCGGCGACACCCTCTTCCCCGCGACGAGCTTCGTCGAGGGGCTCCGGCAGGAGACCGCCGCGGGCGGACACGTCCTGCTCCGGCTCCGCGTCCTCCACCCGTTCGCGTCGATCGGCGCGGCGATCGTCATCGCCGCCTGCGTCCGCAGCGCGCTCCGGATGCGCCCCGGGCCGCGCGTGCGACGCCTCGCCGTCGCGCTCGTCGCGCTCCTCGGCGTGGAGGTCGTGGTGGGGGCGGCGAACCTCGGGCTCCTCGCGCCGGTCCCGCTCCAGCTCGTCCACCTGCTGCTGGCGGACCTGGTCTGGATCGCCCTCCTCCTCCTCGGCGCGGCGACCTTCTGCCCCGAGGCGAGCGCGCCGGCCGAGCCGCGCGTCGAGCCGCGCGACGCTCCGGCGGCCCGGAGCGCGCGCGGCTGAACGGACCGCCCCCGGTCGCGACGGGGGCGCTACCCCGGCCCGAGCCGGCGCCACTCGACCATCAGGCAACGGTCCTGCACCACCTTCACCCCCGCGCGGGCGAGGGCCTCGGCGGCCTCGTCGTTCCGGATCCCGCGCTGCAGCCAGACCGCGCGCGGCCGCTTCGCGAGGAGGTCCTCGAGGTGCTTCGGCACGTCGGCGGGCCGGCGGAAGACGTCCACCAGATCCAGCGGGCCGGGGATCTCCTTCACCGACCGGTACACCGGCCGCCCGAGGATGGTCTTCACGTCCGGGTAGTAGACGGGGACGGGGACGATCTCGACGCCGGCGCTCGCGAGCGCCTGCGGCACGTAGAAGGCCGCCTGGTCGGACTGCTCCTCCGTCTTGATGCCGAGCACCGCGACCCGCTTCACGGTCGCGAGCAGGGCGCGGATCGCGTCGTCGGTCTCCAGTAGATTCGCCTTCCAGTCGGCCATGGGCTCGTCTCCTCCTCACGCGAGACTTCGAAGAGTTCACCCGTGAGAGCCGCTTCGCGCAAGGTCGCGTCAGGGGCCGGGTATACGATCCTTCGCCAGCGTGAATACCCGGCGATATCGGGCGATTGGCCGCCCCGGCGCCCAGCGGGCAGGCGGCCTCGGAAAAATGGACAGGTCGCCCGCCGCGCCTACGATGACCGCCATGGAGACGAAGAAGAGATCCACCGCGGTGGTGACCGAGGCGACGGCGCAGGCCGCCCTCCGCCGCGGCCCCGCGCGGACGCTCACCGCCGAGGAGGAGCGCGTGCTCCGGATGCGGGTCGGCGCCTCGCCGGCCCGGACGGCGCCGCTCGAGCGCGCCGCCCCGGAGCGCTCCGACCTGGAGATCGAGCTGCTCTCCTACGAGATCGAGGCGTACATGAAGTGGCGCGCCCGCGAGGAGGCGCGCGCCCCCTCCCGCGCCGCGCCCGCCGCGAGGCCGTCCCGGGCCAAGGAGAAGATCATCCGGGCGCTGCGGAAGAAGGCGTAGTCCTCACCCCTTCCCCTCCAGCCTCGCCGCCAGCGCCGCCGCGGCCCGCGCGGGCGACGCGTCCTCCTCCGGCTCCGGCAGCCGCCCGGCGGCGAGCAGCCCCGCGAGGAACGCCGCGGTCCGCGGGTTCCGCCACCAGTCCTCGTCGAACCGCTCGCGCAGCTCGGCGCGGAGCCGCTCGGCCGCGCCGGCGCCGGCGAGGGCCGCGGCGAGCCCGGCCGCGT
>NZ_JALCZA010000106.1 GCF_022690765.1 Anaeromyxobacter oryzisoli | reverse complement strand
AGGCGCGCCTCCGCGGCGGCGTCCTCGGCCGGCGGCGGCGGCGCCTCGCCGACCCGCCCGGAGCGGTACGCGCGCCAGGCGTCCTCGACGGCCAGGCGCAGGGCGCGGAGCGAACGCGGCGGCCGCGCGCCGCGCTCGGCGAGCCCCGCCAGCCCGTCGCGCACCCCCTGGCAGACCACCGCGACCGGGATGCCCTGCCGCTCCCACTGCGCGACGAGCTCCTCGTCGAGCGGCGACACGAGCAGCCCGGTGCCGCGCCGCGCGAGGAAGTACTCCGTCACGACCGCGTGGTACCCGAGCGTCGATGCGGGGAGGTCGGACATCGGGCGAGACGTTACCGCGCCCGTCCGTCACCCGGATCGGCGGGGGTCAGCGGCGCAGCGTCGGCGCGGACGAGGCGAGGATCGCGAGCACCTCGTCCGCCGACTGGCAGCGGCGCGCCGGATCCTTCTCGAGGAGCCGCATCGCGAGGGCGCCGAGGGCCGGGTCGGCGCCGCGGTTCAGCTCCTCGACCGGCCGCGGGCGGACGTGGAGGATCTCGCGCCAGAGCTCCATCGGATCGTGCGCGGCGAACGGCGGCAGCCCGGCGAGCAGCTCATAGAGGATGACGCCGAGGCTGTAGAGGTCGCTCCGCCCGTCCACGCCCTGGCCCTGCGCCTGCTCCGGGGACATGTACCGGTAGGTCCCCACGATCCGGCCCGCCTGGGTGAGCGGCTCGTCCGCCTCGGCCACCCACTTCACCAGCCCGAAGTCCATGAGCCGCGCGTGCCGCGCGTCGTCCACCATGATGTTCGACGGCTTGAGATCGCGGTGGACGAGCCCGCGGCCGTGCACGTACCGGAGCGCGTCCGCGACCTCCGCGAGGGCGGCGCGGAGCCTGGCGATCCGCGCCGGCCGGTTGAGCGCGTCGAGGGCGTCCGGCGCGAGGGGCGGCGGCGGCGGGCAGGCCGGGCCGGGCCCGAGCCCCTCGGGGCACGGGCCGGAGAAGCAGGCCTCCTCCGTCTCGGGCTCGTCCATCATCGCGGCGAGGGCCCGGATCGCGTCGGGCCCGGGCTCGCCGGTGGAGCCGGAGAGCCCGTTGTCCGGCGCCGTCTCCACCGTGCACGCGAGGGAGCGGGCGCCCTCGTCCACGGCGGGCGAGAGGTAGGTCCGGAGGTCCAGCCCCTCGACGAGCTCCATGGCGAGGTAGGAGTACCCCTCGGCCACCCCCGCCTCGTACACCCGGATGACGTTCGGGTGGTCGAGCGTCCGCAGCACCTCGTACTCGCGCGCGAGCCGGCGGGCCGCCGTCGCGTCCACCGCCGGTGCGGGGCCGAGCACCTTCACCGCGACGTGCGCCCGGCTGCCGGCGCGGCGCGCGCGGTAGACGGTGCCGACGCCGCCCCGCCCGATCACGGACAGGATCTCGAACGGGCCGACGCGGTGCGGAGGCACGATTCGAGGATAGGGGCCGGGGAGGGAGGGGTCAAACGGGCACCGGGGACGGCCCACCCGTCCGGGCCCGCCCCCGCGCCCCGCCGTGTTATAAGCCCGCGCGGATGACGAGCATCGAACCGCTCGCAGCGCTCGAGGCGCGCGTGAAGACGCGCCCGCTGCCCCGCCACGTCGCGATCATCATGGACGGCAACGGCCGCTGGGCCGAGCAGCGCGGCCTGCCGCGCATCGCCGGACACCGCGAGGGGTCGGAGGCGGTCCGGGCGGTCACCCGCGCCGCGCGGCGGGTCGGGATCGAGGCGCTCACGCTGTACGCGTTCAGCGCGGAGAACTGGGCCCGGCCGTACGCCGAGGTGAAGGCGCTCATGCAGCTCCTCGCCGACTACCTCGAGTCCGAGCGCGGCGAGATGATGGAGAACGGCGTCCGCCTGAACGCCATCGGGGAGCTCGAGCGGCTGCCCCGGAACGTCGCCGAGCGGCTCGCGCAGGCGCGGGCGGAGACCGCCGCGAACCGCGATCTGGTCCTCACGCTCGCGCTCTCGTACGGCGGCCGACAGGAGATCGTCCACGCCGCGCGGGCGGCGGCGGCGGCGAAGGGCGCGGCGCTCGAGGCGGAGGATCTCGAGGCGGCGCTGTGGACGCACGGGCTCCCCCCGCTCGACCTCCTCGTGCGCACCAGCGGCGAGCGGCGGATCTCGAACTTCCTCTTGTGGCAGTGCGCGTACGCCGAGCTGCACTTCTCCGACGTGCTCTGGCCGGACTTCCGGGACGCGGAGCTGTTCGCGGCGGTCGCCGACTTCCAGGGGCGGCAGCGCCGCTTCGGCCTCACCGGCGCCCAGCTCGCCGACGGCGGGCCGGGAAAGTAGGGATGGGAGCGCTCGATCCGAAGAACCGGCGGAACCTCGCGCTCCGCGTCACCTCGGCCGCGGTCCTCTTCCCGCTCGCCATCTGGATCACGATCCTCGGCGGGCGCGCGTTCGCCACCCTCGCCGCGATCGCGGGGGTGGTCGCGGCGAGCGAGCTCGTCCTGATGTTCACGTCCCTCGGGCTGGGCGAGGCGCTCGGGATCGCGGTGACCGGCTTCATCCCGTTCGCGGCCGCGTTCGCCGAGGACGGCGCGCTCCTCCCGGCCTGGTCCGGGCTCGCCCTGGCCTGCGCCACCGTGGCGATCCTCTCGGTGTTCCTGTTCCGCCGGGGGCCGCTCGAGACGATCCCGCGGGCGGTCGCGGTCGTCGCCCTCTCGTGGCTCTACTGCGGCGTCCTCCTCGCGAGCGTCGTCGGGCTCCGCCGCTTCGGGGTCGAGTGGGTGATCCTCGCCTTCGTGGTCACCTGGGGGAACGACACCTTCGCCTACTTCACCGGGCACGCCGTCGGGAAGCACAAGATGGCCGTGCGGATCTCCCCCAAGAAGACGTGGGAGGGGTTCGCCGGCGGCGCGGTCGGCTCCGTGCTCGGCGCGCTCGTCACCCGCTGGCTGCTGCCGGACCTCGCGGCGGCGCTCCCCGTCGGCGTCGCCGTCGGGATCGGCGCCGGCGGCGCGGTGCTCGGTCCCCTCGGCGATCTCTGCGAGTCGATGGTGAAGCGCGCGGCGGGCGTGAAGGACTCGGGGAAGATCATCCCCGGCCACGGCGGCCTCCTCGACCGGATCGACGCGCTGCTCTTCGTGGCGCCCTGGATCTACCTGTTCGCGGCCTCGCTCGGCGCGGTGCGCTGAGAGCTCGTCGAGGAATTCGACGAGCTCTCAGGCCGACCCGCGTGAGCGGGGCGGCGGGTGGGGCGAAGCGCCCGAATTCACTTCGGGCGCGAGGGGCGGGCGACGGCCCGCCCCTCCTGGATTGAGCTGCCCTCGAGCCGCCCGGCCCTTCGCCCGGGGCCCCGCCGGCGGGGCAGCGCGGCGAGGCCGCCCGTGCTAGACATGGGCGCGTGAAAAAGGTCGCGATCCTCGGTTCGACGGGCTCCATCGGGACCCAGTCGCTCGACGTCGTCAGCCGCTTCCCGGATCGGTTCGAGGTCGTCGGCCTGGCCGCCGGCCGGAACGCCGCGGGGGTGCTCGAGCAGATCCGCCGGTTCCACCCGCGGGTGGTGTCGGTCGCCGACGAGGCGGCCGCCCGGGCAGTGCGCGCGGAGGCGCCCGCGGGCGTCGAGGTGCTCTCCGGCGAGGAGGGGGCGGTGGCGGTGGCGGCCCACCCGGACGTCGAGCTCGTGGTCGCGGCGATCGCGGGCGGCGCCGGGCTGCGCTCCACGGCGGCGGCCATCGAGGCAGGCAAGGCGGTGGGGCTCGCCAACAAGGAGTCGATGGTCCTCGCCGGCGAGCTGCTCATGGCGCGCGCCGCGGCGAAGGGGCTCCCGATCCTGCCGGTGGACTCGGAGCACAGCGCCATCTACCAGTCCCTCGCCGGCCACAACCGGGCCGAGGTGCGCCGCCTCGTCCTCACCGCCTCGGGGGGGCCGCTCCGCGCCGTGCCGGCGGCCGAGCTCGCGGGCGTGACGCCGGAGCGCGCGCTCAAGCACCCGAACTGGTCGATGGGCGCGAAGATCACCATCGACTCCGCGACGCTGATGAACAAGGGGCTCGAGGTGATCGAGGCCCGCTGGCTCTTCGGGGTCGAGCCCTCGCGCATCGACATCATCGTTCACCCGGAGTCGATCGTGCACTCGATGGTGGAGTACATCGACGGCTCGATGGTGGCCCAGCTCGGGATCTCCGACATGCGCGGCCCCATCAGCTACGCGATGGGCCACCCGGAGCGGCTCCCGCTCCAGCTCCCCCCCCTCGACCTCGCCGGGCGCGGCCGGCTCACCTTCGAGGCGCCCGATCCGACCCGCTTCCCCGCCTTCACCCTCGCCTACCGGGCGCTCGAGCGAGGCGGCACGTCCCCCGCGGTGCTCTCCGGCGCCGACGAGGCGGCGGTCGCGGCGTTCCTCGCGGGGCGTTGCCGCTTCGTGGACATCGCCGACCTGTGCGGCGAGGTGCTCGAGGCCCACGTCCCCGAGCCGGTCCGCTCGGTGGAGCAGGCGCTCGCCGCGAGCGACTGGGGGCGGGAGGAGGCGGAGCGGCGGGTGGCGCGGCGGGCCCGGTGAGGCCCGCGGGGGAGGGCGCCCGGCGGACGCGGGGCGAGCGCTACGGCGCCCGGTCTGCTAGAGGAAAATGAATGATTCCGGCGGCCCTCCTCCAGCTCGGCTCGTTCGTCGTCCTCGTCGGCGGGCTCATCTTCGTCCACGAGCTGGGGCACTTCCTCGTCGCCAAGGCGATGGGGGTGAAGGTCGTCCGGTTCTCCATCGGCTTCGGCCCCCGGCTCTTCGGGTTCACCCGCGGCGAGACGGAGTACCGGATCGCGCTCCTGCCCCTCGGCGGCTACGTGAAGATGGCCGGCGACGATCCGTCCGAGGAGCCGGCGGCCGAGGATCGCGGCCGCGGCTTCCTCGAGCAGGCGCCCTGGCGGCGGCTCCTCATCTCGCTCGCGGGCCCGGCCGCGAACCTGATCTTCCCCGCGGCGATCTACCTCGTGCTCGGGCTGGCGCAGAACGGCACGCCCACGGCCGGCCCGGTGGTCGGCACGGTCATGCCCGGCTCGCCCGCCGATCGCGCCGGCCTCCGCCCGGGCGACCGGATCCTCTCGGTCGAGACGCCCGGGGAGCCGGCCCGGCCGGTGCGGTACTTCGGCGATCTGCAGGATCTCGTCTCCCCGCACCCCGGCGAGCCGCTGGCGTTCGAGGTCGAACGGGACGGCGCGCGCCTCGCGCCGCCGCTCACCATCACCCCCCGCGGCGAGCGCGACTCGAACCCGCTCGAGAGCACCGAGCGCGGCGTGATCGGCGTGACGCCGTACTACCCGGCGGCGGTGGTCGCGCCGGCGACGCCGGGCGCGGCGGGGCCCCTCGAGCCGTTCGACCTCGTCGTGCGGGCCGGCGGCGCCCCGGTGCGCAACGCCGGCGACCTCGACCGGGCGCTGGCGAAGGCGGCCTGCGGCCCGATCGACCTCACGGTCGTCCGCGAGTCGGCGCTCCCGCTGCCCGGGGCGACCCTCGCGCGCTACGCGCCGCTCGACCTGCGGGCGGTGCCGACCTGCGCCGGCGGCGAGCGGGTCGTCCGGATCGCCGATCCGAACGTCTCCACCTTCATCGCGTCGGTCGAGCCCGGGAGCCCGGCGGAGCGGGCGGGGCTCCGGCGCGGCGACGCGATCGTGTCGGTGAACGGCCGGGCGGTCCGGTCGCTCGCGCGGGACCTCCCCTTGTCCGAGTGGAAGCCGGGCGTGCCGGTGAAGCTCGCGCTCGCCGACGGCCGCGCCGTGGAGGTCGTCCCGGGCAAGCGGACCGTGAGGGACGACCTCACCGGCAAGCAGGTGGACCAGCCGGTGATCGGGTTCGCGCCGGACCGGCAGGCGCCCATCGACGCGAAGGCGCTCGTGGCCGATCAGGTGACGCTCGATCGCGGGCTCGCCGAGCTCGCCACGGTGGCGGTGCGGGACCTCCGCGACGTGGTGCGGATCACCGTGCTCGGCATCGTGCGGATCGTCACGGGGAAGATCAGCTCGGAGAACGTGGGCGGGGCCCTCATGCTGTTCAAGATCGCGGGGGAGGCGGTCGAGGAGGGCTGGAGGTCGTTCCTCTTCAAGATGGCCTTCATCAGCGTGAACCTCGGCCTGATGAACCTGCTCCCGATCCCCGTGCTCGACGGCGGGCACATCGCCCAGGCGGCGGTGGAGGGCGTCACCCGTCGCCCGCTGTCGGCGCGGGCGCGCGAGGTCGCGAACATGGTCGGCCTCGTCCTGCTCGTCCTGCTCATGGGGTTCGCGTTCAAGAACGACATCGTCCGGTACCTCCGCCCGCCCGGCCAGTAGCGCCGGGGGCCGGAGGGCGTTGCGGGGGGCGCGCCGGGCCGGTGATCTGCTAGAACACCGCCGTGCTCGTCGCCGCTCTCGACACCGCCACCCTCACGCTCTCCTGCGCCCTCGCGGACGTGGCGCCCGGCGAGGCCGCGCGCGTCCGCCGCGAGCGGACCGAGCACGCTCCCGCGAAGCCGCAGCGAGGCGCGCTCGGCGGGCACGGGGCGCGGCTCCCCTCCGCCCTCGTGGACCTGCTCGCCGCCGAGGGCCTGAAGCTCTCCGACGTCGAGGGCTACGCCGTCGGCCTCGGCCCCGGCTCCTTCACCGGGCTGCGGATCGGCCTCGCCACCTTGAAGGGGCTCGCCTACGCGAACCGGCGCCCCATCGTCGGGGTCTCGAGCCTCGCCGCGATGGCGCTCGGCGCCGCGCGCGACGCGCCCGCCGGCGCGCTGCTCGTGCCGCTCCTCGACGCGAAGAAGGGCGAGGTCTACGCCGGGTTCTACCGGGCGGAGGGGCGGGGCGTGACGGCGGCCCTGCCCGACGCGGCGCTCCCGCCTGAGGCCCTCGCCGCCCGCCTCGCGGCGCTGCCGGCCGGCGGCCCCGGCGCGCTCGCGTTCGGGCAGGGGTACGCCGCGTTCGAGGCCGCGCTCGCCGGGAAGGTCCCGCGGCTCGCGACCGCCGTCGCGACGCCGCCCGCGTCCGCCGTCGCCGCGCTCGCGGGCGAGGCGCTCCTCGCGCGCCCCTTCGATCTCCTCGCGCTGTTCGCCCTCGAGCCGCACTACGTCCGCCCGAGCGAGGCCGAGCTCAAGTTTCCCCACGGCCTCGGCCCCGGGGCGTCGAAGCCGTAGCGCTCCGCACCCCGCGCCCGACCTCCAGGTTCCCCGTGACGCCCCTCGATCCCGCCGTCTTCCGCCCCGCCCTCCGGAACGTGCTCTTCCTGCTCCTCGCCGGCGCGTCGGGCGGCGCGCTCCTCGCCGTCCTCTTCGCGGTCCCGATCGCGGTCGGCGGGGTCCTCGGCGCGATCGCCGCCCTCGTCGCGCTCGCCGTCCGCCAGCTCGGCGGCGTGCGCGTCGTGGCGAGCGAGCGCGGCCTCGCCGTGCTCGGACGCGAGGACCCCATCGACGCGCGCTGGGGCGAGCTCCGGCTCGGGTTCGGGGCGAGCCCGTGCGCCACCCGGGAGCCGCAGCGGTACGCCATCGTCGCCGACGCGCGCGGCCGCTCCTTCGCCTTCGCGGACCTCGCCGGCCAGGGCGCGTGCGCGCCCGTCCGCGGCCTCGACGGCCGCGAGGTCGAGGTCGTGGACCTCCGGGACGCGCCGCTCCTCCTCGCCCTGCTCGTGCAGCGCGTGCCGGCGTGGGACATCCTCCCGCCCGCGCTCGTCCCGCCGCCGCTCGAGCCGGCGCCGGAGCCGGGCGCCCCCGCGGACGCGCCCCGGCGCCCCGCCCGCGTCGGCGCCATCGGCGTCGTCGCCAAGCTCGGCGGCACCGTCGCGAAGGCGCTCAAGACCGCGAACGTCGGCTGGGCCGCGGCCTCGGCGGCCACGTACGCGTACCTGTTCTCCTGGCAGTTCGCGCTGGCGCTGCTCCTCCAGCTCTTCGTCCACGAGTACGGCCACGTGCACGCGATGCGGCGGACCGGGATGCGGGTGCGGGGGATGTACTTCGTCCCGTTCCTCGGCGCGGTGGCGGTGAGCGAGGACGCGTTCACCTCGCGCCGCCAGCAGGCGTACGTCGCGCTGAACGGGCCGGTGTGGGGGTCGCTCCTCGCGCTCGTCCCGGCGGGGCTCTGGCTCTGGACGCGCCAGCCCGGCTGGGCGGCGCTCTGCGCCTGGTGGGCGCTCATCAACCTCTTCAACCTCATCCCCGTGGCGCCGCTCGACGGCGGGCGGGTGATGCAGGCCCTCGCGTACTCCTTCTCGTCGATCCTCGGCGTCGCGCTCACGGTGGCGGGGCTCGGGGCGGCGGTGGTGATCGGCACCCGCCTCGGGTACGGGCTCGTCTGGCTCGTCGCCGCCCTCGGCGCGATGGAGCTCGCGGGCGAGGTGCAGGCCCGGGCCGGGGCGCGGGCCCTGCGCCTCCTGCCGGACCGGACGCGGTTCGGTCGGGAGCACTTCCGGTGGCTCCGCGCGGTGGCGGGGCCGCCCCTCGGCGCGCCGAGCGAGCCGTTCTACCTGCGCGATCTGGAGCGGGTCGAGAAGGCGTCGCACGCGGCGCCGCTCCCGGCGCGCGAGCTCGCCGCCTGGGGGGTCGCCTACGCGGGGCTCGCGGGCGGGCTCCTCGCGCTCGTACACTTCATGGCTCACGTCCCCGGCGCGGACGCCGCGGCTCGGCTGCTGGGGTAGCGCGGCTGCTGGGGTGGGGAGCCCGGGGGGCACCGGGCGGGGGAGGCGGGCAGGTCGTGCACGTGTTCCTCACCGGGGCGACGGGGCTCATCGGGACGGCGCTCGCGGCCGCGCTCGTCGAGCGGGGCCACCGCGTCACCGGCCTCTCCCGCGCGCCGGAGGGGCGCGCCCGGCTGCCGGCGGGCGTGCGGCACGTCCGGGGCGATCCCGCCGCGCCAGGGCCCTGGGAGGAGGAGCTCGCCCGGGCCGACGCGTGCGTGAACCTCGCGGGCGAGCCGGTCGCCGGCGGACGCTGGACCGCGGCGCGGAAGCGGCGCATCCGCGAGAGCCGGGTGCGCGCCACCGAGCGGCTGGCGGCGGTGATCCGGGCGGGCGGCCCGCGGGTGCTCGTCTCCGGGAGCGCGGTCGGGTTCTACGGCGCGCGCGGCGACGAGCTCCTCGACGAGTCCTCGGCGCCCGGCGAGGGCTTCCTCGCCGAGGTCACCCAGGCCTGGGAGGACGCGGCGGCGCCGGCGGCGGAGCGCGCCCGGGTGGTCCGGGTGCGGACCGGCCTCGTCCTCGCCCGCGGCGGCGGCGCGCTCCCGCAGCTCGTGCGGCCGTTCCGGCTCTTCGCCGGCGGGCCGCTCGGGCGCGGCGACTTCTGGCAGCCGTGGATCCACCTCGCCGACGAGGTCGGGCTCCTCCTCCTCGCCCTCGAAGACCCCCGCTGCGAGGGGCCCCTCGACGCCTGCGCGCCGGAGCCGGTCCGGAACCGCGACCTCGCGCGGGTGCTCGGCCGCGTCCTGCACCGGCCGTCGCTGCTCCCCACGCCGGAGGTGGCGATCCGGCTCGCCCTCGGCGAGGTGGCGGACGTGGTGCTCGCGAGCCAGCGCGTCCTGCCGCGCAAGGCGCTCGCCCTCGGCTACCGGTTCCGGTTCCCCGAGATCGAGGGAGCGCTGCGGGATCTCTTGAGGTAGAAACACCGCGACGCCCCATGGCGACCCGCGCTCGCGTCGGGGCAGCCCCTTCCACGCGCCGCTCGCCCTTCGACTCCGGCGCGCGCCAGGCGCGCCTCCGCCCGGGGCGAACGGAGCGCCCGGACAGCCCGAGGCCCGAGGCCTCCCAGGAGCTCCTCTCTCGATGACGACCACCCCCGCTCGCTCGTTCTCCCTCGCCCTCGTCGGCGCCACCGGACTGGTGGGCCGCGCCGTGCTCGACGCCCTCGCCGACGCCGACCTCGAGCTGTCGCGCCTGAAGCTCCTCGCCTCGCCGCGCTCGAAGGGCGCGCGCCTCGAGTGGAACGGCGAGGAGCTGCCGGTGGACGGGCTCGAGGAGGGGGCGCTCGACGGGGTGGACGTGGCGATCTTCTGCGTCCCGCCCGAGGTCTCGCGCGCGTGGGGGCCGAAGGCGCGGGCCGCGGCGTGCGTGGTGGTGGACGGCTCGTCGGCCTTCCGGCTGGAGCCGGACGTGCCGCTCGTCGTGCCCGAGGTGAACCTCGCGGCGATCGAGGGCGTCCGCGCCCGCGGCGTGGTCGCGAGCCCGGGCCCCTCGGCGACGACGCTCGCGCTGGCGCTGGCGCCGCTCCAGCGCGCGGCGGGGCTCGAGCGGGTCGTGGTCGCGACGTACGAGCCGGTCTCCGGCGCGGGGCAGCGAGCGGTCGCGCAGCTCGAGCGCGAGGCGACCGACCTCATGAACGCGCGCGAGCCGGAGCCCGGGACGGCGCTCCCGCACCGGATCGCCTTCAACCTCGTCCCGCAGGTCGGCGCGTTCGGGGCCGACGGGCGCACCGAGGAGGAGGCGAGGCTCGCGGACGAGGCGCGGAAGGTCCTCTCCGCGCCGGGGCTCCGCGTCGCCGCGACCGCCGTGCGCGTGCCGCTGTTCTTCGGCCACGCCGCCGCGGTGAACGTCGCGACCTCGCGGCCGCTCTCCGCCGCCGCCGCGCGCGAGGCGCTCCGGGCGGCGCCGGGCGTGAAGGTGGTGGACGACCCGGCCCTGTCGGTCTACCCGATGCCGATGCTGGCCGTGAACGACGACGCGGTGCTGGTGGGGCGCGTGCGCGAGGATCCGTCCCAGCCGAACGGGCTCGACCTGTTCCTCGCCGCGGACGACCTGCGGCGCGGCGCGGCCACCGGCCTGGTGCGGCTGGCGGCCGAGGTGGCGGCGCGGCGGCAGTAGAGGAGGGGCACACCCGGCGCGGCGTCCCATGCCAATTTGGCAGGACGGCGCGGTCCGGCGACCCGGATTTGCCATTCTGGCGCCGGCGGGCGCCCGGGCGCACGGGCGCGCGCGTGCAACCGGGCGTACGGAGGGCGAGACCGCGGTTGCCAGGCTGGCGCCGGCCTTGCACAATCCCGCCGACATGACCCGTAGACGCGCGCTCCTCCTCCTCGGTCTCGCCGGGCTGCCCGCCGTCGTCCTCGCGGCGATCTCGGCGGGCGCGGGGCAGGTCCTGGAGACGACGAACTTCGACGCCGTAAACGCCGTCAGCTACGTCAACGCCGCCCAGTGCGCGGGGACCGAGCCCGTGCACCTCGAGTGGAACGTCCAGGCCGGCTCGACGACCACGGGGACGTACAAGATCTACGCCTCGAACCAGCAGCCGACGGCGGCGACCGGGACGACCACCGTCTTCTGCGCCGAGCAGGACGTCCCCAACGCGACCCCGACCCCCGTCGTCGCGAACCAGGTGGACTCCGCCACGGTGTCGAGCGCGGTGCAGGACAAGGACGTGTCCGGGGCGACGATCGCGAGCGCCGTCCAGTACGGCTGCGACGCGGCGAACGAGGGCAAGGCGCTCTGGATCTGCTCGCACCTGTTCAACGACAGCGGCACCCGGATCGCGGCGGCGACCGGCAAGTTCCTCTTCCAGGTCACGGCGCCCCCGGCCCCCGTGGGCGTGAGGGCGAGCGCCGGCGACTCGGCGCTCCAGGTGAATTGGACCGCGGGCACGGATGGGGCGACGGTGGACCACTACGTCGTGACCGCGACGCCGGTCGGATCGACCACCGTCGCCGCGAGCTCCGGCCGGATCACGGGGACCTCCACCCGGCTGCGCGGGCTCGTCAACGGCACGGAGTACACGGTCTCGGTCGTCGCCTTCAGCAAGGGCGGCAACCCGAGCGCCGCGGGGACCGCCACCGGGACCCCGGTGCAGGTGGAGGACTTCTGGAGCTGGTACAAGCTCCAGGGCGGAACCGAGCAGGGCGGCTGCGCGAGCGGCTCCGGCGGGCTCGCGGCGCTCGCGGGCGTCGCGGCGCTCCTCGTGCTGCGCCGGAGGAGGAAGTGATGCGGCGCGTCCCGCTGGCCCTCGCCGTATCGCTCGCGGCGCTCGCCCCGCTCACCGCGCGCGCGCAGACGTCTTCCCCGCGGTGGGGCTCCTTCGAGCTCGGGACGAGCAGCTTCGCCCCGAACGTGGACTCGGCCTTCGCGCCCATCCCGGGTGGGCCGACGGGGGCGGGCCCGTGGGAGCAGATGTTCGGGATCCACCGCCGCTGGGGGCTCCGGGTGGGGCTCTCCAAGACCGTGTTCGACGGGTTCGGAGCGCTCGACGTCGGCCTCCGGACCGGCTACGTGCGCGCCGGCGCGAAGGGGTTCGTCAACACCGCGCCGGACGGGCAGCCTGCGATCTGGGTGCGCTCGGGCGACACCACCTACTTCCACATGATCCCGACGAGCGCGATGGTGACCTACCGGTTCGACTGGTTCGCCGAGCGCTTCAACGTGCCGCTCGCGCCTTACGGACGCTTCGCGTTCGAGCGCTACAACTGGTGGGTCGAGAACGGGAACGGGGCGACCAAGCAGAAGGGGGCGACGAACGGCTGGTCCATCACCGGCGGCGTCGCGCTCCTGCTCGACTTCTTCGACCCGGGCCTCGCCCGCGAGCTCGACGCCGAGACCGGCATCAACCACACCTACCTGTTCTTGGACGTCACGAAGACCCAGGTGGACGACTTCGGCGCGTCCAGGAGCTGGGATCTCTCCGAGCGCGATGTGAGCTACGGCGCGGGGCTGATGTTCGTCTTCTAGCTACGACGCACGATCGCTGCCTGCGGCGGGCAGACTCGTCGCTGTGCTGCTCGGCGTACGGAAGCAGTACGCCTGCGCTGCGCGCTCCTCTTGTGCCCGCCTCGGCGACGCGCTCGTGCGTCTCGCACGGGGGCGGATCGCTGCCTGCGGCGGGCAGACTCGTCGCTGTGCTGCTCGCCCTTCGACTCCGGCGCGCTGCGCGCGCCTACGCTCAGGGCGAACGGGGCAGAGGAGCCTGCGTTGCGCGCTCCTCTTGTGCCCGCCTCGGCGACGCGCTCGTGCGTCTCGCACGGCGGTGGATCGCTGCCTGCGGCGGGCAGGCTCGCCGGCTCGCTGCTCGTGCGTCGCTATAGCTTGCGGTGCTTCAGCGCCGGCAGCTCCTGCCGCACCCGCTCCAGGCGGTCGCGCTTGAACGGCGCCACGCACACGCCCTCGCCGTCGGGGCAGCGCGCGAGCACGACGCCCCACGGGTCCACGATCATCGCGTTGCCGAACGTCTGGCGCGACGAGGAGTGGCGGCCGACCTGGGCGGGCGCCAGCACGTAGGCGAGGTTCTCCACCGCGCGGGCGCGGACCAGGACCTCCCAGTGGTCCTTGCCGGTGAAGAGCGTGAACGCCGACGGGATCGCGATGACCTCCGCGCCGAGGGCGGCGAGCTTCCGGTACAGCTCCGGGAAGCGCAGGTCGTAGCAGACGGAGAGGCCGATGCGGCCGAGCGGGGTCGGGGCGATCACGACCCGGTCCCCCGGCACCACCACCTCGGACTCCGCGTACCGGGCGCCGTCGGGGATCTGCACGTCGAAGAGGTGGATCTTCCGGTACGCGGCGACGATCGACCCGTCGTCGGCGATGAGCGCGCTCGTGTTCGCGGTCTTCCCCGGCGCGTCCACCTTCTCCGCGATCGAGCCGGCGAGCACGTACACCCCGCGCCGCCGCGCCACCTCGCGCAGCGTGCCGAGCGTGGGCCCCTCGAGCGTCTCCGCGCCGGCGAGCCGCGCGTCCTCGGGGCCCATGAAGGCGAAGTTCTCCGGCAGGCCGATCAGCTTGGCCCCGAGATCCGCCGCCTCGTTCACGAGCCGGACGGCGGTGTCCAGGTTCCGCGCGCGGTCTGCGGTGGAGGTCATCTGCACCGCGCTCATCAGGTAGGCCGACGGGGGCATGTCTCACCCTTAGCACGACTCGGGTCGATTCCCCTGCGGCGCGGCGTCCTCCTGCCGGGGCGCCGCCTCACGCCCCGCGCGCCCGGCGGGCGGGCACGCTAGACTCCGTCCGTGCAGAGCTTCTACACCACGTTCGAGGCGGCGCGGCTCCTGGGCGTGTCCCTCCCCACCGTCGTGAACTGGATCAAGGCCCGGCGCATCAAGGCGCACCGGACCCCCGGTGGGCACCGGCGCATCGCCCGCGAGGACCTCGCCGCGTTCATGGTCCACCAGGGGATTCCCCTGCCGCCGGAGCTGTCCGACGCCGCCTCCGCGCGGCGCAAGGTGCTGGTCGTCGCCGAGGCCGGCCCCGCGCGCGAGGGGACCGCCCGCCGGCTCGCGGGCGCGGGGTACGACGTGGAGCAGGCGACGCCCGGCTTCGCGGCCGGCGCCGCCGCCGCCCGGTACGCCCCGGACGCGATCGTGCTCCACGCGCCCGGTCCGGACGGGGGCGAGGTGCTGCGCGGGATCCGCGCCGACCGGGAGCTCGCGGGCGTGGCGGTCGTCGCGATCGGGCTCGCCTCCTGGGCGGAGTCCCTCGCGGGCGCGGGTTGCGCGGCTGCCGTGGCGGCGCCGCCGGCCGAGGGCGCGCTCGAGGCCGCCGTCGCGGCGGCCCTCCGCGCCGACGGGCCGCACGCCCCCACCGCGACGGCCGCCCGCTCGGCCCACCGGCGCAGGCCG
>NZ_JALCZA010000105.1 GCF_022690765.1 Anaeromyxobacter oryzisoli | reverse complement strand
GGCGCGGGCGCCCGCGCTGCCGCCGCGGCGACCGCCGCCTGGAGCGCCGCCCCCTCGGCGAGGAAGCCCGGCTCGATCTCGTACGCGAGCTCCCCGAGGATGCAGGAGTCGTCCACCGGCTCGGCGCCCATCTCCCGGAGGTGCGCGAGGGTCTTCACCTTGTGGAGGAGCCCGTTGGGATCGGCGTCGGCGCCGAGCACCTTCAGGAACCGGACCGCCGGCTCGAGGGCGTAGCTCCGCCCCCGGCCCTCGCCTGCGAGGAGCGTCATGACGTTTCCGACGAAGTCGATCTTCCCCTGTTCGGCCCAGCCATCGAGCATCGCCTGGGAGACGAAGAGCAGACCGCCCATGGCTTCTTCCAGGACCCCGCGAATCTCACCGGAACGCGCCGCTCCAGGCGGGCGTTCGGCGGACACGGGATCGAAACTACCACGCCCGACGCGCTGCTTGCCACCACCGGAAGTCGCGGCTATCTACTCCGCCCCGGAACCGACCCAAGGAGCGTGCGCATGGCATCGAACGACGTCGTGATCCTCAAGGACTCCACCTTCGAGCAGGAGGTGCTGAAGAGCGAGACCCCCGTGCTCGTGGACTTCTGGGCCGTGTGGTGCGGCCCCTGCAAGGCGATCGCGCCCGTCGTCGACGACCTCGCGCAGAAGTACAGGGGCAAGCTCAAGGTCGCCAAGATGGACGTGGACGAGAACCAGGTCGTCGCCCAGCAGTACGGCATCCGCTCGATCCCCACCCTGCTCTTCTTCAAGGGCGGCCGTGTCGTCGACACGGTGATGGGGAGCGACAAGACCAAGCTCGAGGAGGGCGCGCGCAAGGTGGTGGGGTAGCGCGCGCGACACGCGCTCTCCGTGCGCCCCGTGCCCGTCACCGTCACCGGCTTCTGCGTGACCCGTGAACCGCCTCCCGTGGCCCGTCGCCCGTTGCCCGTGAGCCGACGGATCTCCTGATCCGACGGACGGATCGACGGGCCAGGGGCCAGGGGCCACGGGAGCCGGGAGCCGGCCACGGGGCTCGGTGACGGTTCACGGGCACGAAGCACGGGTTCGCGTACGGGTGCGGGTTCGCGTGCGGCACGCCACGCACGTTCCCGTGCTCCGTCACCGTCACCGGCTTCTCCGTGACCGTGATCCGCCTCCCGTCGCCCGTGGCCCGGACACCCGTGCTCCGACGGATTCACGGGCCATGGGACACGGGACCCGGGAGCCGGGCACGGGGCTCGGTGACGGGCACGGGCACGGATCACGGGCTCGAAGCGGGGGCAGCCCGCGGCTAATTCACGAACCGCCTCATCCCGATGTTCGCGAGCAGGCCGACCGCCGTGTAGATGACCAGCACCGACGAGCCGCCGTAGCTCATGAGCGGGAGCGTCACGCCGACGACGGGCAAGACGCCGATCACCATCCCGACGTTGATGAACACCTGCCAGAACAGCATCCCGGTGAGCCCCACCGCGAGGAAGTGGCCGAACCGGTCGCGCGCGTTCCCCGCGATGTCCACCGTGCTCGTCACCAGGGCGAAGTAGAGCGCGAGGAGGAGCAGGCACCCGACGAACCCGTGCTCCTCCGCCCACACCGAGAAGATGAAGTCGGTGTGCTGCTCGGGCAGGAACAGGCCGTTGGTCTGGGTCCCCTGCGCCCAGCCCTTCCCGAGCGCCTGCCCCGATCCCACCGCGATCATCGACTGCCGCGCGTGGTAGCCGGCCCCCTTGGCGTCCGCCCCCGGGTCGAGGAACGTCTCGACGCGCTTCTTCTGGTAGGGCTTGAGGTGGGGGTAGACGAGCACGGCGCCCACGACGCCGATCCCGGCGAGGAGCGCGAGGGTCTTCCACCGCACCTTGGCGAAGAGGATCTGGGTGAACCCCACCGCCATGACGATGAGCGCGGTGCCGAGATCCGGCTGCTTCAGGATGAGCAGCGCCGGCAGCAGGATGATGCCGAACGGGAGCAGGATCCCGAAGAACCCGTAACCGTCCTTCCGCTTCTCCGAGTCCGCCGCGAACCAGCTCGCGAGGGCGAGGGCGACGGAGAGCTTCGCCAGCTCCGAGGGCTGGAAGTTCACCGGCCCGAGCGACAGCCAGCGCCGCGCGCCCATGACGTGCCGGCCGTGCACCATCACGAGCAGGAGCAGGACCACCACCCCCGCGTAGAACGTCCAGGCGAGCCGGTGGAAGGCGCGGTAATCGACGAGGGTGACCGCGAGGGCGACGCCCGCCCCGACGCCCATCCACCACGTCTGCGAGATCCAGACCGGCGAGTGGGCGCTCCGCGACGCGGAGCCGAGGTTCCAGATCCCGATGGCGGAGATCGCGAGCACGACGAACGCGACGTGCCACGGGAAGTGCGCGAACAGCCGGCGCTGCGGCGTCCCCGCGAGCGAGACGTCAGGCGCCATGAGAGGCCCTCCCCACCGGAGCGACGCGCGCCCCGAGCTTCGGCTGCTCCTGCGCCGCCGGCTGCTCCGGCGCGGCCGGCGGTGCCGGCGCCACCGGCGACCGGGCGGGCGGCGGCGATGCCGGCGCCACCGGCGACCGGGAGGGGGGCGGCGTGGCCGCCGGGGCCGTCGCCGGCGCGGCCTGGGGCCCGCCCTGCCCGGCGTCCTCCTTCTTCAGCTCGAGGTACCGCCGGATGAGCGCGAGCGCCGTCGGCGCCGCGTTCGACGCCCCGAACCCGGCGTGCTCGTTCAGCACCACCACCACGATCTCCGGATCCTCGGCCGGGGCGAACGCCGCGAACCAGGCGTGGTCGCGCTCGAAGTACGAGACCTGCTCCGCCCTGAGCCGCTTCGCCCCCAGCTTCACCACCTGGGCCGTGCCGGTCTTCCCGGCGACGGTCACGGGCACGTCCTTGAGCTCCTTGAGCCGCACGAAGTTGCCCGTGCCGTAGGGCTCGTTCACGGTGGCGAGGAGGCCGTCCATCACCGCCTTGCGCGTGGAGGGCTGGATGTCGAGGGTCCCCCGGACCTCCGGGCCGAACGACTTCAGCTCCTTGCCGTCGGCGTCCTCGACCCGGAGCACCACCTGCGGCCGCCAGATCTTCCCGGTCGCGAGGGCGCCGTAGAGCACGAGCTGCTGCATCGGCGTCACGTTCACGTCGCCCTGGCCGATGGAGAGGTTCACCGCCATGCCGCGCTGGTAGCCGCCGGGGATGTGCTTGTCGTGCCAGGCCGCGTCGGGGATGACGCCCGGGATCTCGCCGGCGATGTCGAAGCCGGTCGGCGCGCCGAGCCCCGCCTTGCGGGCCCACTTGGCGATGTTGTCGGCGCCGAGGAGCGCGCCCGCCTGGTAGAAGAACACGTCGCAGCTCGCCCCGAGCGCGTGCTCGAAGTCCACGTAGCCGTGGCCGGTCTCCTTGTCGCAGCGCCACCGCGCCGCGCCCATCGAGAAGTGGCCCGGGCAGAAGATGCTGGTGTTCGGCTTGTAGACCCCCTCCTCGAGCGCGGCGATGCTCGTGACGCTCTTGAACGTCGAGCCGGGGTGGTAGTGCTGCTGGATCGCCCGGAACAGCTCCGGCTGCAGGGGGTCGGAGTGGATCGCGGCGAGCTCCGCGGCGGTGATGCGGCCGGACATCTTGTTCGGGTCCGGGGCCGGCCGGTCGACGAGGGTGAGGAGGAAGCCGGTCTTCGCGTCCATGGCGAGGACCACGCCGGCGGTCCCGGGGAACGTCTGCTCCGCGAACTCCTGGAGCCGCCAGTCGATGGAGAGGACGAGGTTGTTGCCGGGCGTGCTCGGGACGACCCGCTGGTCCTCGGGGATGAGGTTCTCCGCGTCGCCCTTGCGGCGCCCCTTGGCGTCCACCGGGACCCGCTCCTTGCCGTCGACGCCGCGCAGATCGCGCTCGTAGCGCCGCTCGAGGCCGCGCCGGCCCACGTAGTCGCCGAGCAGGTAATGGCCCTGGGGTGAGCGCGAGTCGTCGAGCTCGACGTTGAGCCGCTTCAGCTCCTCGGGGCCGACCTCGTTCATGTAGCCGATGAGGTGCCCGCCGAGGCCGGCGAAGCGGTAGTTGCGGTGCGGCACCGCCTGGACGTCCACGCCGGGCAGGTCCATCTGCTGCGCGAGGTACTGGTCGAGCTCCTCGCGGGTGATGTCCACCCGCACCGTGAACGCGCGGAAGGGCTCGTTCCTGCGCGCGTTCGCGAGCGTCGCCCGCGCGCGCTCCAGCTCGTCTGACGAGAGCTGGAGCATCGTCCCGAGCCGGCCGAGGATCTCGTCGCACTGCTTCCCGCAGAAGTACGGCGTGAGCATCACGTCGTACGACGGCCGGGAGTCCACGAGGACGCGCCGGTGCCGGTCGAGCATCAGCCCGCGATCCGCGGGGATCCGGAGCTCCTTCACGAAGTTCTCGTCCGCCAGCTCCTTGTACTCCTCGCCCTGGACGAGCTGGAGCTGGTAGAGCCGCCCGAGCAGGACGACGAACGCGAGGACCACGATCCCCGTCGCCCACGCGAGCCGCGGCTTGAACTCCTTCTGCGCCGCCCCGGGCGCGCTGGGAGGGATGATCGACATGGCCTAGTGGATGAGCCCCGGCTCCTCGCGGTGGAACAGGCGGTCGATGCGCCGCATGCCGGCGAGGACGAGCGGGGCGAGCGCCCCGGTGAGGAGGGCCTCGACCACCACACGGCTCGCCAGGACCGGCCCGGGGGCGGCCTCCGGCGCGCCGGTGTAGCCGAGGAGGAGCAGCGCCCCGAGCGAGAGCACGAGGGCGCCGACCGCGGAGAGCGCCGCGAATCCGGCCCGGCTGCGAACGTCCACCGCGGCGTTCGTGACGCGGGCGAGGACGAACAGGAGCACGGCGAGGAAGGTCATGAGCCCCTTCGGCGAGCCGGACACGACGTCGAGCACGTACCCCACCCCCGCGGCGCCGACCGCGCCGTCCACGATCCCCCCGTAGAGGCCGAGGTACACGATGCAGACCGCGAGGAGCGACAGCGAGAACGCGCCGCCGCCTACCCAGCGCAGGAAGGCGGCCTGCACCCCGGCGAGCAGCAGGGCGAAGGCGACGTGGGCGAGGGTCTTCACGGCTTGTCGTCCGGCGCGAGGGCGGAGCGAACGCCTCTGTCGGCGCCCGGCGCGGACGCCGCGCGAACGCCCTTGTCGGCGCCCGGCGCGGACGCCGCGTGGACGCCCTTCTCGGCGCTCGGCGCGGACGCCGCGTGGACGCCCTTCTCGGCGCTCGGTGCGGGCGCGGCGCGAACGCCCTTGTCGGCGCTCGGCGCGGACGCCGCGCGGACGCCCTTCTCGGCGCCCGGCGCGGGCGAGGCCCGAACGCTCTTGTCGCCGCCCGGCGCGGACGCCGCGCGAACGACGCCTTTGCCGACGCCCTGCGCGGGCGCGGGCACCGCGCCGACGTCCTTGCCGGCGCCGGCGCTCGACGCGAGGTCGGGACCCCGGAGAGCACCTTCGTCGGCGGGCGGCTCCTCGGGGGGGATCTCCCAGGAGGTCACCACCAGCGCCTCCTCGACGCGGGTGACGTCCACCGCGGGGATGACGCGCGCCTCCTGGAAGAGGCCGTTCGCGCTCCGCCGGAGCTGGGTGATCCGACCGACCGGGACGCCGCGCGGGAAGACGCCGTCCGTCCCGGAGGTGACGAGCTCGTCCCCCTCGATGATGTCCTCGGTCCGCAGCGCGTAGTCCAGCTTGCACGCGCCGGGCTTCCCGAGCCCCCGCACGTTGGCGCGCGCCCGGGTCCGATCGACCCGGACCGCGATGGAGCTGTTGCGATCGGTGAGGACCAGCACGTCGGCCGCGTGATCCGACACCTCGTGCACGCGGCCCACCACGCCGTCGGCCGTCACCACGGGCATCATCCGGGCGATCCCGTCCTTCGCGCCGCGGTCGAGCGTCAGGATCTGGAGCCCGCTCGGCGCGAGCCGGACGCCGATGATCCGCCCGCCGAGGTACGAGCGCGACGGCGTCCCCTCCGCGAACGACAGGAGGCGCCGGAGGCGCTCGTTCTCCTGACGGTCCGCCTCGCGCTGGAGCCGCTCGAGCTTGAGGAGGTTGTTCTCGCGGGAGAGCTCCACCGCCCGCTCGCGGGCGTACCGGAGCCCGACGTAGCCGCGCCAGCCGTTCAGCGTGCCGGTGACCGCCCACCCCACCGCACGCTCGATGGGGACGGTCAACTTCACCACGGCGCGATCGACGCGCGAGCGCTCGCTCGCCTTTTTCGCGTGGGCGAAGAAGACACCGAGCGGGACGAGGAGCAGGACCGCGACGAGGATCAGCTCGCGGTACCGCTTGAGCAATGACAGCACGGACTCTCCGGGGACGCGGACAGGGCCAAATTCCCTTGCATTTTAGCGCCTGTGGGCTAGGGTGTTCAACCTTCCGGCGCCCCGTCCCTGCGGAGGGCGCCCGACCATAACAACCCGGAGCACCGGTTCATGCTCGACAGCCTTCGCGCCTCCAAGGGCGGTCTCATCACCTGGATCTTCCTCGGGGCGATCATCGTCGTGTTCGTCATCTCGTTCGGCCCCGGTTCCTTCTCGAAGGGCGGGGCGGGCTGCGGCGGGACGCCTGCGTACGCCGCCCGGGTCAACGGGGTGGTGGTCCCAGTTCGGGACTTCGAGGAGCAGGCGAACCGGCTGAGCCAGTTCTTCGCGCAGTTCGGACAGGATGTCACGGGCCCAGCCGCGGTGGAGATCCGGAAGCGCGCCCTGGACGCCGTGATCGAGCGCGCCCTGGTGATCCAGGAGGCGCAGCGCCGCGGCCTGGTCGTGACCGACGCCGAGATCTCGGCCGAGGTGCGCCAGATGCCGCAGTTCCAGGAGAACGGCCAGTTCCGGTTCGACCTCTACGAGGATCTCGTGAAGCGGTCCTACGGCTCGCCCGCGCGGTTCGAGGCGGCCCTCCGGGAGCAGCTCCTGTACGACCGGATGCTCGCGGCGCTCGACGAGACAGTGAAGGTCTCCGACGCGCAGGCGAAGGCCGCGTGGAGGGCGACGGCCGACAAGGTGACCCTCACGTACGTGCGGTTCCCGCTCACCGCGGCCCAGGCGGAGGTGAACCCGTCGGACGCCGACGTGAAGGCCTTCGCCGGCGCGCACGCGGCCGAGATCGACGCCTTCTACAAGGCGAACCCGGACCGCTTCGACCAGAAGAAGAAGGCGCGCGTGCGCCAGATCCTCGTGCGGGTCGCCCCCGGGGCGCAGTCGGCGGACGACGCCGCCGCCCGGGCGAAGATCGAGGCGGCCCAGGCCCGCGTGAAGAAGGGCGAGGACTTCGGGAAGGTCGCGCGGGAGGTCTCGGAGGATCCGAACACGAAGGACCGGGGCGGCGAGGTCGGCTTCGTGTCCGAGGCCACGTTCGACGAGGCCTTCGCGAAGGCGGCGCTCGCCCTCGAGAAGGGGCAGGTCTCGGACCCGGTTCGGACCGCGGCCGGCTGGCACCTCATCCAGTCCGAGGAGGTCGTCCCCGCGCGGCAGGTGTCCCTCGACGCCGCCCGCCCGGAGATCGCGCGCGAGCTCCTCGCGAAGGAGCGCGCCGGCAAGCTCCTGCGCGAGAAGGCCCAGGCGGCCCTCGACGCGGCGCGGAAGGGCAAGCCGCTCGCGGAGCAGTTCCCGAAGGCGGACAAGCAGGTGAAGATCGGCGGCGCGCCCGTGGTCGCCGAGGACGCCGGACCGTTCGCCCCCAGCGCCGCGAGCCTCCCCGGCGTGGGCGCGGTGCCCGCGCTCGCCGCCGCCGCGGCCGCCGCGAGCACGGGGGAGGTCCTCCCCCAGGTGTACGACACGCCCGCGGGGCCGGTGATCGCGGTGGTGAAGCTCCGCGAGCGCCCGGACGACTCCGCCTTCGAGGCCCAGCGCGGCCAGCTCACCGCGCAGCTCCGCCGACAGAAGGAGGGCGAGGCGCGCGTCGCGTGGCTGCAGGAGCTCCGGTCCGGCGCCCGCGTCGAGGAGAACCGCGCGCTGCTCGGCGTCGCGAGCGCCGCCCAGCCCGAGTAGGGGGGGGCGGTCGCCCTTGTCGCCCCGCCTCGTCCTCGCCTCCCAGAGCCCGCGGCGACGCGAGCTGCTCGCGCAGCTCGGCGTCGCCCTCGAGGTGCGCCCGGCCCACGCCGACGAGAGCGTCCGCCCCGGCGAGCCGGCCCGGGCTTACGTCCTCAGGGTCGCCCGGGAGAAGGCCCGCGCGGTCGCGGGGGACCTCGTCCTCGCGGCCGACACCGCGGTCGTCCTCGGCGGGGAGATCCTCGGCAAGCCCGCGGACGCCGCCGACGCCGCGCGGATGCTGCGCGCGCTCTCCGGCACGCGCCACGAGGTGCTGACCGCGGTCTGCGTGCGGCGCACCTCCGGCCCGCTCGGCGTGGACCTCGACGCCGTGGTCGCCTCCGAGGTCCGCTTCGCGCGGCTCACGCCCGGGCAGATCGCCTGGTACGTCGGGACCCGCGAGCCCTTCGACAAGGCGGGCGCGTACGCGATCCAGGGGGCGGGCGGCGCCTTCGTGGAGGCGATCACGGGGAGCGTGTCCAACGTGGTGGGGCTGCCGCTCGCGGAGACGGCCGAGCTGCTCCACCGGGCCGGCTTCCCCCTCCCCTGGGAGGACCGGTGACCCCGCTCGCCGAGCGGCTCCAGGCGATCCGCGCCGGGATCCCTCCGGGCGTGACGCTGATCGCGGTCTCGAAGACCCAGCCCGCGGAGGCGATCCGCGAGGCCTACGCGGCGGGGCAGCGCGACTTCGGCGAGAACTACGCCCAGGAGTGGCGGGGCAAGGCCGAGGACCTCGCGGACCTCGCGGACCTCCGCTGGCACTTCATCGGCGGGCTCCAGACGAACAAGGTGAAGTACCTCGCCGGGAAGGTCGCCTACGTCCACACGGTGGACCGGCTCGAGCTGGCGCAGGAGCTCTCGCGCCGGTTCGCCGGGAAGGGCGCGGTCGCGCGCGTGTTCCTCGAGGTGAACGTGGGGGGCGAGACCTCGAAGGAGGGGTGCGCCCCGGAGGAGGTCCCTGCCCTCGCCCGCGCGGTCTCGTCGCTGCCGGCGATCGAGGTGGTGGGCCTGATGTGCATCCCGCCCCCGAGCGAGGACCCGCGGCCGCACTTCCGGCGGCTCCGCGCGCTGCGCGACGAGCTCGGCGTCCGCGAGCTGTCCATGGGGATGAGCGCCGACTGGAAGGTGGCGATCGAGGAGGGGGCGACCTTCGTCCGGATCGGCACCGCGATCTTCGGGGCGCGGCCGAAGCGGTGAGCGAGGCGGGCCTCGGGGCCGAGGCACGTCGCCGTGATCCGTGCCCGTGAGCCGTCACCGATCCCCGTGCCCGGCTCCCGACTCCCGTGTTCCGTGGCCCGTCGATCCGTCGGATCACGGTCGGACCACGGGTAACCGGGCCACGGGACGCGGTTCACGGGGCACGCACAGGCCGGTGACGGTGACGGGCACGGGTTCGGGTTCGGGTTCGCGTTCGGGTTCGGTCACAGCTCCTTCAGCCTCAGCCGACCCTCCTCGCTCACGTGGACCCGGAACTCCTGGCCGCAGTAGTAGCAGCGGACCTCGTCGCCGTCGCCGAACGCGTCGTCATACGGGTTGTTCGCCGAGCAGTCGGGGCAGTCGAAGTCCTTGAACCGGCGGCGCCGGCCGGCGGAATCGCCCGCCGCCTCGTCGTCCTCGTATCCCGCGTCGAACGGCATGTGACCTCCGCGCCGCGAGGGCGCCCGGCGAGCGTAGCTCAGGTCTCCGCGCCGCGCGAGCCGGCGAATCGTGTACGCACGCGGCCTCGCCGGCGGCGGCGTGGCGCCCCGCCCCCGGCGCGCTATGCTCCACTGCGTGACGCTCGCCGCGCTCACCGCGCTCGCGCTCGCAGCCCGGCCCTGCGGGCTTCCTCCCGTCGCGCCGGGGCCCCTCCCCTGGACGGGCGGCGAGGCGCTCACCTACGACCTCGAGCTGCTCGGCGCGGTGAAGGCGGGGACGCTCGAGCTGGCCGTCGAGCCGCCGCTGTCCGGCGGCCGGATCGTGCCGCTCAAGGCGCGGGCGAAGACCGACTCCTCCATCGCGAACCTGAAGCGCATCGCGGCGGTCGCGCTGTCCTGGGTCGATCCGGCGACCCTCCGCCCGGAGCGGTACCGCGAGGAGGCCCAGGAGAACGGCGTCCACAAGATCGGCGACGCGCGGCTCGCGCCGCCGTCCCCCCAGGTGACGATCGCGTACGAGTCCCGGGGCAAGCGGAGCGTCGCCACCTACGCCCGCCAGGGCGAGGTGCTGGACGCCGTCTCGACGGTGTACCGGCTGCGCGCGGCGCGGCTCGCCCCGGGGGACGCGTTCTGCTTCGATCTCGTCGCGCGCGGGCGGTACTGGCACGTGCAGGCGACGGTGGCGCGGCGGCCGGAGAAGGTCCAGACGCCCCTCGGACGCCTGGAGACGCTCCGGATCGACGCGTCCGCCCACCCGGCGAACGCGCCGCCCGGCACGGCGCCCACCGAGGTCCACCTCTGGATCTCCACCGACCCGGCGCGGCTGCTGGTGGCCGCCGTCGGCGAGGTGGACGCCGGCCCCGTGAGCGCGACGCTCGTCCGCACGCGGGGGACGCGCCACCGGTGACGGCGCCGCTCGGCGAAAAACGAAAACGGCCCCCGCAGGAGCCGTCCGACCGCCGCCGCGCCGAGCCTCGCGCTAGATCAGGCCGCGCGAGCGGCGCAGCAGCTCGACCGTCTTCTGGTACTCGACGTCCCAGGCACTCGTCCCCTCCTGCAGGTGCTTGAGGCGGGCGCGGGCCTCGCGGTCGATCTCGTCGTCCACGTCGAGGTGCTTCTTGAAGATCTGGAAGACCTTCTTCCGGAGCGAGTTGTCCTCGGCGTAGACCTCCTCGACGTTCCTCGAGATGAGGAGGAACTCGATCATCTGCCCGATGACGTACTCGATCCCCTCCTCGCCCATCTTGAAGCCGCGGACGTCCGCCATCTCGCGCTTCACCTGATTGAACCGCGAGTGATCGTAGCCGCGCCGCTCCAGGGCCTCCCGGGTCGCCGCGTTCACCCGCTCCTCGGCGGCGAGGTACTCCTTCATGATCGCCGCCATGTCCATCTCGGCGTCGCCGATGCGGAGGGTCTCGACCTCGATGTCGCCGTCCTGCATCAGGGTCTGAACGACCTCTCGGGCGATCGTCGGGATGACCTTCGGGTAAAGCCGCATGGAGTGAGTCCCTCGCGTCGACGGTACGGTCCGCGCCGCGGGCCGTGTCAGAGCCGGTGCGAAGACCGCAGGAGAAAAGGTATCGCCGTATAAACCCCGCTTGCCGAAAGTAGCAAGCGAAAACGACCACATCTGGCATGTTCCATGCGTTTGACCGGCTGGGCACCGGCCCCCGTGGGCACGCCCCCTCACGGATGCTCTGCCGCGGGTCCCGGCGGCGGCCGCTCGCTCCGGTCGGCGGCCCCCTTCACTTCCTCCAGCCGCCGGGCCCACCGGGCTCCCGCGCCCTCGGACGAGGCCGAGGACGGCGCCCTCGCGGGCACCGCCCTCGGCGCCGACGGCGCGAGGTTTCGCGCTACGTCGTGTAGATCTTCATGACCTCGGCGAGGAGCTTCAGCGCCTCCGCCTTCGGGCGCTGGAACGCGTTCCGGCCCATGATCGAGCCGAACGCGCCGCCCTCCTTCAGGCCGCGGATCTCCTCGAGCACGGCGTCGGTGCCCTTCGCCTCGCCGCCCGAGAAGATCACGATCCGCTTCCCGTTGAAGGCGCTCTGGACGACGTGGCGGACGCGGTCGGCCAGCGTCGCGATCGGGATCTTCTGCTCGTCGTAGACCTTCTTCGCCTCGGCGAGCTCCACCAGCGCCTTCGGCGGCTTCACCTTGATGATGTGCGCGCCGAGCTGCGCCGCGATCTGGGCCGCGTACGCGGCGATGTCGACGGCGGTCTCGCCCTCCTTCGACACGCCGGCGCCGCGCGGGTAGCTCCACACCACCACGACGAGGCCGTGCGCCTTCGCCTCCTCGGTGAGGGCGCGCAGGTGCTCGTACTGCGCGTTCCGCGCGTCGGACGCCGGGTAGATCGTGTACCCGATCGCGGAGCAGCCGAGCCGCACCGCCTCCTTCACCGAGCCCGTCACCGCGGAGATCGGCGCCCCGCCGAGCTTCGAGAGCGAGTCGGAGTTGTTGAGCTTCAGGATGAACGGGATGCGGCCCGCGTACTTGTGCGCGACCGCCTCGATGAAGCCGAGCGGCGCCGCGTACGCGTTGCAGCCCGCGTCGAGGGCGAGCTGGACGTGGTACTCGGGATCGTATCCGGCCGGGTTCTTCGCGAACGACCGCGCCGGGCCGTGCTCGAACCCCTGATCGACGGGGAGGATCACCATCTTCCCCGTCCCGCCGAGCCGGCCGCTCATCAGCATCCGGCGAAGGTTGGCACGGGTCCCCGGATTGTCGGATTCGTACCAGGACAGGATCTGCTCCACGCGCTCGGTCGTGGTCTCGGGCATTTCGTATCTCCCCTCGGGGTTCGGGTTCGAGTCTAAGGGACGCACCAGCTCGAAGTCGCCGCAATCTAGAGAGTCGCCGCCGAGCAGGGCAAGCGGAAAAGCCGGCGCCCGGCCGCCTGGACGATCGGTCCGGGTTGGCCTCCGCTCCGCCGCTGCGCACATTGGGGGGAGAGCACCCGAAGGGAAGGCGAACATGGCCCGAGGTTTCGGCGAGCCCCCGGAGCGCAGCCCGCAGGCGATCCTGTCCGAGGTGGAGTACCCGATCTCCCGCGACGATCTCGCGTTCGCCGCGGCGGAGGCGGACGCGCCGCAGGACGCGATCAACTTCCTCCGATCCCTGCCGGACCGGATCTACACGAGCCCGAACGACGTGCTGCGTGAGTTCGGAGAGGCGAGCGCGCGCTTCGGGATGTTCTCGACGCAGGTCCGGCACCGCGGGAACATCGGGAAGGAAGCGACGGAGATCGGCTCGACGACGCGCCATCCTTGAGGCGGGCTGGACGGCGGGCTCGCGCCGCCCCGTGAACGTCATCGGCGTGGCGGCGGATGGCAGCGCGAGAGGTAACCGCACCCGTCGGCCCGGCAGCGTGCCTCGTCGCGACCGAGGGCGGCGGGGGAGCGCTCGCCCCCGCCCTCGAGCGCCTCGCGGGCGAGCCGCGGGGCGCTCCGGGCGAACCGCTCGAGCTCCTCCGCGGCCGGGGTGACGTCCACGGCGCGGTGATCGCCGCGGAGGAACTGGAGGCGCGCCCGGACTTCCTCGCCCGGATGGGCCCGGGACGCGGCGAGCACGTACGCGAGGAGCTGGAGGCGGTAGCGCTCGGCCGCGCCCGCCCGGGGCGTGGCGTACTTGTAGTCCACCACCGTGAGCCCCTCCCCGCGGCGCCCGCGCACCAGGGCGTCCACCGCGCCGACCAGGTACACGTCCGGCGGCCCGTCCCCCTCCAGCCGGAGCAGGAACGGGACCTCGCGCTCGACTCGCCCCTCGCGCGCCGCGACCGCGAGCGCCCGCCCGGCCGGAGCCTCCGCGAACCGGGCCACCTCGGCGAGGATCTTCCGGACGCCGGGCGCCTGCGGATCGTACCCGCGCCGCGCCGCGGCCGCGGCGAGCTGGGCGCGCCGCTCGAGCGGGGGCGCGCCCAGGTCGGCCTCGGCGAGCATCGCGTGGGCGAGCGTCCCACGCGCCGTCGCGCGGCCGGGGTCGTCGGCGGGCGGCGCCCCCGAGGCGCCGCGCGGCTCCGGCACGCCGAGCACGCGCGCGTAGAGATGACGCCGCGGGCAGCGGGCGTACTCGGCGAGATCGGTGACGGCGACGCGGAGGGCCGGGACCGGCGCGCGCGGCGCGAGCGTGGGGATCGCGATCCATCCGGCGGGCGCCGGGGCGACGGCGGACGGGCCCTCGAGCGGCGTTCCGGCGGCGGCGAGGGCGGCCTCCTCGACGGGGATCCGCCGCGCCAACTCCGGCCGCGCCGCGAGCGCGGCCTCGACGAGCCCGCGCCAGGACTCGGCGCCCTTGGAGGCCTCGCCGGACAGCACGAGATGGTCGCGGGCGCGCGTGAGCGCCACGTACAGCAGGCGGCGGGACTCCGCCGCGGCCGAGCGCCGCTCGGCCTCCCGCGCCGCGCGCACCGCGGACGTCTCGACGAACTCCTCGGCGGCGGGATCGTACAGCATCGCGCAGAGCCGGCCCTCGGCGTCGAGGAGCGCCCGCCGCCCGTCGGCGCGCGCGCGCGCGCCGAGGTCCGGCACGAAGACCACCGGCCACTCGAGCCCCTTCGCCTGGTGCACCGAGAGCAGGGCCACGGCGTCGGCCGCCTCCAGCTCCGCCTCGGGCTCCCGCGGCGGGCGCGCCGCCTGCGCGCGGAGGTGCGCGGCCAACGCGGCGGCGTTCGCGCCGTCGTCGGCGAACCGCCCGGCGAGCGCGAGCGCCTTCTCGAGGTTCACCGCGCGCCGCTCGCCGTCCGGGCCGGCGAGGAGGACCGCGTCGAGGTCCAGGGCCTCGACGGCGCGGGCGAGGAGCGCGTCCACCGGCAGGCGATCGCGGAGCGCGTGCAGGTCGCGGAACGTGGAGAGGAAGCGGAGGAGGCGAGACCACTCGGCGGTCGGGATCGCCGTCGGGGCGGGGGGCGGGGTCGGGGGTG
>NZ_JALCZA010000104.1 GCF_022690765.1 Anaeromyxobacter oryzisoli | reverse complement strand
CCGCCAGCTGCGCCGGGCGCCAAGGTCGCGCCCCCGCCGGCCGCGAAGCCGGCCGCGGAGCCGCCGAAGCCCGCGGCCGCCCCCGCCGTCGCGCCGACGGTGGTCCCCGCCCGCGCGCCGACCCCCGACGCGCGCGCCGCGCTGCTGGTGCTGACGGTCCTCCAGCGAGAGGGCCGGCTCGTGGACTTCATCGAGGAGGACCTGACCGGCTTCCCGGACTCCTCGATCGGCGCCGCCGCGAGGACGGTCCACGCCGGGTGCAAGCGCGCCATCCAGGAGCTGTTCCGGCTCGAGCCGATCTACCGCGAGGTGGAGGGCGCTCAGGTCACGGTCTCCGCGGGGTTCGACCCCGCCGCGATCCGCCTCACCGGGAACGTCGTGGGGAAACCGCCGTTCAAGGGCAGCCTCCGCCACCACGGCTGGCGTGCGCGCGAGGTGAAGCTCCCCACGGTGGAGGCGAAGGATCCGAACATCCTCGCGCCGGCGGAGGTGGAGCTGTGAGGCAGGGGCGGCACGGCCCGTCGATGGCAAGGAGGGGGGACCCCGCCGCAGGCGGGGGGAGGAGCGCAGCGCCTCCGCGCGGGGACCGCGAGCGGAGCCCGCGAAGCGGGGCGCGAGCGGTCACGGGCCCCGCGCAGCAGGGGTGGGGCCCCGACGGCTTGGCCGGCGGGGCGGGGCGGCACGCCCCGTCGAGAATGGCCCATGGCCGGTGATCGCGCGCGCGCCGTCGGCATCGACCTCGGCACGACCAACTCCGCCCTCGCCTACCGCGCCCTCGGGCCGGAGCCCGGAGCGGCGGAGGTGCTGCCGATCCCGCAGCTCGTCCAGCCCGGCGAGGTGGAGCCGCGGTCGCTCCTGCCGTCGTTCCTGTACCTGCCGCACGAGGCGGAGCTGCCGCCGGGTTCCACCGGCCTCCCGTGGGATCCCGCCGCGAGCGGCGGCGTCGTCGGCGCCCTCGCCCGGACCCTCGGGGCCCAGACGCCGATCCGGCTCGTCGCCTCGGCGAAGAGCTGGCTGTCGCACGCGGGCGTGGATCGGCGCGCGCCCGTGCTGCCGGCCGGCGCGCCTCCGGAGGTGCCCCGCGTGTCGCCGCTCGAGGCGTCGGCGCGGTACCTCGCCCACCTGCGGGCCGCCTGGGATCACGCGTTCGCGCGCGAGGATCCCGACGCGGCGCTCGCGCGCCAGCAGGTGACGCTCACGGTCCCCGCGTCCTTCGACGCGGTGGCCCGCGAGCTCACCGTCGAGGCGGCGCGCGCCGCCGGGCTGCCGGCGGTGACGCTCCTCGAGGAGCCGCAGGCCGCCCTCTACGCGTGGGTCGAGGCGATGGGCGACGCGTGGCGCGACGAGGTGAAGCCCGGCGACCTCGTGCTCGTGGTGGACATCGGCGGGGGGACGACCGACCTCTCCCTGATCGCAGTGGTCGATCGCGGCGGCGACCTCGGCCTCGAGCGCGTCGCGGTGGGGGATCACATCCTCCTCGGCGGCGACAACATGGATCTCGCCCTCGCCCACGCGATCGCCGAGGCGCTCGCGCGCGAGGGCCGGCGGCTCGATCGCTGGCAGCTCACCGCGCTGACGCACGGCGCCCGCGAGGCGAAGGAGCTCCTGTTCGCGGACCGCGCCCTCGCGGAGGCGCCCATCGTGGTCCCGGGGCGGGGCGCGTCCCTGGTCGGCGGCGCGGTCCGGACCTCGCTCACCCGCGCGGTGCTCGAGGCGGTCCTGGTGGACGGCTTCTTCCCGCGGGTGGAGGTGACCGGGGCGCCGGTCGCGGCGCGGCGCGGGGCCCTCACCGCGCTCGGCCTGCCCTACGCGTCCGATCCGGCGGTGACCCGGCACCTCGCGGCGTTCCTCTCGCGCCACCGGGTCGCGCTGCGGGGCGACGCCGCGCCCGTGCCGCTCGCCGGCGAGGCCTTCCTCCACCCGACCGCGATCCTGTTCAACGGCGGGGTGACCAAGGCGGCCCCGCTCGTCGCGCGGGTGGTCGAGGTCGTCTCCGGCTGGCTCGCCGCGGAGGGGGCGGCGCCGCCCCGGGTGCTCCCGGCGGCGGATCCGGACCTCGCGGTCGCGCGCGGCGCGGCGGCGTACGGCCGGGTGCGGGCGGGGCACGGCATCCGGATCCGCGGCGGCACGGCGCGCGCGTACTACGTCGGCGTCGAGGCGTCGGTGCCGGCGGTCCCCGGGCTGCCCACGCCGGTGCGCGCCGTCTGCCTCGCGCCGATGGGGATGGAGGAGGGGACGAGCGCAGATCTCCCCGGCGAGGAGCTCGGGCTCGTGGTGGGGGAGCCGGTGGAGTTCCGGCTCTTCACCTCCTCGAGCCGGCACGACCGGGCGGGCGAGGTGGTCGAGGAGGAGGAGCCGCTCGAGGAGATGCCGCCCGTCACGGTCACGGTGCCCCCCGGCGCGCGGCCGGCCGGCGAGGTGGTGCCGGTGCGGCTCCGGTCGCACGTCACCGAGATCGGCACGCTCGAGCTCGAGTGCGTGGGGCGCGAGGGGCGCGCGTACCGGCTCGAGTGGAACCTCCGCCAGGCGCCGGGCGGCGGCGCGACGGCGGGGGCCGGCGCGGGCGACCCCGGCGCGGCGCCCCCCGCGTGAGGGCGGGATGGCCGGACCGCGCTTCCTCGTCGGGATCGACCTCGGGACGGTGAACTCCGCGCTCGCCTCGGTCGATCTCGCGGGCGAGGGCGATCTGCCCGGCGCGATCGAGGCGCTCCCGATCGTGCAGCGCGTCGCCGGCGGCGGCCTCGGCGAGCGGCGGCTGCTGCCGTCCGCCGTCTACCTGCCCGGCCCCGAGCTCCCGCCGGAGCGGCTCGTGCTCCCCTGGGGCGCGCGGCCGGCGCTGGTCGGCGAGGCGGCGCGGGAGCAGGGGACGCGGGTGCCGGGGCGGCTCGTCACCTCGGCGAAGAGCTGGCTCGCCAACGCGCGCGCCGACCGGAGGGCGCCCATCCTGCCGTGGGGGGCGCCCGAGGGCGTGGAGCGGCTCTCGCCCGTCGCCGCGTCCGCGCAGGTCCTGGGCCACCTCCGCGCCGCCTGGGATCACGCCCACCCCGACGCGCCGCTCGCGGCGCAGGAGCTCGTGCTGGCCGTCCCCGCCTCCTTCGACGCCGCGGCCCGCGAGCTGACCCTCGCCGCGGCGCGGGAGGCCGGGCTCGGGCGCGCGACGCTGCTCGAGGAGCCCGCCGCGGCGTTCCACGACTGGGCGACCGGCCACCGGGACGATCTCGAGGCGGCGCTCGCCGGGGCGCGGCTCGTCCTCGTCGTGGACGTGGGCGGCGGCACCACCGACCTCACCCTGGTCGCGGCGCGGAGCGAGGGCGGCCGGCCGGCGTTCGACCGGCTCGCGGTCGGCGATCACCTCCTGCTGGGCGGCGACAACGTGGACCTCGCCCTCGCCCGCGCCGTGGAGGCGCGTCTGGGCGAGCGGCTCGACCCGGCCCGCTTCGCGGCGCTCGTCCTCGCCTGCCGCGGCGCGAAGGAGGCGCTCCTCGCCGAGGACGCGCCGGAGCGGTGCCCGGTGGCGGTGGTCGGGCGGGGCAGCCGGCTGCTCGAGGGCGCGGTGTCGGCGGAGCTCGGGCGCGACGAGGTCCGGTCGGTCGTCCTCGAGGGCTTCTTCCCCAGGGTGACCGCGTCGGACCGGCCGCGGCGGGCGCCCCGGACCGCCGGGCTCGCGGAGCTCGGGCTCCCCTACGAGCCGGACCCGGCCGTCACGCGCCACGTGGTCGCGTTCCTCGCGGCGCACGGCGCCGAGGCGGGCGCCCGCGCGGGCGACCTCGCCCGGCCCGACGCGATCCTCGTGAACGGCGGGGTCTTCACCCCGCGCGTCGTGCGGGACCGGCTGGTGGAGGCGGTCTCGGCGCTGTCCCCGGACGCGCCCCCGGTGCGGCTCCTCGCGAGCCCCGCGCTCGAGCTCGCCGTGGCGCGCGGCGCGGTGGCGTCAGCGCTGGTGCGGCACGGGATCGGGCTGCGCATCGGCGGCGGCAGCCCGCGCGCGTTCTACGTCGGCATCTCCACCCCGGAGGGCGAGCGCGCCCTCTGCGTGGTGCCGCGTCACCTGGAGGAGGGGAGCCGGGTGGAGGTGGCGCGGCCGTTCGCGCTCGCGCTGAACCGCCCGGTGCGGTTCCCGCTCTTCGCCTCCTCGCAGGCGCGGCTCGAGCGGCCCGGCGACGTGGTGCCGATCTCCGAGGATCTCGTCGCGCTGCCGCCGGTCGAGGCGGTGCTGCGCGGCGCGGGCCCGGCCGGCGGCGGGGCCGCCGAGGTCGGCGTGCGGCTCGAGGCCGTGCTGACCGAGATCGGCACGCTCGAGCTGTGGTGCGCAGCCGAGGCGCGGGACGCCCGCTGGAAGCTCGAGTTCTCGCTGCGGCCGCACCACGCGCGCGGCGCGCGCGGAGAACGCGGAGAGCGCGGCGAGCGCAGGGAGGGCGAGGGGCGGGCGGAGGTCGGGCCGGCGCCGCGGCGGCTCGACGACGCGCGGGCGCAGGTGGAGCTCTTCTACGGGAAGAAGGCGGCGGTCGATCCGCGCGAGGTGAAGGGGCTGAACCGCGCCCTCGAGCGGATCCTCGGCCCGCGCGACGGGTGGAGCACGCCGGTGGTGCGCGATCTCTGGGGGGCGCTGCACGCCGGCCGGAGCCGCCGCCGGCGGAGCGCCGATCACGAGCGGGTCTGGCTGCAGCTCACCGGCTTCGCGCTGCGCCCCGGCTTCGGCGCGCCGCTCGACGCGTGGCGGGTGGGGGAGACCTGGACGATCTTCGGCGAGGGGCTGCAGTACCAGGCCGATCCGCGCGCGTGGGCGGCGTGGTGGGTGCTCTGGCGGCGGATCGCGGGGGGGCTCGAGCCGGCGTGGCAGGCCCGGCTCTTCGAGACGGTGGCGCCGTTCGTGCGCCCGCGCGAGGCGCGCAAGGCGCCGCCGAAGGTGCCGGGCGCGAAGCCGGAGGCGATCGACGAGATGGTCCGGCTCCTCGGGAGCCTCGAGCGGCTCGAGGTCGCGCGGAAGGCCGAGGCGGGGGAGTGGCTCCTCGCGCGGCTGGAGGCGGAGGGGCCGGCGCCGCACCTGCTCTGGGCGGTGGGCCGGCTCGGCGCCCGGGTCCCGTTCTACGGGAGCGCCCACCTGGCGCTGCCGGCGCGCGCCGCGGAGGAGTGGATCGCGCGGCTCCTCGCCCTCGGGGCGTCGCCCGCGGCGCTCGCCTTTCCGCTGGCGCAGCTCGCCCGCCGGAGCGGCGACCGGGCGCGCGACGTCGGGGACGCCGTGCGCGCGCAGGTGCTCTCGGTCCTCGCGGCGGCGCGGGCGCCGGAGGAGACCGTGCGCGCGGTCCGGGAGGTGGCGGTGGCGAGCGAGGCGGAGGAGTCGCGGATCTTCGGGGAGAGCCTGCCGGCCGGGCTCAGGCTGGTGGAGGACCGCGAGCCGGATCGGGCGTGACGTCGGTGACGCCCCCGGCCGAACGGCCCCCGCGGCCGCGCCGAACGGCTACACTGCCGCGGTGCTCCGGATCAGCTGGCCGCTCGCGCTCCTCCTCGCCGTGGTGATCGCGCTCGTCGCGCGCCGCCCGCGGCTGGTCCTCCCCCTGCTCGTGATCTTCGCGATCTGGTTCGTCGTGGAGCGGGTCCGGACGGATCGCCGCTGAGCGTCGCCGGCGGCGCGGTGCTTGTCCACCGCCGCCCCGCCCGTCACCTTTCCCTCGCACGCGCCGGATCGCCCTCTCGGCCGGAGCTCTCCGCGGCGTGGCGGGCGGGGGGACGGAGGCGCGGCAGGCGGGGGGACGCCATGCGGTTCCCGGGCAAGGGGATGAGCTGGAAGGAGTTCGGGAAGGGGCTCTACGCGGAGATCGACGCGGACGGCGTGACCGACCTCGCCGCGGCCGTGACGTACTACGGCGTGCTCGCGCTCTTCCCGTTCCTGCTGTTCCTGGTCGCGCTGGCGAGCCTGCTCATCACGCCGGCGCAGGCGCAGCAGCTCGTGGAGCAGCTCTCGCGCGTCGCGCCCGGGGCGGTGACGCAGATCGTCGGGGAGCGCATCCAGCAGCTCGCGCGGCAGCAGCACGTCACGCTCATCGGGTTCGGCGCGCTCGGCGCGCTCTGGGCGGCGTCCGGCGCCGTCCTCGCGGTGATGCGCGCGCTCAACACCTGCTACGACGTGAGGGAGTCCCGGCCGTTCTGGAAGACGCGGGGCATCGCGGTCGGCATGACGATCGTCACGGGCGTCCTGTCGCTCGTGGCGGCCCTCCTGGGCGTGGCCGCCGAGCCCATCGCGAACGCCATCGGCGGTCCGATCGGCACCGCGATCCTGTGGGCCCGGCTCCCGATCGCGGGGCTCGCGATGATGTTCCTGTGGGCGCTGCTCTACTACGTGCTCCCCGACGTCGAGCAGGAGTTCAAGTTCATCACCCCCGGCTCCGTCGTCGGCGTGGTGATCTGGGTGCTCGCGTCCTGGGGCTTCGGCAAGTACGTCGCGAACTTCGGGAGCTACGACAAGACGTACGGCTCGATCGCCGGCGTCGTCGTCCTCTTCCTCTGGATGTGGATCTCGTCCCTCGTGCTCCTCGGCGGCGCGGAGATGAACGCGTTCATCGAGCACAGGTCGCCGGAGGGGAAGCGCGAGGGCGCGAAGTCGATGCGCGACACCGGCACGGCGCCCGCCGCGCGGCATCACGAGGGCGCGGCCGCGATGCAGGATCGCCTCGGCGGGTCGCAGCGCGAGGTCGAGGAGACGCCCGCGGTCGCGCGGCGCCCTTCGCGCGGGCCCCTCCGTGGCCTGGCCGCCGTCGCGGCCGGGTTCGCCGCGGGCGTGCTCGTCGCGCGCCGCGAGGCGTGACGGCGGGCGGCGCCCCGCGCTATCGCGCGTCGGGGCCGACGCGCACGAACCGGTCGCGGAACAGGTACCCCTGCGCGAACCCGACGCCGAGCTCCCGCGCGAGCTCCAGGTCCTCCACCGTCTCCACGCCCTCGAGCACCGCGCGGGCGCCGGTGTGCTTCGCCATCCCGACGAGCGCCTGCACGACGGCGAGCCGGCGCGCGTCGCGCGGCACGGGCACGAGCGAGCGGTCGAACTTGAGGTAGTCCGCGTGCGCCAGGGCCTCGAACGAGATGATGCCGCCCGCCGCGCCGACGTCGTCGAGCGCGAAGGGGAGGCCGGCGTCGCGGAGCCCGGAGATCATCTCGCCGGCGCGCACCGCGTCCCGGGCGTCGAGGTTCTCGATGGCCTCCACCACGACGTCCAGCCCCGCGCGCGCGAGGAGCGCCACGAACTGCTCCGCGGCGCCCGACGCGCCGAGGTAGCTGTCCGGATCGAGGTTCACGAAGAGCGTGTGGCCCGGCGCGCGCTCGAGCTGGAGCCGCTTCAGCGCGAGCTCCGTCTCGACGAACAGCGCCGGCGCGCCGTGCAGCCACGCGAACGCCCGCGCCGCCGGGATGAGCGCGCCGTCCGCGCGGTGGAAGCGCGCGAGCGCCTCGTGCGCGACCGTGCGGCCCGTCGAGACCTCCACGATGGGCTCGTACGCCACCCCGAACCGCGCCGTCTCCAGCACCTCGAGGAGGCCGTCGTCGGCGCGCAGCGGGTCGCGGTGCGACGGCCGCAGGGCGGGCGCGCGGTCGCCGGGCAGGGCGGCGAGCGGCTCGTCGCCGCCGGGGGCCACGTCCTCCGCCGCTTCGAGCGGGACGTGAGCGAGCGCTCTCTGCATCGATCTCGCGGTCATGGGCAGGTAGGGGGAGAGGCTTCGACGTGAGACATGGTGGACAACGGGCGGCCGCGTCCGATGATTCCGTACGCCGCAGCGCCCGGAGCGGCTCGCCCGATCGGGCGGGCGCCCGCCAGGACCGTGCCCGCGCCGATCCCGGCTGCGGAGGCGACCCGGCTCGCCTACGCTTCGGGGGTGACCACCCCCAGGCCCCGCGTCGGCGTCTCCGCCTGTCTCCTCGGGGCGAAGGTGCGCTACGACGGCGGTGACCGGCGCGACGCGATCGTCGTCGAGGCGCTCGGCCGGCTGTTCGAGTGGGTGCCGGTCTGCCCGGAGGTGGAGGTCGGGATGGCCGTGCCGCGCGAGCCCATCCGGCTCGTCGGGAGCCCGGGCGCGCCGCGGCTCGTCGGGGAGCGGAGCGGCCGGGATCACACGGTGGCGATGCGGGCCTACGCCGAGCGCCGCGTCGCCGCGCTCGCGGCGGAGGGGCTCGCCGGGTACGTGACCAAGGCGAGCTCGCCCTCCTGCGGCCTCGAGGGCGTGCGCGTCTGGCCGGACGCGGGCGGTCCACCGCGCCTCGAGGGCGTCGGCGCCTTCGTGGCGGAGCTGCGCGCCCGGCTCCCGCTGCTCCCGGTCGAGGAGGAGGGGCGGCTCGCGGATCCGGCGGTCCGTGCGCGCTTCGTCGAGCGGATCCTCGCGTACGACCGCCGGCGACGCGCCGCCGCTGTCGCGGGTCCGGGCTGACGGTCCCCCTGGCGCTCGGGGCGGCGTTCCGGTAATTCACGCGCGCCATGACGCCCACCGCGCGCGCGGGCCACCGGCTCGCCCTCGAGCGGCTCCGCCGCCAGCTCCTCGCCACCGACCCGGCCCGGATCGAGCCGAACCGCCGGGATCCGGCCACCACCGGCGTCGCCGACGAGGACGCCCAGGCCCTCTCCGAGATGCTGCAGGTCCTCGCGTCGCAGCGGAACCGCGGCCAGGCCGACCTCCTCGGCCGGATCGACCGGGCGCTGCGCAAGCTCGACGACACGCCCGAGGATTACGGAATGTGCGAGTCGTGCGAGGAGGAGATCCCGCAGAAGCGGCTCGCGCTCATGCCGTACGCCTCCCTCTGCGCGCAGTGCCAGGCGCGGAGCGAGCCGCGCGTCGGGGGTGGCCGGCGGAGCCTCACCGACTACCGGTGACGGACGCGGCCGGCTGGAGCGGCGCGCGGGCTCGCGGGCGACGAGGCCCATGAGGAGGGCGGACGCCGTGGCCGCGGCCTGTGGCGATCGTCCCCCGGACGGAGGCCCGAGCCGGCGCCCGCGGGGCGGGTCCGGACGTGTTATGGGACGACACCCGCCTCACATTGCCGTCGAAGCCTCCACCACGAAAGGAACGGGTCCTCATGGCCACCATGTCGTCGGTGAACCCCGCCACGGGCGACGTCCTCGCCCGGTTCGACGAGCTCTCGGACGCGGAGCTGGAGCGCAAGCTCGCCCGCGCCACCGAGACGTTCCGCACCTGGCGCCGCCGACCCTTCGCGGACCGGTCGGCCTTGATGACCCGCGCCGCCGACGTGCTCCAGGGGCGCAGGGAGCACTGGGGCCGGATCGTGACGAGCGAGATGGGGAAGACCCTCCGCTCCGCGATCGGGGAGGTGGAGAAGTGCGCCGCCGCCTGCCGCTTCTACGCGGAGAACGCGGAGCGGTTCCTCGCCGACGAGGAGCTCCGATCGAGCGCCACGCGCTCGTTCGTTCGGTACCTGCCGCTCGGCCCGGTGCTGGCGGTGATGCCCTGGAACTTCCCCTTCTGGCAGGTGTTCCGGTTCGCCGCGCCGGGCCTGATGGCCGGCAACGTCGGGCTCCTCAAGCACGCGTCGAACGTGCCGCAGTCGGCGCTCGCCATCGAGGAGATCTTCAGGGAGGCCGGGTTCCCGGAGGGCTGCTTCCAGACCCTGCTCGTCGGGTCGTCGCGGGTGCAGCGGATCGTCGAGGACGATCGCGTCAAGGCCGCGACCCTCACCGGCAGCGAGGCCGCGGGCGCCGCGGTGGCGTCCGCCTGCGGGCGCGTCATCAAGAAGACGGTGCTCGAGCTGGGCGGGAGCGATCCGTTCGTGGTGATGCCGTCCGCCGATCTCGACGCCGCGGTGAAGACCGCGGTGGCGGCGCGGACCGTCAACAACGGCCAGTCGTGCATCGCGGCGAAGCGCTTCGTCGTCCACGCGGCGGTGTACGACCGGTTCGAGCGGGCGTTCGTCGAGCGGATGCAGGCGCTCCGGGTCGGCGACCCCATGGCGCCGGACACCGACGTCGGCCCGCTCGTCTCGGTGCGGGAGCGCGACAAGCTCGTGGCGCAGGTCGAGTCGGCGGTGAAGGGTGGCGCGCGGGTGCTCTGCGGGGGGCAGCCGCTCCCGGGGAAGGGCGCGTTCTATCCGCCCACCGTGCTCGCCGGGGTGACCCCCGCCTCGCCGTCGTACCGCGAGGAGATCTTCGGGCCGGTCGCCATGCTCTTCCGGGTGGAGAACCTCGAGCAGGCGATCGCGGTCGCGAACGACGTCCCGTTCGGTCTCGGCTCGAGCATCTGGACGAACGAGCCCGCCGAGCGAGAGCGGCTCGTGAACGAGCTCGAGGCCGGCGCCACGTTCGTGAACGCGATGGTCGCCTCCGATCCGCGCCTCCCGTTCGGCGGCGTGAAGCGCTCCGGGTACGGGCGCGAGCTCGCGAAGGAGGGCATCCGCGAGTTCGTGAACGTGAAGACGGTGTCGATCGCGTAGACGCGCGCGCGCCGGCGGCGCGCCTCGCCGTCGGCCGGGCCTCCCCCGAGGCCCGGAGACCGCCCCCGCCCCTGGTCATCGGCGCCCGGCCGCCTCCGCCTCGCCGCCTCCCGCGAGGAGCGCCGCCTCCTCCAGGCCGCCGCCGGCGTCGAGCAGATCGACGCCGGCCCGCGCGAACCGCTGCGCCGCCGCCGGCGCGCGCCTGCCGCGCCCGGTGTCGAGGCACCACTGCGCGTGCTCCGCGAGGAGGGCGAGCGCGAGGGTCCGCCCGAGGGTGAGCGCGACGCGCCGGGCGTCCGCCTCCGCCTCGGCGCCGGTCCCGCGCGCCGCGAGGACCGCCGCGGCCCGCCCGAGCGCCGCCTCGCAGGCCTCCACGGCCGGCCGGAGCGCGGGCGCACGCGCGCCGCCGAGGGCCCGCCGCACCTCGGCCGCGAAGGCCTCGGGGGCGCCCTCGGCCGCGAGGGCGCGGAGGGCCTCGAGCGCGAGGACGTTCGTGGTGCCCTCCCAGATCGGCAGCACCTGCGCGTCGCGGAGCAGGCGCGGGAGCCCGGTGTCCTCGACGTACCCCGCGCCGCCGAAGGCCTCGACGACCTCGGAGACCACCGCGACCACCTGCTTGCCCGTGGTGAGCTTCGCGAGCGGGATCGCCACCCGCAGCAGCGCCAGGTCCGCGGCGGAGGCCTCGCCGGCGTCGGCGCGGCCGAGGAGCGCGGCGGCCCGGAACGCGAGGAGGAACCCGGCCTCGCGCTCCGCCTCGAGGCCCGCGAGCGTGTCGGCGTGGAGCGGCTTCTCGAGGAGCGTCGCGCCGAACGCGGTCCGCAGGCGGGCGTACGCGCGCGCCAGGGCGAGCCCGCGCGTCATGTACGACACGGCCACCACCGCGTTCCAGGTGCGCGTCACGTTGAGCACCGGGGCGATGGCGCGGACGCCATCGCGGAGCCCGGCCACCGGCTCGGCCCGGGCGCCGTCCAGGGTCAGCTCGGCGGTCGGGAGCTTCCGGGTGCCGAGCTTGTCCTTCAGCCGGTTCACGCGGATCCCGTTCGGCGTCCCGTCCTCCCGCCGCGTCTCGACGTAGAACAGGGCGAGGCCGCGCGAGCCGTCCGGGTTCCCCTCCGGCCGGGCGAGCGCGAGCGCCATCTCCGCGCTCGTCGCGGAGGTGAACCACTTCGTGCCGTGGAGCCGCCACGCGTCAGCGTCGCGCCGGGCGACGGTCTCCGTCCGCGACACGTCCGAGCCGCCGGACCGCTCGGTCATCCACTGCCCGCTCGTCCACGCCCGCGCCGGATCGCGCGCGGTGAGCCGCGGCACCGCCCGCTCGACGAGCGACGGCGGCGCGAGGTCGAGGAGCGCGCGCGCCGCCCCGTCCGACATCGCGAGGGGGCAGGAGTAGGTGTCCATCGACGGCTCGAGGAGGTGGACGAGGGCGAGCTGGTGCAGGCGCGACAGCGCCCCGAGGCGCCGCTCGTAGGCCACCGCCACGAGGCCGTGCCGCGCCGCGAGCCGGGCCGCCTCGCGCCACACCGCGGTGACGGTGATCCGGTCCACGCGACGCCCCCACGCGTCCCATTGCACGAGCGCGGGCTCCGCCTCGCGGTCCTCCTCCTGGAGCGCGAGGAGCGGTCCGGTGGCGAGGGCGCCGACCTCCTCCAGCTCGGGGGCGACGGCGGCGAAGGCGTCGGGCGGCAAGGCGCGCGCGAGGTGCTCCCGCAGCAGCGGGTCGTCGGTCCACGCGCTCCCGAGCCGCGGCGGGTCCTGGTAGAAGGCCATGGTCGCGGCCTAACGCGCGCGTCCCGTGCGCACCGTCCCGCGGCGGGTCGTCGATCCGCGTTCGGAACCGGCGCGGCGGGAGCGCGGACTTCTCGCGCGCGAACGCTTCATCGCCAGGCGGTCCGCGTCGATCACCGGGTGTGGCGTATACGCACGCCTGGACGCCGGGGAAGCGTGCCACGCACGCCTGGACGCCGGGGAAGCGTGCCGTTCCTTGGCCGCCAGACGTGGCGCCGAGCTTGCGCCCCCGCGAAAGGCAAGCGAGAATTCCAGCGTGAAATTCTCGTGCGCCCGGTGCGGAAAGAGGTACGCCACCGCGGAGCAGCCGGTCCCGGGGCGGGTCTACAAGCTCAAGTGCAAGGCCTGTGGCCACGTCATCGTGGTCAAGGGCGAGCCCGCGACGGCGCCGGGCGCGGGCGCCGCGCAATGGACGCCGCCCCGCCTGCCGGCCGACGGCCCCGCGCCCGCAGCCCCGAGCGCTCCCGTCGGACCCACCACCGAGCTGCCGCTGCGGCGCGCCCAGGCGGATCAGAGGGTGGATCCTGCGGCGGGCTCCACCGGCGCCGTCCAGGCCAGCCCCGTGGCGGCGCCGCAGGAGGTCACCTCACCGTCGGCGGATGCTCGCTACGTGGACATCTTCGCGGAGTCGCCCGAGGCGCGATCCGGCGCGCCGGCGGCCGATCCGTTCGCGCCCCGCGAGCCGCCGCCGCCCGCGCCCGTCGAGCCGGAGCCGGATCCCTTCCTCGCCGCGGCCAGGTCGTCCCTGCCCGAGACGTTCGGCAGCGCGTCGGCCGATCCCTTCGCGCCGATGCGCGCGGAGCTGGAGGCCGCCGCGACCGGCGAGGCAGCGAAGCCCACGGAGGCGTCCCCGCCGCTCCCGACGCCGAAGGTCCCCGACATCCCGCGCCCTCCCACCCAGAAGCAAGGCGGGCCGCTCCTCCTCATCGGCGGGGGAGTGCTGGTGCTGGTGGCGATCTTCGGCGTCGCGGTCGCGAGCAGGGGGGTGAAGGGGCCCCCCGCCGCGCGCGCCGCCGCGGCGCCGCCCCCGCAGATCGCCACCCCGGAGCCCGTCCCCCCGCCGCCCCCGGCACTGCCGGAGTCCGCCGCGGCCAAGCCCGTGGCCGCACCGGAGCCGGAGCCCGATCCGGAGTCGAAGGCGGAGCCGAAGCCCGAGCCGAACCCCGAGCCGAACCTCGCGAGGCCGGCGCACGTCGAGCGCCAGGTGGAGCGGCGCCCCGAGCCGCAGCCGCGGAAGGTCGCCGCGGCCGCTCCCGAGCCGCCGCGCAGGCAGTCCCAGGTCTACCTGCCGCAGGCGTCGCCAGGGCTCTCGCAGGAGCAGATCCAGCGGGTGCTGGCGTCCACGCGGAAGGCCTTCGACGGCTGCATCACCTCCGCCCGCAAGGGCTCGAGCGTCCCCCTCGACGGGCGGAAGGTGTCGCTGCACCTGAACATCCAGCCGAACGGGACCGTCACCTACCCGACGCTCGACGACGTGAGCCTGAACGCGACCTCGCTCGGCTCCTGTCTGAAGAGCGCCGCGCGGCTGATGGTGTTCCCGAAGTTCAAGGGCGATCCCATGCAGCTCGAGGTCCCGCTCACGCTGCCGCGCTGACGGTCCCCCCCTCGTGCATCACGCGGCTCCGCCGCCCTTCGCGACGAGCCGCCCGACGAGGGCGAGCAGGGCGCCGACGGCGACGGTGAGGACGATCCAGAACGTGTTCCGCCCCGGCGCCCCGGAGGTACGCGGCGCGGGCGGAGCGGGAGCGAGCGCCACCTCGCGAGCGGGGGCGGCGCGAAGGCGCGGCGCGAGGAGCGCCAGATCGTAGCGTGGCGCCTCGACGTCCTTGGCGCCGTATACGAGCGCGAGCGCCGGTCCGGGGTGGAAGAACCGGAGGCGGTACGCCGGCACGAGGAGCCGCGGCGCGGCGAGCGGGAGCGGGGCGTTGTCGCCGTCATCCACCGCCAGGAGGAGCCGGTCGCCCTCGAGCGCGGGGAGCTCGAGCGCGAGCGGCGCGGCCGGACGCGCGGGATCCGCGTGCGCCCACGTCGCGGAGGCGAGCAGCACGGGGCGACGCGGCCCGCGGTCGTGGGGAGCGGCGTAGACGCGGATCTCGCGACGGAACACGCGGGCCGAGGTCTCGAGGACGAGGCGCCCCGCCGGGAGCGCCGGCTCCGGGAGGGCGATCGCGAGCACCCGGGTCCCTGCGCGCGCGAGGGGGCCGGCGCCGATCGCCGGCGCCGCCGCGCCGAGCGCGACGGCGAGCGGCGCGTCGCGCCGGTCCACCAGGTAAGGCACCTGCCGCCCGTCCGGGCCGACCAGCCGCACGTCGGCGAGCGCGCGGCTCTGGGCCAGCACCGCGGCGTCGAGAGGCAGCGCCGCGAGCCCCGCCGGCGCGGCGCCCACCGCGCGGGAGTATCGGAACGCGCGCCGGTCGAGCGGCGCGCCGCGGGTGACCTCGGGCGCCGCGGCCGCGTCCG
>NZ_JALCZA010000103.1 GCF_022690765.1 Anaeromyxobacter oryzisoli | reverse complement strand
GCGTCGCGCGCCGCGTCCCCTTCGACGCAGCGCGTCCACCGCCGGCCCGCGCGCCGGTCGAGCGCGCCCCTGCCGCGCGCGCGCGCCGGCTCGCCGCGGCGCGGCTCCTGCCGCCCTTCTTCCCGATCTCCGAGTAGAACTCCGCTCCGCGGGAGCGGAGCGTGGCCGTGCCGCCCTTGCGGCCCGCGGCGCTGCGCGAGCCGGTGCTGCTCCGCCGGGCGCCGCGCGCGCTGCTCCGCTTCGCGCCTCGCCGGTTCGTGGTCTTCGCCATGTGCGATCGTCCCCCGAGCGCGAACGTGCGCTCGCTTCCCTTCGCGGGAAGGCTGCTCACGGACGGTCGTACCCGCAACCGTGCTCGCCCCCGGCGTGGACTTGCGATCCCGAAGCGGGCACAGAGGAGGTCCGCGAGCGGCGCGATGTCGTCGGCGCCGAACGCCGGCACCGGGCGGGGCGGGGCGACGTCGGTGACGACGGCGAAGACGCGCCGATCCGTGGCGCAGAGGAACGGGCGCGCCACCCGGGCGCGGTGCACCTCGATCCGCGGCAGCGGCTCGCGCTTCCAGCCCTCCGCGAGGATCAGGTCGACCGGCGGCAGGAGCCGCGCGAGCGCCCTCGCGCCGCCCGCGGGCGGGCCGAAGTACGCCATCTCCGCCGGTCCCTCGATCGCCGCCGCGACCGCGCCTGCGCGCCGGAGCACGTCGGTGTCCTTGCCGGGCACGTCCAGCCCGTGCGCGTGGCCGGTGTGCTTCAGCACGCCGACGCGGACGCCGCGCGCGGCGAGGAGCCCGACGAGCCGCGCGAGCAGGCGCGTCTTCCCGACCCCGCTCGGGCCGGACACCGCGACGATCGGCGGAGGCGCGGCCCTCGAGGCTAGCCCACGTCGTCGTCGAGGAGCCACGCCGTCACCTCCGCGCCCTCGGGCAGCTCCCCGGCGTCCGACGGCAGGCACACGAGCGCGTCGGCGAGCGCTGGTCCTCGCACCTGCGCGGCGTCGCGCCCTACCGGCCGGACCCGGCCGCCGTCCTCCACCGTGGCCCACAGCAGCCGCGCCCGCCCCGGCTTGCCCGTGACCGCCTCGGCGAGCCGGAGCGGCACCACCCGGCGGCCGGTCCGCGCCGCGCCGGCGAGCGCGAGCAGCGCCGGGCGCGCGAAGACCTCGAACGCGACGAGGCACGCGGAGGGGCTCCCCGGCAGGCCGAAGACGGGCTTCCCAGCGGCGCGCGCGAACAGGAACGGCTTGCCGGGCTTCATCGGGACGCCGTGGACGCGCACCTCCGCGCCGACCCGCGCGAGCGCCTCGGGCACGAGATCCCGGACCCCGACCGACACGCCGCCGATCGTCACCACGGCGTCCGCGTCGCGCAGGGCCGCCGCGATCGCCTCCTCGACGGTCTCGAGCCGATCCGCCGCCGTCCGCCGGAGCGGCTCGGCGCCGAGCGCGCGAAGGAGGCCCGCGATCGCCGCGCCGTTCGAGTCGGGCGTTCGCCCGGAGACCACCTCGTCGCCCGTCGAGATCACCGCGACCCGGGGTCGCGCGCGCGCCGAGATCGCCTGCACGCCCACCGCCGCGAGGAGCGCCGCCTGACGCGCGCCGACGCGGGCGCCGGGCGGGAGCGCGACCCCGCCCGCCGCGACGTCCTCCCCGGCCCGCCGGACGTTCTCGCCCGCGCGCGCCGCTCCCGGGAGCTCGACGCGCCCGTCCCGCTCCCGGGCGGCCTCCTCCCGGACCACGGCGTCGGCGCCCTCCGGCAGCGTCGCGCCGGTGAAGATGCGCGCGGCCTCGCCCGCCGCGAGCGGCGCCGCGGGGACGTCGCCGGCGTAGATCGTCTGCCGGATCGGGAGCGAGGCCGCCCCGCGGACGTCCTGCGCCCGCACGGCGTAGCCGTCCATCGCGGAGCAGGTGTGCGGCGGCGCGGCGACGCGCGCCAGCGCCGCCGCCGCGAGGTATCGACCTCCGGAGTCGGCCGTCGGGACCTCCTCGGCGGGCAGGGGCGCGATGGTCCCGAGGATGTCGTCGCGGATGCGCAGGAGCCGGTCCATCCCTCCCACTATGCCACGCGACGCGAGAGCGCCGGTGGCGCGGCGAGCGCGCCCGCGCGGCGCCGCGGCCGCGGTGAGCGCCGACGTCAGCGCGCGCCTCCCTTCGGCCAGGCGGATGCCGCCAGGGCTCCCCAACCACCTGGCCGCAAAACGTGCGCATGGGTGGGCTTGATCGAAGCCAAAACGCAACCCATGCACGGGCGTGAGAGTAAACCCTCGCATCTACGCGGGCCTAGCTCGTGCAAACAGACGGCGATCAAGCTGTCTCGACCCATGGGAGGAAGTGTGCTCTCGAACGCACCGGTGACGGACTGCAACGCGTGCTCGCTGGGGATCGCGTCGCAGGGGCGGTGCCGCCTGACCCCGACGAGCCGCGAGTCCGGAGCGACGATCTGCGCGCAGGGCGAGCGGCCCCGGACGGTCTACTTCGTCAAGGAGGGGTTCGTCGCCCTCTCGGCGGTGTCCCCGCGCGGCTCCGAGCTCCTGCTATCGCTCCGCGGCCCCTCGTCGCTGCTCTGCACCGAGGCGCTCCAGAGCGAGGCCTCGCCGTTCGAGGTCCGGGCGCTCTCGCGCGTGAAGATCTGCGGGATCAGCGGCGACGCGCTCTCGCAATGGGTCGGCCCGGACCGGAGCGCGGCGCGGGTGGTGCTCGATCTGCTCCTCACGGAAGGACGCCAGCAGCGCGACGAGGTGAACTGGCGCCAGGGCGACTGCCTGTCGCGCGTCGCGCGGTTCGCCCTCGCCCACGCCCGCTTCCTGGCCGACCGGCCGAACGCCGTCCGGAAGCAGGTCGTCGCGCGGCTCCTCGGGATGCGCCCCGAAACGCTCTCGCGCTGCCTGACGAAGCTCGAGAAGGACGGGGTCGTGGACGCGTCGCGCGGCGTGCGGGTGCTCGACCACCGGCGCCTGGCCGCCATCGCGATGGAAGACAACGCGGCCTGAACGCTGTTATGGGTGGTCCGCCGTTCGTGCGGCATTGAAAGGGAACACCATGCCCAGGCTCGGAATGCCAGAGCTGATCGTCATCCTCCTCATCGTCGTCGTCCTCTTCGGCGCCAGCAAGCTTCCGCAGCTCGGAGCGGGTCTCGGCCAGGGGATCCGGAGCTTCAAGAAGGCGTTGAGCGAAGGCGCCGACGAGGACAAGGCGGCCGACGCCTCGAAGCCCACGCCGACCGACACGGGCTCCAAGCAGGCCTGATCGGATCGTCCGGGAGGGCGCGACCGCGCCCTCCTCTTCGCAGCCCCAGCATCGCACGGCGCGCGTCGCCGCAGCTCCTGTGATCCCCGCCTTGCCTGCGCGGAGCGGATCGCGGGAGGCTGGTGCATTGGCATTCCGCGCGTACACCGCCGCCTCGGGCTCGGCTCGAGCCGAGGCGGTGAGTTCATCCCCCACCGACTCCCCTCCCTCACCTCCCCACACGGGGTGGTACCCCTTACCCGGGCACGATTTTTCGATCTCGGCTGGTTACTCTTCGCGGGAGGGCCGGATGGGCTTCCAGATCCAGAGGTCGGCATCGGATCGGTTGCTGATCGAGCTCGGCCCGGCGTTCGGGGTCGAGGAGGCGAGGCGTCTGCACGAGCTGCTCGCCAAGGTCGTCCCGGGCGCCTTCGTCGAGATCGACTTCTACGGCGTCCTGGAGTGCCAGGCGACGGCGCTCGGTCAGCTTGCGCGTGACCTCGCGTCCGGACGCGCCCGGATCGCGCTCCGGGGCCTGCGCTGGCCGGAGCAGCGGCTGCTCGGATACCTGGGCGTCCCGCTCGACGTCGCCGAGGGGCACGCCCGCGCGTGAAGCCCGCGCGGACGTCTCGCGCAGGCCTCCTTACCCTGGATCGGCGGTCGGGTTGGCCCGGACGATGCTACCTTCCGTCTCGAGGGACGCGTCAGACGCGTCTCGCGCGGCCGGGGGACACATGGACAGGATCCTCGTGGCGGTGGACGGCTCGGAGCCCGCGCTCAAGGCGGCGCGCATGGCGGTGGACATCGCGCGGCGGTTCGGCTCGAAGCTCACCCTCGTACACGTCGTCCCGCGCCTGCTGCTGCCTCCGGACGTGTACGGGCTCACGATCGCGGAGGTCGAGAAGGAGCACCGTGCCTACGCGGCCACCCTCCTCGACAAGGCCGAGGCCGCGCTCGACCTCGGCGGGCTCGAGACGAACCGGACGGTGCTGTACGGCTCGCCCGCCGAGGCCATCGCCGAGGAGGCGGCCGCCGGGGACGTCGGGCTGGTGGTCGTCGGCTCGCGAGGCCACGGCGCCGTCGCGCGGATGTTCCTCGGGAGCGTCTCCGATCGGCTCGTGCACATCAGCCCCAAGCCGGTCCTCGTCGTGCACTGAAACGCGGCGACGGGTGCCGCGGCCCGGCGTCCGGAGGGCCGGCGCCGGCCGAGGGGGCGCGGCCGGGCGATCACTCGGCGCAGCGTGCGTTGACCAGCCGGCGGCGCCCTCCTAGATACCGAAGGGCATGCCGGAGACCGTCTACGACGAGCTGAAGCGCTACGTGCGGTTCGACACGGCCGACGAGCAGGCGCTCCGGGCGCTCTACCCGTACGCGCGCCCGCACCTCGTGGCGATCGCCGACGTCTTCTACGACCGGATCTTCTCGCACGAGGAGGCCCACGAGGTCCTCGTCCGCGGCGAGCGCCAGGTCGGCCACCTCAAGGAGACGCTGGTCGCCTGGATGGACTCGCTCCTCACCGGGCCGTGGGACGACGCGTACTGGTCGAACCGGTACCGGATCGGCCGCGTGCACGTCCGCATCGGCTTGCCCCAGCACTACATGTTCGGCGCGATGAACGTGCTCCGGACCGAGCTGGGACGGCTCGCCTGGGAGCGCTTCCACCAGGAGCCACCGGCGCTCGAGCACGTGCGCAACGCGCTCGGGAAGATCCTCGACCTCGAGCTCGCCGTGATGCTCCACACCTACCGCGAGGACCTCCTCGCGCAGCGCGCGCGGGCCGAGCGGCTCTCGACCTTCGGGCAGCTCGTCGCCTCGATCGGCCACGACCTCCGCAACCCCCTCGGCGTCATCGAGACCTCGCTCTACATCCTCCGCGGGCGGCTGGGCGAGGACGAGCGCGCGCGCAAGCACGTGGACCGGATCGCCGAGCAGCTCGGCGTCGCGAACGGCATCATCACCAACCTGCTCGACATGATCCGGGACCGGCCGCTCGCGCGGCAGCCGGTGACGCTCGCGAGGGTGATCGCCGGCGCCGCCGACGCGGTGAAGCGGCCGCCGACGGTCGCCGTCGCGCTCGAGGGGCTCGAGGGGCTGCCGGACGTGGACGGCGATCCCGTCCAGCTCCGGCAGGTGTTCGTGAACCTCCTCGAGAACGCCGTGTTCGCCGCGTCGCCGGCGGGGGCGGTGACGGTCCGCGGGCGCGCGGTGGACGCCGTCGTCGAGCTCGACGTGGAGGACACGGGGCCGGGCGTGGACGCGTCCACGCGAGCCCGCCTGTTCGAGCCGCTCATCACCACGAAGGAGCGCGGCGTGGGGCTCGGGCTCGCGCTGGTGAAGCGCATCGCCGAGCGCCACGGCGGCTCGGTCGGCTACTCCGACCGGGAGGGCGGCGGGGCGCGCTTCACGGTGCGGCTCCCGGCTATCATGTCCTCCCGATGAGCGTCGCCACCGCCCACCACGAGCCCGCGGGGGAGCCGGGATGACCCCTGCCCCGAAGCGGCCGCGCGTCCTCGTCGTCGACGACAACGCGAGCCTGGTCGAGAACCTCTCCGAGATCCTGGCGGGCGCCGCCTACGCCGTCGCCGGCGCCGGCTCGTGCGCCGACGCCCTGCGGCTCGCCGCGGGCGGCTTCGACGTCGCGCTCGTGGATCTGAAGCTGCCGGACGGCGACGGCACCCTCCTCGCCCCGCGCCTCAAGGAGCTCTCGCCCGACGGCGAGGTCGTGCTGCTCACCGGCTTCGCCACCCTGGAGTCGGCCGTCGCGGCGGTGCGCGCCGGCGCGTGCGCCTACCTCGTGAAGCCGTGCGCGACGCAGGAGCTGCTCGTCACGGTCGAGCAGGCGATGCGCCAGGTGCGGCTCCACGCCGAGAAGCGGGAGCTCGCCCGCCGGGCGCAGATGGCGGAGAAGCTCGCCGCGGTCGGGACGATGACCGCCGGCCTCTCCCACGAGATCCGCAACCCCCTGAACGCGGCCGCGCTCCAGCTCTCGGTCCTCGAGCGCCGGATCCAGAAGCTCGCGCAGGAGAGCCAGGCGTCCCTGCTCGAGCCCCTCTCGCTGGTGAAGGACGAGATCCGGCGGCTGGACCACATCCTCGAGGACTTCCTGCAGTTCGCGCGCCCGCGCGAGTTCGTGCCCAGGCCGATCGCGCTCGTCCCGATCGTGACCCGCGTGCTCGACCTCCTCGGCGGAGAGGCGGAGCGTCGCGGCGTGTCGCTCGATCGCGACCTCGCGCCCGTGCCGCCCGTCGCCGGCGACGAGGAGCGGCTCCAGCAGGTGCTCGTGAACCTCTGCCTGAACGCGCTCGAGTCAGTGGGCGACGGGGGGCACGTCCGCGTCTCCTGCCGCCCGGTGCCGGTCGACCCCGAGCGCCCCGAGACGTCGCGCGCGGTGTCGATCCTCGTGGACGACGACGGCCCCGGCGTCCCCCCGGACGCGCGCGAGCGCATCTTCGAGCCGTTCTTCACCACGAAGGCGAAGGGCTCCGGCCTCGGGCTCTCGATCGTGCACGCGATCGTGACGCAGCACCGCGGCACGATCACCGCGGGCGAGAGCCCGGAGGGCGGCGCGCGCTTCGTGCTGGTGCTGCCGGCGGCGCGGTAGGGCCCTGCCCGGCGCGGCGGGCTACGCCTCGCCCGTCTTCCCCGGCGCCGCGCCCTCCGCGGGCTCGGCCGCGTGGCCGCGCTCCCCGCCGGCCGCGTACTCCTTCAGCCGGTACTGGATCTTCCGGACGCTGATCCCGAGGATCTCGGCGGCGCGGGAGGTCGAGCCGCCGACCATCTCCAGGGTGCGCAGGATGGCCTCGCGCTCGATCTCGTAGAGCGTCGCGCCGGGGATGAGCGCCCCGGGCGCCCGCTCCCGCGGCCGCGGCCCGCGGAGCGTCGGCGGGAGGTCGTCCGCGGTGAGCTCGGTCCCCTTGCAGAGCACCACCGCGCGCTCGACCACGTTCTCGAGCTCGCGGACGTTGCCCGGCCAGTCGTGCGAGAGGAGCGCGTTCAGCGTCCCGGGCGCGAGCCCCCGGATCTCCTTCCCGTACGCCTTCGAGTACTTGTCGATGAAGTGCGAGACGAGGGCCGGGATGTCGCCCTTGCGCTGCCGCAGCGGCGGCAGCGTCACGGCGACGACGTTGAGCCGGTAGTAGAGGTCCTCGCGGAACTTCCCGGCCTTCACCTCGGCCGCGAGGTCGCGGTTGGTGGCGGCGACGAGGCGCACGTCCACCTTGATCGTCTGCGTCCCGCCGACCCGCTCGAACTCCTTCTGCTGCAGGACCCGGAGCAGCTTGATCTGGAGCGCCGGCGAGATGTCGCCGATCTCGTCGAGGAAGAGCGTGCCGCCGTCGGCGAGCTCGAACCGCCCCTCCTTGCGCCCGATCGCGCCGGTGAAGGCGCCCTTCTCGTGCCCGAACAGCTCCGACTCGAGGAGGGTCTCGGAGAGCGCGGCGCAGTTCACCTTGATGAACGGCTTGTCCGCCCGCGGCGACTCCTCGTGGAGCGCCTGGGCGATGAGCTCCTTGCCGGTGCCGGACTCGCCGAGGATGAGCACGGTCGCCCGCGTCGGCGCCGCGCGCTTCACGACCTCGTAGACCGCCTGCAGCTCGGGCGCGTCGCCGACGATGTTGTGGAACCGGTACCGCTCGCGCACGCGCTCCCGGAGGTTCGCCGTGTCGCGCTGGAGCCGGAGCTTCTCGAGGGCCTTCTCGAGGATCACCAGCACCGCGTTCACGTCGATCGGCTTGACGAGGTAGTTCTCGGCGCCGGCCCGCATCGCCTCGACCGCCGCCTCGACGCTGGCGAACGCGGTCATCATGCAGAAGATCGCGTCGGAGCCCTGCTCGCGCGCCCGCTTGAGGAGCGTGATGCCGTCCATGCGAGGCATCCGCACGTCGGCGAGGACGACCGCCGGCGCGAACCCGGGGATGAGCGCGAGCGCCTCCTCCCCGTCGGCGGCCTCGGCGACCTCGTACCCTTCCTCGGTGAGGATGGTCCGGAGCGCGACGCGAGCGTTCTGCTCGTCGTCGACGACCAGGATCCGCTCCTTGCCCGCCCGGGCGCCCGCATTCGGAATGGTCATGCTTCTCCTGGAGAGCGCAAAGCCTGCGGAAGCCCGCAGGTTATGCATGATTCCGGCCCCGCCGTCCAGCGTCAACAGCAGGTCCAAGTGCTCGGGGCCACGGCGGAAACCCTCCGCCGGGCCTGCGGAAGCCTCACCCCGCCCGGCGTCCACCGACCGCCGTGCGGTCGGCGCTCTCGAGCCGTCCGAGCCGATCGTACGGCCGCCAGCGGAACCGCGCGCCGAGCGACTCCGCGACGGCGCGGCAGGCCTGCTCGGAGTTCCCGGGCAAGGCCACCGCGCTCGCGGCCACGTCGGGGAGGCAGCCCACCGCGCTGCGGATGAAGTCCTTCACCGCCTCGTAGGCGCGCTCCCCGTAGCGGCTCGGGCAGATCCGGGCGTACGTCCCGGCGTCGGCCGCGTTGAGCGAGACGGAGACGGCGTCCACGCCCGCCGCGGCGAGGAGCGGCGGCACGTCACGCCCCTCGCGCAGGCTCGCCAGCCCGTCGGTGTCGAGGCGCACGCGCCGGACGCCGGCGGCCTTGAGCCGGCGGGCGATCTCCAGCACCACGTCCAGGCGGCGCGTCGACTCGCCGAAGCCGGTGAACACGACCTCGGAGCGACCGTCGAGCCCGGCCCGGACCGCCGCGTCCCAGACCTGCTCGACGTCGGGGTTCCGGACGACCCGCAGGTCATAGGGACCTACGGTGAAGTCACCGTCCCGGATCTTCGGGCAGAAGACGCACGCGAGCGTGCACGCGCTCGTGACGTTCAGGTAGAGCGCGTCGCCCAGCGGATAGGCGAGCACGGGCTCGGCGGGCTTCTCCTCGGAGATCGGCACGGGTGACGGTGAGATAGCAGGAGCCCGCCTGGAGCGCTACCGAAGCGCCCGGAGCGAGCCTTCGCCATCCATAACGTGCGAGCGCCGCCGATGGTTCCCGCCCGCCCGCTCACTCCCCGTGGTGCTGCTGGAGGGACCCGCTGCAGGCGACGCAGAAGCGAGCCTCGGGGAGCGCCCGGAGGCGCTGGAGGCCGAGCGGGCCGCCGCAGTTCAGGCAGGTCCCGTAACGCCCCTCCTGGATGCGTGCGAGGGCGGCGTCGATGTCGGCGAGCTCCCGGCGCACGTCCTCCGGCATCGGCTCCGGCTGCCCTTCGTAATCCGACCACCGGGCCGAAGGATCCGCGGGCGCCGCGGCCGTGGTCCCATGGCTGAGCGAGCGGCGGCGCCGCAGCAGCACCTCGCGGGCCTCCGCCTCGAAGCGACTCATGCGGGCCCGCTCTTCACGAGCCGTGCCCGGCGGGCGACGCGGGCACTTCCGGGCTTTTTTCCTCGAGTGGGTCTGCGAGAGTTGCGTGCGCCGGGTCAGGCGACGCACGGCTTGCGCAAACGTCCCGGAGATCACTCCGGAATCCGGCGGCCGCGCCACGCCGGGAACCGCGAGCTTCAGCAGGCCCGCGACGCCTCGCCAGGGTCGTGGCAGTGGCGGTGCGCCGGCGGCTCCAGCCCGGCGCGCTCCAGCTCCTCCGCGGAGATGGTGCCGAGCACGAGCCCTCCCAGCGCCACCGGCACGCAGCCCACGCCGCAGTCCTGCATGGTGAGCGCGGCCTCCTCGAGCGTCGCGTCCGGCCGGACGGTCATCACCGGCACCGCCATCCGATCGGCGACGCGCTCGTCCGGCGTGGTGTCGCGCACGTCGCACCGGCAGAGGATGCCCACCAGGTTCCCCTCGTCCACGACGAGCAGGTGCGCCGCCTGCGTCGCGGCGAGCAGCGCGGCGGCCTCCGTCAGCTCCGCCTCGGGCCCGATGATCACCGGGCTCCGGTTCATCGCCTCCGAGACGAGCGTCATGGCCCACCTCCTGCCGAGGAGGCGCCGCCGCGCCGGCCCGCCGGGGCGAGCGGGCTAGAGCGGGACGGCGTCCCGCGACGTCCTGGTCGGCACCCGGATCGTCAGCACCGGGCACCCGGAGCGCCGGAGGACCGCCTCCGCGACGCTCCCGATGAGGAGGCGCGAGAGCCCCGTGCGCCCGTGCGTCCCCATCACGATGAGATCGACGCCGCCCTCGCGCGCGAGCCGCAGGATCGTGTCCGACGGCTCGCCCGCCTCGACCCGCACCGAGAACGCCCGGGGCCGCGCCACCGCGCGGGCGAGCTGCTGCTCGAGCTCGCGCTGGACCTCGGCGCGCGTCTGCTCCCACGCCGGCTCGCCGGAGCCGACGGGGAGGAGCGCGAGGGTGTCGGGGCCGAGGTAGCCGGGCGGCTCCCACACGTGGAGGACCTCCAGCTCCGCGTCCAGCTTCCCCGCGAGGAAGGTCGCGTACTCCAGCGCCGCCCGTGCGGAGGGCGAGAAGTCGATCGGCACCAGGATCCGGGTGAGGGCAGCGGGCAAGCGCACCTCCACGGTGAATGCCGTGCGTCATCGTAGCATTGAAAACTTCGTGCCGAGGTGAGGTCCCCCGGGCGTCCCGGGTGGAGGGTGGTTCCGGGCCGGGGCCGTCCGGTTCCCGCGCTGGCTCGCCGGGTCCGGCGGGAGCCAGCGCACCCGGTCGCGAGCCGGCCGCGCTCAGCGGCGGAGGGCCCGGGAGGCGAGCGCGTACCCGGCGGCCACGGCGCCCAGCAGGGCGAGGATCCCCAGCCCGCGCGCGAGGCGGTGCTCGGCGACGTCCACGCGGTCCGCGGCCAGCAGGAGCGCCCAGCGCGCCGCGCGCTGGTCCGGGAGCCGATACGCCAGCCGGCGCAGCGCGCCAGAAGCGCCGCGGGCGGGCTGGGCGGTCCCGAACACCGGCGTCCGCCGCCTGACCCCCGAGGCCTCGAGCGCCGCGGCGTCGGGCTGCGCTTCGGGGACGGTCCAGTACGCACCCGGCGCGGGCTCCGGCGACCACTCCCGGGGCACGCCCGGCCGCGACGTCGGGGTGGCGTCCACCGCCTCGCTCGTCAGGCGCGGCGTCGGATGGCCCTCCCAGCCCTCCATGCCCCTCCCGTTCCTCATGCGACCGCCCGCGGCGGGACGAGCACGCACTTCACGCAGCCGTCGGCCCTCGCCTCGAACAGCGCGTACGCCCGCGGGGCGTGCTCGAGGGGGAACCGGTGCGTGATGAGCCCCTTGCCGTCGAGGCGGCCCGCGCGCACGAGGTCGATCAGGTGCGGGACGTAGCGCTTCACGTTCGACTGGGCCATCCGCAGGGTGAGGCCCTTGTTCATCGCCGCGCCGATCGGGACCGGGTTCGCGGGCGGGCCGTACACGCCGACGATCGAGACGGTCCCGCCCTTGCGCACCGCGTGGATCGCCCAGGCGAGCGCGACCGCCGAGCCCGGCACGAGCTTGAGGCCGCGCCCCACCACCGTCTGCCACGCCGAGCCGGACGCCTCGAGCCCCACGGCGTCCACGCACGCGTCGGGGCCGCGGCCGTCGTTCAGCGTCCGGAGCGCCGCCACGGGATCCCGCACCCGCGCGAGGTCGATGGTCTCGGCGCCCGCCCATCGCCGCGCGAACGCGAGCCGCTCGGCCACGCGATCGAGCGCGACGACGCGCCCGGCGCCGAGGAGCCACGCCGCGCGCGCGGCGACCAGCCCCACCGGACCGCAGCCGAAGATCGCCACGGCGTCCCCGGCGCGCACGCCGGCCATCTCCGCGGCCTGGTAGCCGGTGGGGAGGACGTCGGAGAGGAGCAGGACGTCCTCGTCCGTCAGGTCCTCCGGGATCTTCGTCGGCCCGACGTCGGCGAACGGGACGCGCACGTACTCCGCCTGGCCGCCGTCGTACCCGCCGGTCGTGTGCGAGTAGCCGTACACGCCGGAGGCGAGATCGCTCATCGGGTTCGAGGCCTCGCAGGCGCCGGAGAGGCCGCGCGCGCAGTAGAAGCACGTCCCGCACGAGATGTTGAAGGGCACGACCACGCGGTCGCCGCGCGCCAGGCTCCGTACCCCCGCGCCGAGCTCCTCCACCACGCCGGTGAACTCGTGGCCGAAGGTGGTGCCGACGCGCGTGTCCGGCACGAGGCCGTGGAACAGGTGCAGGTCCGAGCCGCAGATCGCCGCCCGCGTCACGCGCAGGATCACGTCGTCCGGGTGCTCGATCCGCGGGTCGGGCTTGTCGCGGACCCGCACGCGGCCCGGTCCCTCGTACGTCAGCGCTCGCATGCGCCTCCGCCGTGAAGGTTCGGCGCGGTCGACGCGCTCGCAACGCGCGTCCGGCGGAGCGATCCCGGGGCGAGCGATCCCGGGGCGAGCGATCCCGGGGCGAGCGAGCCGGGCGGCGCCCGCCGGGCGGAGGCCCGCCGCGTGGCTCCCCGAGGCCCGAAGCCCGAGGCCCGAAGCCCGAGGCCCGAGGCCTGCCGCCCTCACCGCTCGAGGTCGCCCGCCGTCGCGCGCTCCACCCCGGCCCGCGCGAGCGCGGCGTCCGTCTCCGCGCTCCGCTCCGGGAACACGGCGCGGGTGAGGTCGTCGAGGACGACGGCCTCGAGCCCCTCGGCCACCGCGTCCGCCGCCGTGGCGCGGACGCAGAAGTCGCGCGCCAGCCCGACGACGAACACCCGCCGCACGCCGCGCGCCGCGAGCCAGGCGCCGAGGCCAGTCGTCGGGCGCCCGCCGTCCGGGCCGACGTTCTCGCGGAACGCGCTGTACGAGTCGACCTCGCGGCGGGTGCCCTTCCGGAGGACGAGGGTGACGGCGGCGTCCGGGACGCCCTCGTGCAGCGCCGCCCCGCGCGTCCCCTGGACGCAGTGATCGGGCCAGAGCTCCTGCGGCCCCTGGGGCAGCGCGGCCGTCTCGAAGGGCCGCCGTCCCGCGTGCGCCGACGCGAACGACACGTGCCCGCGCGGATGCCAGTCCTGCGTCGCCACCACGGTCCCGAACGCCGGCGCGAGGCGCGCGATGGGCTCGATGATCGCGTCCCCGTCGCCGACGGCGAGCGCGCCGCCGGGCAGGAAGTCGTGCTGCAGGTCCACGACGATGAGCGCGTCCTTCTCGCGGTCGAGGCGCATGCGATCGGGTTCTAACCCGGCGCGACGGAGCCGGCGGCGGGATCGCGCCGCGGGCGGGGCCGCCTCGTCGCGCGGCCCGAGGCGACCCGGTGGCGCCATCCGGCCGCCCGGCGCTCCCCCGGGCGGGGAGCCGGCGCGTCCGCGAAGATGACCGTAGGCCCGCGTATCCGGGCGGAAATCCGATTGTCTCCGCCCGGTGCTTGGGCTAGCTTGCGGCGCACCATGGACAAGCTTTGGGCAAAGGACGTCAAGGAGGGAGAGCGCGCGAAGAGCGTCTTCCTCGTCGGCCGCAAGGCCATCCCGACCGCCAAGAGCGGGAAGACGTACCTCTCCGTCACGCTCCAGGACAAGACCGGCGAGCTCGAGGCCCGCGCCTTCGAGAAGATCGAGGAGCTCGGCGCCGCCTTCGAGGAGAAGGACTACGTCGAGGTCGAGGGGCCGATCGGCGCGTTCCAGGGCAAGCCGCAGCTCCGGATCGAGGCCGTGACGAAGGTGGACCCCGCCACCGTCGAGGCCGCCGAGTTCGTGTGGGCGCCGCCGCCGGAGCCCAAGAAGCCGGAGAAGCCCGGCCCGTCCGAGGCCGAGGAGGCCGCCTGGAAGGAGATGCTCGGGCTGGTGGACGCCATCGTCGATCCGCACGTGAAGGACCTGGTGAAGGCGTTCGTCGAGGACGAGGACGTCGCGCACCGGCTGCGCCGGGCGCCCGCCGCGAAGAGCATCCACCACGCGTACGCCGGCGGCCTGCTCGAGCACACCATCTCGTGCCTCAAGCTCGCCCACCGCCTCGCGGACCACTATCCGCAGGTCGATCGCGACCTGCTCGTCGCCGGCGCGTTCTTCCACGACCTCGGCAAGATCCGCGAGCTCTCCGGCGACCGGAACGCCGAGTACAGCGACGAGGGGCGCCTGGTCGGCCACCTCGTCATGACGGCGCAGTGGATCCACGACAAGGCCCGCCGCGTCGGCGCGTCGCGCGATCTCGAGCACCACATCGTGCACCTCGTCCTGTCGCACCACGGCCGGACCGAGTACGGCTCGCCCAAGACGCCGATGACGCTCGAGGCGCTCCTCACGCACGAGATCGACGAGATCGACAGCCGCGTCAACTCGTGGCTCAACCTGATGGGCCGCGACGGCGGGAACCGCCGCTGGACCGACTCGAACAACGTCTACGAGCAGCCGATCTGGCGCGGCAGCCTGCCGACCGTGCAGGCGGAGAAGAAGGGTCCGCCGCCCGAGCTCATGACGCCGGTGATCTACGTCCCCCGCGAGCCCGGTCAGGGCGGCGCGCCCCGGAACAAGAAGCCCAAGGAGAAGCGGCGCACCGAGCCGCGTCCCCAGCCGGCGGCGGCGGTCGCGGAGGCCGGACCCGCGGAGGGTGCCGCCGCGGCCCCGGTCGCGCGGCCGGAGGGCGCCGCGGCGCCCCGGCACGAGCGAC
>NZ_JALCZA010000102.1 GCF_022690765.1 Anaeromyxobacter oryzisoli | reverse complement strand
GGCGCCGCCCCGGCGGGGGGCTTCACGCTCGGCGGCCGCGGCGGCCCCTTGACCCCGCAGCCGCCCGCGGCGGCGAGCGCGGCAGCCAGCGCCGCCGCCCGGAGCGCGGGGTACGTGGCGCGGCCGGTCACCGGCGCCTCTTCTTCTCGTTGCCGAGCGCCTTCTCCCAGCGCGCCAGCTCGCGCCGGACCTGGCGCGGCCCGGGGGCGCCGGGGAGATCCCGGCGGGCGAGGCTCCGGCGGGCGTCGAAGCAGCGCAGCACGTCGGGTCCGAAGGCCGGGTGGAACCCCTTCCACTCGGCGGCGGTGAGCTTCGCCATCGGCCGCCCCGAAGCCGTCGCGAACGCCGCCGCCCGGCCCACCGCCTCGTGGGCCTCGCGGAACGGGACGCCGTGCTCGACGAGGTACTCCGCCGCGTCGGTGGCGAGCGCCTCGCCGGAGCCGAGCGCCTCCTCCATGCGATCGGCGTGGAAGGTCGCGGTCTCCACCGCTCCGGCCACCGCGTCCGCGGTCAGCACCAGCGCCTCCGGCCCGTCGAGGAGCGGCCGCTTGTCCTCCTGGAGATCGCGGTTGTAGGAGAGCGGCAGGCCCTTCACGATCGAGAGCAGCGCGACGAGGTCGCCGAGCGCGCGGCCGGCCCGCCCGCGGGCGAGCTCGCCCACGTCCGGGTTCTTCTTCTGCGGCATGAGCGACGAGCCGGTGGCGAAGGCGTCGTCGAGCGTCATGAACCCGAACTCCTTCGTGGTCCAGAGGACGAGCTCCTCGCCGATCCGGGAGAGGTGCACCGCCGCGAGGGCGCAGGCGAAGAGGAGCTCGATCGCGCTGTCCCGATCCGACACGGCGTCGAGGGAGTTCCGGGTCACGCCGCCGAGGCCGAGCCGCGCCGCGACGGCCTCGCGGTCGAGCGGGAGCGTCGTGCCGGCGAGGGCGCCGGAGCCGAGGGGCGAGATCGCCGAGCGGCGCCGGACCTCGGCGAAGCGCTCCCGGTCGCGCCGGAACATCTCCACGTAGGCGAGGAGGTGGTGGGCGAGGGAGACCGGCTGCGCGCGCTGGAGGTGCGTGTAGCCGGGGAGGATGGTCGCCTCGTGGGCGCGGGCCTGCCCGAGGAACGCGCGCTGGAGCCGCTCCAGGGCGGCGTCGCAGCGATCGCAGGCGGCCACGATGAAGAGCCGCTCGTCGAGCGCGACCTGGTCGTTCCGGCTCCGTCCCGCGTGCAGGTAGCCCGCGTCCTTCCCGACGAGCTCGCCCAGGCGGCGCTCGACGTGCGTGTGGACGTCCTCGAGGGCGGGGTCGAGCCGGATCTTCCCGGCCGCGAACTCCGCCCGGACCTGGTCGAGGGCGGCGACGACGCGCTTCGCGACGGGCCGCGGGACGATGCCCTGCGCCGCGAGCATCGCGACGTGTGCCTGGCTGCCGCGGATGTCCTCGGCGTAGAGCGCGCCGTCGTCCTGGATCGAGACGGACAGCGCCACGAGGCGGGGGTCGGCCTCGCCGGCCAGCGCCGCCCGGGAAACGGGTTTCGCCTTCGGTTTCGTGCTCATGCGGGGCCGAGCACGCTACCACACCCCGCCCGGCGCCGGAATCGCCGACGCACCGCGGACCCGCCGCGGGAGGACGGCGGCGCCGATCGCGCCCGCGGGCGCCGCTAGAACTTCGCCGCGAGGCCGAAGTTCAGGGCCCACGCGCGGCCCAGCGCGGAGCCGTCCGTGCCCATGCGCAGCCCGTCGAACGGCTGGAAGAAGCCCACCTCGCCCCAGGCGGAGAACCCCTCGCCGCTGTTCAGCGTGAGGCGGCCGTCGGCCTCGATGCCGAGCGGCTTGCTCCCGCCCTTCACGAGCGTGTACCGCCCGTCCGCCTGCCCCGCCACGGGCGCGGTGGTGCTCGCCGCGACCGCGTTCGGGGTGGACGAGCCGTACATCGCCTGGGAGTAGATGAGGGCGCCGTCGAGGATCAGCCCGGGGAGGATGTCCCACCGGACCTTGGGGCGGAGGTACCAGGCGTCGGTGACGTTGCCGAGGATCCCGCGCCACAGGATGAGGTCCACCCGGTAGGCGGGGTTGAACCGGAAGTTCCGGATCGAGCGATCCCCCGGCTGGCCGTACTGCGGCCCCTCGGCCGAGCCGTACGCCGGCAGCGCGAGGTCGGCCGTGGTCGCGGTGCCGGCGAGCCGGTCCGGCACGTTGCCGAAGCCGGGCGCGGAGTCGCCGCTGGCGAGGCCGAGCTCGCCGCCCACCATGAGCTTGTTCGGGAGGGCCTGGAACTCGGTGTTGAGCGCCCCGCCCCACTGGCGGAGCAGCACGCGGCCGAGGCTCTGGCGCGTGAGGAGGGTCGGATCGTTCGGGTCCTGCACGAACGTGAAGGTCTCGCCGATGTTGCCGTAGATCCCGACGGCCTCGGCCTCGACCTTCCACCGGCCCAGGAGCCACCGGCCCCAGAGGTCGAACACGTGCGCGTACGAGCTGCGCTTCACCGCGCTCGACGAGTCGGTGAACGTGCCGGAGTACCCGAGCTTCTGCCAGTCGGGGTAGACCCAGCCCTGGGTCCGGTAGTTGTAGTACAGGCCGAAGTTCACCGAGCTCTGGCCGGCGTCGAGCTTGCGGCGGATCTCGTCGTCGGTGTCGAGGCGGGCGATCTTGAACGCGTAGGTGCGGGCGTCGTCGGCCTGCGTCGCGTCGAAGGGCTGGCCCACGCCGAGCCCGAAGTGCGGATCCGGGTCGAGCACGCCCTCGGACTCGAAGTCGAGGATCGGCACCAGGGAGAGCTTGCCGATCGGCGTGTCGAGGGGGGGCAGCGCGAACTGGATCCGGTCCTCGGTGTCGCCGAAGTCGTCGTCGAGGCCGGTGCCGGCGTTCGCGAGGATGCCGAGGCCCCAGGAGGACGGCATGCGGCCGAACGAGAGGAGGCCGACCGGCGTCTGGACCTCGGCCCAGGCGCGCTTCGGGAGGATCGCGGCGCGGTCGGCGGTGGGGTCGTTCTGGGTGAGCCGGCGCGAGGAGCCGTAGAACGGGACCGGGAACGGGCTGTGGTCCGAGTTGAACAGCTGGCTCGTGGACGAGCCGAGGACGTAGTTGTCGAGGATGTCGATCTGGCCGCGGACCCGGATGTGCTCCGAGATGTTCAAGGTCGGCTCGACCCGCAGCCGCATGTTGGCGTCGGCGTGCGTGCCGCCCTTGGTGCGCCCGGGCGGCGTCGGGAAGAGGGTGAAGCCCGACGCGTCGGTGCCGGCGTGCAGGTCGAAGTCGTTCTTGAGCTGCCCGCGGACGCGGAAGTAGCCGTTCAGCTCGAGGAACTGGAGCTTCGGCCCCTCGGCGACGGTGCCCATGAACTCGGCCGAGGACTGCGCGACCTGCATCTCGGCGCGGATCTCGTCCCGGAGGTCGTCCTTCGCCTTCTCGACCGCGCGCTGGATGGCGGCGCGGGTCTTCGGGTCGAGCTCCGCCTCCGCGTCGCCGCTCGGAGCGGTCGCCGGGGCGGCCGGGGCCGGGGTGGCCTTCGGAGCGGGCGAGGGAGCGGACGGGGTGCTCTGCGCGAACGCGACGGCGGGCGTGAGGAGCGCCGCGACGACGGCGGCCTGGAGGCGGTACATGATGGCGACCCCTTCCGGAGCAGGAGCGAAGGGGTCCGATAAAACACGCGCCCGCCGGGCGGTCAACCATCTAGGCCCTGGCCAGCCCGGCCATCCATCGGCCCAGCGGCCTGCCGCCTCGGGGTATCGACTCGGGCGTCGGACGTCGGGCCCTGAGAGCCTCCGGCCTTGGGCCCTGAGGCCTCTGCCGTGATCGCGCGGCTACTTCCCGCCCTGCTTCAGCTCGACGAGGACGCCGCGGCTCCCCTTCGGGTGCACGAATGCGACCTTCGAGCCACCCGCACCGGGGCGCGGCTTCTCGTCCAGGAGCGGCGCGCCCTGGGCCTTCAGGCTCGCCATCGCCCGGTCGATGTCCGGGACCTCGAGGCAGATGTGGTGCAGCCCCTCGCCGCGCTTCTCGATGGTCTTCGCCATCGGGCTGTCCGGGGTGGCGGGCGAGACGAGCTCGATCCGGCCCGCGCCGTGGCCGAAGATCGCGACCCGCACCTTCTCGGTGGGGACCTCCTCGATCTCCGGCGGGGGCAGACCGTAGACGTCCCGGTAGAGCTTCACGGCGGCGTCGAGATCCGCGACGAGGATTGCGACGTGATCGAGCCCGGTCAAAGCGCGCTCCCTTGGAAGGCGTGGGGCGGGCAGTAAACCAAACGCCGCCCGCCCCCCGCAACCGGTTAGCGCTCCTTCACCTCGACCCCCGTCACCTTGAGCGATCCGAGCAGCCCCACCACGTCCACCTGCGAGCCGGATCCGAGGGCGACGTGGGTCGCGTCCGCGACGGTCTGGTCGAAGATCGGATCGACGTCGATCCACTCGCCGGCGCTCCGGACCTCGACCCACGCGTGCCAGTAGAGGGCGTCCTGCCCGTCCTCGTAGCGCGCGTAGACGAGGCCGTAGACCTGCCGCGCCGGGATCCCGAGGGCGCGGGCGAGGGCGACGGTGAGCACCGCGTGCTCGGTGCAGTCCCCCTTCCCGGCGGCGAGGACGTCGCTCGCGCGGTCGTGGCTCGCCCCGTACGCCTTCTCGAGGGTCCGGTAGACGCGCGCGGCGAGCAGCTTCGCGGCGGCGTACGCGCCAGGCGCGTTCCCCGCCGTCTCCCGGGCGAGGCGCTGGACGGCGGGCGCGTCGGCGTCCACCTCCGCCGTCGCGGCGAGGTCCTCCGGGCGCGCGCCGTCCTTCGCCCGCGCGAGCGGCGTGTCCTTCGCCGGATCCGCCGCCGCCGGCGCCCTCGCGGTCACGGTGAGGAGCGCGGGGCCGCCCTTCGCGTCGCGGACGACCTTCTGGCGCGGGCTCGCCCGGTCGAACGCGGGGGGGAGCCCCTCGATCTGGTAGGTGATGGCCGCGGGCACGGTCCGCGGGAGCGCCCGCGGCAGCGCCACGCGCCCTAGGGCGAACAGGTCCACCGTGTCGAGCGTCTTCGCGCGCTCCTCGGTCTCGGGCCGGCTCACGATCGCGTTGCCGTAGCTGACGTCGACCACCCGCCCGTCGTCCGCCACCCGGTAGACGACCGGCATCCGGTCGCCGATCTCCCGCTCCTCGACGACGGAGACCTCCGCCTGCACCCCGGCGCCGGCCACCCGCTCGCGGCGCGCGAACGCGTCCTCCTGATCCCGGACGCGGAGCTTCATGAACTCGATCTGCCGGCCTCGCACGACCGTCCGCCGCGCCGCGGCGAGCCGCACGCCGTCGGCGAGGTCGGCGGTCTCGGTCACGCCCTCGAGCGTCCGCTCCTCGCGCCCGCCGCCGGGCGCGTCGATCGCGGCGGTGCAGCGCTCGCGGGAGCTGCACGTGCCGGTCACGACCCGGTCGCCGCCGTCGCCGCCGAACGCGGCACGGAAGGAGAGGAGCCGGCCGCCCGGCCGCGCCTCGTAGACCCGCTCCTCGGACTGCGTGCGCTCGACGGTCTTCCCGGCGACGTTCACCCGCATCAGCATCTCGCTCCGGAGGACGAGGACGTTCCGGCCGTCCCGCAGCTCGGTCGCGAGCTGGGACTTCGTCCAGCCGACCTTGCGCCCGCCGAGGTAGATGCCGAACCACTCCGGGCCGCTCGGCCGCGCGACGGTGAGCACGTCGGGCTGGTTCTGCGCCCCGGCGGACAGCATCGCCTGCGGAGGGCGGGGCGGCGGGCGGACGACCGCCTCCGGTCGCTCCTCCGGACAGCCGGCGAGCAGGAAGAGGGCGAGGAGCGGCAGGGGAGCGAAGCAGCGGGCGGGCGTCATCGGGAGTCCTTCCGTGTAACGCCGGCTTCTACCAAAAACTCGCCTTCGAGGTGCGCCGGTCCAGAATCTTCGGGCCATGGGCGTCCTCTGGACCGGCCTGCTCCTCCTCGCGATCGGCTTCGCCGCGGCGAACGGCCGGCTCGCGGCGCTCACCCCCGCCGCGCTCGACGCGGCCCGCGCGGCGGTGACGCTCGCGCTCGGCCTCGCCGGGGTGATGGCCCTCTGGCTCGGCCTCATGCGCGTCGCCGAGGAGGCGGGGCTGGTGCGCGCCCTCGCGCGCGCGGCCCGGCCGCTCCTGCGCCGGCTCTTCCCGGAGGTGCCGCCGGAGCACCCGGCGATGGCGTCGATCCTCATGAACGTCGCCGCGAACGTGCTCGGGCTGGGCAACGCGGCGACACCGTTCGGGGTGAAGGCGATGCAGGAGCTCGAGACGCTGAACCCGCGCCCCGGCACCGCCACCGACGCGCAGGCGCTCCTCTGCGCGATCAACACCGCGTCGCTCCAGCTCGTCCCGGCGACCGTGCTCGCGCTCCGGGCCGCCGCGGGCTCGCAGGCGCCCGGCGAGATCATCGGCCCCACCATCGTCGCCTCCGCGTGCGGCGCGGTCGCGGCCGTCGCGGCGGCGAAGGTCCTCGCGCGGCTCCGCCCGCTCCCGCCCGCGCCGCCGGCGGAGGGGCGCTGATGCTCCGCGCGGCGCTCGACGCGCTCTCGGTGGCCGCGGTGCCGGTGCTCCTCGCCGGTGTGCCGCTCGTCGCGGTCCTCCGGCGCGTGAAGGTGTACCCCGCCTTCCTCGACGGCGCGAAGCAGGGGTTCGAGACGGCGGTCCGGATCCTGCCGGCGCTCGTCGCGATCTTCGTCGCCCTCGCGCTGCTCCGGGCCTCCGGCGCGCTCGACGCGGCCGCCGGCGCCCTCTCCCCGGTGCTCGAGCCCCTCGGCATCCCGGCGAGCGTCCTCCCCATGATCCTCGTCCGACCGCTCTCCGGCGGAGGGGCCCTCGGGGTGGTCGGCGACGTCCTCCGCTCCGAGGGAGCGGACAGCTACGCGGGGCGGCTCGTCTCGGTGATGGCCGGCTCGACGGAGACCACCTTCTACGTGCTCGCGGTCTACATGGGCGCGGCGGGCATCGCCCGCTACCGGCACGCCCTCCCCGCCGCCCTGATCGCCGATCTCGTCGGCTTCACCGCCGCGATCATCGTGGTGCAGCTGATGTTTTGATGTCCCCGTAATCCGTACCCGTCACCGTCACCGGCGTCTCCGTGATCCGTAACCCGGGTCGCGTGGCCCGTGGCCCCTTCCCGTGATCCGACGGCCCGACAGATTCACGGGCGACGGGCGACGGGAGGCGGGAGGCGGGCACGGGGAACGGTCACGGTCACGGGCACGGTCACGGGTCCGAACCGGTCGCCGTTTCCGCGCCTCGGCGCGCGGGTGTACAGATCCGGCGCCATGGCCACCTTCCACGAGACCTTCGCCGTCCACACGTACGAGGTGGACGCCTTCAACGCGCTCGCGGTCCCCGCGCTCTCGGGGTTCCTCGTGGAGGCCGCCGGGCTCAACGCCGCCGAGCTGGGCGTGGGGCTCGACACGCTCATGTCGAAGGGGCTCACCTGGGTCCTGGTCCGCCAGCGGATCGAGCAGACGGCGCCCATCGGCCTCGGCGACGTGCTCGACGTGGAGACGTGGCCCGCCGGCATCGACCGGCTGGCGGCCCTCCGCGACTTCGTCGTCCGGCGCGACGGCGCGGAGGTCGCGCGCGCGACCTCGCAGTGGTTCGTGCTCGATCTGGAGACGCGGCGGCCCGTCCGCCCCGAGGCGGTCCTCGACCCGCGCTTCCCGCGCGAGCGGACGGGGGCCCCGGTGGTGCAGCTCCCGCCCGGCAAGCTCCCCGAGCTCTCGACCTGGGAGTTCGAGCGGCGCTTCCACACGCGCTACGCCGACATCGACGTGAACCTGCACGTGAACAACGGCAGCTACGTCGCGTGGGCGCTCGAGGCGATCCCGCGCGACGTCTGGCGGTCCTCCCGGCTCGCGGCGCTCGACGTGCAGTACCTCGCGGAGTGTCACTACGGGAGCGCGATCCTGTCGCGGCACGCGCGGGCCGCGCCGGACGCGTTCCACCACGCGATCGTGCGGGAGGAGGATCAGAAGGAGCTCGCGCGCGTCACGACCGCGTGGGTCGCGCGCTAGAAGCTCTCTCCGAACCGCAGCGAGGCGAGCATCCGCTCGAACCGCGCCGCGTCCTCCGGCGTCGGGTCCGCCTTGGAGAGGTGCAGGTTCGCGCAGACGCCGTCCCGCGCGACGAAGGCGTGGGCGTGCCGCTGCCGGAGCTGCTGCCCGTGGAGCTCCGGGAGCGCGTAGCTCGCCATCGCCTTCCCGTCCGCCTCGCTCGTGCGCACATCCTCGATCCCGGGCAGCGCGCGCCGGATCCGCGCGAGCGCCTCGTCGCGGCAGCCGCGGGCGTCGAGCCCGGGCGCCTCGCGGAGGATCACCGACGCGACGATCCCGGTCTCCGCCTGCTGCCCGAGGACGACGACCCCCGTGCCGTCCTCCGACAGGCGCGGCTTGAACATGCTGAACCCCGGCAGGTCCACGAGCACGCTCACCCGGCGCGCGGGGTCGTGCACGACGAGCGGCGAGGTCTCCGCCTCCGGATCCGGCTCGAAGTCCTCCGCCCCGCCCCCGGGCGCCGCGCCCTCCCCCGGCTCCGCGCCGCCCGCCCCGGTTCCCCCCTCGCCCGTCCCGCCCGGCGCTTCCCGCCCCACCACCCGCGCGGTCCGGACCAGGGCGAGGAGCTGCCCGCGCTGCGGCCCCGGGCCGTTGTCGAGGAGCGTGAACCCGAGGAGGACCGTCCCGACGGCCGCGGCGCCCTGGATGAGGTGGCGGTACTCGCCGGGCGCCGGCGTCTTCCCCTCCATCGAGCGGTCGGTGACGGCGAACCAGAACCCGTGGACCCCCGCCTCGCCGACCAGCTCCATGAGCGGGATCTCGGTCTCGACGGCGGTCTCCGAAGCCTTCCGCCGCTCGACCTCGGCGAGGAGCTGGGCGGTGTCCGCGTCCTTGCGACCCGGCTCCGCCGCCGGGTTCTCCACGGGCGAGAGGAGCGCGACGAACGGCCTCCCCGCCGGCGCGAGCTCGATCGTCCGCGGGGCGGACGCGCTCGCCGGCACGTCCTGGACCTCCCACCCGGCCGGCACCCTGAGCTCGAGCGCCCCCCGGCCAGGGAGGGAGAAGCGGCGGGGGGCGCCGAGCTCCGCCGCGCTGGTGACCCGACGCGCGCCGCGGGCTCCGGCGCAGGCGAGCGCGAGCGCGGCGAGGACGAGCGCCGCCGCGCGCCCTATGGAGAGGAGCCTCACGGTCGCGCTCGAGGAGACCGGCCGCGATCGGACGTCCGGGCGAGGCGCCTGTGCTCCGCCTCGCCGCCGATCGGATGGGCGGCGGGCTCCTCGCCGGGGCCCGCGTGGACCGGGACCGCGAGCGCGAGGGCGAGGACGTTCGCGGCAGGAGCGCGGGCGGGCATGGCGCGACCTCCAGCACCTCTGTATCTCCCCGGCGACGGCGTCGCGATGCCCGCACGGAGCGCGGCGCGCGGCCACGACCCGCGCGCGCCCCGCTTGACCGCCCGGGGCGCTCGCCCCAGAGTCCGCGCGGCGGCGGTGGACGCCGGGCGAGGTGGGCGTGGGAGAGATCGACGGCGGCGGCGCGCGCGCCCCGCGGCGCACGGTGCACGAGGGCGACGGGGTGGCCTGGCTCGCCGCCGCGGCGCCGCTTCCACCGGATCACGCGGTCGTCACGTCGCTCCCCGATCACTCCGAGCTCCCCGAGCTGGGCGTCGGCGGGTGGCGGACCTTCTTCGAGGACGTGGCCGCGTCGATCTGCGGCGCCGTGGCGGACGAGGCGGTCGCGATCTTCTACCAGACCGACGTGAAGCACGACGGCCGCTGGATCGACAAGGCGTACCTGGTCGAGCGCGCGGCGGAGCGGGCGGGGAGCCACCTGCTCTGGCACCGGATCGTCTGCAGGGTCCCGGCCGGCACGATCACCTTCGGTCGCCCCGCCTACTCCCACCTGCTCTGCTTCTCTCGCGCGCTCCGGCTCGCGCCGGCCGCCTCGTCCGCGGACGTCCTCCCGGCGCTCGGCGAGATGACCTGGCCGCGCGCGATGGGGCGCGCCGCCTGCGAGGCGGTGGCGGCCTTCCTGCTCGCGCACACCGGGTGCCGGACCGTCGTCGACCCGTTCTGCGGCCTCGGCACGATGCTCGCCGCCGCGAACGCGGCCGGCCTCGACGCGGTGGGCGTGGAGCGCTCGCCGAAGCGCGCCGATCGCGCCCGGCGGCTCAGGCTCGAGCCCGGGCGGCGGGCGCGGCTCGCGGACCGGGAGGGGTCCCGGTGAAGCGGACCGCCGCGGCGGCGCTCCGGAACCGCGCCGCGATCGCCGACGCGCTCGCCCCCTTCCTGCCCGCCACCGGGACGGTGCTCGAGCTCGGGAGCGGCACCGGCGAGCACGCCCTCCTCTTCGCCGCGCGGTTCCCGGCGCTCCGCTTCCAGCCGTCCGACCCGGATCCCGCGGCGCGCGCGAGCATCGCCGCCTGGGCGGCCGAGGCTCGCCACCCGAACCTCCTCCCGCCCGTGGAGTACGACGTCCGCGGGCGGACCTGGCGCCTCTTCCCGGTGGACGCGGTGCTCTGCCTGAACGTGCTCCACGTCGCCCCCGCCGAGTGCGCGCGGGCGCTGGTCGCCGGGAGCGCCACCGTGCTCCCGCCGGGCGGTCCGCTCGCGGTGTACGCGCCACTCGTGCACCGCGGGGCCCCGCTCACCGGCCGCCTCGCCCGGCTCGAGGCGAAGCTCCGCGCGCACGATCCGCGGCTGGGCGTCCGCGAGGTGGAGGCGCTCGTCGAGGACGCGGGCCGGCACGGGCTCGCCCTCGCCGCCGACCTCGCCATGCCGGAGGAGGGAGACCGGCTCCTGGTCTTCCGCAGGGCGCCCTCGCCGTCGCCGCCGCGGGCGTGATCTCCGCGCCCGGTCGCGCCGCGAGGCGCCATGTCGCTGGGGGCGGGGGCCCACGATCTGCGACGATGCCTTCCACCGGGTGCCTGGTGCCCGGCGGAGGCGCCGACGATGATCCCCCTCCCCTTCCTCGCGGTGCTCGCTTCCCTGTCGGCGACGGCCCTCGCCGGCGATCCGGCCCCGACCACCGTAGCGGCGGCGCTCCCCGGCCTCGAGGGCGGCACGGAGGAGCTCCAGCCGCGCGGGGCGAACGCGAGCGTGCTCGTCTTCTTCCGGCCGGGGCACGAGCGCTCCCAGGCGATGCTCGCGGACGTCGCCCGCTCGCAGGAGCGGCTCGCCGGCAAGCCGGTCCGCTGGGTCGGCGTGGTCTCCCCGGGGACGGACGCCGCGAGCGCCCGGGCCGACCTCGCCCGGACCGGGGCGCGGCTCGCCCTCGCGCTCGATCCGGACGACGCGACATACGGCGCGATCGGCCTCCGGATGCGCCCCGCGGCGGTCGTGCTCTCGAAGGGACGCGCGATCTCCGCCGTCGAGCCGTTCCACGCGGTGGACGGCTGCGACCTCCTCACGGTCCAGGTGCGCCGCGCCCTCGGCGAGGCGACCGACACGGACGTGGCGCGCGCCGCCGCGCCGGAGCGCTCCGCCCTGCCCGGGGACGGCGACCCGGCCCTCGTCGCCCGGCGGAACCTGCACCTCGGCCGGAAGCTCCTCGCGGTGCGGAGCTACGCGAAGGCGCACGAGCAGGTGCGCAGGGCCCTCGCGATCGCGCCGCTCGCGGACGCCTGGGTCCTCGAGGGCGACGTCTTCGTGGCCGAGCAGCGGTGCGCCGACGCCCGGAAGGCGTTCGAGGCCGCGCTCGCGCTGGACCCGCGCCACGCCGGGGCGCTCGCGGGGAGGGCGCGATGCCTGTGAGGCGCAGCGCCTCCTCGCCGGAGCGAGCGGGCGGACATCGGGCGCCGTGAAGAAGCGCACCGTGGTTCCGTCAAGGCCCGATGCCGGTTACTCTGGGTGCCGTTCCCACCTCGATCGACGCCCCACGAAGCTGATACTCGTCCCAGGCCGTGAAGGTCGGTGGGTTCACGTTCGTGCGCAACGCCATCCGGTTCGACTACCCGATCGTCGAGGCGATCCAGTCGATCCTCCCGCTTTGCGACGAGGTGGTGGTCGCGGTGGGCAAGTCCGAGGACGACACGCTCGGGCTCATCCGGCGGATCCCGTCGCCGAAGATCCGGATCCTCGAGACCGTCTGGGACGACACGATCCGCCAGGGCGGGCGGGTGCTGGCGGTGGAGACCGACAAGGCCTTCCAGGCGCTCTCCCCCGATCTCGACTGGGCGGTCTACATCCAGGGCGACGAGGTGCTCCACGAGCGCGGGCTGACCGCGGTCCGCGACGCGATGGAGCGGTACGCCGACGATCGGCGCGTGGAGGGGCTCCTCTTCGACTGGCTGCACTTCTACGGTTCGTACGACTACGTCGCCGAGGCGATCCGCTGGTACCGCCACGAGGTGCGCATCGTCCGCCGCGATCCGGACATCCACTCGTACGGCGACGCGCAGGGGTTCCGGCGACGCCCGAGCGAGAAGCTCCGCGTGAAGCCGACCGGCGCGACGATCCACCACTACGGCTACGTCCGGCCACCCAAGACGATGCAGGACAAGGCCCGGTGCTTCAACCAGTTGTGGCACGACGACGCGTGGATCGCCCGGAACGTTCCGTGCACCGCGGCCTTCGACTACTCGCAGATCGACGCCCTCCGCCGCTTCGAGGGGACGCACCCGGCCGTGATGCGCCCCCGGATTGCCGCGATGAACTGGGCCTTCGACCGCGATCTCTCCGCCAACCGCTGGTCGTTCAAGGACCGGCTGAAGCTCGCGCTGGAGTGCCTCACCGGCTGGCGCCCCGGCGAGTTCCGGAACTACCGGCTCCTCCGGTGACCGGGGCGCTCCTCGCCTCCCCGCGTCACCGTCCGAGGCTCACGGTCAGCGTCGTCCACACCGGCACGATCCGGCCGTCGGGATCCGCCCCGGGACTCCACGCGCACCGGCGCACCGCCGCGGCCACGGCGGCGAGGACCTGCTCCGGCAGCGGCGCGAGCGGATGGACCTGGCTCGCCACCCCCGCGCCGTCCACCGCGAGCCGCACCGTCGCGGCCGAGCTCCCGCCCCCGTAGCCCTCCGGCACCTCCAGCGCCCGCTCCACGCAGCGCGGGTCGCGGAGGGCCGGCCGCAGCCACCCGGGCCCGGCGAGCGCGGCGGGGGCGGGCGACGGCTCGAAGCGATGACGGACCAGGTACGGACCGCCGAGGCCGTCCGCCGCGGCGGGGAACTCCCAGGACGACACCTGCTCGAGGATGCACGCCTCGAGCGCGGCGTCCGTGGGGAGCGCCGCCACCCTCGGCATCGCCACCCTCCCGTCCCCGTCCACGAGGAAGACCGCGAGCGCCTCCACGCCGCCGGCGGCGGCGCGCGGCACCGCCGCGCACTGGCCGAGGAGGCCGCGCCGGAGCTCGACGAGCAGCTCGACCGCGGGGTCCGCCGGCTCGTCGGGGCGCGCGTCGCCGTCGATCCCGAGCGGCCCCCGGAGCGCGGGCGCGACCGCGGCCTGGAGCGCCGCGGGCGGCCGGCGCGCCTCCTCGAGCGTCCGCTTGCGCCCACCCGCGACCGGCGCGAGCTCGCCCGGGTGGAACCCGCCTGCGCCCGGGATGCCGAGGGCGAAGCTCGTCCGCTCGGCGAGGAGCCGGGAGCCGGGGGTCCTCGGCCCGGGGAGAGGCGCCGGCCCGTTCACGGCGAGGCACGCCGGCTCGATCGCGGCGCCGCAGGCGCGGGCCTCGAGCGCGACGGAGGACAGGCCGGCCGCGGCCTCGGTCCGCTCGCCGATCAGGAGGGCGAGCCGGTGGCACGCGAGGCCGAGGCCGGCGTCGCAGGCGCGGCGGTACGCACGGACCGCGCCGGAGAGAGCGCCCGTGTCGAGCCGGCCCTCCTCGAGGGCGGTCCCGAGGTTCAGGCAGCCCTCCGGCACGCCCGCCTCGCACGCCATGCGGAAGAGTCGCAGCGCCCGGAGCGGCGCCGGCTCTCCGGCGTGCGCCGAGCCCGCCTCCGGCTCCCCGGCGGCGCCGGCGGCGATCAGCGCGCCGAGGTTCGAGCAGGCCAGGGCGGCGCCCGACTCGCAGGCGCGCCTCGAGAGCGCGTCGGCCCGGACGTCGCTTTGGGGGAGCGCGCGGCCGAGGGCGTAGAGGACCCCGAGGTCGCCGCAGCCGGCCGGATCGCCCAGCTCGCACGCCTTGGTGACGAGCGCGGCGCCGAGCCGGTCGTCGCGCGCGACTCCGGAGCCGAGGAGGCGAGCACGCCCCAGGGCGCGGCAGTCCGCGGCGAACCCGCGCTCGCAGCGCGCCGAGGCGAGCCCCGGATCGAAGGAGAGCTCGGAGGAGCGGGCGATGGGCCGAGGACCGGCCGAGGGCGCGGTGGCACAGCCGCCGGAGAGAAGAAGGGCGAGGAGGATCGAGCGGGTGCGCATGGGATCTCCTCCGTCCGGTCTAGCACGGATCGGCTACACGTCGGCCGCACGCGCGGCCGCCGCTTCGATCCCGGCGCCCGGCGTGCGATAACCGCCGCCCCATGATCCGGAAGATCGTCCAGATAGACGAGGCGAAGTGCGACGGCTGCGGGCAGTGCATCCCCTCGTGCGCGGAGGGCGCCATCGCCCTCGTGGACGGAAAGGCCCGGCTCGCCTCGGACGTGCTCTGCGACGGCCTCGGCGCCTGCCTCGGGGAGTGCCCGAACGGCGCCCTCTCGGTGATCGAGCGGGACGCGCCGGCGTTCGACGCGGCGACGGTCGAGGGGCGCCGCGCCCGCCCCGCCGCCGCCCAGGCGCGCGCGCCGGCCCCGGCCCCTTCCCGGCCGCACCTCACGGTGCTCGGCGGCGGCGCGGCCGCGGGCGGCGGCTGCCCCGGCT
>NZ_JALCZA010000101.1 GCF_022690765.1 Anaeromyxobacter oryzisoli | reverse complement strand
CGGGCAGTTCTGGTCGGTGAAGGGGCGTCGCGCGGCGATGAAGCACGTGTTCGTCGGGACGGCGCGGGTGGCGTCGAAGCTGATGCCGCCACCGGGCTGGGACGACGTGCCGCGGGGGACGGTGGACTCGACCGAGCCGGGGACGACGCCGACCACGGTCAACAACGACAGCGGGTGCGACCCGTCGTACTACCAGCCGCAGAAGTGCGCGTACCTGCCGGGCGGCGATCCGGTGCTGAACGACTACTACGCGGACGCGAAGGTGCGGCCGGAGACGTACTACTACCACCCGGATCACCTGGGCTCGACGAGCTGGGTGACGGATCAGAACGCGCGGGTGCACGAGCCGGTGGAGTACTTCCCGTACGGGGAAGTGTGGAGGGACACGCGGAGCGACGTCGGGGCTTCACCGGTGAAGGGGCAGAGGTTCCTGTTCACCGGGAAGGAGATCGACGAGGAGACCGGGCTGTATTACTTCGGGGCGAGGTACTACGATCCGGTGCGGGTGAGGTGGGCGAGTCCGGATCCCATCCTCGGACAGTACCTGGACGGCCAACGCGGCGCCGGCGGCGTGTTCAGGCCGGTCAACCTCGACCTGTTTCACTACGCAGGGAATAACCCCCTGGGGCAAGTCGATGTGACGGGGGAAGATGACGTGTACTTCAGTGAGAACGGGACGGTCGCGGAGACGGTCAAAGCGAAAACCACCAACGTCTACCTCCGTCGGAAAGGCGATGGCGGGAACAACGCCGACAAGTTCATTGGTAAGCAGTCGGACTTCAATGAAGTCGTCGCCACCGTCTACGCGGAGGCCAACCCAGGTGACGTGGAGGAGGCGAAGGGGATTGCGCAAGTCATCCAGAGGCGCGCGAGCTACACCGGCGCGACCGCCCAGGACGTCGTCTCGAACCCCGACAACCATATCGAGGGGTACGGTAAACGGAAGTGGGTAAAGGCGATGGGCGCGCTATCGATCGTTGAGAGCCAAAAGCCTTTGCCTAAGGATTTCGGCCTCGGGGAGCCCGAGGCGCTTCAGACGGCGATCGCAGGAACCCTGTACGCGATGAGCGGGGGGGCCGACGTGACCGGTGGCGCGTTCTTCTGGGGGCACGGCAGCTTGAGGTTCTACCGGCAGAAGCAAACCTTCACGATCAAGAAGAAGCAGGAGACAGTCCCCATCTTCGAGAAAGTCGGCGACGCTGGGGCGCTCGACCTGCACTTCTACAACTACGCGAGCAGGTGGAAGCAGTTAAACAAGCACCCGAAGGAATTCCCATGACTGGAGCTCGCCTGTTCGCAGCCGTTGCGCTCGTGGTCGGGGGCCGAGCCGCCGTCGGTGAATCCCGCGTTTATGAGGAGAGCACGGGTGGATCTGGCACAGTCGTTCGGGTGTACTCGGAGGGGCATGAGACCTACAGCGCCACGATCGAGACGCCGGGGAAGCTGGCCGTTCACGTTCCGCCGCAGCTAAGCCTCCCTCCGCCTCGGCTCCGCTGGATCTCCCCGGATCTGCTCCGGATCGATTACGGGAGCGAGCTCGGGGCCGACGTGACGTCGCTCTTCTACTCGGTCAAGCGGAACGCAATCGACGGACCCTACGAGTTTGTCAAGGCGGTCGACCCGGTCAACGAGAGGATCCTTTGCACAGGACTCGAAGTCATCGTGCAGCGGCTATTCGGGGGCGGTGGCAGGGTGCGGGTGAGGCCGCACGACATGGCCCGGTCGGCGATGACGTGGTTTGTGGTGAGTTCCAAGACCCGCTTCGAGGGAGATAAGTTGTACATCACCTACATGCTCGAGACGACTAGGCCAGACGACGTGAGGTGGGTCAACCGCGTCATCGAATTGCCTCACCCGAGACGCAGCGAGCGGTCGGGGAGGCTCCGAGGGCATCACCTAGACAAGTAGCTGTCTCCGCCGGCACGGTAACCGCCCGGCCGAGGGCGTGTTGACCCAGTAGTCGTCCGCCCGGCGCCGCCGCAGGCTCGCCGCTCCCTCCCGATCGTGTTCAGATCGCCGACCCAGCCCCCCGACCGAGAGTAATCGTGTCTGTCCGCCGGATGACGCGGGGACGGTGCATCATGAGTGCAAGTGCCCGATAATCGGTGATATTTGCGGAACCGTCATGACGCGCGCTCGAGGTCCCAGGAACCCAGAGCCGCCGTTGGCTCATCGCCGGACGGCGAGGTGCTGAAGTACGCGTACGACCTGGGGGTCCCGACCGAGAGTAATCGTGTCCGCCGGATGACGCGGGGCCGGTGCATCATGAGCGCAAGTAGGCGATGATCAGTGGTATTTGCTGGACCGTCATGACGCGCGCTTGAGGTCCCAGGATCCAGAGCCGCCGTTGGCTCATCGCCGGACGGCGAGGTGCTGAAGTACGCGTACGACCGGGGCGGGCTGGTGCAGGCGGCGCACGGGGAGCGACCTGCGACGCGGCACGACGCGGCGCAGGCGGAGACGTACCTCGCGAAGCTGCTGTACGAGTTCGAGGCCCCGACCGAGAGTAGTCCGCGAAGGCTCTTTTGCGGACCATGCGTCCGCGCCGCGGACGGCCGGCTCAACAGGTTTAGGCATCGGTACATTAGTGCATACACTTACGGGACGCTCAATCCCGGTACGAAAAGCGGTAACTATGTCCCGGACTATCAGCCGGTTTCTGCATTGAACACGCAGGGCGCTTCTCAGCGGCTGTATCCTCAGTATTAATTGCAGTCGTGACCAAGGTCTCGCTGTCGCACGGCAACAAAGGATGCAGTGATGAAGCGAACCATCAAAGTGGCGCCAAGGAACTCTCTCGTCTTAGTGATGGATCCTGTGGTGGGAGTGGTCCCCGAGAGCATGTCTGGAAAGGTTGTAGCGGCGACGTCATCGTGTGTCGCTGTTGGAACACGTTCCGAGCAGGACGGAGAGACGTCGATCACACTCGGAGATGAACGGGCGCCCGTAGGAATGGGCGCCGGACCGGTGTTCGAGGGCGCTCTCGAGACTCCTACCGGAAGACTCTCGGTCTGCTCCGTCGTAGGCGAGGTGTTGCTGGAGATGCCGGTAGCGTCTGAGAACACCTGGGTGGAGATGTGGGTGAACGATTCCTCGGAACCCGATGCGATAACGATCGTCGTGAAGAAGACCCCTACCGAGAGTAGTCTCGGATAGAAACCGAAGAGAGCTTCAACGGATAGTTCAGGGACGAGTGCCTGAACGAGAACTGGTTTCTGGACCTGGACGACGCGAAGCGGATGATCGAGGCGTACCGCGTCGACTACAACGAGGCCAGGCCGCACAGCTCGCTCGATAACCAGACGCCGATGGAGTGTGCTCGCAGTTCAACCGGGCTCACACCGGTAGCCGTCTAGAGTTGGGGGGCAGGTCAGATTGCGTCGCCTTGGAATTCGGCCGGAGCGCAGTTACAGGCCAAGTCGGCCCAACAGGTCCGTTGCAGAATATGCTGAGTAAGTTGGGCTTCGATGTCGTGATTATGGAATGAGGGCGGCCATGTCTTCGCCTGCTGCTGTGGTATTCTTCGGCGTTCGATTTGAACTCACGCAGGAAGAGGTTGCAGCTCTAGAGTCGCGAACGGATCCTCGGTTGATATCTGCCAGGAGGAACGGACTTATACATTATTGGGGTAACTTCGGTGCGCCGGGAGAAAGGTGGTTGCTCTTCATCGGCACGAAGTTGGGAATCATCGGTCCTGAAGCGGAAGACGAGGTGCAGTTGAGTGGGCCGGATGCTCGTCAGGTCTTCGGCGATACTGAAGTAAAGCTTCGTCAGGCGGGGTTCACGGAAGAGCCGAGCCTCCTCATTCAGTGGCAACCTGACGCTTGAAGCAAGACTAAGCCGGCTCTGCTCAAGGCCCGGACCAAGAGTAATTCACGAAGTGGACAGTTTAGCGACAAGCTTTGATAGGAGGCGGTCTGCGATGGCGAGGGTCTATGTGCCCTTGGGAGGCGAAGGATTCGAGCTTTGTCAGCCGGAGCGGCAAGAAGAGTTCGAGACGGTCTACGTGCAGATTCACGGCACCGCTCGGCGCCAGGCATGCCGGCCCATCCGGATGCGACTAGTCCATGAAGATGAAGGCAAGGAGCTTTCGACATCGGATTCCCCGTGGCTAGGGTCGCACGCGCTCATGTTCCGTCGCTCCGTCGTCGAGAGGCTCGGTACGGTACTCGAGCAGTATGGGGAACTCCTGCCGATCACCTGCTCGGAAGCGGAGCTCTGGATATTCAAATCGACTCGTGTTTTGGATGCTCTCGACGAGCAGGCGTCTTCCGTGCTTCGTTTCAGCAGCGGGAGAATAATGCGCGTGACGCGGTACGTGTTTCGGCCCGAAGCAGTTTCTGGCGTCGAAATCTTCAAAATCCCGAACCTACGCGTGAGTCCGACCTTCGTGAGCGATCGCTTCATACAACTGTGGACGTCGGCGGGTCTCCATGGGTCTGGACTTTAAGTGTATTTGGTCTGCGGCTGCGCCAGTCTAGATTCTGGGACCTTCCCGGGATCAAGTGGGTGCCCTGGGGGCTAGGTGATGCAGGAAACCAGCGTATGATGCTGTCTTCCTGCCGCCGACCGGGACGGCTGGCCCGTGCATCACGTCGCTCATCCACAGATCGACCCGGCGCAGGCGGAATGAGGCAGAAGGCGTGATTGGCGTCCTGCCATCGAACTGGAGCTTCATGTTCCGGATCGTCACGGGCTCGTGCTGGTGGAGCTCCCGGTGCAGGCGCTGAGGTACGCGGGTGCGATCAAGGCCCCGCTGGGCTTCATGGTCGTCCTCCTGTCGTCGGTCTACGCGAGCTACGGGTACGGCAGCATGCGAGATCGGAGGGATGGGGTGCTCGGCGCCGCCGTCGCTGGGATAGCCGAGGCGACGTTCGGTGCCGCCGGAATATCGGCTGCTTGCGGCGGGCCTTCGGCGCAATGAGCGCGGTCGCTGAGGCGAAGTTCACGCCCACGGCACAGCGGCTGGCTAACGCAACCGGGTTGTGGTTCGCTAGAGCGAGCGGGTCCGGGCCAGCCGTAGCGGCTCCGGGCGTCACCCCTCCGGTCGGCACGGCGCTGGGCCAAGCCGCGGGCGCCGGGGGCGGTCCGCTGCAGGCGTGGTGAGAGGAGCCGCCCCGATGATCGTCGTCTGGCCATCCAATTGGATCATCCTATTACGGGTCGTGCGACACTCGTTGGCCGTCGGGCTCGTAGTTGAAGTGGGCGTGCAAGCTTTGAGCTATGCGGGAGTGATTAAGGCCGTACCGGGGTTTGCGCTTGTCCTCTGGTCGTGCGTCGACGGCAGCTATTCTTACGGCCGAAAGCGCGACCGGATCGACGGACCGCTGGGGGCGGTCGTCGTGGGAATCATTTTGGCGTCGTTCTTCGGCGCACTGACGTGGCTCCTCCTGGCGGTCCACGGGCGCGCACTGCTCTCAGTGCCGCTCGTCGTGGCGTTGTTCTCGCTGGCCGTGAACCTGGTCACGGTGGTCGATAGGGGCCCAGACCGGCCGCACCGAGTTCACCGGTTCCCACGGTCCTGACCGAGAGTAATCGTATCCGTCGGGTGACGCGGGGGCGGTGAATCATGAGAACGGGCAAGCACGAGTCGGAACGCTTGATGAATGAGTTGCTGCCACTCGCGAGGCGGATGCTTCGCGAGTTTGGCGAGTTTCACCCCTTCGGGGGAGCCCTCAAAACGGACGGAACGTTCACGCATCTCGGCGCGACGACCGAACGGGATTACGGACCCTCGAGCGAGTTGATAAAGTTGCTCGAGCGAGACTTTCACGATCGGGCTTCTGCTGGAACCATCAGAGCGGCAGCGATCGTCACGAATCGTAGCCTTGGACCCTCCGCGACGGACGAAATGCGCGACGCCATCGAGGTTCGAGTCGATCACGTCGACGGTTTCAGCGCAAACGTGTATTTCCCGTATGCGCTGAATGAAGGGCAACTCCGAGTCGAGAGTCCATTCGCGACGAAAGGAGTCGCGTTCGCGTTCGGGAAGGTTGAAGACGCTTGAGCACGCGCAGCCTGCAGGTAGATGGGCGCGGGCAGGCGCCTTGGCGTGCCTGACGGTGCACGGGAACGCCCTGATACGATACGCGGTACGAGTCGGCGCGCTCGAGGCGCACCGCGCGATATCCTCTCCGTTTCGAGGCTGTGGTGGGCGGTAATGGCCGGGCTCATGGAGAACCAGGCGAGGAGTGCCGGCAGCGCTGGTGCCGTTTCACGTAAGCGAGGGCGACGCCAATGCTCACGTACGACCGCTCGGCTTTGGAGAAGAGGCTCGCGGGGATTCCCGAGCGACTCCGCGTGTTGTTCGCAGCAGCCGTGGCCGAGCGGCTCTTCCCTCACGCGGAAAGATTCTTTCGAGCTCGTGACCCGGAGACGAGCGATCGGCTGCACGAGGCGCTGGAGCTGCTCTGGAAATACGGGGGCGGGGATCGGGAGGAGGACGCGGAGCGCGAGGACGCGCTCTTGGCGTGCGAGACCTCCATCCGCACCGCTGCGGACGAGGGGACGGACGACGCGCTCTTCGCCGAGAACGCCGCGGCGGCGATCGCGTACGGCCTGAGGGCGATGCGATCCAGTGATCCGCGGGAGCCGGGGTGGGCCGCGGAAAGAGCATATGACACGGTTGATTATTTCGTGCTGATGGAGGACGCCGACCGCGGAGTCGAGTGGAGCGAGGAGCAAATTCTTTCGCACACGGTCGTGCAGCGCGAGCTCCAACGTCAACGCGACGACATCGCTGCGCTGGAGGCGATGGCAGCGAACGGCGGCCGCGACGAAGGCGAGATCGGCCGACTTCGTGACAACGCAAGGGCGCAGGCGCTTTCGATATTTCTGGAACGCCCCGACCGTTAGTAGTGCGCCAAGGCCCTCTCCTGGCCATGCGTCCGCCATGAGAGGGAGGGGCAGCATCCAAGGTCGAGAGAAGGCCGTCCTGCGGTGCGGCTCAGCCTTCGCCTCCGCCGGGGTCTCGCCATACCTTCCACGGTGCACCGGGACGCCCATCGGAGCGGTGGCCGGGTGAGGGGGTCGTCATGAGCGCGAGCGTCGTGATCCTGGGAGGCGGGGTCGGAGGAAGTGTCGTCGCGAGGGAGCTGCGTAGGGTGCTCCCGGCGGAGCACCGGATCACGGTGGTCGAGCGCGCGGAGCGCTTCGTGCTCGGGGCCTCGCTGCTGCGCGTGATCGTCGGCGAGCGCCGTCCAGACGAGATCGCGCGCCCCGTGGCGACGCTCTCGCGCCACGGCGTCGAGGTCGTCCAGGGCGACGTCGAACGCATCGACCCGGCGCGGCGACGCGTGGAGGTCGGGGGACGACGGCTCGATGCGGATTACCTGGTCCTCGCGCTGGGCGCGGAGCTCGCCCCGTCCGCCGTCCCAGGGCTGGCGGATGCCGGTCATTCCTTCTACGCGCTCGAGGGCGCGGTGGCGCTTCGTGACGCGCTCGCGTCGTTCGACGGAGGACGGCTCGTGGTCCTCACGGCGGCCCCCGCGTACAAGTGCCCGGCTGCGCCGTACGAGGCGGCGCTGCTCATGGAGTGGACCCTCCGGGGGCGCGGCGTCCGGGAGAAGGTCTCGGTCGATCTCTACGCCGCGGAGCCGGCGCCGATGGGCGTCGCGGGCCCGAAGGTCTCGGCTGCGGTCCGCGACCTGCTCGCCGCGAAGCGGATCGCGTACCACCCGGACCACCAGGTCGTCGAAGCGGACGCGCCAGCGAGGCGGCTTCGCTTCGCCAACGGCGCGGAGGCCGCGTACGACCTGCTCGCGTTCGTCGCGCCGCACCAGGCGCCGCGGGTCGTGCGCGACGCGGGGCTCACCGGGGAGAGCGGTTGGGTCCCGGTGGATCGCGCCACGCTCCGGACCCGGTTCGAGCGAGTGTGGGCCATCGGCGACGTGACCGGGATCCCGCTGAAGATGGGCAAGCCGCTCCCGAAGGCCGCGACCTTCGCGGAGGGCGAGGCGGAGGTGGTCGCGCGCGCCATCGCCGCCGAGATCGGGGGCGGGGGGTCCCGCGAAACCTACGTCGCGATGGGGGAGTGCTGGGTCGAGACGGGCGACGGCGCGGCGGCGCACGGGAAGGGTGACTTCTTCGGCGAGCCGGTCCCCGTCGTCTCGCTCGACGCGCCGACCGCCGACTCGCACCGCGCGAAGGAGGCGTGGGAGCGCGAGTGGCTGGAGCGGTGGAGCTGAGCCGCGCCGCGCTACACTCGGCGCGTGCCGCACTGGACCGACGCCTACTACGGCGCGCTCTACCTCGACAGCGTCGCGGACCTGCTGACGCCGCGCCTCTCGGCGCTCGAGGCGGAGGTGATCGCGTCGCTCCTCGGGATCGGCCCGGCGGACCGGGTGCTCGACCTCGCCTGCGGCCACGGCCGACACGCGTGGCCGCTCGCGCGACGGGCGGGGAGGGTGATCGGGCTCGAGCGGAGCGGGGCGTATCTCGCTCGGGCGGCGTCGAACAGGCCTCGGGCCGGCGAAACCGGGCCGGGGGCCACTGGCCACGCGACGCGGGGCACGGGGACGGGGACGGGGACGGGGATCCCGCTCTGGGTCCGCGCCGACGTCCGCGCCCTCCCGCTCCGCGCCGGCTCCCTCGACGCCGCCTTCTCCTGGTACGCGTCCCTCTTCATGTTCGACGACGAGACCAACGCGCGTTGCCTCGCGGACCTGGCGCGCGCCCTCCGCCCGGGCGGGCGCGTCCTCGTCCATCACGCCAACCCGCTCCGGCTCGCCCTCGAGCCGCGCGACGCGGCGCGTCGCACGCTGCCGGACGGGGGCACGGTCGAGGAGGTGTCGGTGTTCGATCCCGCGACGGGTGTGGACCGGTGCAGTCGCCGGCTGGTCCGCCGCTCCGGCGCGGTGCTGGCGGGCACCGCGGAGTTGCGGTACTACAAGCCTTCCGAGTGGGGGCCGCTGTCGGAGCGTGCGGGCCTCCACCTCGTGGAGCTGACGAGCACCACGGACGCGGGCCGGATCCCGCGGCCGGCGCCCGGTCCCGAAGCGCCGGACCTCATCGCTCTCCTGGAGAAACCGAGATGACGCCGCCCGCGAAAGAGCGCCCCCTCCGCATCCTCGTCGCGAAGCCTGGCCTCGACGGCCACGATCGCGGCGCCAAGATCATCGCCCGCGCGCTGCGCGACGCCGGCCTCGAGGTCATCTACACGGGCCTGCACCAGACGCCCGAGATGATCGTCGCCGCCGCGATCCAGGAGGACGTGGACGCGATCGGCATGTCGATCATGTCCGGCGCGCACCTGACCCTCTTCCCGGCGGTCGTGGACCTGCTGAAGCAGAAGGGGGCCTCGGACATCGTCGTCTTCGGCGGTGGCATCATCCCGCAGGACGACGTGCCGCGGCTCAAGGAGAAGGGCACCGCCGAGGTGTTCCTGCCGGGCTCGTCCACCCAGACGATCGTCGAGTGGATCCGCGCGAACATCCATCCGCGCGCCGAGGCCGCCTAGCCGGTCCGCCGCGCCCGCCGCATCGCCTCGCCTCCCGCCGCGCGCCCGCGCGAGGCGGACGAGGCGAGGTGCGCGACGCGAGGAGGGCGCGCCGCTACCCGCCCGTCCCGATCATCGGGAGCAGCTTGCCACGGGAGTGGGCGAGGTCGTGGCGCTCGCGCTTCCCGAGCAGCGCCGCCCGGATGGCCTGCGCGATCTCCTCGTCGGACGCGCCGCCCCGCAGCAGCTCCTTCAGCCCGAGCCGCTCGCGCCCGCCGAGGCAGGCGCGGAGCGAGCCGTCGGCCCCGACCCGGACGCGGTTGCAGGAGTCGCAGAAGCTCTCGGTCATCGCGCCGATGAAGCCGACGAGGCCGCTCACCGGCCGGCCGCGGTCGGTGGAGGTGCCGCGCATGTGGTAGGCGGGGCCCCAGCCGCGGGTGGCGTCGGGCTCGAGCCGGAGGCCCTGGCCCTCGAGGAGCCGCTTCACCTCGGCGGTCGGGACCGGCGCGCCAGGCCCGAAGGGCATGAGCTCGATGAAGCGCGCGGTCGCCCCGAAGCGCCACGCGAAGCGGGCGAGGTCGCCGAGCTCGCCGTCGTTCTCCCCCCTCACCACGACGACGTTCAGCTTCACCGACGCGAAGCCCGCCGCGTAGGCCGCCTCGATGCCGGAGACGATCCGGTCGAGGGTGGCGGCGCGCCCGGCGATGCGCCGCAGCTTCTCCGGGTCGAGCGTGTCGAGCGAGACGTTCAGTCGCGTGACCCCCGCCTCGCGGAGCGGTCGCGCGAGCGACGCGAGGAGGTGGCCGTTCGTGGTGAGGGCGATCTCCTCGATGCCGGGCGCGGCGGACACGTCGCGCACCAGGTCGAGCAGGTCGCGCCGCAGCGTCGGCTCGCCGCCGGTGAGCCGCACGCGCCGGATCCCGAGCCCGCCGAAGATCCGCGCGAGCCGGGCGACCTCCGACCGCTCCAGCGGGTCCTCGTGGGTCTCGATCCCGGCCGGCGAGCAGTAGCTGCACCGGAAGTTGCACCGGTCCGTGAGGGAGAGCCGCAGGTAGACGATGCGCCGCCCCTGGGCGTCGAGGAGCGCGGGGGCGCTGGAGGGGGCGGGCGTCTGCTCGGGCACGCCGGCGTTATAACCCGGAGCAGTCCACGACCGCCATCCGCCCGGGCGCGTCCGGGACGCCGGGCCCGTCGGCCGGGAGCGCGAGGTGCGCGAGCTCGTCCACGGAGAGCGACTGGAACGCCGCGACGCAGCGCGGATCGAGCTGCGTCCCCGCGCTGCGGGCGATCTCGGCGCGCGCCGCCTCGAGCGGCAGCCGGCCCCGGTAGGGCCGATCGCTCGTCATCGCGTCGAAGGTGTCGGCGATCGCGAACACGCGGGCGGCGAGCGGGATCGCGTCGCCGGCGAGGCCGCGCGGGTAGCCGCCGCCGTCGAACCGCTCCTGGTGCGAGAGGACGAGCTCGGCCGGCCCGGCGAGGAAGTGGACGCTCCGGAGGATGTCGAAGCCGATCTGCGGGTGGCGCCGCATCTCGACCCACTCGTCGGGGGTGAGCGTCCCGGGCTTGAGGAGGATCGCGTCGGGGACGCCGATCTTCCCGATGTCGTGGAGGAGCGCGCCGCGCCCGATCGCGGCCCACTCCCGCTCCGGGATCCCGAGGCGCTCGGCGATCGCGAGGGTGTACCGGACCACGCGCCGCGAGTGATCGCTCGTCTCGTGCTCGCGGGCGTCCAGGGCGGCGACCAGGGTCCACAGCGTCTGCGAGTAGGTGCTCTCCAGATCGACGAGGGCCCGGGAGAGCTCGGCGGTCTTCTTCTGGACGCGGAGCTCGAGCCCTTCCCGGTACCGCCGGCGCTCGAGCGCGAGCTTGCGGCGCCCGAGCGCCCGCTCGATCGCCCGGACGAGGTCCGTCACCTTCGGCGGCTTGAGGAGGTAGTCGGCGGCGCCGCTCCGGAGGCACTCGACCGCCGCCTCGGTGTCGCCGAAGCCAGTGAGCATGATCACCGCGGTGTCGGGCCTGAGCTCCCGGATCCGCTCGAGCAGCCAGAACCCGTCGTGGCCGGGCATCCGGACGTCGCTCACCACGACGGGGATCTCCGCGGCGCGCAGCGCGTCCTCGGCTGCCGCCGCGTTCGCGACGGTCGTCACGGCGTAGCCCTCGTCCTCGAGGAGGGCCGAGATCACGCCGCGCACGACCACGTCGTCGTCCACCACGAGCAGGGGCGTCGCTTCCGGATGGGGCGTCTCCGACATGCCTCGTAGTGTACTTCGTTCCGGCGCTCCCACCCCACTCGGGGTGAGGCCATTCCGAGCAGGCGGGCATGCGCGGGCTCTCCCCGATGTGTAGGGTAGTGAAGGCGCTCGGTCGAGCGAGCGGCTCTTGATCTGCCTCGGCGACTTTCCTACATCCGCGGCGTCCGACATGTCCGACCCCACCCGAACCAGCCTGCCCGTCCTCGGTGACGCCCCGCCGAGCGGCCGGCGCGAGATCGCGGCCGCCCTGCGCGAGCACGGGCTGCCGGCGGCGGCGCGCAAGCCGGGGTGGCTGCGGGTGAACGTCCCTGGAGGCGACCGTTATCAGAGGGTGAAGGACACCTTGCGCGGGCTGCGGCTCCACACCGTGTGCGCCGAGGCCCACTGCCCGAACGTCGCGGAGTGCTGGGGCGGCGGCACCGCGACGGTGATGCTGATGGGCGACACGTGCACCCGCGGGTGCCGGTTCTGCCAGGTGAAGACCGCCGCCCACCCCCCGCCGCTCGATCCGGACGAGCCGCGCCACGTCGCCGAGGCGATCGCGGCGCTGGGGCTCGATTACGTGGTCGTGACGAGCGTGGATCGGGACGACCTGCCCGACGGGGGCGCAGCGCACTTCGCCGACGCGATCCGTCGGCTCAAGGCGATCCCGCGCCTCCTGGTCGAGGTGCTGACGCCGGACTTCCAGGGCGACGCCGAGGCGGTCCGCACCATCGGCCGGGCCGCGCCGGATGTCTTCGCGAACAACCTGGAGACCGTCCGCCGGCTCTCGCCCGCCGTCCGCGACGCGCGGGCCGGGTACGACCAGACCCTCGGCGTGCTCGCCCGCATGAAGCGGGAGTTCCCGGCGGTGATCACGAAGTCGTCGCTCATGCTCGGCCTCGGCGAGGCCGAGGACGAGGTGGTCGAGGCGATGCGCGACCTCCGCGCCCACGGCGTCGAGATCCTCACCCTCGGCCAGTACCTCCGGCCGAGCGCTTGGCACCTGCCGGTCCAGGAGTACGTCACCCCCGAGCGGTTCTCCGCCCTCGGCGAGCGGGGGCGCGCCCTCGGGTTCCGGTACGTGGCGAGCGGTCCGCTCGTCCGCTCTTCGTACCGCGCCGCCGAGCTGTTCCTCCGCGGCGCGCTCGAGGCGCGGGCGGCGGTCCGCTGACGCCGGGAGCGAGGCATGCGGCGGGAGCACGAGGTGAGTCCGGTGGCGAGGCACCCCCGCCTGGCGGAGGTGGACCAGCCGGGCTTCTTCCTCCGCGAGTTCCCGCTCCAGACGGTGCTGCGCGACGACGGCACCGCCGACCCCGCCGAGGTGCCGCTCGCCGACGCCGACCTGGTGATGCTCTACCGGTGGATGGTCCTGAACCGGGCGCTCGACGAGCGGATGATCACGCTCCAGCGCCAGGGGCGCATCGGCTTCTACATCGGGTCGATCGGCGAGGAGGCGACGATCTTCGGGACCGCCGCGGGGGTCGAGACCCGCGACTGGATCTTCCCCTGCTACCGCGAGCACGGCGCCGCGCTGCTCCGCGGCCTGCCGCTCGTGACCTACCTCTGCGACCTGTTCGGCAACGCCCGCGACGTCATGAAGGGCCGCCAGATGCCCTGCCACGAGGCGTGGCGGCCGGGGCGCTTCGCGTCGATCAGCTCGCCCATCGCCACCCAGATCCCGCACGCGGTGGGCGCCGCCTGGGCGGCGCGGCTCAAGGGCGACGACATGGTCGCGCTCGCGTACTTCGGCGACGGCGCGACGAGCGCGCACGACTTCCACACCGGCCTGAACTTCGCCGCGCTCCGGAAGATCCCGGTGATCTTCGCCTGCCGGAACAACGGCTGGGCGATCAGCGTGCCCCGCGAGCGCCAGACCGCCGCCGAGACCCTGGCCCAGAAGGCCCTCGCCTACGGGATGCACGGCGAGCGGGTGGACGGGAACGACCTCCTCGCGGTCCTGAACGCCACCCGGCGGGCGCGGGCGCGGGCGGCGGCGGGGGAGGGGCCGACGCTGCTCGAGTGCGTCACCTACCGCCTCGAGGGCCACTCGACCTCCGACGACCCGCGGGCCTACCGGCCGGCGGACCTGGTCGAGACCTGGAAGCGGAAGGACCCGCTGCTCCGCATGCGCCGCTTCCTCCTCCGCCGCGGGGCCCTCGACGAGGCGGCGGACGCGAAGCTCCGCGACGAGGTGCGCGAGGAGCTGCAGCGGGCGCTCCGGGAGGCGGAGGCGTTCCCGCCGAAGCCGCCGCTCGAGACGCTCTTCGAGGACGTGTACGCGGAGCCGCTCCGCCAGCAGCGCGAGCAGCTCCGGGAGCTCGAGGCGGCCGTCGCCGCCGATCCGCGGGTCGGGAACCCGCGCCACGCCGGCACCTGACGGGGGCGGTCATGCCCACGATGAACGTCATCCAGGCCGTGAACGACGCCCTGCGCGTCGCCATGCGGCAGGATCCGGACGTGGTCGTGCTCGGCGAGGACGTCGGCAGGTTCGGCGGCGTCTTCCGCGCGACGCAGGGGCTCTACGACGAGTTCGGCGCCGACCGGGTCATCGACACGCCGCTCGCCGAGGGGGGCATCGTCGGCACGGCGGTGGGGATGGCGCTCTACGGGCTCCGGCCCGTGTCGGAGATCCAGTTCGCCGACTTCATCTTCCCGGCCTTCGACCAGATCGTGAACGAGGTCGCGAAGTACCGGTACCGCTCCGGCGGCCAGTACGCGTGCCCGCTCGTCATCCGCGCGCCGTACGGCGGCGGCATCCGGGGCGGGCACTACCACTCCCAGTCGCCGGAGGCCCACTTCATCCACACCGCCGGGCTCAAGGTCGTCGTCCCGTCCAACCCGCACGACGCGAAGGGGCTGCTCCTCGCCTCCATCCGCGATCCCGATCCGGTGATCTTCTTCGAGCCGAAGCGGGTCTACCGCGCGGCCAAGGGCGAGGTGCCGGAGGGCGACTACGTGGAGCCGCTCGGGAAGGCACGCGTCACCCGGCCCGGGACGCAGGCGACCGTGATCGCCTGGGGCGCCATGTGGCACGAGGCGGATCAGGCGGCCCGCGAGGCGGCGGCGGAGGGGCTCGACTGCGAGGTGATCGACCTGCGATCGCTCCAGCCCCTCGATCTCGACGCGCTCGTGCAGTCGGTCTCGCGCACCGGCCGGGCGATCGTGGTGCACGAGGCGCCCCGGACCTGCGGCTTCGGCGCCGAGCTGTCCGCGCTCCTCCAGGAGCGGTGCTTCCTCCACCTCGAGGCGCCGGTGAGGCGCGTCACCGGGTTCGACACGCCCTTTCCGTACACGCTCGAGAACGAGTACCTGCCCCGGGCCCCGCGCATCCTGCAGGCGATCCGGGAGGTCGTCTCCTACTAGCCCGTCGCGAGGTGTCCGTGCCCGCCGTGCCCTATCAGCTCGAGCTCCCCGACATCGGCGAGGGCGTGATCGAGGCCGAGGTCCAGCGCTGGTTCGTCCAGCCGGGCGACGCCGTCGCCGAGGATCAGCCGCTGGTCGAGGTGATGACCGACAAGGCGACGGTGGTGATCCCGTCGCCCCGGAGCGGCCGGGTCGTCCGGCTGCACTGGAAGGTGGGGGACCTCGCGAAGGTGCACACGCCGCTCGTGGAGCTCGAGCTGGACGACGGCGGCGCGCGCCCCGCGGCGGGAGCGCCGGTCGAGGCCGCGGCCGCGGCGCCGTCCGTGCCGGCGGCGGGGGAGCCGCCGAGGGCCGTGGCGCCG
>NZ_JALCZA010000100.1 GCF_022690765.1 Anaeromyxobacter oryzisoli | reverse complement strand
CGCCGCGGGCCGCTGGACCGCCTCCTCGCCCGCGTCGCGCCGCTCGCCTGGCCCCTCGCGGCGCCGGCGGCCGTCGCGCTCGTGGCGCTCGCCGTCGCGCGCCAACCCTCGACGGAGGTCGCGCTCTCCGCGCCGCCGCCCGCGCGCGCGCGACTCGGCCTCGTCGCGCCGACCGCGCGGGACGTCCGCGTCGCGGGCGACTTCAACGGCTGGCGCCCCGAGGCCACCCCGCTCGCGCGCGATCCGGACGGGCGCTGGCGCGTCGAGATCCCGGTCGAGCGCGGCCGGCGCTACGAGTACATGTTCGTCGTGGACGGGGCGTGGGTGACCGATCCGACCGCCCGGGCCCACGCCGCCGACGGCTTCGGCGGCCAGAACGCGATCCTGGACACCTGAGTGGCGCCGCTGCTCCTCGCGCTCGCGATCGCCGGAGGCGCGACCGAGCACGGACGGCTCGTGCTCGGCGCGGGCGCGGTGACGGGATGGGCGAACGATCCCTTCGTCGGCGCGGGCCTCGGCGGCGGGCCGGTGCTCGCGGTCTCCCCCGACGCGCGCCTCGACCTGTCGCTCTCGCCGCGCCTCAAGCTCGCCTTCGGCGGCGACCTGTCCTGGCTGCGCTTCACCGGCGCCGACTTCGAGGCGCTCGAGAGTCGGGCGCGCGCCGAGGCGCGCCTCGTCGTGCGGCGCGTCGACCTCTCGGTCGAGCTCTCGGCGGGCCACAGCGAGTACTCGCGCGCCGTCGCGATCGCCGAGCTGTCCGCCTCCTCGTCGATCACCTCCACGGAGAGCGTGGTCCTCGCGCCCGGGGCACGCCTCCGCGCCGGGCCCGTCGCGCTCCGCGGCGCCGTCGAGCTGTCCACGCGCTGGTCGGAGGCGGACGACGACGTGAGCGAGCGCGCGTTCGCGCCGTGCGCGGGGCTCGAGTGGCGCGTGCACCGGCGCCTCGAGGCGCAGGTCGCGGCGCGGCACGAGCGCGTCGCGAGCGCGCGCCCCGACTTCGCGCGCGTCTCGACCGGCGGCGAGGCCGTGCTCTCGGCGGTCGCGATCGAGGAGGGCCCGCTCGAGGTCGCGTGGCGCGGAGGGCGCGATCGCATCCGCTTCGACACCGGCGTCGCGGAGACGCTCTCGCACGTCACCCTCGAGGTCACGCACCCCGTCGGTCAGGTGATCGGGATCGTGGCGTGGTCGTGGTCGCGGAGCGAAGCCGACGGCGCGGCCGGCGCCTCGCGCAACGCCGTGTACGCCGGGCTGCGCGCGCGATCGAGGGCGCTCTCGTGGTGAACCGGCGCCCACGCCCGCTCCGCGGCTGGTGCCGCGCGGCGCTGCTCGCGGCGGCGCTCGGATGCAGCGGGGCGCCGCGGGTGCGCACCGCGGTCGTGGAGGCGCGCGGCGGCGCCACCGTGTTGCGCTACGACGGGGCGGCCGACGCGGTATACCTGCGCGGCACGATGACGGATTGGGAGCCGCTCCCCCTCCGGCGCGCCGCGTCGGGGTTCGCGCTCGCCGTCACGCTCTCGCCGGGGCGCTACGAGTACCACCTCGAGATCCACCGCGCCGGCATGATCGAGATCGTCGTGCCCGTGGGTGCGGAGCGGACGGCCGACGGCTTCGGAGGAGAGAACGCGATCCTGCGAGTGCCGTAACCGCTCGAGGATCGCGTCGTCCGGGAAGACAAGCCGTCTCACCGCCCCACGCCCACCGATGCTCTCCGCGCTCTTCCTCGCCACCCTGCTCGCTCCGCCGGACGCCGGCGTCCGTCCCGCCCCGGCGCCCGTCGAGCTCTCGCGCCCCGCCGCCACGCCCGTCGAGGAGGCCGTGCTCGCCGGCGTCCCCGCGAACCTCGCCCGGGAGCTCGCGGCGCGGGCGGAGGCGCGCGGCGTCGCTGCGGAAGCGGTCCTCGCACCCGTCGTGAAGGCGGCGCGCGCCGGGGTCCCGGCCGCGCCGGTCGCCGCGAAGGTGCTCGAGGGGCTCGCGAAGGGCGTCGCCGCGGACCGCGTGCTCGCGGTCGCCGGCGCGCTCGCCGATCGCCTTCGCCAGGCGGCCCTCCTGCTCGAGGAGCGTGGCGCAGCGGGGGTCGGCGACGACCCGGCCGGCGACCCCGCCAGGCGGGCGGGGATGCTCGCGGATCTCGCCGACGCGCTCGGGGCAGGCGTACCGCCGGCCGCCGTCCGCGCGCTCGTCGAGGCGGCCCGGGCCGCCGGCCGCCGCTGCGACTCCGTCGTCGCGGCGGCGCGCACCCTCGGGGAGCTGGCCCGCCGCGGGATCCGGGTCGCCGACGCGATGCCGCTCGCCACGGCCCTCGCGGCGCGCCCCCCGCTCCCGACCGGCGAGATCGCGCAGCTTTACGATGCGTACCTGCGCGAGGGCGGCGAGGGCGCGGGGCCGTTCCTCGCCGAGGCGCGGCGGCGCGCGGCGCGCGGCGAGCCCCTCGAGGACCTGGTCGATCACTTCGGGGAGACGCCGGACCACGTGAACCGCTCGCGCGGCGCCCCGTCGTCGTCCCACGGCGATCTCGGCCGCGGCCATGGCCGCGGCGACCTGGGCGCGATCCCGGGGCTCGACACCGGGCGCGGGCGCGCCCGCGGCCACGTGAAGTGACGGCGCCCCCGGCGCGGGGCGGGGTGGGCGCCTCGCGCCTTGTGGCCCCGCGGGGGCCGGGCTAACATCCCCGCGTGGCCGAAGCCGCCCCCGCCGTCGTCGCCGAGTTCAAGCCCCACCTGTTCGGGAAGTTCTTCCTCCTCCAGCGCCTCGCGATGGGAGGCATGGCGGAGATCTTCCGCGCCCGGGTCCCCGGCGCGGACGGGTTCGAGAAGGAACTCGTGGTGAAGCGGATCCTGCCCGCGCGGGCGCAGGACGGCGGCTTCATCAAGATGCTCGTGAACGAGGCCAAGCTCACGGTCCAGCTCACGCACTCGAACATCGCCCAGGTCTACGAGTGCGGGCGGATCGACGGGAACTACTTCATCTCGATGGAGCTGGTGAACGGCGTCTCCCTCAAGGAGATGATGCAGGCGTTCTCCCGCGCCGGGCAGGCGATCTCCCCGGAGCAGGCGATCTTCACCGTCCTCCAGCTCCTCACCGGCCTCGACTACGCCCACAAGAAGACCGACGCGCAGGGACAGCCGCTCCAGATCGTCCACTGCGACGTGTCGCCGGACAACGCCCTCGTCTCGTGGGAGGGCGAGATCAAGCTGCTCGACTTCGGGATCGCGCGCGCCGCGACCGGCCTCTCCAACTACAAGGAGGGCATGCTGATGGGGAAGCTCGGGTACGTCGCGCCCGAGCAGGCCTCCGTCGAGCGGCGGTGGGACCACCGCGTCGACATCTTCGCGGCGGGCATCCTCCTCTACGAGCTGCTCACGAAGCAGAAGCCGTTTCCCAAGGCGACCGACGTCGAGTCGCTCGTCCAGTCCCGCAAGGCGCGCGTGGTCCCGCCCACCTCGATCGACCCGCGGCTCCCGCGCGAGCTCGACGGGATCGTCGCGAAGGCGCTCGCCTACGATCCGGACCGGCGCTACGCCGACGCCCGCTCGTTCGCCGACGCGCTCGTGGACGTCCTCTTCCCCACGCCCCAGTCGTCGATCCAGGATCTGCTCGGGCGGCAGATGCAGCAGGTGTTCGCCGAGAAGATCGGCCGGCAGCGGAACGCGCGCGCCCACGATCCGCTCATCATGAAGGTGCTCGCCAACGTCGCCGCGCAGCAATCCGCGGCGGAGTACGAGCGGCTGAGCGCCGAGGCGACTCCCGGGCCGGCGGGGTCCCGCACGCCGTTCGAGCCGCGGGCCGCGGCCGCGGAGGTGCCCGCCGTCGAGGCCGCCCGCCCCCGCGCCCGGCGCCCGAGCCGGCCGCGCACGGTGATCCGGGAGGGCGGCGTGCGGCTCTCGACCGCGATCCTCCTCGGCCTCGTGCTCGCGGTCGGGGGCGCGGCCGGGCTGCACTACGCGGAGACGTGGCTGCGCCCGGGCGTGCTGGTGGTGACGTCGGAGCCGCCCGGCGCGGCGGTGACCCTCGACGGCGCCGCCACCGGGCAGGTCACGCCGGCGGTCCTCGAGGAGGTGCCGCTCTCGCGGCGACACGAGATCGTGCTCGAGGGCGCGGGGGTCCGGGGGGCCGGGATCGCGGTCGAGCCCGTGCCTGGGGGGATCGTCCGCCACGTCCACGCGCGCCTCCAGAGCGCGCTCGGGAGCGTGACGATCCGGAGCGTCCCGCCCGGCGCGGAGGTGCGCCTCGACGATCGCGTCGTCGGCACGACCCCGGTCACGGTGCGGGCGCTCCGGATGGACGAGCGGCACCGGTTCGACCTCGCGCTCGTGGGCTACGACCTCGACCAGTTCGTGGTCCTGCCGGAGAAGGACGGCGTCGAGTTCTCCCGGACGCTGGCGCGGACGGGCGCGCGGCCGAAGGAGGGCTCGCCGGCGGGGAGTCGACGGGAGAGCCACCGGCCGTGAGGGCGGGATGAAGCTCGTGATCGAGGACCAGGCGGGGACGCGCTCGGAGGTCACGTTCACCGGCGACGAGATCGTCGTCGGGCGCGGCACGGACGGCGTCACCTTCCGGATGCTCGATCGAGACGTGTCGCGCCGCCACGCGCGCTTCGTCCGGTCGAGCGGCGCCGTCTTCGTCGAGGACCTCGGGAGCCTCACCGGCACGCGCGTGAACGGCGAGCGGCTGTCCGGGCGGAGGCGGCTGCGCGACGGCGATCTCGTGGAGATCGGCGACTACGATCTCGCGATCGTGCCCGACGGCGACGGTGATCGCGGCGAGGCCGCGCCCCCGACCTCCGCTCCGGTGATCGCGCCCGCCCCCGCGCCGTCGCCGCGGAGCACCCCGACCGCCCCGACCGTGGCGGCTCCCCGCACCGCGGCCTCGCCGCTCCGGCGCGCGCTCCTCATCGGCGTCGTCGCCCTGGTCCTCGGGATCGCCGCGGGGATCTCCCTCGGGCTCGCGATGCAGGCGGCGCCGCCCTCCGCGCCGGCCGCACCGGCGCGGTAGACGCGTCACTCTCCGGTGAAGCGCGGCGGGCGCCGCTCCTCGCGGGCGCGGCGCCCCTCGACGATGTCCCGGCTCTCGAAGGCGCGCCGCCGGAGGTCCGCGATCTCCGCGCGCTCGGCGTCGGACAGGCCGCGCTCGTGCGTGGCCTCGAGCAGGTCGAGGATCCGCTTCATGCCCTGGACGGCGAGGGGCGCGTTCGCGCCGATCTCCGCGGCGAGCGCGAGCGCCTCGCGCTCGGCGTCCTCCGCGGGCGCGACGCGGTTCACGAGCCCCCAGGCGAGGGCGGTCTCCGCGCTCACCGGCCGGCCGACGAAGAACAGCTCGCGCGTCCGCGCGGCGCCGACGAGCCCGAGGAAGCGCCGCAGGCCGCCCTCGGGGTAGACGACGCCGAGCTTGGCGGGCGGCATCCCGAGCGCGGCGCCCGCCCGCGCGACGCGCAGGTCGCAGGCGGAGGCCAGCTCGAGGCCGCCGCCGTAGGCCGAGCCGTTCAGGTACGCGAGCGTCGGGCAGGGGACGGCGGCGAGCACCTCCGCGGCGCGCTCGACGGCCTCGTCCGGCCGCAGCCCGCGCCGGGAGGTCTCGCCCATCTCGTCGAGGTCGAAGCCGGAGGAGAAGGCGACGGGGCCCGCCCCGCGGAGGACGACGCAGCGCACCCGCGCCGCGGCGGCGGCGAGGCACGCCTCCTCGAGCTCCTCCAGGGCCTGGAAGCCGACGGCGTTCCGCTTCGCGACGTTGTCGATGACGAGGACGCGGACGCCGTCCCGATCCTCCGTGCGGATCCTGGGCGTGCTCATCCGAGGACCACGAGGACGTCGCCCTCCGCGACCGGCTGACCTTCCTTCACGCGGATCTCCTTCACCGTCCCGCCGGCCTCGGCCTCGACGGGCATCTCCATCTTCATCGACTCGAGGACCACCACCACGTCCCCGGGGTTGACCGTGTCCCCCGGCCTCTTCTCGATGCGCGAGACGGTGCCGGTGATGTGGGCGGCGACCTGGGGCATGGCGGGATCTCCGGTCGGGAGCCGAGCGCTGCGCGGGAGGGTAGCCCCGCGGGGTCCGCGGGGCAACGGCGCGGCGTGGTCGAGCTTCGCTCCCGGGGGCGGGGCGGCGCGGGCTCGGCGGTCCATGCAGGACTCGTACGTCGAGACCGGAGCGCTCGCTCCGCCCGGACCGGTCACCGCCGGACATGAAGAGGGGTCCGCACGGCTGGCGGACCCCCTTTCGCACCCGGGTGGACGTCCTGCTCCCGGATCACCGGCTGGAGGCCGGCTTCGCGTGTGGATCACCCTTGGGCACTTCGGGCTCGTCCGGCAAACCCCTCGCGCGGGCCTCCCCGGCGGAGGCGGCCGGCTTCGGGGTCCGCCGCTCGCGGACGGCGCGGATGGTGTCCGCCAGGTGCTGATAGCTCACAGGCTTGTGGAGGAGGTGAGCGACGCCGAGCGAGGCGAGCCGCTCGCTCTCCAGCTCGCCGCCGGAGGTGATGACGACGATGGGCAGGTGGGCGAAGCGGGGCTGGGCCCGGATCCGCTCGATCATCGCGACCCCAGACAGGACCGGCATGTAGAGGTCGGTCACCACCACGTCCACCGGCGGGGCGCGGAGGAGCCGGTCGAGCGCGCTCGCGCCGTCGCTCGCGACCTCGATGCCGAGCCCGGTCAGGTGGTCGGTCTCGGAGAGCCGCCGCAGCGCGGCCGCGTACATCGACGCGACGAGCGCGTTGTCTTCCACGAGGAGCACGCGGAACGATGGGTCGGTCGGACGGGCGGACGCCAGGCGGCGCGCCACCTCGACGAGCCGAGCACGATCCTCGTCGAGGTCTCGCGGGACCGACACCGCGACGCCGCCGGGCTGACCGGCGCTCACCGCTCGCCGTCGGAGGATCTCGACGGTCACCTCCACCGGCTCCAGGAGCTGCGGGAACGAGACGACGAGCGTCACCCGCTCCCCGACCCGGAAGTCGCGCTCCGTCCGGATGAACAGGCCTCCCTCGGAGAGGTTCTCCGTGTAGTCGAGGACCGTCTCGGCTCCGAGGTACTGCACCGCAAGGATGAGGGGGAAGCGGGGGTGGGCTCTCCGCTCGCTGTCCATCTGCGCTCCTCGATCCGCGCCGTGGGCGGCGCGACCACCCGCTGGGTGATGGCGCCAATGTACGCCCTTCTGCCCCCCGCGTCCGCTTCCCGACCTCTGCCGTTCCCCCGTCGCCATGAGGGAAGGTGTGGTGAGCGTTCCGCGCCCCGGAAGGGCCAGCGGTCGCGGGTCATTCGAGCCGAGCGAGCCGAGCGAGCCGAGCGAGCCGAGCGCTGGCGACGTCGCCCCTCTCGGGCGCGGTCCGCGCCGTGGGTTGCGGCTCCGGACCTGCGGCGGCTATCGTCGCCGCGTTCTCGCCCTTCACGGGGAGCGTGGTCCGGTCCGGCTCGCCGGCCGGCCGAGGGAGGTGCCTTGGACACGATCGAGGGCAGGGTGGCGCTGGTGACGGGCGGCGGGCGGGGGATCGGCCGGGCGATCGCGCTCGCCCTCGCCCGGGAGGGCATGCACGTGGCGATCGCCGCGCGCACCGTCCCGGAGATCGAGGCGGTCGCGGCCGAGGTCGCGGCGCTCGGGCGCCGCACGCTCTTCTTCCCCCTCGACGTCTCGGATCGCGCGGCGCTCTCGCGCGCGCCGTCCGTCGTCGCGGCGACGCTCGGGCCGGTGGACGTCCTCGTCAACAACGCGGGGATGCACACCTCGGGGCCGGTGCACCGGATGGACGACGCGAGCTGGGACGCGGTCCTCGCCGTGAACCTCACCGCGCCGATGCTCCTCTGCCGCGCGTGCCTGCCGGCGATGTACGAGCGGGGCTTCGGACGGATCGTGAACGTCGCGTCCGTCGCCGGGAAGATCGGGATCAAGTACGGGGCGGCCTACTCGGCGTCGAAGCACGGGCTGCTCGGGCTCACGCGGAGCCTCGCGCTGGAGGCGGCGAGGAAGGGCGTCACGGTCAACGCCGTCTGCCCGAGCTGGACCGAGACGCAGATGCTCGACGAGGCGGTGGCGGCGATCGCGGCCGCGACGGGCAGGACGGAGGCGGAGGCGCGCGAGGCGATCCTGCGTGCGAACCCGCTCGGCCGCGCGGCTTTGCCGGAGGAGGTGGCGACCGCGGCCGTGTTCCTCGTGAAGGACGCCGCGGTGACCGGGCAGGCGATCCACGTGGACGGTGGAGAGGTGATGGGGTGAGAGGAGCGCCCCGCTCTCCACCCCGCCCGAACGCGAGCCCGGTCTCTCGCCGCCCCCGCCGCCCGTGAGGGCGCGGCGAGGGCGCGGCGAGGAGCCCGAGGGCTACTTCCGCTCCGGGACGCCCTTGATGACGAACTCGACGCGGCGGTTCTGCTCGCGCCCCGCCGCCGTCCGGTTGTCCCCCACCGGCCGGGCCGAGCCGTAGCCCGCGGCCTCGAGCCGGGAGGCGTCGACACCGCGCGCCACCAGCGCGGCCTTCACCGCCCCGGCGCGCTCCGCCGAGAGCTTCCGGTTGAGGTCGGCCCTGCCCGTGCTGTCGGTGTGGCCCTCGATCACGATTACGCCGGCGCCGGGGTTCGCCTTGATGAGCGACGCGATGTCGTCGAGCAGCGCGTTCGAGCGCTCCTGGATGCTCGCCTTGCCCGGGTCGAAGAAGACCTTCTCCTTGATGTCGATCTTCCCCTTCTTGATCTCGGCGCGCGCGGGCGGCGGGCAGCCCTGGTACTCGGGGAGCCCCTTCACCGTGGGGCACTTGTCGTCGAGGTCGGGGATCCCGTCGCCGTCCGAGTCCGGGCAGCCCTTCGTCGCGGCCGGCCCCGGCTGGAGCGGGCAGCGGTCCTGGCCGTTCGGGATGCCGTCGCCGTCGTCGTCGAGGTTCGGGCACTGCGCGGGCGTGTGGCGCTGGCCCGGCGCGCAGGGATCCGGGGGCGGGCGGACGGCCGGCTTCGCGGCGACCGGCGCCGGAGCGGCGGGCTGCGGGGCCGGCGCGGCGGCCGGCGGCGCGGTCGGTCGCCGCGTGGCGAACGCGACCCCGGCGAGGACGCGGAAGGTCGGGGTGCCCGGCGCCTCCATGAACCCGGGGCCGGCCAGGGCGTAGAGCTCCGCCGGTCCCATGGCGTACCGCGCGCCGCCGAGCACCTCGGCGCTCTGCGAGAGCCCGTCGAAGTTGAACGCGCCGCGGGCGGAGAGCTCGAAGCGGAGGGGGGCGCCGGTGGTGGCGGCGACGACGCCGGCGAGCACCTCGTGGGAGAGCCGCTCACCATTCGTGAAGATCGCGTCCTCGGTGCGGAGCCGGCCGCCGACGTCGGCGCCGAGCAGGAACCCGCCGAAGCGATGCCCGACCTCCACGTGCGGCGCGAGGATCCACCCTCGGTTCGCGCCCCAGGCCATCACGTTGTCGTCCCACTGCGGCTCCACCTGGAGGCCGACGGCGAGGTTCACCGGCGCGCCGCGGTCCTGCCCGAGCGCTCCCCAGCGCAGCCCGACCACCGGCGCGCCCACGCCCGCCTTGTCCGCCGAGCCGAACACGCGGTCCCCGGCGCCGCCGTTCTGGTAGGCGACCACCGGCAACCCGAGGCCGAGCTCGAGGTGATCCCACAGGCCGAAGGCGGCGTTCAGGTGCGCGGTGAGGCGATCCTCGACGATCCGCGAGCCGAGGGTGCGCTCCTCGCCGAGCCCGCGCCCGCGGATGTCGCCGTCGCGCGTGAAGACGAGCGGATCCTTCTCCCAGTCCATGGTGACCGCGGCGCGGACCTCACCCTGGGTGAGCGGCTCGCCGGTCCCGACCACGAGCGACCCGCGCGCGCTCGGATCGAGCCAGAGCCGCTCGAGATCGAACTTCGGTCGCGTGAGCTGCTGCGCGCTCGCCGCGCTGGCGCACGCGAGCCCGGCGAGCGCGAGCGCGATCCGTGAAGCCGCCGATCGCACGTCCATGTACGTAACCCCACTCGGCGGGCCCCTCGACAGCGAGGTTGCGTCCGAGGGCCCGGCCTCCGCGCACTTTAGCGCATACCCCCCTAGGCGCAACCCCGCCATGGTCGAGCCGCCGACATGGTGGGGCGGCGGGGCGCCTTGACTCACCCGGTCGGCATCTGGTTCTCATCGATCTTCACGACATTTTTGCGTCCCCGCTCAAGGCGGGAGGCGCGGGGCACGCGATGCAGACCAAGTTCCTCCTCGGCGAGAACCAGATCCCGACCCATTGGTACAACGTCATCCCGGATCTCCCCGGCCCGCTCGAGCCGGCGTTCCACCCCGGGACCAAGAAGCCGGTCACCCCCGAGGATCTGCTCCCGATCTTCCCGATGGCGCTCGTCGAGCAGGAGGTTTCCCAGGAGCGCTGGATCCGGATCCCGGACGAGGTCCGCGAGATCTACCGGCTCTGGCGGCCCTCCCCGCTGTTCCGCGCGCACCGCCTCGAGCAGGCGCTCGGGACGCCGGCGAAGCTCTACTACAAGTACGAGGGCGTCTCACCGGCCGGCTCGCACAAGCCGAACACGGCGATCCCGCAGGCCTACTACAACAAGCAGGCCGGCACGAAGCGCATCGCCACCGAGACCGGCGCCGGCCAGTGGGGCTCGTCGATCGCGCTCGCGGCGCGGATGTTCGGGCTCGAGTGCACGGTCTACATGGTGAAGATCTCCTTCACCCAGAAGCCGTACCGGAAGAGCATGATGCAGCTCTGGGGCGCCGAGGTGATCGCCTCGCCCTCCGACCGCACCCAAGTCGGCCGGGCCGTCCTCGCGAAGGACCCGCAGAACCAGGGCTCCCTCGGCCTCGCGATCTCCGAGGCGGTCGAGGACGCCGTGGGCCGGGAGGACACGCACTACGCCCTCGGGAGCGTGCTGAACCACGTCTGCCTGCACCAGACGGTGATCGGCCTCGAGGCGAAGGAGCAGCTCAAGCTCGCGGGCGACTACCCGGACGTCGTGATCGGCTGCCACGGCGGCGGCTCGAACTTCGCCGGCATCGCCTTCCCGTTCGCGGCCGACAAGGCGGCGGGCAAGCCCGTCCGCCTCCTCGCGATGGAGCCCACCTCCTGCCCGACGCTCACGAAGGGCGTCTATGCGTTCGACTACGGCGACAACGCCGGGATGGTGCCGATCATGGCGATGTACACGCTCGGGCACGACTTCATGCCGCCCGGGATCCACGCCGGCGGCCTGCGCTACCACGGCGCCTCGCCGCTCGTCTCCCAGCTCGTGAAGGCCGGGATCGTCGAGGCGCGCGCCGTCGGCCAGCTCTCCTGCTTCGACGCGGCGGTCCAGTTCGCGCGGACGGAGGGGATCATCCCGGCCCCGGAGTCCTCCCACGCGATCCGCGGCGCGATCGACGAGGCGCTCCGCGCGAAGGAGGAGGGCAAGCAGCGGACGATCCTCTTCAACGTCTCCGGCCACGGCCACGTGGACATGGCCGCCTACGACGCCTACTTCGCGGGCCGGCTCGAGGACTTCGACTACCCGGCGGACAAGGTGAAGGAGTCCCTCGCGCACCTCCCGCAGGTGAAGCGCTAGGGCCGGCGTCCGGCGCGGGCGGCGATCCGCGGCGGCGGACGCCACCCGCCGGCGCGAGGTGATGCCATCGAGGCCTCCCGGCGCGCGATGCGCCGGGAGGGCCCCATCCGAGCGTCCCATCCGGCGACGACGACGCGCTACCAATGGGGGTGTCCGGCTTTCCGTCGTACCCCCATCGCACGTCCCGGCCCTCTCCCCGGCGCCGTGGACCGGAGGTGCAGGATGCCCCGCCTCGTCGCCGCCGCGCTGCTCGCCGCCCTCGTCCTGCCCGCGCACGCGCAGGAGAAGGTCCGGCTCGGGAACCTCAAGTTCGCGCACTACGGTGCGGTCTCCTTCATGAAGGACCACTGCCGGAAGTTCGGCCTCGACGTCGAGGAGATCGTCTTCCCGAAGGGGATCGACATCTTCCCCGCCATCGTGCGGGGCGAGGTCGACCTCGCCGCGAGCGCGGCCGACGCCGCCATCGCGAACCGGTCCGGCGGCGGGAAGATCTACGTGGTGGCGGGCTTCGCGAAGGGCGGCGCCCGGATCGTCGCGGCCTCCGACCAGCACATCACGAAGATCGCCGACCTCAAGGGGAAGAAGGTCGGCGTCGCCCGGGGAGGCGCGCAGGAGCTGCTCCTCCTCGCCGAGCTGTCGAAGGCGGGCCTGACCTGGTCGGACCGACCGGGGAAGGACGTGCAGATCGTCTACCTCCCGTTCGCCGACCTGAACCAGGCGCTCCTCCAGAAGCAGATCGCGGCGATGTGCCAGTCCGAGCCGCAGTCCTCGCAGGCGATCAACAAGGGCTTCGGCAACGAGGTGATGAAGCCCTACGACACGCCGCTCGGCGAGCCGGTGCGGGTGCTCGTCATGACCGAGAAGCTCTACCGGGAGCGGCCCCAGGTCGCCCAGAAGGTGCTCGACTGCTTCGTGGACGCCACGAAGACGTTCCTCCAGGACCCCGCGCCCGCGCAGCGGTACGTCGTCGAGCAGATGTTCAAGGGCCAGATCACCCCCGCCGACTACCGCGACGCCATCTCCAACTCACCCTTCACCTACGACGTCACGGTGGAGCACATCCAGACGACGACCGACCTCATGGTGCGCTACGGCGTCGGGAAGCTGACCGCGCCGCCGCGGGCCGCCGACTGGGTGAAGCTCGATCTGCTCCAGAAGGCGAAGCAGAAGGCGGGCGTGAGGTAGCCGTGGACACCGTGAAGCGGCTCGCGCGCGCGCTGATCGTCCCCGTCCTCTTCCTCGCGGCGTGGGAGGGGATCTCCCGCGCCGGCTGGGTCTCCCCCATCGTCCTCCCGGCGCCGTCGCAGGTCTTCCTCCGCTGGATCGCGTACGCGCGGCCGCTGCAGCCGTACGACCCGTCACAGGGGAGCTGGATCGCCTGGGCGTTCTCGGGGGAGCTCCCCCAGGACGCGGCGACGAGCCTGCTCCGGGTCGCGGGCGGGTTCGCCCTCGGGGCCGGGCTCGCCCTCCCGCTCGGCCTCCTCATGGGCGCGAAGCCGGCCGTCCACGAGCTGTTCAACCCGCTCGTCCAGGTGCTCCGCCCGATCCCGCCGATCGCCTTCATCCCGCTCGCGATCCTCTGGTTCGGGCTGGGCGACCCGCCCGCCTTCTTCCTCATCTCCCTTGGCGCCTTCTTCCCGGTGCTCATGAACACCATCGCCGGCGTGCGGAACGTGGACGGGATCTACCTGCGCGCCGCGCGGAACCTGGGCGCCTCGGAGTGGACGCTCTTCCGGCGGATCATGATCCCCGCGGCGATGCCTTACATCCTCGCCGGGCTCCGGATCGGCGTCGGGGTGGCCTTCATCGTGGTGATCGTCGCGGAGATGATCGCGGTGAACGCCGGGCTCGGGTACCGGATCCTCGAGGCGCGCGAGTACTTCTGGTCCGACAAGGTGATCGCCGGGATGATCTCCATCGGCCTCGCAGGGCTCGGGATCGATCTCGTGATGAACCGGCTCAACGCCTGGCTGCTGCGGTGGCACCGGGGGGTGGAGGGATGAGGATGGCGACCCACGCCGCCCCCGGGCCCGCCGCCGAGCCCGCCATCCGGATCCGCGGCGTCCGCAAGGCGTTCACGACCGGCCGTCGCGAGGTCCTGGCCCTCGACGGGATCGACCTCGACGTCGCCGCCGGGGAGCTCGTCTGCCTCCTCGGGCCGTCCGGCTGCGGGAAGTCCACGCTGCTCAACGCCGTCGCCGGGTTCTCGCCGCCCACCGCCGGGACCATCGTCGCGAACGGCCGGCCGGTCACCGCGCCCGGGCCGGACCGCGCGATGGTGTTCCAGGAGTACGCGCTCTTCCCGTGGATGACGGTCGAGCGGAACGTCGCGTTCGGCCTCGAGATGGCGGGCGCGTCGCGCCCGGAGATCCGGGCCCGGGTGGACGCGCTCCTCGAGAAGCTGCGCCTCTCCGACTTCCGCGATCGCTTCCCGAAGGACCTCTCCGGCGGGATGCGCCAGCGCGTCGCCATCGCGCGGGTCCTCGCCATCGACTCGCCGATGCTCCTCATGGACGAGCCCTTCGGCGCGCTCGACGCCCTCACCCGCCGGAACCTGCAGGACGAGCTGCTCCGGATCTGGGCCGAGCTCCGGAGGACGATCGTCTTCGTGACCCACGGGATCGAGGAGTCGATCTACCTGGCGGACCGGGTCGTGGTGATGACGTACCGCCCCGGGACGGTGAAGCGCCTCGTCCCCATCGCCCTCCCGCGCCCACGGGATCCCTCCTCCGCCGAGTTCAACGCGCTCAAGCGCGAGATCTCGGCGCTCGTGATGGAGGAGCAGCTCCGGCACGAGCAGGCCGAGGGACGCGCGACGGCGGATTGAAGGCGACACCCGCTCGCATCGTGCGACGGCCCCCCCATCGAGGCGCGTTCGTCGAGCACGCCCCCCTCTTCCCGCTCACCCCACGGGTTCCCGCCCGGCGCGGGAGCTTCCGACGCGGGCGCGCCGTCTCCATGGTCGGCCAGTGGCGCGACGGGGTTCTCCCGCCGCGCCGAAGGAAGGTCCCCCATGTCGCCCCCGCGATCCGTCCTCGCTGCGCTCGCCGCGCTCGCCCTCCCCCTCGCCGCGCACGCGGGCGCCCCCGGCGCGCCGCCGCTCCTGGACGAGCGATCCATCGCCGCGCTGGCGATCGCCCTCGCCCTCTCGCCCGCGCCGCAGCTCGGCCCCGGCGGCGACGCGGAGGACGGCGCGCCGACCCTCGAGCTGTCCGCGACGGTGCGCGCCCGCGCCATCACCTTCGAGGAGGTGCCGCGGGTCCGGGTGAGCCTCGCCGGGACAGGGCCGCTTCGCGTCCGCTGGGCGACGGCACGCCTGAACCTGCCGGATCGGATCGCGCCGGGGGCCGTCTACCGGGACGTGGTGATCCAGCTCCGGGTCGAGAGCAGCCCCGAGCAGGTGGAGGCGCTCCTCGCCGACGCGCGGCGCATGGCGGCCGGGGTCCGACTCGCGAAGGAGCCGGCGCCCGCGCCCGCCGCGACCTTCGGCCAGCTCCCGGCGATGCCGTCCGTGCCCCCGGCCGTCGCGCCCGCCGCGGCCGTGACGGCGCCCGGCCCGTTCCCTGCGTCTGCACTCCCCGCGTTCGCGCCGCCTGCCCCGCCCGCCGCGCCGGCCCTGGCGCCGGCCGGTCCGGTGGCGCGCTGATCGAGGGAATCGGTGACCGCGCTCTTGCTGTCACTCCTGCTCGTGTCGCCGCCCGCCCCCGTGGACGGCCATCGCGGCGCGCCGCGCGCTCCGGCCACGAGCGGCTTCGACACCTTTCTGTTGCTGCCGCTCCTCATCCCCATGCCGCTCCCCATCGCGGTCGTGCTCCCTGCGAAGCCGCGCGCCACGCTGGCCGCGTCGGCCGCACGCGAGGCGGAGTCCGCGCGGCGTGAGACGGCGCGGCGGACCGGCCGCCGCCTTCCAGATCCCGCTCTTCACCGGAGGGTCCCGAGATGATCCCGCTCCCGTTCGTCCTCGCCGCCGCGGTCGTCGTCGCGCCGCCGGAGGCCGCTCCCCCGGGGCCCGTCGTCGAGCGGCTGATCACCGCGGCCGGCGTGACGAGCGGGCCGGACGTGCCTGTCCGGCTGCGCGTGGATGGGGAGGCCGCGGCCCTCCGGGCGGCGGTCGAGGCGCTGCGCGTCGAGGTACGGCTCGTGGTGCTGCCGCCGTCCGCACCGTCGGGCGCGGCCGCGGCGGTGCCCCCCGTCACGCCGCCGCCCGCGGCCGCCGCCGCGCTCGGCGCGCCCGCTC
>NZ_JALCZA010000010.1 GCF_022690765.1 Anaeromyxobacter oryzisoli | reverse complement strand
ACGCGAACCTCTTCTCCTTCCTCCACCGGGACCTCGGCCTCTCGAAGGGCGCCGCGTTCTACCGGAAGACCGCCGCCGAGCTCGTGCAGCGCTGCCCGGAGGTGATCGAGCCGCTCAGGGACGGCCGGCTCTGCTTCACCAGCGTGGTCGAGCTCGCGAAGGTGCTCACCCCGGAGAACCGCGACGAGGTGCTCCCCCGGTTCTTCCACCGCTCAAAGCGCGAGGCGCGGGAGGTCGTGGCGGAGCTCAAGCCGGTCGAGGCACCGCCGCGCCGCGAGGTCGTCACGGCGGTGCGCAGCCCGGCTTCTTCCGCAGCGGCGGCCGTGATGGAGCTTCCGGTCGCGGCGACCGACGCGACCGTGCCGGCGCAGCCACCTGAATCCGCCGCGCCATGCGGTTGGCCAGCAGAACACCTCGATGCCAACTCTCCGCGCCCTGCGGCGCACGCCCCATCTTCCCGCGAGGCCCGTGGCGAATCGGTCGAGCCGCTCAGCGCCGACCTCCGGCGGCTTCACTTCAACGTCTCGCGCCGATTCCTCGAGAAACTCGAGGCGGCGCGGGATGCGCTCTCGCATTCGCATCCCGGCGCCGGCAGCGAGGAGATCCTGGAGGCCGGTCTCGATCTCCTTCTCGCCCGGCACGCGAAGCGGAAGGGGCTCGTGCAGAAGCCGCTCGCGGAGCGCCGACCCGCGAAGCCGGATCGCATACCTGCCGAGGTGAAGCGCGCCGTCTGGATCCGCGACGGCGGCCGCTGCCAATACCCCCTCGAGTCCGGCGGCATCTGCGGCTCGACCTACCAGCTCGAGTTCGATCACCGCAAGGCCAAGGCCCGCGGCGGCCGGCCGACGAAGAAGAACATTCGCCTCCTCTGCCGGGCTCACAACCAGCGCGCCGCTCGGGAGGTCTTCGGGAACGCCTTGATGGACCGCTATACGCGCCGGTCGAACCGCGAGCTCTTCGACTCCGCACCTGTTGCGCGAACGGGAACGCAGCCGCCGTGCGCAGCGAAGAAGAAGCGCTCGGGGTGAGCGGATGGCCCGGCTCTCGGGCGACGGTGATGGGGAACGACGCGCGACTGTCATAGCCGCTCCACTTTGCGGCATCCCGCGACGACCGCTCGACCGGTGCCGTGGCGAGCGCCTCATCATGCCGTTGCAGCACGGGCTTCTTCGGGGCCGATCTCGTCACTCCGGTTCCCGTCTGCGGACGGCGCCCCGGCCTCCACCTCCTTCCGGAGCCAGCCCACGCTTGCCGTGCAGGCGCGCTCGCTTCCGCGGCCTCCCAGCCCGGAGTCACTCGAGCCCGCTCACCGGGTACCCGCGCGGCGTCCTCACCTCGTAGCGCAGCTCGATCGCGCGCTCCTCGCGCGGCGCGAGGGTGAGCTCGTGGATCCGCACGCCGGGCCGGTCCGGGTCCTCGCGCGTCGGGGCGGTGGTGCCGTCCAGGACGTTCACCTGGATCTTCTCCTCGCGGCTCACCGGCACGAGGTCGAGCAGCTTCACGGCGACCGGCGCCGCGTACCGGCTCCGGAGCTTCACGCGCACGCGGTACCGGATCACGTCGTCCTTCGTGAGGAGCCCGGCGGTCTCGTGCTTGCGCTCGAGGACCCGGCGCTCGACCTCGACCCGCGGGTCCTGGCCGAACGCGAGCTCGAGCTCGCCGCCCGGCGGCGTGGCCGGCAGCGCGGCGCGGCCGACGAAGTCGTCGCCGACGTACACGCCCACCTCGCCCGGCAGGAGCGGGAACCCCGTCTCGTTCACCGCCTTCGCGGTGAGGAACGCGGCCGCCTCCATGCGCGGCGCCGCCGTCCGCACCAGGGTCGCCTGGAGCGGGAAGCGGGCCAGCGACACCTTCCGCGCCTGGCCGGCCCCGTCCACCGTCTCGCGGCGCGGCGCGGTGAAGGTCGCGGCGAGCAGCCCCTCCTGCACCTCGGCCTCGGGCTCCTCGAGCGGCTGCGCCGCGGGAGCGGGGGCCTCCTCGAGCGCGGCCGGCGCCTCCGCCTTCGCCCGCGCCGGCGCCCCCGCCGCGCGCCGCGACATCATCGGGGCCGCGCTCGCCGGCGGCCGCGGCTCGAGGCGCGTCAGGTAGACCGGCTCGAGCCGCGGGACGTACAGCCCGCCCGCGGGCCGGGCCGTGGACACCGCGAGGCGCACGTCGCTCCACTCCTCGCCGGACGCCTGCCACACCGCGCCGAGCAGGGAGAGCGCAACCGTGGAGGACTCCGGGGTGAGGCGCGCGTCCCAGACCGGCCGCCACCCCGCCGACGAGACGGCGTACGACACGACCAGCTCGACCGCGCCGGCCCGCTCCGCCTCCACCTCGACCGTGACCGCCTTCGTGGTGACGGCGCGCTTCGCCTGCACCTTGTCCAGCCCCGCCCGGGCCTGCGTCACCTTCCGGGCGAGCTCGCGCCGCCCGCGCTCGGCCGCGCGCTGCTCCCCGGCGGCGCGGGTCAGCTCAGCGTCCACGAACGACACGAGGTCCGCCCACTCCTTCGTCGAGACGCCGCGGACCGCCAGGTTCTTGGCGCGCTCCTCGGAGTAGCTCGACCGGAGCGACTCCACGAACCGGGCGCGCGCCTTCGCGGCCGCGATCCGGTCCTCGAGGGCCCGGTCCTCGTCGGCGAGCCGCTCGAGCTGCTCCTCGGCGGCCCGCGCGTCCGCCGCGACGGCGCCCTCCCCCGTGACGCGCTCGACCGTCACCCCGAAGAGCCGGGCCCGCGCGGTGCCCTCCCCGCGGACCCGGATCGAGTCGTCCTCGAGCCCATCCGGCAGCCCCTGCAGCACCACGCGCGCCGGCCCCGCCGGCAGCTCCACGCGGGCGATCCGCTCCACGCGCGCGCCCGAGCGGTAGACGGTCACCGCGTCCACGCGGGACGGCGGCTTCACGACGGCAGGTGACGCGACGGCGAGGACGGGGACGAGCGCGGCGAGCGCGATGAGGTGGCGCATTCGGGAGATCTCCTTGCGGGAGGAGAACGCCCGACCGGCGGAAAGGATCTACCGCACCACCGTAGCGCCCGACTCCTCTTCCCCCGGAGCTGGCTCGTCGTCGCCGTGTCGCGCTTCCGGCTCAGGTCTGGCCGGGCGCCGCGAGGGTTCGAGGCCTATCCTCACGGCACGCACTGTCCGTCGCGGCAGACTCGCCCGGGAGCACAGTAGGCGCCGTTGGGAAAGAAGTCTCCGACCACGCAGATCGCGCCGGTCGAGCAGGACATACGGCTCTGGTACTGGCAGGGCGCGCCGGTCATGCAGATCTCGCCCTCGACGCACCGGACGCAGATGCCCGCCGTGCACACCTGGTCCGTCCCGCACACGACGCCATCGGGTTGGTTCGTCCCGCTGTCCACGCACGTGATGCCATCGTCCGCGAGCGTGCCCTGATGGCACGAGCTCGCCGGCGTGCAGGGCGATCCCGGAAGGGCGATCGCGCACGCGCCCGAGACACAGACGCGGCCCGTCTCGCACGCGGTCCCGTCGGCGACGGGAGCGTCGGCCGTGCCGCACGGACCGGATGGAGCGGCCGGAGCAACCGGATCGGCCCCGCCCGAGCAGCCCGCCAGCAGCGCGGCGCAGGCCCACGCCGCCGCCAGTGTCTTCGCGGCCGTCCGCTCGCCGCCGTTCACCAACTCCACCACGCGCGCCATGTCGCCTCCTCGAAGCCGCCCCTGCGGCATCGTACCGGCGGGCGAACCTGTCGGGGACGCGACGCATTGACGCGCCGGAGGTGGTGGGCGGCGGTGAGCGCGTGACCAATGGTACGGGCCATCACGGGCAGGCTTTGCGCCCGCGCACCTACCGCGACCGCGTTCGACGAGTAAGAGCTATTCGCGAGAACATCCAGTTCGAGGAGATCGTCCGAGCGCTCGGGCTGACGAAGGGGCGCATCTCGCAGTTCCACAAGCAGCCGGTGATGCGCCTGCGCGACCTCGGTGGGCACACCGAGCGAGCAGCGCAGGCGTTTCGAAGCTCCGTTCGCCCTGAGCGTAGGCGCGCGTTGCGCGCCGGAGTCGAAGGGCGAGCAGCGCAGGGAGGAGTCTGCCCCGCGCAGGCAGGCAGCGTGCGCCGCAGCAGTTCGAGGCGAGTGGGTGTCGCCATGAGACGGCACCGGGACGACGGGGGCGGGCCCGTCGCCCCGGGCGCGAGCGCTACCGCGCCACACCGAGGATGGTGCCGCCCTTCCCCACCGCGACGACGTGACGCGCCGCCGTTCCGGTGCAGCACGGCCCGACCGTAGACTGGCCTACTGCCACCGCAGGATCGTGCCTCCCGCGCCCAGCGCCCGCACGTCGCTCGGCCCGCTCCCCCAAACGGCGAAGAGATCATGCGACGTGCCGCTCGCCGTCAGCGACCAGAGCGTGCCATTCCAGTGCAGGATCGTGCCGGACTGTCCCACGACCCAGACGTCGCTGGGCCCGCTCCCCCACACGCCTCGCAGCATGAACGTCGTCGTGTTGCTGGACACGCTCGACCAGGCGCTGCCGTTCCAGTGCCGCACGATGCTCCCGTCGCCCACCGCCCAGACGTCGCTCGGCCCGGTCCCCCACACGCCGTAGAACGTGTTCGAGTAGGTGCTCGAGGTGGAGGTGGACCACGCCTTCCCGTCCCAATGCAGGATCGTGAGGAGGTCACCCGCCGCCCAGACGTCGCTCGGGCCGCTGCCCCACACCGCGCGGAGCGTGGTCGAGACGCCGCTCGTCACGAGCGTCCAGCCGCTGCCGTCCCAGTGCAGGATTCTCCCGCCTTCGCCCACGGCCCAGATGTCGTTCGTGCCGCTCCCCCAGACCGCCAGCAGGTTCGTCGAGATGCCGCTCGTAGACGGCGACCAGGTCGTTCCATCCCAGTGCACGATGGTCCCCATCGTACCGACGGCCCATGCGTCGCTCGGCCCGGCGCACCAGACACCGCTGAGCCCGTTGGTCACGCTGCTCGATCGCGCGGACCAGGCGCTCCCGTTCCAGTGCATGAACGTGCCGCTCTCGCCGACCGCCCAGACGTCGCTGGAAGACGTGCCCCAGGCGCTCGCGAGCGCATGCGTCGTGCCCCTCGAGGCGCGGGTCCAGGAGGTGCCATCCCAGCGGACGATGGTGCCGTCGGCGCCCACTGCCCAGACGTCGTTCACGGCGGTGCCGAACACGGCGGAGAGGTCGCTCGCCGTGCCGCTCGCCACCGACGTCCACGCCGTGCCGTCCCAGTGTTCGATGCGGCCGCCATCTCCGACCGCCCACACGTCATCCGGTCCGCTTCCCCAGACGCCGTTCAGCGAGACGTTCGAGGTCGCGACGAGGCTCCACGACGTCCCGTCGTAGCGCACGATGTCGCTCCCCACCGCCCAGACGTCGTTCGCGCTGCGGCCCCAGAGACCGTAGAGATAGTTCGGCGTGCCGCTGCTCACGGAGACGAGGGTTCCACCGCTGAGGTGCAACAGCCCGCCGCCCGACCCGAGGAACCAGGCGTCTCCGGACCCGCTCGTCCAAACCCCGATGAACATCGTCGAGGACGCGGCCGTGATGGCCGTGGACCAGGCGGTCCCGTTCCAGTGGAGGACCTTGTTCGCCCCGACCGCCCACACGTCGGCCGGGCCGCTGCCTGCCACGTGGGTGAAGTCGTACGTCGCCCCCGTGGACGAGGCCGACCACGCGCTCCCGTTCCAGTGAAGCAGGGTTCCCCCGCTCCCGACGGCCCAGACATCGCTCGCCCCGCTGCCCCAGACGCCCTTCAGATCGCGCGTCGTGCCGCTCGGGACGAGCGACCAGGCCGTGCCGTTCCAGTGCACGATCGCGCCGTGATCGCCGACGGCCCACAGATCGCTCGCGCTGCTCCCCCACACGTCCGCGAGCGCGTTCCCCTGGGGCTGCGGGCTCTCCCAACGCCAGCCCCCCGTGCCGCTGCCGCCTCCTCCGCCGTCCGTCGAGCCACCACCTCCGCCCGCGCAGGCTGAGAGAGCCAGCAAACCGATCCAAGCCGCGAGCACGATGCGCGTAGGGAGTGCGTGCACGAAGATCACCTCAGGTGGCGCCGGAAGGACGACGGAGCATGGAGCATTTCTCAATCCGTCAAACAGGAGACCATACACCAGCGTAGTTACGGTCGGTGTATTTTCCTCATGGTCACCGCTGCGCCGGAGTGAGCCCTCTGGACGCGCTAAGCTGAATGCGTGCTGCGCGCGATCGTGACGAGTTCATTCGCTCTGACCGGCCGTGGCACGGCTCTCACCCTCGAGATCCTGAAAGGATCCGTGAGGACCGGAGAAGCCGTGCGTCTTGCGATGGGGGATCGGTCCGTTGAAGTGACGGTCCGTTCCGTCGAGCTCATCGACCATGACGTCGGCCGGCCCCGATACCGTTCCGAGACAGCGATCGTAATCGAGGGACTGGCGCCGTCCGAGGTACCACCCGGCACACCGGTCTCCTCCTGGCCGACATGATCCCTGGCTGTTCGTGTTCGCCGCCGACCTGCTCAGGCTGACGGCTCGGGTCTCGGCGAGCGCGGTAGATCCGATCCGGGATCAGGTCACGGCCATGATCCGGCGGTCCGATCGGGCGTCGTCACCGGATTCCAGAGAGCGCCCGCGCCAGCGCGGCGTGCCGGTCGCCGACGCCCTCGATCTCGACGCGACGGACCGACGGCCGCTCGGGATCGTGCGCGAGCCGGATGGTGAGCCGCTCCGCGGGGAGCGCTCCGGGGATCCGGTCCGCCCACTCGACGAGGAGCGCGCCCTCGCCGCCGACGAGGTCGCCGAAGCCGGTGCCGTACAGCTCGTCCTCGTCGGCGATCCGGTAGAGGTCTGCGTGGTGCACCGGGATCCGGCCGCGGTAGGTCGCGACGATCGCGAAGGACGGGCTGGAGACCTCGGAGGGCGGGACCTCCGCCCCGTCGCACGTGCCGCGCACGAGCTGGGTCTTGCCCGCGCCGAGGTCTCCCTCGAGCGCGACGACGTCGCCGGGCTGGAGCAGCCGGCCGAGGCGCGCGCCGAGCGCGCGGGTCGCGGACGCGGACCGCGTGGTCCGCTGGGCCACGAACCGGACCGGGGTCATCGGCCCCACTCCGCCCAGACCGCGCCGATCGCCTCGCCGAGGTCGCCGGCGACGAGCCCGCGCTGCCCGAGCCGCGTCGCGACGAGATCGCCGGCCCGGCCGTGCACCCACGCGCCGACGCGCCCGGCGGCCGGGGGCGGGAGCCCGCCGGCGAGGAGGGCCCCGACGAGCCCGGCGAGCACGTCGCCGGTGCCCCCGGTCGCGAGGCCGGCGTTGCCGGTCGGGATGATCGCCGGCGGCCCCTCCGGGTCCGCGACCACGGTCCGCGCGCCCTTCAGCACCACCGTGACGTTCCACTCCCGCGCCTTCGCCTGGGCGATCCCGAGGCGATCCGCCTGGACCGCGCCGATCGACGTGCCGCAGAGGCGCGCCATCTCCCCGGGGTGCGGCGTCACCACCACCGGCGCGCCCGGCTCGCCGGGCGACCGGCCCGCCTCCGCGAGCGCGTTCAGCGCGTCGGCGTCGAGCACCGCCGGGACCCGGGTCTGCCGGAGCAGCGCCACGAGCAGCTCGGCGGTCTCGGGGCCGCGCGGGATCCCGGGGCCGGCGACGAGGGCATCCGCCCCCTTCGCGGCGGCGAGGAGCGGGTCGAGGTCGGCCGCCGCGAGCGGCCCCGGACCGGCGAGGGCGAGGCTCATCGCCTCCGGCCGCCCCGCCAGCGCGAAGGGGAGCACCTCGCCGCGGGCGGCGAGCGTGACGAGGCCGGCGCCGCCGCGGAGCGCGCCGGTGAGCGCGAGGTGCGCCGCCCCGGTCTTGCCGGGCGAGCCGGCGAGGACGAGGACACGGCCGGCGTCGCCCTTGTGCGCGTCGGCGGCGCGCGGCGGCACGAGCAGCCGGGCCTCGGCCTCGGTGAGCACCTCGGCGCCGATCGGGACGCGCCGCGCGGCCTCGGCCGGGATGCCGATGTCCGCCACGGTGACGTCGCCCGCGAGCGAGGCCCCCGGCTCGAGCACCAGCCCGCGCTTCTGGAACGCGAAGGTGACGGTCCGGTCGGCCCGCACGCACGGCCCGAGCGGCCGGCCATTGTCGGCCGAGAGGCCGGAGGGGACGTCCACCGCCACGACGCGGGCGCCGGCCACCCGCGCGTCCTCGATGAGGGCGATCGCCTCGGCGAAGGCGCCCTCGGGCGCCCGGGAGAGGCCGGTGCCGAAGATCGCGTCCACCACCACGTCGCCCTCGCCGGCGTCGAGGGGCCCGGGACCGCCCTCGGCGACGGGCACCCCGGCGCGCTCCGCCTGCTCGCGCACGGCGCGCGCGTCCGGGGAGAGCCGGGCGGCGGGCGCGAGGGCGATCACGCGGACGTCGCGCCGCGCGGCGCGGAGCAGGCGGGCGGCCACGTAGCCGTCCCCGCCGTTGTTGCCGCCGCCCGCGACCACGACGACGCGCCCCCGCGGCCCGGCGAGGGCGGCGGCGGCCTCGGCCACGGCGCCGCCGGCCCGCTCCATGAGCACGAGCGACGGGATCCCGAGATCCGCGATCGCCGTTCGGTCGATCTCCCGCATCTCGGCGGAGCCCACCAGCCTCATGAAGTCCCCCCCTCCAGGATGACCGCGGCGACCGCGACGCCGGCGTCGTGCGTGATCGTGAGGTGCACCCGGGCCACGCCGCGCCGGGCGGCGACGGCGGCGGCCACGCCGGACAGATCGAGCCGCGGCGCGCCCTCCGCCCGGACGACCTCGAGGTCGGTCCAGCGGGTCCCCTCGGGCGCCCCGAGGGCCTTCACCGCGGCCTCCTTGGCGGCGAAGCGCGCCGCGTACCGCGCGGCGCGATCGTGGTGCGCGTCGCAGTACGCGCGCTCGGCGGGGGTGAACACGCGCGCGAGGAGGCGCTCCGCGCGCTCGGCGGGGCCGGCCAGGATCCGCGCGAACCGCGCGATCTCCGCCACGTCGAGGCCGAAGCCGAGGATCACCCGCCCTCCCCTCTCGCGCGCCGCCGCCGCGGCGCCTACGGCCGCGCCTCCCGGAGCAGCTCCCGCATCTCCCGGACCGCGCGCTCGAACCCGACCATCACCGCCCGGGCGACGATCGCGTGCCCGATGTTCAGCTCCTCGATCTCCGGGATCGCCGCGACCGGGACCACGTTCGCGTAGCTCAGGCCGTGGCCCGCGGCCACGGTCAGCCCGAGCTTCGCCGCCGCCTTGCAGGCGTCGATGAGCCGCGACAGCTCCTTGCGCCGGTCGCTCGCGAGCCGCGCGTCGCAGTACCGGCCGGTGTGCAGCTCCACCGTCTGCGCCTCGGCGCGGTGGGCCGCCTTCACCTGGTCGAGGTCGGGATCGATGAAGAGCGACACCTCGATGTCGGCGTCGCGGAGCGTCTTCACGACCTTGCGGACGTTCTCGCGCCCGCCGACCACGTCGAGCCCGCCCTCCGTCGTCAGCTCCTCGCGCCGCTCGGGCACGAGCGTGGCGACGTCCGGCTTCACCTCGTACGCGATCTTCACCATCTCCTGGGTGGCGGCCATCTCGAGGTTGAGCCGGGTCGCGACCGTCTTGCGCAGGACCTGGAGGTCCCGGTCCTGGATGTGACGGCGGTCCTCGCGGAGGTGGATCGTGATCTGGTCGGCGCCGCCCATCTCGGCGAGCACCGCGGCCGCGACGGGATCGGGGTACTGCGTGCGGCGGGACTGCCGGAGGGTGGCGACGTGATCGACGTTGACGCCGAGGCGTGCAGGCATGGCGCGAATGTAACCCGAAATGGCCGGGGGCGCGCGGCGGCGCGCGGACGAGCCGGGCGCCGCCGGGCGGCGGCTACCCGATCGCGCGCTTCAGCTCCTCGGCGATGCCGTCGGCGAGGGCGCGGCTGCGCTTCGCGTCGGGCCCCTCGACGAGGACGCGGACCTTGTTCTCGGTGCCGGAGAAGCGCACGAGGACGCGCCCCTCCGGGCCGAGCGCCCGCTCCGCGTCGGCGATCGCGCTCTCGACGGCGGGGAGCTCCGCGAGCGGCCGCTTCTCCCGGACCTCGACGTTCACCAGCGTCTGCGGGACCGGGACGAAGCAGCGGGCGAGCGCCGAGAGCGGCTGGCCCTCGCGCTGCATCACCGCGAGCACCTTGAGCGCCGCCGCCACGCCGTCGCCGGTGGTCACGTGGTCGAGGAAGATCAGGTGGCCGGACTGCTCGCCGCCGAAGTTGTAGCCGCTCCGGCGCATCTCCTCGACGACGTACCGGTCGCCGACCGCGGTCCGGACCACCTTCCCGCCCACCTCGGCGAGCGACCGCTCGAGGCCGAGGTTGGACATGACGGTCGCGACCACGGTCCGCTTCGCGAGGGCCCGCTGGCGGATGAGGTCGCGCCCGACGAGCGCCATGATCGCGTCGCCGTCCACGATCCGGCCGGTCTCGTCGGCGAGGATCACCCGGTCGGCGTCGCCGTCGAGGGCGAGCCCGAGGTTCGCGCCGTGGCGCTGGATCGCCTTCGCCATCGCCTCGGGGTGGACCGCGCCGCACCGGTCGTTGATGTTCGTCCCGTCCGGCTTGACGTTCAGCGCGATGACCTTCGCGCCGAGCTCCTCGAGGACGGCGGGCGCGGTGTGGTACGCCGCGCCGTGGGCGCAGTCCACCACCACCGTGAGCCCGTCGAGGGTGAGGTCCTTCGGGAAGATGGACTTGAGGAACTGCGCGTACCGCCCGATGGCGTCGTCGATCCGCTTCGCCTTCCCGATGCGGGTGGCGGTGGGCCGGAGGGCGCGGAAGTCCTCGTCGCCGCCGTCGTCCTCCGGCCCGTCGAGGAGGAGCCGCTCGATCCGGAGCTCCATCTCGTCGGGCAGCTTGAACCCGTCGCGCGAGAAGAACTTGATGCCGTTGTCCTGGTACGGGTTGTGGCTCGCGCTGATCACCACGCCCGCGTCGGCGCGCATGGATTGGGTGATGAAGGCGATGCCCGGCGTGGGGAGCGGCCCGCACAGCATCACGTCCACGCCCATCGAGCAGATCCCGGAGGCGATCGCCTGCTCGAGCATGTAGCCGGAGAGCCGGGTGTCCTTCCCGATGACGATCCGGTGGCGGTGCGAGCCGCTCCGCACGAGGTACGCGAGCGCCCGGCCGAGCTGGAGGGCCATCTCGGCGGTCATCGGGTGGACGTTCGCGACGCCGCGCACGCCGTCGGTGCCGAACAGGCGCCGGACCGCGGGGACGGCGGGTCCGACGGGCGGCCGGGCGGGCGCCGCCTTCACGCCGTTGCGCGCGCCGTTCGCCCGGGCGCGGGAGATGCCGTTGGTCTGCGTCCTCGCTCTGCCGTTCGTGTCACGCGTCGTCATCGTCCGACCTATCGTCCAAGCCCAGGGTGTGCGGGAAGCGGTTCAACGAAGCTCGCCCCGTCCGAGCTCGCCCTGCGCGGGGTGGAGGTCCTCGAGGCGGATGTCCTCGAGGCGAACGCCCCGCGGGAGCCGCCGCTCCAGCGTCTCCTCGGAGCGTACGTACCACGTGCGCAGCCCGGATGCCTCGCGCGTCAGGTCGAGACGGATGGGGCCGAGCGTCTCGGCGCTCACCCCGCGGAGCCGCGCCCACGGGCCGGAGAGGACCACCGTGACCGCCGCGGGGGGTGGCGTCGTGACGCCGCGCGCGCCGGCGGGCTGCGCCGCGACGACGGGGACGGTGTAGCTGGCCGTGACCCGTCGATCCCCGGAGACGATCAGGAACAGGCTCACCGCGATCACCCCGGCGAGGAGCCGGAGCGCGAGGTCAGTGCGCTGCACGTTGCTCCTCCCGCCCGGCGCCGGGCTTCACCGCCGGCCGGACGACGCCGACGCCGCTCGTGCCGCGCCCCGGCGGCACGAACAGCGCGTGCAGCAGCGTCCGGAGCGCCTGCTCGTCGAGCCCGCGGTGGAGCACGCCGTCGAGCGCGACGGAGATCTCGCCGCGCTCCTCCGAGACGACCACGACCGCGGCGTCCAGCTCCTCGGCGAGCCCGAGCGCCGCGCGGTGGCGCGTCCCGAGCTCCTGCGGGGCCGCGGCGACGGAGAGCGGCAGCAGGCACCCGGCGGCCGCGAGCCGCGCCTTCTGCACGACCGCCGCGCCGTCGTGGAGCGGGCTCGCGGGCTGGAAGATCGACACGAGCAGCTCGGGCGAGACCGCGGCGTCGAGCCGGAGCCCGGTGTCCACGACGTCCGACAGGTCGGCCGTGCGCTCCAGGACGACGAGCGCGCCGACGCGGTGCCGGGCGAGCCGGACGGCCGCCTTCACCACCGCGTCCACCGTCCCGCGCTGCGCCGCGCGCTCGTCCTGCTCGTCCCGCGCGAAGGCCGCGAGCAGGCGGGAGCCGCGCCCCAGCTCGGCGAGCGCGCGCCGGATGTCCGACTGGAAGAGGACGATCACGCCGAAGATGAACGAGTAGTTGAGGAAGTGCCCGAGCAGCCAGGAGAGCGTCTCGAGGTTGGCGGAGCGCGCGCCGACGTAGACGAGCCCCATGAGGGAGAGCCCGTACAGGATGGGCACCGCCCGCGTCCCGCGGATGAGCCGGAGGAAGCGGTACACGAGGAAGGCGACGACCCCCACGTCCAACAGGGCGAGCGCCGCGTCCGCCGCGGTGGCGTCGGGTCCGAGCAGGTAGACGAGGGCGCGGTGCAACGTGAGCTCTCCGGGGGCCAGTCTAGCGCGCCCGGCGTGCGGCCGCGTCCCTGATCGCCGCCGCGACGAGGGCGGCCTGACGGGCGGGGGCGACGTCGTGCACACGCACCCACTCCACCCCCGCGAGTACGCACGCCGTCACCGCCGCGAGGGTGCCCGGCACGCGGTCGTCCACCGACGCGCCGGTGAGCGCGCCGATGAACTTCTTCCGCGACGGCCCGACCAGCAGCGGGCGCCCCAGCGCGCGGAGCGCCGGGAGGCCGGCGAGGAGCGCGACGTCGTCCTCCGGCTGCTTGGCGAAGCCGATCCCGGGATCGAGGATCACGCGGTCCGGCGGGATCCCGGCGGCCTCCGCCCGCGCGAGGGCGTCCCGGAGCTCGCGGGCGACCTCCGCCACCACGTCGCCGTAGGCGGCCGGCGCCCCGGCCGCGCCCCGGGCGTGCTGCAGCACCAGGGGGACGCCCGCGCGCGCGATCACGCGCGCGAGCTCGGGATCGGCGAGGCACGAGACGTCGTTCACGACGTCGGCGCCCGCCTCGAGGGCGGCGCGGGCCACCTCGGGCTTGGTGGTGTCGATGGAGATGGGGACGCGGCAGCCGCGCGCGCGGACGCCGGCGATCACCGGGACCACCCGGGCGATCTCCTCCTCCGCCGTGACCGCCGCCGAGCCGGGCCGGGTGGACTCGCCGCCCACGTCCACGAGGTCGGCGCCCTCGTCCACCAGCCGGAGCGCGTGGGCGATCGCCGCCGCGGGCTCGAGGTAGCGGCCGCCGTCCGAGAAGGAGTCGGGGGTCGCGTTCACGATCCCCATGATGAACGGGCCAGGCCCGTCGAAGAGCCTGGCCCCGAGCTGCATGCGCATCGTCGTCGTCACCTCGAGGCGATCCCGGCGCCCGGAGCCCGGGCGCCGAGCGCCGCCCGTTCCGGGCCGCTACGCCTTGCCCGCGGCGGGGACACCCCCGACCGCGTCGAGGAGCCCGCCGCGCTTGCCCTTGTCGGCCGCAGCCGCCGCGATCGGCTTCGGGGGAGGCGGCCGGCTGATGGTGCCGCCGCTCATGAGGACGTCGATGTCCGCGGCGTCCAGCGTCTCGTACTCGATGAGCGCGTCGGCGACCCGGTCGAGGAGCTCGCGGTTCTCGAGGAGGACCTTCCTGGCCCGCTCGTACTGCTCGGTCACGATCCGCCGGACCTCCGCGTCGATGTCGCGCGCCGTCTGCTCGGAGTAGGTCTGCACCGACCCCATCTCCCGCCCGAGGAAGACCTCGCCCTCCTTCTTGCCGAACGCGAGGGGCCCCAGCTTATCGCTCATCCCCCACTCGCACACCATGCGGCGCGCGAGCTCGGTGGCGCGCTCGATGTCGTTCCCCGCGCCGGTGGTCTTCGAGCCGAAGACGATCTCCTCGGCGATGCGCCCGCCCATGAGGATCGCGACCTGGTTGAGGGCGAACTCCTGGTTGATGCTGAGGCGGTCCTCCTCCGGGAGCTGCTGGGTGAGGCCGAGCGCCCGGCCCCGCGGGATGATGGTCACCTTGTGGACGGGGTCCGTGCCCGGGAGGACCTTCGCGACGAGCGCGTGGCCGCCCTCGTGGACGGCGGTGTTCCGCTTCTCGCGCTCGGAGATGATCATCGAGCGCCGCTCGGTGCCCATGATCACCTTGTCCTTCGCGAACTCGAAGTCGTCGGTCGCAACCTTCTCCTGGTTGCGCCGGGCCGCGTAGAGGGCGGCCTCGTTCACGAGGTTCTCGAGGTCGGCGCCGGAGAAGCCCGGCGTGCCGCGGGCGATCTGCGTGAGATCGACCTGCGGATCGAGCGGCGTCTTCTTGGTGTGCACCTTGAGGATGCCGAGGCGGCCGTTCAGGTCGGGGCGCGGCACCACGATGCGCCGGTCGAAGCGGCCGGGGCGCAGCAGCGCCGGGTCGAGGACGTCGGGCCGGTTCGTGGCCGCGATGAGGATGACGCCCTCGTTCGACTCGAAGCCGTCCATCTCGACGAGGAGCTGGTTCAGCGTCTGCTCGCGCTCGTCGTGGCCGCCGCCGAGCCCCGCGCCGCGGTGGCGGCCCACCGCGTCGATCTCGTCGATGAAGATGATGCACGGGGCGTTCTTCTTGCCCTGCTCGAAGAGGTCGCGGACGCGGGACGCGCCGACGCCGACGAACATCTCCACGAAGTCGGAGCCCGAGATCGAGAAGAACGGCACGCCGGCCTCGCCGGCGACCGCGCGGGCGAGGAGCGTCTTGCCGGTGCCCGGGGGGCCCATGAGCAGCACGCCCTTGGGGATCCGGCCGCCGAGCCGGGTGAACTTCTTCGGGTCCTTCAGGAAGGAGATGATCTCCTCGAGCTCGTCCCGGGACTCGTCGATGCCGGCGACGTCCGCGAAGGTGATCTTGTTGTGGTGCTCGGTCATCAGCTTCGCGCGCGACTTCCCGAAGCTCATCGCCTTGCCGCCGCCCGACTGGAGCTGGCGCATGAAGAAGAAGATGAGGAGGAAGACGAACACGAGGGGCAGGTACTGGAGCAGCACCGTCACCCAGAGCGAGTTCTGCTCGGGCTTCTCGAACTGGACGTTCACGCCCTGCTGCAGGAGCTTGTCGGCGTTCGTGCCGGTGAGGTCCATCGGCCCGGTCACGCGGAACGTGCCGCCGTCGCGGAGCTTGCCGCTGTACTCCTGGTCCTTGATGTTGACGTTCACGACCTCGCCAGCGGTGACCTTCTTCTGGAAGAGGGTCCAGTCGAGGACCTTCTCGTCCCGCGCCTTCTGGTCGAAGAGCTTCCACAGCGCGATGAACATCACGATCAGGAAGACCCAGAGCAGGGCGGTCTTGTAGGACTGGCGCAAGGCTCGTTTTCCCCTTCGGTGGTGCGTCGATGGACCGAACCGGCGGCACGCGCGGAGTGTTCCGGCCCCCTCCGCCGGCCGGGCGAGCGACGCCCAGCCAAGTCAGCCCTTTATAACAGCACGCGCCCCCCGTTGCAGTACGAGGATCGCCGCGCCGGCTGGCTCCCCATCGGGCTCCCTACCGGGACGCTTCCAGCCGGACCACCAGCCCGGCGCCGGCAGGCCCGAGCCCGTCCGCGACCACCCCGAGGTCGGCGACGGCGGCGATCCGATCGCCGCGGGCGAGCAGCAGCAGCCCATCGCGCGCTTCCCGCGGCACCTTGCGATCGATCAGCCAGCCCTTGAGCTTCTTGGTCCCGGGCCCGCCCTCCGGGCGGAATCGGTCCCCGGGGCGCCGCGTCCGGAGCGCGAGCGGCCACCGGATGGCGTCGGGCCGCGCCGCGACGATCTCCACCGTGACGCCCCGTCCGGGCACCTCGTAGCGACCCGGACCGGCGACGTCGATCGGGGCGAACCCGGCGCGCCGCGCGGCGATCGGCCCGATCTCGAGCCGGCCGTAGCGGCATCGCGCCTCGAGCCCTCCACCCAGCGTCGCGCGCCCCGGACGCCCTCGCGACAGCAGGGCGAGCACGGCCTCGACGTGCTTGCCCTCGAGGCCGCGCCCTCCGCCGGCGTTGCGCCAGAGCCGACGCACGATCCGCCGCCGCACCGCGTCCGGCTCGGCGTCGAGGCGAGCGAGCTCCACCGCGACCGACGCGCCCACCTTCACCCTGGCGCGCGCGGAGAGGGCCTGCTCGTCGGCGCGCAGGAGATCGGCCGTTCGCGCCAGGGTCCGCTCGATCGCCGGCGCGAGCGCGCGGATCGCCGGCAGGAGCTCGTGGCGCACGCGGTTCCGGGCGAAGCGTGGCGACGCGTTCGTCGGATCCTCGCGCCAGGAGAGCCCCAGGTCCGCGAGGTACGCGAGCCCCTCGGCGCGGGAGCGATCGATGAGCGGGCGCACGATCGCCCCGCGCCGCGGCGGGATCCCGCCGAGCCCCCGGGCCCCCGCCCCGCGCAGGAGCCGGAGCAGCACCGTCTCGGCCTGATCGCCACGCGTGTGCCCCGTCGCGATCCGGGTGGCCCCGGTGCGCGCCGCGGCGGCCCTGAGGGCGGCGTACCTCGCCCGGCGCGCCTGGGCCTCGACGTTTCCGCGGCCCACCACCACGCGGACCGACTCGAACGCGACGCCGAAGCGCGCGCAGGTCGCCCTGGCCGCAGCCGCGTCCTCGTCGCCGCCCGCCCGGAGCCCGTGGTCCACGTGGAGGGCCGAGACGCTCCCCAGGTGGCCCGCGTCCCTCAGCGCGGCGAGGACCGCGACCAGCGCGGTCGAGTCCGGGCCGGCGGAGAGGGCCACCAGCACGCGATCCGACGGCGTGAGCAGCCTCCGGCGCTGGAGGGTCCCGAGGACCCGCTCTGCATAGGGATGGAGCCTCTTCTTGCGCATCGTACGAGCGTGAAATGACGCAGTTTCGTATACTACGCTCGCGTTCGGGGGATCGTGGGATCGGCCGGGGAATGGAAGCCCCGGGTCCCGGGTTCTGGATGGCGACGCGAGAGGGAGGCTCCAGCACGTCGGGCCCGCCCAGGTTGCAAGACGTTGCAAAACCCATGCAGGAATGAGATGTTGGGGCCGGACGTAGACTGCAGCGCGAGGTGAGACGATCTTTGCGGCGTTGGGCCTAGGGGTCCCCCCCTCCCCCTCTGGGCCCACGGAGAGCCGGCAGCGATGCCGGCTCTCCTCTTTTTTTCGCGCACAAGAGGGCGAAGCCCCGCAGGTCGTGCGCAGTCACGTCGATCGACCCGATCCTCCCGGAACAGTCCCCATTTCGTGCACGTTCAGTACGCGCCGTCGTTACCCTTCAAGGTCGATGATCCTTGACCCCCGGAAGCGGCCAGCGTACAAAATCTTCGATTGTCCCACAGCATGGAGCAGTGATGCCCGGCACCGACAAGCGTAAGCAGTCGCTCTATTTCCCCGAGGATATGCTGAACGAGATCCAGGCGGAGGCGAACCGGCAGGACCGGTCGCTCTCGTGGATCGTCCAGCAGGCCTGGCGCATCGCGCGCGGCGAGATCATGCGTTTCCCGTCCGTGAACGACGTGCTGTCCGGCGTCGCCCGCGAGGACGAGCGCGAAGAGAAGAACGGCTAGCACAGCACCGTCGCACATCCAGCGTTCACCGCGCCTGCGCCAGCTCTGCTGGTCCAGGCGCGTCGTTTTTTGACGCAGGGCTTCCCCCGGAAGTACCCTCCTCGGGTTGCGTGCGGTGGACCTCCCCCGCGCGCTCCCCCCTGCGATGCCCAAGCCCCCGCCCTCGCCCGACGAACTCCCGGAGCCGCTGGACCTTTCTCGGCAAGACGACGCCATCGACGACGACGGCTTCTACGAGCTCCCCCCCGAGCTCCAGGTCGCGCCGGAGCCTCGTCGCCGCGACGCCGCGAAGCCCGCCGCGAAGCGCCCCAGGAAGCCTGCGGCGAGATCCACCGCGCGGTCCGCGCGACCCGCCGACCCCGCACCGGAGCCGGAGCCGGAGCTCGAGGTGCTCGAGGTCGGCGAGCGCGAGCGTGCCGCCGTCCGGCCTTCCCGCTCGACCGCCCTCAAGGCGGGGGTCGCCGCGGTCGTGGTGCTCGCCCTCGGCGGATCGCTGCTCTGGTACCGCGCCGCACACCGCGAGCGCACCGTCCGCCAGGCGCTCGCCGAGGCCGAGGCGCTCATGCGGCTCGACACCGCCCCCGCGTACCGGGCGGCGGCGGACAAGCTCGAGATCCCCGCCCGGATGGACCCCGTTCTCGCCGGGAGCGCCCGGGCGTTCGCGCTCGCGATGCTCGCGTCCGATTATCGCGACGCCGCCGCCGGGGCCGCCGCCGACAAGCTCCTCGTCGCCTCGGAGCGCGCGGAGACCGTCCCGGACGCGGCGTACCTCGCCCGCGCCGCCCTCGCGCTCGGGCAGGGCGCGATGGGCGACGCGAGCACCGCCGCCAGCCACGCGGAGGGGCGGAACGTCTGGGCGGAGGCGCTGCAGGCGCGGATCTTCATGGCGGCCGACCGCCTCTCCGCCGCGGTCGAGCCCGCCGCTGCGGCGGCGGGTGACGCGCGGTTCGCCGCGGGGCTCGCCATCCAAGGCGACGTCGCCCGACGCGGCCAGAAGGATCCCGCCGCCGCGCGCGCCGCCTACACCGCCGCGCTCGCCGTCTCCGGTCCGCAGGGCGCGAGCCCGCGCGCGACGTTCGGGCTCGCGAAGCTCGCCCTGGCGGGGACGCTGCCGGCCGGGGAGGCGATCGCGCCGCTCGAGCGGCTCCTGCAGGACACGCGCGTCCCTGCGCCCGAGCGCGGGCGCGCCGCGCTCCACCTCGCCGCGCTCCGGCTCCGCGCCGGGGATGAGGGCGGCGCCCGGGCCGCGCTCGAGGCCGCGGCGCTCGATCCCGCCGCGCGCGCCTGGGCCGAGCGGATCGCCCGCCTCGAGGCGAGCCGCCGAGGCGTGTACCGCGCCGCGGTGAACGCGCCGGCGGCGCTCCAGAGCCGCAGCGACGACGACCCGCCGGAGCCCGAGCCGCTCCCTCCCCCTCTGCCGCCCGAGCCGACGCCGCAGCCCGCGCCGGTCCGGACGGTCCCGGCGAAGCCGGCCCACGCCGCGAAGGCGCCCGCTCGCGCGGCCGCCAAGAAGGGCGCGGTCGCGAAGAAGACCGGGGCGCGGACGACCCGGACCCGCTCGTCACATCGGTGATGGCGCGGCACGGCGGCCACGCGCCCGCCTGAAGGACGCCGACGGACGCTGACCAGGGCTCGAGGGCGAACCTCGCGGCGACGGGATGACCGTCGTTCCGCCGGGCCGATCGCCCTCGCGGCGCCCAGGCGCCCGCTCTGCTCCTCGCCCGGTTTCCGGGCTGCGCGCCGGAAAACGCGGCTCGCCCCGCCTCCCCCACCCGGGTTCGATGCCTGCACACGCAGCAGCGTACTGCTGCGTCGCCGGGCAGACGCCGGCGGCTCGTCCGGAACCGGACGTTGAAATTGCACGGGGACCGGGATTCCGCCTGCCCGGCACGCTCGCTGCACGGGAGCCCGGCACCGCAGCAACCCCGCCCTCCCGGAGGCCAAGTGAAGAAGCTCTCGTTCCTGCTGCTCGCCGCGGCGCCCGCCCTCGCGCACGCCAGCGAGAAGATCGACACGGGCGACACCGCGCTCCTCCTCGTGAGCGCCGGCCTCGTGATGCTGATGACGCCGGGGCTGGCGTTCTTCTACGGCGGCCTGGTCCGCTCGAAGAACGCGGTCCACACGATGAACCTGTCGATCGTCTGCATGGCGATCGTCGGGGTGCTCTGGGCGCTCGTCGGCTACAGCGTGGCGTTCTCGCCCGGCGCCGGCCCCCTCGACCGGGTGCTCGGCGGGCTCTCCTGGGCGGGCCTGGCCGGGGTGGGCGACGCGCCGGAGCCCTCGCTCGCCGCGACCGTCCCGCACTCGGCGTTCATGCTCTTCCAGGCGATGTTCGCGGTGATCACGCCCGCGCTCATCTCCGGCGCGGTCGTCGAGCGCATGCGGATGAAGGCCTACGTGCTCTTCGTCGCGCTGTGGAGCCTCGTCGTGTACGCGCCGGTCGCGCACTGGGTCTGGGCGCCCGGGGGGTGGCTGCGCAACCTCGGCGTCCTGGACTTCGCGGGCGGCACGGTGGTGCACGTCAACGCGGCGACCGCCGCCCTGGTCGCGGCGATCGTCCTCGGCCGGCGCCGCGGCCTCCGCACCCCGACCGTCCTCCCGCACAACGTCCCCTTCGCGATCCTCGGGATGGGGCTCCTCTGGTTCGGGTGGCTGGGCTTCAACGGCGGCAGCGCCCTCGGCGCGAACGCCCTCGCGAGCACCGCCTTCGTGAACACCTTCTTCGCGCCCGCGGCCGCGGCGGCGGCGTGGGGCCTCGCCGAGCTCGTCCTGCACGGGAAGATCTCCGGGGTCGGCCTCGCCTCCGGCGCCGTCGCGGGGATGGTCGCGATCACGCCGGCGGCCGGCTTCGTGAAGCCGTCCGCGAGCCTCGTCCTCGGCGGGGCGGCCGCCCTCGCCTCCTTCGCGGCCGTGCGGATCCGGCCCCGGCTCGGCCTGGACGACGCGCTCGACGTGTTCGCGGTCCACGGCGTCGCGGCGACGTTCGGCGCCCTCCTGACCGGGCTCCTCGCCTCGAAGGCGGTGAACCCGGCCGGCGCCGACGGGAGCCTGCTCCTCCTCGCGAAGCAGGCGCTCGGCCTCGCCGCCACGATGGCGTTCTCCGGCGTCCTCTCGTTCGGCCTGCTGAAGCTCGTCGGCGCCATCACGCCGCTCCGCGTGGACGAGCAGGACGAGTGGAGCGGGCTCGACCAGTCCGAGGCCGGCGAGCGCGCGTACATCACCGCGGACGAGTCCTCCTTCGGCGCGGCGCCGACGCCGGTCGAGTCGCTCGCCGCGGCGCCGCAGGCCAAGCACTCGCCCGCGTAGCGAACGTAGGCCGCGTCGAGGACGCACCGAGGCCCGCTCCGGCACACGCCGGGGCGGGCCTCGTCGTATCCGGGCCTCGTCGCGTCCGGGCCCGGTTGCACGCGCGGCGGTCAGGTCCTTGCCCGCGCGCGGCGCAGCCCAGGCGCGCGGCGAGGCCTCCGACGCTCGCAAACCCCCGTCCCGGGGGCGCGCAGGGCCGGAGAGCGGCGCGCCGGGGCAGCGGCACGGCCGCTGCACAGGGAGCGGGGGAACAGCGACGCACCCCGCAGCATTCCCGGATGCACCCGACCCGCTCACGAAGGAGCACTTCCAGATGAAGAAGGCACTCGAGGCGGCGCTCCTCGCCGCCCTGCTCACGACGGCGACCGCCGCGCACGCGACCCCGTCCACCACGTTCTGGACGCCCGAGACGACGTACACGCAGCCGTACCTGCTGCCGCACCTCACCTACGACACCTACGTCGCCGAGAAGGGGCTGCTGCAGAACACGTACGGCCTCACCATCGGCGTGCTGCCCTTCGAGAAGCTGCAGGGCGAGATCGGCGTGGACCTGTTCTACCCGACCCTCTCGCTCCGCTCGACGGACGTCCTCCAGGTGAACGGGAAGCTCACGCTCCCGGAGAACGCCTTCGGCGCCTGGCAGCCCGGCGTGTCCTTCGGCATCGCGAACGCCGGCTTCAAGAAGGACATCTCGGACTACGACCTGCTCCACCTCTCCGTGGGGAAGACCCTGCCGGTGATCGGGAGCGTGGCGGTCGGCGGCTACTACGGCGCGGGCAGCAAGGTGCTCTGGACCGGCAGCGACGGCAAGGTGAACCGCGCCGGCTTCATGGCGAGTTGGGTCAGCCCCGACGTCAAGATCGGCAAGCCCGGCCTCGACAAGATCGTCTTCCTGGCCGACGTCTCGACCGGGAAGAACTGGTTCGGCGCGGTGGGCGGCGGCATCGGCCTCTACTTCACGCCGAGCATCGACGTCCTCACCGGGCCGGTCTACCTGCTCGACCGGGATCTCTACAAGGCGAACCCGATGGCGAACACGAATCTCATGTGGTCGGTCCAGCTCGACGTGGACGTGGACTTCGCGACGCCGAAGACGAAGACGCCCTAGGAGCCTGTCGGAGCAACTGCACGACTCCCCGATCCGCTCGCCCTGAGCGTAGGGCCGCGCAGCGGCCCGACGTCGAAGGGCGAGCGGTACCGGCCCCGGGGGACCTGGCCGGGCCCCGCATGCTCTCGTGTCCCCCGTTCGCCCTGAGCGTAGCGCCGCGCCACGCCCCGAAGTCGAAGGGGGAGCGGTACCGGCCCCGGGGGACCTGGCCGGGCCCCGCATGCTCTCGTGTCCCCCGTTCGCCCCGAGCGTAGCGCCGCGCCACGCCCCGACGTCGAAGGGCGAGCGGTACCGGCCCCGGGGGACCTGGCCGGGCCCCGCATGCTCTCGTGTCCCCCGTTCGCCCTGAGCGTAGCGCCGCGCCACGGGCGCGGCGCGGAGTCGAAGGGCGCAGGGCGCGCGACGAAACAGGTTCCTGGCAGTCCCGCGCCGCGGGCCCCGCGCGGACGCGGGACCGCTCGCCGCGCTCAGCCGGCGAGCTGGCTCAGGACCGTGTCGAAGACGAACGTCTCGAGCCGATCCCGGTCCGCGTCCTCGAGCCCCTCGAACCGGAACGCGACGCGCACGTTGCCGGTGAGCGGCTTCACGTCGGTGACGCGGCAGCTCCCGGCGAGCGGCGCCGAGGCCGGGATCCGGAGGACGAACTTCACCTGGTCGTCGTGGGGCGGCGCCTTCGCGAGCAGGCAGGAGAAGCCGCCGGTGGACAGGTCGATCGTGATGGCGCGCGCGCTCGAGGTGATCAGGTCGAGATCGACCTGGAGCGCGCGGGCGACTCGGAGCGCCTGCCGCGGGAGCTCGCCCGGCTTGAGCGTGACCCGCTGCGCCGCGAGGAGGGCGCGGGCGAGCTCGTCGCGCCCGGCGCGGTAGATCGCCTCGTCGCGCGGCGAGAGCTGCCCGCGCCGGAAGCGCTCGTGCATCTGCCGGAAGGTCTCGAGCCACTCGGCCAGGCTCATGCGTCTCCTACAGCGCCTTCTTGAGCTCGGGCGCCGGCTTGAAGCCCACCGTCTTCGTGGGCGCGATCTGGATCTCGGCGCCGGTCCGGGGATCGCGCCCCACCCGCCCCGCCCGACGCTTCACGACGAAGGTGCCGAAGCCCGGCATCGAGAAGCGCTTGTCCTTGCGGATGCCCTTCGCGAGGTTCTCGAACACGGCGTCCACCACGAGCGCGAGCTGCCGCTTCGAGAGCGCGGAGTGCTCACGCTGGACCTTCTCGATCAGCTCGGCCTTGGTCATGGCTGCGGGTCCCCGAAGATGGGCGGGAACCTACTCGTCCCGCTCGGGGCCCGTCAAGCCGCGGGAAGCCGGGACAGGAGGCCGCGCTGCCTGCGGCTCAGGCGATCCCGAGGAGCCGCCGCGCGTCGTGCGGCCGCGCCGGCGCCCGCCCCGCGCGCAGGGCGAGCTCGACGGTGCGTGACACGAGCTCGTCCGAGCCGCGCGCCAGGACGCCCTTCGCCACGAACACGTTGTCCTCGAGCCCCACGCGCACGTGACCGCCGAGCCGGAGCGCGAGCTCCGCCATGGGGAGCTGGAAGCGGCCGACGCCCGCGACCGACCAGCGGGCGGGCTGCGGCAGCCCCTCCACGAGGAAGCGGAGGTTCCGCTCGGTCGCGGACATCCCGCCTGGCACGCCGAGCACGAGCTGCACGTGGTAGGGCGCGCCGAGGTGACCGCGCTCGAGGAGCCAGCGGAGCGTGTCGAGCATCCCGGCGTCGTACACCTCGCACTCCGGCACGAGCCGCCGCTCGCGGAGCCGCGCCGCCACGCGCACGATGTCGGGGCGGGTGTTCACGAACACGCCGTCGCCGAAGTTCATCGTGCCCAGGTTGAGCGTGCCCATCTCGGCGCCCGGGACGAGCGCCCCGAGCCGCTCGTCGAGCGACATGCCCAGCGCGCCGCCGGTGGAGCACTGGATCACCGCGTCGGACCCGGCGCCCCGGATCCGGTCGATGAGCTCGCGGAAGTGCGCCGCCTCCTGGGACGGCCGCCCGTCGGGCCACCGCGCGTGGAGGTGGACCACCGCCGCGCCGGCGCGCCAGGCGTCCACCGCCGCGCGCGCGATCTCCTCCGGCGTGTAGGGCACCGCCGGGTTCTGGGCGCGGGTGACCTCCGCGCCGACCACCGCCGCGGTGACGATCACCGGCTCGGCCATGCCACACCTCGGCGCCGCGCCGGCGGCTTCGGGCGCGGCGGCGCGCGCTTCGCGCCGCGGGGCCGGGGAGGCGCCGGGCGCCGCTGCTGCTCCCGCGGGACCACGCAGGTCCCGGTGGCGCGGCACACGACCACCGGCGTCGAGAGGACCTCGGCGGCCGAGCTGGAGAGATCGCGGCGGGAGGCGATGACCTTCCGCGCCTCGAACCGCATCGCGCGCGAGGTCGCCCCGACCCCGACGAGCTCCCCCTCCGCCTCGAGGAAGTCCCCCGCGTGCACCGGCGCGAGGAACTCGACCGCGTCGTACGCCCGGAAGAGCCCCTCGTCGCCGTCGTGACGCACGAGCAGCTCGGTCGCCAGATCGCCGAAGAGCGCCAGCAGCCGGGCGCCGTCCACGAGGTCGCCGCCGTAGTGCGCGTCAGCCTGCGACATCCGGAGGCGAAGCCTCGCGCGCAGCGGGAGCGGCGCCATCAGTGCAGCTCCTTCCCCATCCGCCGCAGCACCGCGCCCACGATGAACGTGGCGACCTCCGACGGGCGCGTCCCCGGCCCGAAGCCCGCGTCGTAGCCGAGCTCGAGCGCGAGCCGGTGGTCGATCCGGGGGCCGCCCAGGATCGCGGTGATCTCCTTCCGGATCCCGAGCCGCTCGAGCTCCTCGACGAGGCGCCGGGCGTTCTCCTTGTGCACGTCGCGCTGGGTCACGACTTGCGAGACCAGCACCGCGTCCGCTCGCCGCTCGGCGCAGAGCCGCGCGAGCGCGGCGTTCTCGACCTGCGCGCCGAGGTTCCGGGCGTCGAGGCAGGGATAGCGCTCGAGCCCGGGATCCCCCGCGAAGCCCTTCATGTTCATGATCGCGTCGATCCCGACCGCGTGCGCGTCCGATCCGGTGCACGCGCCGAGCACCACGATCCGGCGCCCCACCTCGCGGAGGGCGAGCGCGTTCAGCTCGTCGAAGCCCTTCCGGCGGACCGGGCGCTCCGCCACCTGCAACGCGCCGTAGTCCACCGCCGCGGAGGTGCGCCCGTAGACGACGAAGAACGTGTACCGGTCCGCCGCCGGCTCCATCGCCGCGATCTGGACCTGCTCCAGGCCCATCCGCCGCGCGACCTCGGCGGCGGCCGCGCGCGCGCGCTCGTCGGCGGGGACCGGCAGCACGAACGAGAGCTGCACGACGCCGTCGTCGCGCCGGTCTCCGTACGGCCGCACCACCTGCCCCGGCTCCCCCCCGACGGTCACGGCTACACCTGGCCTCCGATGCGCGCGCTCGACACGAGCGTGCGGTGCGCCTCGATCACCGGCGGCGGCGCCGGCGTCTGCGCGGTGAAGAACACCTGGTACTGCGTGCCGCCGTCGCAGGCCGCCCACGCCCAGACGTGCCAGCCGCCCGCGTCGCCCTCGAGCGTCTCGGCGCGGGCGCCCGCGAAGGTGGTGGCGTGGCGCCGGACCCGCTCGAGGTGGCTCGCCTTCCCGAGCACCTCCGCGCCGGCGGCGAGGCACGCCTTCTGGTCCGGGTACCGCGTCTCCGAGACGGAGACCTCGAGCCGCGCGTTCGACTCGGGCGACTCGAGCGTCACGTGGGTCCGCCGGCCGGTGGGCGCCCACCGCACCGGCGCCTCGAACCGGAGCTCGCCGATGGTGTAGACGAGCCAGCCGTCCCGGCCGGAGGGGCGCCCCTGCGGCGCCGGCTCGAACGCCTGCCGGAGGCCGGCGCAGCCGGAGAGCGCCACCGCGGCGGCCGCGGCGGCGAGGGTGAAGCGGGAGCGGGTCATCGGGTCTCCATGATCTCGAGCAGCGGGTTGAAGTAGGCGGGGCCGCGCGGGACGACGCCGGCGAGCCCCTTGCCGCCGTCCTCCGTCCGCGCGATGTCCGCGAAGCGCCCCTCGCCGATCGCCCTCATGAGCCCGTCGGCGGCGACCTCCTCGAGGAGCGCGAGGGCCTTCGCGAGCGTCTCGTTCGCGCGGCGCTCGACCAGCCCGCCGGGGCGGAGGGCGAGCTCGGCGCCCATCGACCGCCAGGCGCGGGCGACGTACGCGGAGGTCTTCAGGGCGACGTAGCGGTCCATCAGCAAGGGGTTGTGCATCGCCTCCGTCATCATGCCGAGGAGCTGGATGCCCTGCCCCGTCACGGCGGCGACCACGTCGGCCATGACGTCGTAGGCGTGGCTGAAGAAGATGTCGCCCTGCTTGTGCTTGGTGGGGGGCATGTACTTGATCGGCGCCCCGGGGAAGAGGGTGCGGACGAGGAGCGCCTGGGCGAGCTCGCGGGCGATGGTGTCCTCGCGCGCCGGGTCGATCTCGAAGGCGTGGCCGAGGCCGACGAGCCGGTCGGGGAGCCCGGCGCGGTGGGCGAAGCTCTCGTTCACGAACTGCGAGGCGATGACCGTGTGCGCCGCCTCGTCCGCGTCGGCGGTGGTGATGTAGTTGTCCTCACCGGTGTGGATGACGACGTCCGCGAGCGCGCAGACGCGGCGCGAGAAGTGCTGGTCGCACAGCGTCCGCCTCATGTTGATGTCGCGGAAGAGGATCCCGTACATCGCGTCGTTGAGGAGCATGTCGAGCCGCTCCCACGCCGCCGCGAACGCGATCTCCGGCATGCACAGGCCGGAGGAGTAGTTGGTGAGGTGGACGTAGCGCCGGAGCCGTCGCGACTCGTCGTCGAGGGCCTCCCGCATGATCCGGAAGTTCTCCTGGGTCGCGTAGGTGCCGCCGTAGCCCTCGGTCGTCGCCCCGTGGGGGACGTAGTCGAGGAGCGACTGCGCGGTGGACCGGATCACCGCGATCACGTCGGCGCCGGCCTGGGCGGCCGCCCGCGCCTGCTCGACGTCGTCGTGGATGTTCCCGGTGGCGACGATCACGTACCGCAGCGGCGACGCGCCCACCCCGAGCTCGTCGCGGAGCGCGTTGCGCCGCCTCACCCGGTCGAGCAGCGCGTCCACCCTCGCCCGCGCCTCGCGGCGGAGGTCCGCCCGCAGCTCCCGCTCCTCCGCCTCCGCGAGCGGCGCCGGGTGCGGCGGCAGCGCGGCGAGCCGCTCGACGACGGCCGCGGGCTCCGCGGGGCCGCCGCGCAGCACGTAGCCCCGCCAGTACGCCGCGCCGCGATCGAGCAGCCCCCGTGCCTGCAGGGCGTCCACGGCCCGGTTCACGAGCGGGACGCCCGACGCGTCCGCGTCGTCCATCCCGTAGAGGCGCAGGACGGTGCGCTCGATGGAGACCGTGGTGTGGCGCTGGACGAGCTCGAGGACCGGGGCGGTGACCGCGTCGGCGAGCGCCCTGCAACGCTCGACCCGGGACGGATCGAGGCGGAGGTCGGGGACGTGGCGCCCGTCGGGGAGCTGCATCGCGAGACATGGATTAGGCCGCCGGGCCCGGGAGGGCAAGGTTCCGGCGGGGCCCTACGGGGGGAGACGCGACGTGAACGTCCCCGCCCGGACGCCGAAGCACTCGGTCCGGTCGCTCGCCTCGACCCGGACCCGCGCCAGATCCCCGCGCCGCTCGCCTGACGCGGGCCACCGCACCGTGACGTACTGGCGGGAGGTGCCGCGGGCGAGGCCGCCCTCGACCCTCTCCACCATCACCTCGAGCTCGCGCCCCGCCTGCTGGGCGACGAAGGTGCGCCACTTCCGGTCCGAGAGCGCGAGCAGCTCGTGGGCCCGCACGCGCTGGACCGCGCGCGGGACCGCGGGCTTCAGGCCGGCGGCGGGGGTCCCGAGGCGCGGCGAGAACGGGAACACGTGCAGGTACGCGAGCGGGAGCGCCTCGAGGAGGGCGACCGTCTCGCGGTGATCCGCGTCGGTCTCGCCGGGGAACCCGACCATCACGTCCGTCCCCAGGCACACGCCCGGCACGAGCGTGGCGAGGTCGCGGACGGCCCGCTCGAACTGGTCGGGACGGTACGGGCGCCGCATCGCCTCGAGGAGCCGGGCCGAGCCGCTCTGGAGGGGCAGGTGGAAGTGCTCGCACAGCGCGCCGCCCGTGGCGGGCTCGAGGACGAGCTCCACCGGGAACTCGAGGGGCTCGATGGACGACAGGCGGAGCCGCTCGCAGAGGCCGCGCGCGACCGCCTCCCGGATCAGCTCCGCGAGGGAGCGGCGCGGCGCGAGATCGCGGCCGTACGCGCCGAGGTGCACGCCGGTGAGGACGACCTCGCGGTGCCGCGCGCCCAGGGCGGCGAGCCGGGCCAGCGCCTCGTCGAACGGCAGCGACCGCGACGCGCCGCGGGCCAGCGGGACGACGCAGTAGGCGCACCGCGCGTCGCAGCCGTCCTGGACCTTGAGGAACGGCCGCGTGTGCCGGGGCAGGACGAGGGGGGCCGGGCCCCACGCCGGCGCGTCCCACGCCGCCGCCGCCAGCGCCTCCTGGGCCGTGGCCCCGGTCTGGAGGCGGGCGAGCACGCCGGCGAGCGCGGCCTGGGAGCGGACGCCGACCACCGCCTCGACGCCCGGGAGCGAGGAAAGGGCCTCGGGGCAGGTCTCGGCGTAGCACCCGGTCGCGACGATGCGGGCGCCCGGGTGCTCCCGGGCGGCGCGCCGGATCGCCTGGCGCGCGGTGGAGTCGGCGTCGCTCGTGATGGTGCAGGTGTTGACGACCACGAAGTCGGCCGGCTCGCCGTCCCGCGCGACGACGAACCCCTCCGGGAGTCCGCCGGCGAGCGCGTCCAGGTCGGCGCGGTTCACCCGGCAGCCGAGGGCCACGAGCGCGACCCGGACCGCCGGGCGCGAGGCGCCCCCGCCGTCAGACGATCCGTCCGCCACCGAGCACCTCGTCCCCCGCGTAGAAGACCGCCGCCTGCCCCGGCGCGACGCCCCGGACCGGCCGCGCCAGCCGCACCGCCGCGATCGCCCCGGCGCCGGGTGCCACCGTCGCCGCCTCTCCCGCGTGCCGGTGCCGCACCCGCACCCGGGCCTCGATCGGCCCGGACGGCGGCGCGCCCGCCACCCAGGAGACCTCCCGGACCTCGAACGCGTCCCGCGACGCCTCGGCGGCCGTGCCCACCACCACCCGGGCCGCCTCCGGCTCGAGCCGCACGACGTAGCGCGGCTCCGGACCGGGCACCCCGAGCCCCCGCCGCTGCCCCACCGTGAACAGGTGGACGCCCGCGTGGCGACCGAGGACCCGGCCGTCGGTCGTGACGATCTCGCCGGGCCGCACCCGCGCCGGGGCGCGGAGCGCGACGAACGCCCCGGCGTCGCCCCCCTGCACGAAGCAGATCTCCTGCGAGTCGGGCTTCGCCGCGTTCGGCAGGCCGGCGCGCGCCGCGGTCGCGCGGACCGCCGGCTTCTCGAGGCCGCCCACCGGGAAGAGCACGTCGCGCAGCGCGTCCTGCCCCAGGCCGTAGAGGAAGTACGACTGGTCCTTGGCGGGATCGGCGGCGGTCCGGAGGACGAACCGGGGGCCGCGGGCCTCGACGCGCGCGTAGTGGCCGGTCGCGAGCTTCGCGCCGAGGGCGCGGGCGCGGGCGAGGAGCCAGTCGAACTTGACCTCGGTGTTGCAGGCGACGCACGGGTTGGGCGTGAGCCCGGACACGTAGTCGTCCACGAAGCGGTCCACCACCCGCTCCCGGAACCGCGCCTCGACGTTCGCGACGTAGAACGGGATCCCGAGCCGCCGGGCGGCGGCGCGCGCGTCGTCCACGTCCTCGGGGGCGCAGCAGGTCCGGCCGCGCGCCGGGTCGGAGTAGTCCCAGACGCGCATCGTCACGCCGACGACCTCGTGCCCCTCGGCGGCGAGGAGCGCGGCGGCGGTCGAGCTGTCCACCCCGCCCGACATGGCGACGAGCACCCGCATCGGCGTGGCGGCCGGTGTACCGCCTCCCGGGGGGCGGATCAACCGATGGACGCGGCCGGCGACGAGCCCGTCCCCGCCGCCGGGCGGTCGCTCGGCCGGACCGGGATCTCGAGGACGAACTTCGAGCCGCTGAAGACCCGCGCCGTGCTCGACGGCTGGCTCCGCGGCGGGCTCTCGACCCACACCCGGCCACCGTGCGCCTCGGCGATCCGCCGGGCCACCGGCAGCCCGAGGCCGCTCCCCGGCGGACGCGCGTCCTCCCGCCCGCGCGAGGCGGCGTGGAAGAGCGGCTCGAAGAGCAGCTCCGCGTCGCCCGGCCGGATCCCTGGCCCCTGGTCGTAGACCGCGAACCGCAGCTTCCCGGGCTCGCGGACGACCTCGACCAGCACCTCGCCCCCGTGCGGCGAGAACTTCACCGCGTTCGAGACGAGGTTCCAGAGCGCCTGCCGGAGCTTCCGCGCGTCGGCGACGATCGGCCCGCCACCGCCCGGCGCGACCGCGACGTGGAGCCGGGCGTCCTGGATCGCGCCGCGCAGCTCGGACACCACACCCTCCGCGAGCCGGTCCGGATCCACCTCGCCCTCGAGGATGAAGGCCTTCGCCGCCTCGAGGCTCGCGAAGTCCGAGAGGTTGTCCACGATGCGCGTGAGCCGCGCCACCGACTGGGCCATCGCGTCCACGATCCGGCGCTGCTGGGGCGTGAGCGTCCCGAGCTTGTCCGACTGGAGGATGCGCAGGTAGCCGGCGAGCGGCGTCAGGGGCGTCGAGAGCTGGTGCGAGAGGTTGCGGACGAACGCGCTCTTGAGCTGGTCGGTGCGGGCGAGCCGGGCGTCCGCGCGCTGCCGCGCCGTGAGCGCCGACTCGAGCCGCGCGGCGAGGCTCCCGGAGAGCGTCTTCAGCGTCCGGCGCTCGCCCTCCTCCGGCAGGCGCTCCCGCTTCCCGGCGAGGTAGTCGCGGACCTCCTCCGGGAGGTGGCCGTCGTCCAGCGCCCGGAGCACGAACCCGTCCGCGCCGGCCGCGAGCGCGACGTCGTGCTCCTCCGGCGAGTCGCCGATCGCCACGATCGGCACGCCCTCGAGCACCTGCTCCCGCCGGAGCCGGGCCGCGAGCTCGTACCCCTCGAGATCGGGCAGGTGCACGTCGGCGACGATCAGATCCGGGGGGGCCGTGAGCGCGCGATCGATCCCTTCGAGGCCGGTCGCGCTCGTGTCGACGGCGTACCCCGCCGACTCGAGCAGCACCCGGGCGCGGGCCCGGAGCGCCTCGTCCCCTTCGATGCACAGCACCCGCGCCACGGCATCGCCTCTCCCAGAGACTATAAGCGCGGCGCTCGCCCGGCCCACCACCGCCGGAGCTCCGCGGCGAGCGCGTCGGGGGTGTTCGCGGAGGGATCGGCGAGCACCCGATCGAGCAGGTGGCGGAGCGCCTCGCCGACGTGCGGACCGGGCGCGCCCCCGAGGAGCGCGACGACGGCCCGCCCGTCCAGGGCCAGATCCTGCGTGGAGAGCGGGGGAGCCGAGGCGAGCTCGGCCCGGATCGCCGCGTGCAACCCCCTCACGGCGTGGGCCGCGCGGGCGCGGCGGGGCTTCGGGAGGGCCCGCGCCTCCGCCGCGGCGAGCGCGAGCTGCACCTCGGCCCGCGGGGGGCCGACCCGCGAGAGCCAGCGCCGGACCTCCTCGGGCGCGGCCGGGAGGGCGCCGCGCCGGCCGTTCGCGAGGCAGGCGTGCTCGCGGAGGAGCATGGCCACCTCGTCCGCGAGGCGGCGCGGGTACCGGAGCTCCACCAGCACCACCTGCGCGGCGTCGGCCCCGAGCGGGTGGAGGAGCGCCGCGAAGCGGAGGGCGCTCTCCGGGGCGACGCGGCGGAGGATGGCGCGGGCGTGCCGGAGGGCGACGGGGGCCAGCGCGGCGACCGTCGGGAGCGTGACGGCGAGGAGGCCGGTGGAGCGCAGGAGGTCGACGCCGCGATCCGCGTGCGGCGACACGACGAGCTTCTCGAGCTCCACGGCGAGCCGCTCCACCGCGACCTTGCGGGCCACGTGGAGCGTCGCCGGGATCGCCGCGCGGGTGCGGGGATCGAGGTCGTAGCCGAGCTGCGCCGCGAAGCGGACGGCGCGCATCGGCCGGAGCCCGTCCTCGCCGAACCGCTCCTCCGGCACGCCGACGGCGCGCACGCGCCGCCGGCGGATGTCGGCGCGCCCGCCGAAGGGATCGCGGAAGTCGATCGCCAGCGGGTCGAACGCCATCGCGTTCATGGTGAAGTCCCGCCGCGCCAGATCGGCGTCGAGATCGGTGTGGAACGTCACCGACGCCGGGCGGCGGCCGTCGAGGTACGCGCCCTCGCCGCGGAAGGTGGTGACCTCGATCTTCTCGTCGCGGATCAGGACCGTCACCGTCCCGTGGGCGATGCCGGTGGGGATCACGCGCGGGAAGAGCGCGATGACCTGCTGCGGGGTCGCCGGCGTCGCGACGTCGAAGTCGGCGGCGTCGCGGCGGCGGTGGAGGAGCAGGTCCCGGACCGCGCCGCCGACGAGCCAGGAGCGGTGCCCCGCGGCGCCCAGCCGGCGGAGGACCTCGAGGATGGGCTCCGGGAACGCCGCCCGGGCGAGCGCGGCCGGCGCGGACATGGCCGGCTAGTGCCGCTCCGCAGAAGTGATGCGCCAGTTCACGACGATTCTGCTCCGCGGCACTTCGCGGGGAAGGCTCCAGGGCTTGCAGGAAGCGGCAAGACCTGGGCCCTCCCCGCGGGGCCCTACCGGGGGAGGCGGGGCGCCGCCTCCCCCGAACCCCCACCCGCGTGGCGCGCGCATCATCGGTACACCTTCTCTCACGCGCGCCACTAGTGCCTCACGTCCTCGCCGCCGGCGCGATCGAGCAGGCGGAAGTACAGGCGGATGAGCGCGACGCGGGCGTCGCGCGGGAGCGCCTCGACGGTGGCGCGCGCCGTCGCGAGCGGTTCGCGGCAGATGACGAGGAGCGCCTCGCCGACGAGATCCGCCTCGTCCGCCGTCACCGGCTCGTCCGGCGTCGCGAAGGCCGCGCGAATCTCCTCGAAGTCGAAGAGCAGGTGGTGGCCGCGCAGCCCCTCCTCGACCAGGACGGAGAGCCGGCCAGGGGCGATCGTCGAGAGCTTCTGGATCATCCTCTCCCCTGCCCCCGCGTGTGCAGTGACGAAGTGGCCCCGGCGGGACTCGAACCCACGGCCTACGGTTTAGGAAACCGCCGCTCTATCCACCTGAGCTACGGGGCCAGGCTGCTGCAGCCCTTCCCTACCACGAGGCGCGGCCCGTGTGGGAAGGCGCGTGCGCCGCCCCCGGTCAGGCGAGCGCCCGACCGAGAGTAATTCATGCGAGCGCCCGACCGAGAGTAATTCATGAAGCGGGCGAGTGACCGCGCAGCGCCAGGGCAGGATCGGGCAGCCTGATCGAGCGGTTGAGGCGAGAGTCCCCGACGCACGCCCGGGAAGCAGGTCCGGACGGTGACCACGAGACCGTAGAGGCTTTCTCGGCGTGCGTGGGCCGCTCCGATGGCATGCGCGCGCCCTCGGCGTCTCCTGGGAGCGCCGTTCCGGCCTGCTTCGCGTCGCGGTGCAATCCGGCTAGCCGCATGCCTCGCCGCACGTCGCGGCGTGCAGGACCCGCATCAACCAGGTACCCGGCGGGAAGAGGACGTCGCGGGCGCCGGCTCTCCAGGACTCGAGCGCCTCACGGTACGAGGCGCCGAACTCCTTCAACCGCTGCAGCGCCTCGATCCGCTTCCACCTGTTCCTGCACGCGACGCGGGGATCGAGGCCACGCCGCGGCTCCGTGGGCGCGGGGTGCGCACGAGGCTTCTGCGCGAGGACGCGGGCCACGCCGAGAAAGGACCGGCCTCCCTTTTCGAGCTCCGACGCGGCACGGTCCTCGGCGTCGCGCAGCGCCTTGCGAAGGCGCGCGGCGAAGGTGGCGTCCGACTCGAAGCCGGCAGGCCTGCAAAGCCGAAGGCTCGCCGAGGCCGGCATCCGGCCCATCTTGCGGAAGAACTCCGTCGGCCGCTCCGCGACGATGGCCTCTCCGCCGATCAGGCCCGGATCGGACCAGAGCCCCGGCCACTCCTTACCGCGCCGAACCAGTCCAGCGGCGACGGGATTGGCGAGGACGTAGACCATCTTCTCGATGACCGCGTCGTCCGTCTCGAGCTTCACCGCGCTGTAGCTGTCGCGCTCCCAGAAGCCGTCCCACCGGCCCAGGGAGCAGTTCGTCGCCCGGGCGACGAGGCCGTCGAGGTAGCGGTGGAACTCGGGGAGTCGGGCGTGCGGGTCCGTCACGACCAGGTGGAAGTGGTTCGAGAGCACGCAGTACGCGTGCACCTGGATCCCATACCGGTTCGCCGCGACCGCGAGGACGTACCGGAAGATCGCGTCCGTGGCCTTCGAGGGCCGGAGGAAGAAGCGGCGCTCCGAGCAGCGGCGCGTGACGAGATAGGTGCTGCCCTCGATGATCTGACGCGGTGCGGTCATGTCCGACGTGCAGGGCAACCGACGTGCCGGCGAGGAATCGCTGAAAATTCAGGCCTTCGCCACCAGGCCGCCGTCCGCGCCGCGGACGATCGGTCCGGGAAAACTTCTCTCGGTCGGGGATGGGCTGGGCTCTCGGTCGGGGATGGGGGGATGGGCGCCGCCGATCGTGGCGCCCCAGCGCACCGGGCCCGCGTCGGAGGCGGCGCTGTACGATGCCGCGCGGAGGGCCGAACAGATGGCGATCCGAGCTCAGAAGTCGCAGAAGCCTGAACGGATGGCGCAGGATCTGGCGGAGTTGGGGCGCACGCTTCAGGACGCGGGACGCTCGCTCGTGAAGCTGGCGACCAAGACCGTCAGCGCCGCGGCGGATGACGCGATCGGCACGGCGGACGACGCGCTCGCCGTGGCGCGTGGGAGGCTGAAGAAGATCCGCACCCAGATCCGCAGGGCCAGGCCGCGCACCGCGTAGACGCCCTTCGAGGGCCCGCCGCGAGTTCGATCGCGCCCGTCGGCAGGTCGTCCAGCGACCCGCAGGACGAGGTCGGCCCGTGCCGACCTACCTCGACTTCCACAGTCCCAGCGCGGCGCCGGTCGGATCCACGATCACGCTGAACCATCCGGCCCCGGGCACCTCCGTGACGTCCTTCACGACCGTCCCGCCGAGGACCCTCGCCTTCTCGGTCGCGGCGCGGATGTCGTCCACCAGCACGTACGCGAGCCATGACGAGGGCGCTCCCGGCACGGGCTGCTTCAAGAGCCCGCCGCCCGTGCCCTCGCCGACCTGGATCATGGTGTAGGTGGCGCCGGGCCCCATCGGGACCTCCTCCAGCTTCCAGTCGAACAGCTTTCCATAGAACGCCTTGGCCTTGGCGACGTCGGTCGTGTTCAGCTCGACATGCACGAATGGGTTCGCCATCGGGGTCTCCTTCCGAGTTGCGTCTCTCCGTAGCGGGAGAGTTGGGCCGCAACACGGTCGGTCGGGAGCCCCGCCCCGTGGAGTTCCGCCCCATGGAGTTCCGCCCCGGGAGCAACGCCCTCCGGGCGGCCCCCGAAACTTCTCTCGGTCGGGCGGAAGGGCGGAAGGAGGGGCTCGCTGCGAGCGCCGACGCGCGCGAGGCCCGGGGCTACGCTGACCGACGACCGGCCGAGGCATCGACGGCCAGGAGGACGGGCAATGAATGTCGCTCGCAAGCCGCACCCGGTCTCCAGCGGCGCGTGCTGGCTCTTGGCCGCCGTCTGCGCGCTCGCGACGCTCGTCGTCCCCGCGACGGGGTTGGCCGCCGCTACGCCCTGCACCGCGGAGGCGGCGCAGGCGGCGGCTCCGCCCGGGATGACGATCGGGCGGATCGACGACCTCAACCCCGCCCTGCCCGCCGTGCCGACCGGCGCGAGAGCGATCGACGCGACGGGGCGAACGCCCTCCTACTGCCTGGTGACCGGGTCCGTGGTCACCAACCCGAGCACGGGGAAGACCGCCAACTTCGGCGTGGCCCTGCCCCTCACCTGGAGCGGCCGCTTCCTGTTCACCGGCTGCGGCGGGCTGTGCGGCTCGGTGTTCCAGAGCCGGCCGGACGATCCGCGCGGCGGCGGCTTCCCCGCCGACGCCCTCGCGAAGGGCTACGCGATCGCGGCCACCGACGACGGCCACGCCAACCGCCCGGTGACTCATCCCTTCGACGCGAGCTGGGCGATCACCTCGCCCGGGGTGCCGAACACCGACGCGCGCATCGACTACTTCCACCGCGCGGTGCACACGGTGACCGAAGCCAGCAAGCTGCTCGTGCAGCGCTGGTACTCGGGCGAGATCGCGCATTCGTACTTCTTCGGGTGCTCGAACGGCGGCCGCGAGGGCATGGTCGAGGCGACGCGCTACCCGACCGACTTCGACGGCTACGTCGTCGGCGATCCGTTCTTCGACGTCCCCGGTCAGATCCTGGCCGGCGGCGCCGCGCTCCCCGTGCTGAAGGCCGGCGCCTTCATCCCGCCGGCGCTGCTGGCGCTCGTGAACGACACCGTCCGCGCGAGCTGCGACGCCCTCGACGGCGTGGAGGACGGCCTGATCCAGAACCCCGGCCGGTGCTCCTTCGAGCCGCGGTCGCTGATCTGCAAGGGAGGCCGCCCGGGCCGCTGCCTGACGCAGGGCCAGGTGGACACCCTCACCGCCTGGCTCTCCGCCAAGAAGGACGAGCAGGGACGCGTGGCGAGCTTCGGGTTCTCGGTGAGCGACCTCTACGACGCGAGCGCGCCGGGCGCCAACCTCTACGCGTGGGTGGAGGGCGCGGGCCCGCCGCGCAAGCGGGCGGCGCCGGAGCCCTGGGGGAGGTCGCTCGCCGCGCAGCCGCCGGCGTGGTCGTCGTACGATCAGGCCTTCAAGTACCTCGTCTACCTCGACCCGAGCTTCGACAACAATCGAGTCCCGGCGGTGGATCACCGCGGGATCGTGAGCGACGACACCCTGGGGCGGCTCGTCGCGCAGACGGACGAGGCGTCCGGTGACGACCCGCGGGCGCTCGCGCCCTTCCTCGCGTCGAAGCGCAAGCTGATCATGTACCACGGGTACAGCGACGGCTTCGTCAACCCCTTCCGGACGATCCGCTTCTACGAGGACTGGGCGAAGCTGGTCGGCGGTTACGACGCCCTGAAGCGGAGCGCACGGCTGTTCATGGTGCCGGGCATGTACCACTGCGACGGGGGCCCGGGCCCGAACACCTTCGACGCGCTCGGCGCGCTGGAGCGCTGGGTCGAGGATGGGGTCGCCCCCGAGGGGATCGTCGCGACGAAGTACGCGCAGGACGACCGCTCGAAGCGAGCGCTGCGCACGATGCCGCTCTGCAGCTTCCCGACGCAGGCCCGCCACCCGGGGCGGGGCGACGTGAACAGCGCCGAGGCCTGGTCTTGCGCGCCGAACCGGGATCTGTTGCTGGTGGGCCCGAACGGCGCCGCCGCCGGGCTGGACGCGCCGATGCACTGACCGGAAGCGCCGCGCACGCACGGGTGTGGAACGGCTGCGAGGCCGCTCCGTCGGCGTGCGCGAGCCCTCGACGCCGCGCCGGCCTCGTCCCCGGCTGCACTGTGCAGGTCGCATCTCACCAGTCCTGCATCTGTTCGCGGGGCGCCACCTTCGAACAGGATCGCCAACTGTCCTGGGGAACGCGGCGCACCTGGCGGCCCCACGACGAGGATCCGGATCCGACGCCACTCCTCCTCGTCGAACCACGAGACGCATCCAGGTGACCGGCGCTCCAGGCCGGAGAGGAAGGCGCGTGCTGGCTCCTACGACAAAGCTGTACCACCGCGACCCGTTTCTCAGCGAATGCGACGGCGTGATCATCGACGTCGACGAGCACTCCGGGATCGCTTGCGACCAGACGGTGGCGTTCCCGGAGGGCGGTGGGCAGGACGGAGATCGCGGCACGATCCTGGTGCAGGCCGAGTCCGGGATCACGCAGATCCCCTTCGCGGACACTCGGAAGGGACTCGGCCGCGTGGTGTTCCTGAAGGACTTCCCGAACGTCCAGGTGGACACGCCCGTGTACCACGTCGTTCCCAAGGAGCTGCTGGGAGGGCTCGCGCCCGGCATGCGGGTGCGCATGCAAATCGACGTCGAGCGGCGCGCGAGGCTCACCGTGAACCACTCCGCCCTGCACCTCGTGCTGATGGGCATCGAGCGCGTCCGGCCAGGCTTCTCCCGCAGCATCTGCGGGTGTCACATCTCGACGGACTCCGCGCGGCTCGATTTCGTGGCCGACCAGCGCTTCTCGGCGTCCGAGCTCGAGTCGATCGCCGCCTTCGTCACCGAGATCGTCGAACGCGACGCCCCGATAGACGTCTTCCCCCACCCGGACGAGCCGGAGGCCTGGTACTGGCGCTGCCAGGACGTGACGATCCCGTGCGGTGGCACCCACGCGCTCTCGACCGGGTGGATCGGTCCGATCCGGATCAAGCGAAAGAGCACCGGGCGGCACGTCGAGCGGATCTACGTCGAGACGACCCACCCGGCGCTTCCCCTGGAGCTGTATCACGGGGCGGCGGGCCGCTGACCGCGCCACCCGCTCGCCATCGAGCGTCACGAGGCCCTCCGCGGCCCCCGACACCTCTCGGTATCCGGCTCGCGAACGCCGCGAGCGCGATCACCCGCCCGCGCGCCCCCCCGCGACCGGCTCCGGCACGTCCGGCGATGGCGCAGGCGCAACCGCAGCCCCAGCCGTGGGCGTGAACGTCGGCGCTGGCGTCAGCGTCGGCGCGGGCGTGAGCGTCGGCGCGGGCGTGAGCGTCGGCGCGGGCATCAGCGTCGGCGCGGGCGTGAACGTCGGCGCGGGCGTGAGCGTCGGCGCGGCGAGCACCCGGCTCAGCGCCCCCCGGTCGATCGGCTTCTCGAGGCGCGCGTTCGGCACGCGGGCGAGGAACTCCTCGGCACGAGCGGTGAAGGCGCCGCCGGTCATGAAGACCATCCGCGCCGCGAGGGCGGCGTCGAGCGCCTCGACACGCGCGTGCAGGTCCATGCCGCTCGTGCCGGGCATCATCAGGTCGCAGAGGACGACGTCCCATCGCTCGCCGGCCTCTATCCGCGCGAGCGCCGGCGCGGCGTCCGTCACGACGTCCACCATGTACCCCTCGCCGATCATGCGAGCCACCGCCCGCGCCACGAGCGGATCGTCGTCGAGGACCAGCACGCGTCGGCGCGGCGACGCGGGGAGCTCCACCCGGCGCACCTCGACGCGCGGCGCGCGCCGTGCGCCGCCGTGCCCGGCGGCCGGCAGCAGCACGCGGAACACGCTCCCCCGGCCGACCTCCGTCTCGACCCCGATCTCGCCGCCGAGCGCCTCCACGATGCCGTGGCAGATCGCGAGCCCGAGCCCGGTCCCCTCCCCGACCGGCTTCGTCGTGAAGAACGGGTCGAAGATCCGCGGCAGCACGTCCGGGGAGATCCCCTGGCCGGAGTCGCCCACCGCGATCACGACGCGGCCGTCGTCGGCCACCGAGGTGGTCACCGTGATCTCCGCCTCGGACGCCCGCCCCTCCGGGATCGCGTGCGCCGCGTTGACGAGCAGGTTCAGCACGACCTGCGCGAGCCGCGACTCGCAGGCGCGAACCCGCGGGACGTCGCCGAGGCGGCGCACGACGCGGGCGCGGGCGGAGGTCACGTTGGCGATCATCTTGAGGCACCGCTCGACCAGCGGGTTCACCTCGAGATCCACCGTGCGCTCGCCGTCCGTGCGCGAGAACGTCTTCAGGTCGCTCACGATGTGGCGCACCCGGTCCGCGCCGTCGAGGGCCTCCGAGAGCGCCTCCTCCGCCTCCTGGAGCGGCGCGCAGCCGGGCCGCGCGGTCCACTCCGCCTCCGTCGCCCTGAGCTGCTCGAGCGCGTACCCCACGTTGCTCAGGACGTACGTGAGCGGGTTGTTCACCTCGTGCGCGACGCCGGCCGCGAGCGTGCCCACCGTCGCCATCCGCTCGGCGACCCGGACCCGCGCCTGCATCTCCCGGCGCTCCGTGACGTCTCGCGAGATCCCGATCGCGCCGGCGATCCGCCCGTCGGGGGTCCACAGCAGGTTGAGGTGTGCCTCGGCGTGGACGATCTTCCCGTCCTTGCGGATGAGCTCCTGCTCGATGAGCGCGCCCCTGAAGGGCTGAGCGAACGGCGGCGCCGCGCGCGCTTCGCGCGCCAGCCGGTCGATGGTGTCCCGGTACGCGGGCGTGAAGAGCGCCGCGGGCGGGAGGGCGATCGCCTCCGCGGCGGGGTAGCCGAGGAGCGGCTCCACCGCCGGGCTCATGTACGTGATCCGCACCTCGGCGTCGACGATCCAGATGAGATCGGTGGCGCTCTCGGAGACCAGCCGGAACTTCGTCTCCTCCTCCGTGAGCGCCTCGACGGCCACCTCGCGGCGGTGCCACGAGCGGTAGACGAAGCCGGCGCCGAGGGCGGTGAGGACGGCGAAGAGCACGGCGAACGCGACGGCGAGGATCGCCTCTCCTTGCCACTCGTCGAGGTAGCCGTCGAGGCCGACCCCGACCAGGACGTACAGCGGGTACCGGGAGACCTTGCGAAAGGTGAACGTGCGCTCGACGCCGTCCACGGCGACCCCGACGTACGTCCCGTGCGTGCGGCCCTCCGCGACGAGCGCGCGGAGCTCGGGCGAGACCGTGCGGTCTCCGACGGCGGGGCGAGCTCCGACGGCGGGGCGAACTCCGTCGGCCTCCTGGCGGACGAGGAGGGCGAGGCGGTCGTTCCGGAGAACGACGACCCCGCGGCGGCCGACGTCGAACGTCGAGAACGTGCGGGCGATCACCGCGAGCGGGATCGTCGCGCAGGCCGCCCCGGCGAACGAGCCGTCCGGGTGCCGGAGGCGGCGCGCGACGATGATCTCCTGGACCCCGCTCACGCGCCCCACCACGGGGTCGGAGATCACCAGGCCCGCGCCGCGGGCGTCCCGCAGCCGGATGAAGTACGAGCGGTCGCCGACGTACACCCGCTTCCCCGGCGCGATGCCGTCGCCGTGCTCGATGTAGCCGTCGGCGCCCACCGCCCGGAGGGCGTCGATCTCGGGCAGCCGGCGCCGCTGGCTCGCGATGAACTCGTCGAACCGCGGGCCGTCCAGACGACCGGCGGCCGCGGCGCGCTCGTGCTCGTCCACCACCGTGAGCAGGCCGAGGTCGACCTTGTCCAGCATGCCCTCGAGGTACTGCTCGAGGGCGGCGCTGAGGCTCTGCGTGGTGACGACGGCGCGCTCGCGGTAGTGCGACCAGCTCCGGCTCAGCGCCACCCCCGCCATCGTGAAGGCGAGGAGATCGAGCGCGAGCACGCCCGCGACGAGCGCTCGTCGGACCGCCGTCCCCGACCACGTCGGAACCGAAGCCCTCACCCCCCGTTCACCTCCCGTCGCGATCTCGTGCGGGATCGCGCGCCCGCGAGCAGCGTACCGCAAATTCCGGATGCGAGCACCGGCCGCGCGACGGGCGCACCTCCACCTTCATCGTCACCGCCTCGACGGATCCACACTCACGGTCGGCACCCCGCCGCCGCGATCAAGGGACCGGCAGGAGCACCACGAACGTCGTCCCGTGGCCGGGCGAGCTCGCGACGCGGACCTCGCCGCCATGCGCATCCACCAGGCGTCGCACCGTGGCGAGGCCGATCCCGAACCCGCCGGGCGCGCGGGTCGCGCGATAGAACGGCTCGAACACGTGCGCGAGCGCCTCGGGCGAGATGCCGGGACCGCGGTCGCGCACCTCGAGGCGCACCGAGGCGTCCTCCCGCCGCGCCTCGACCTCCACCTCCGGCGCCCCGATCCCCGCGCCGTGCTTGAGCGCGTTCTCGACGAGGTTCCCGGCGATGGCGCGGAGCGCCCCCCGGCTGGCGGCGACGGCCAGCCCCGGCTCGGCGGTGATCCGCAGCGAGCCGCCCGCCGCCCGGGCGCCGGGCTCGAGCTCCTCGCGCAGGTCCTCGAGCACCGTCTCCAGCGACGCCGACGCGCCCTCCTCCGGGGCCGCCCCCGCGCGCGAGAACTCGAGGAGATCGTCGATGAGCTCCTGCAGCCGCTCGACGCTGCGGCGTCCCTTGTCGCAGGCCGGCTGGGCCTCCGGCGCGATCCGCCCGATGCTCGCGAAGGCGAGGAGCACCGTCTGGAGCGGCGTCCGGAGGTCGTGGGCGACCCGCGAGGCGAACGCCTCGAGCTCGTTCGCCCGCTCCTCGACGGTGACGGCCCATCGCTGGAGCGCGACGTGGGCGATCACGAACATCCCGAGGGCGGCGCCGATCCCGAGCACCGCGAGCAGCGCGGCGCCGAGCGTGAACTTCCGGAGCGCGGTCCCGATCTGCGCCGCCGCGCGGGTCGCCTGGCGCGCCTTGATGTCCTCGAGCCGCTCGATCGCCCGGTCCGCCTCCTCGGCCTCGATGAGGAAGGACACGATCGCGTCGTCCTCCTGCGGCGAGCGGCGCAGCTGCTCGAGCGCGCCCTCCGCCGCGCGGATCACCACCGGGAGGCGCTCGTCCGCGATGGCCGCCCAGAGCGAGGCCTCCGGCTGCCCGGCCAGCAGCGGATCGATCTCGCCCCGGAGCTCCCGGATCGAGCCGAGCGCCCACGACACCCGGCTCCCGGCCGCGGCGGTGCGCTGCGACTGCCAGGCGGTGCGGGCGTGCGCGATCGCGATCGAGGCGCGCATCTCGGAGAGCCGACCGCGCATCGCCGCCAGGAGCTCCACCGACCGGGCCTGGTTGCCGGAGAGGTTCTGGGCGCGCCGCACCTCGGGGAGGAGCGACAGCGCCAGGATGACGTTCACCGCGCCGAGCGCGGCGGCGACCGCCGCGAAGGCGAGGCCCATCCAGAGCCGCAGCGACCGCTGGCTCGGTGCACGCGCCACCATCCCCCCGATCTCCGCGCCGGAGTGTACGCGCCGGAGCGTCGACGCGGGCGCACCGGACGGGAACCCCCCGGCCATGCTCGCGCGCGAGGGCTGCGCCGCCGCGCACGGCGCCGCCCGGCCGCCCGCCATCCCGCTCGCGCGAGCGCGCCGGCGCGGACTCCTCGCCCTTTACACCGCGGGCCCGGCCGGTGCATGGATTGCGCGGTGAACAACCTGCCGCTCCCGCCCACGCGGGCCCTGCGCGCGCTCAACCCCTTCGCGGGCGACGCGCCGGTGGATCTCAGGATCGTCGGGCGCACCCTGCTCCAGGCCACCCTGGTCGGGCTCATCGCGGGCCTCCTCGGGGCCGCCTTCTTCTCGGGCCTCGAGGTGGCGCAGCACCTCCTGCTCGAGCGGCTCGCGGGCTTCGGGGTGCTCCGCGCGCAGGGCGAGGCGGTGATCCGCGGGGAGGCGCCCGCCGCGCTGCGCCCGTGGCTGCTCGCGCTCCTCCCAGCGCTCGGCGGGCTCGCGAGCGGCGTCCTGACCACCTGGCTCGCGCCGGAGGCGAGCGGCGGCGGCGGCGACGCCGCCGTCGAGGCGTACCACCACGGCGGGCTGGTGCGGGCCCGCGTGGTGCCGGTGAAGGGGCTCGCGGCGATCCTCGCGCTCTCCACCGGAGGCTCGGGCGGGCGCGAGGGGCCGACGATGCAGATCGGCGCCGGCATCGGCGCCGCCGTGGCCCGGCTTCTGCCGGCGAGCCGGGCCGAGCGCCGCATCATGCTCGTCGCCGGGATCGCCGCCGGGATCGCGGCGGTGTTCCGCACCCCGCTCGGCGCGGCGCTCCTCGCGACGGAGATGCTCTACCGCGACGACTTCGAGGCCGAGGCGCTGATCCCCTCGATCTTCGCCAGCGTGGTCGCCTACTCCGTGGTCATCACGCTCTTCGGCGAGACCACCGTCTTCGGCGGGGTCCCGCGGTTCCCCTTTCGCCCCGCCCAGCTGCCGCTGTACGCGCTGCTCGCCCTCGCCATCGCCCTCGCGGGCGCAGCCTTCGTCCGCCTGCTCCGTGGGGTCCAGCGGGTGGCGCGGCGGCTCCCGGTCCCGGTCTGGGCGCGCCCCGCGCTGGGCGGGCTCTCGATGGGCCTCCTCGGCACCGCGCTCCTCCTCTGGATGCGGGCGCGCCACGGGACGGACGCCGCGGGCTTCGGCGTGTTCGGCGGCGGCTACGGTGTGCTGCAGACCGCGATGAGCGGCGCCACCTGGCTCGCCCCCGGCTGGACCGCGGTGGGCGTCCTCGTCCTCGTGGCCGCCGCGAAGGCGGTCGCCTCGGCGCTCACCATCGGCTCCGGCGCCGCCGCGGGCGACTTCGCCCCGTCGCTCGTGATCGGCGGGCTCCTCGGGGCCGCCTTCGGCCACGCCGCGCGCGCGGCGCTCGGGGATCCAGGCATCGATCCCGCCGCCTTCGCCCTGGTCGGCATGGGGACGTTCTACGGCGGCCTCGCCCACGCGCCGCTCTCCGCGCTCGTGCTGGTGGCGGAGCTGGCCGGGAGCTACGACCTGCTCGTGCCGATGATGCTCGCCATCGGCATCGCCTACGTCGGCCTCCGCCGGACGACCCTCTACCCCGCCCAGCCGCCCGTCCGGTCGGCCTCGCCGGCGCACCGCGAGGCGGCGGACGGGGAGCTCCTCGGGGCGCTCGCCGCCCGCGGCGTGCCGGAGCTGCTCGTCCCGCCCGAGCTCGCGCCGGTGGACGAGCGCGCGCCCCTCTCGAGCGTCGCCCTGGCGGCGCGATCGGCGGTCCGGCAGCGCGTGGTGGTGGTGCGGGGCGCGGCTGGGTGGCGCGGCCTGCTCGAGCTCTCCGCGGTGGCGGAGGTGCCCCCCGCCGACCGCGGGTGGCTCCGGGCCCGCGACGCCGCCGTGCCCTTCGTCGCGGTGGACGCGGAGGCGAGCTGGGCCGACGTGGCGGCCGCCCTCGAGGCGCGCGGCGTCTCGCAGATCCCGGTGACGCGCGAAGGCGCGGTGATCGGCTGGATCGGCGATCTCGAGCTCCGGCACGCCCTCGTCGAGTCGGCGCGCCCGGTCGAGAGCCCGCGGAGCTGACCCGCCCGTGCGTCAACGGCCGCGCCGGCGATCGGCCGGCCCCTCCGGCCCGCCGAGGTTCCGCGCGCTGTTCGCGAGGGCGACGTGCGAGAACGCCTGGGGGAAGTTCCCGACCAGCCGCCCGCGGGCGACGTCGTACTCCTCCGAGAGCAGGCCCACGTCGTTCCGGAGCGCGAGCAGCCGCTCGAAGAGCGCCTGCGCCTCCGCGCGGCGACCGGCGAGGACGAGCGCGTCCACGAGCCAGAACGAGCACGGCAGGAACACGCCCTCTCCCTTCGGCAGCCCGTCCACCTCGCCGTCGTTGCGGTACCGCCGGACGAGGCCGCCCTCCTCGAGCTCGCGCCTCACCGCGTCGATGGTGCCGAGCACGCGCGGGTCCGTGGCCGGCAGGAACCCGACGAGCGGGATCCGGAGCAGGCTCGCGTCCAGCGCGTCGCTCCCGTACGACTGCACGAACGCGTTCCGCTCGGGATCGAACGCGCGCGCGCAGACCTCCGCGTGGATCTCGTCGCGCAGCCTGCGCCAGCGCTCGACGGGCCCGTGCGTGCCGAGCCGCTCCACGGTCCGCACCGCCCGGTCGAACGCCGCCCAGGCCATGACCTTCGAGTGCGTGAACGGGCGCCGGCCGCCGCGGACCTCCCAGATCCCCTCGTCCGGGTCCCGCCACGCGCCCTCCAGGTGATCGAGGAGCGTGCGCTGGAGATCCCAGGCCTGCGGGTCCTCGGGGAGCCCCGCCGCGCGCGCCTGGTGCAGGCAGTCGGTCAGCTCCCCGATGACGTCGAGCTGGAACTGGGTGGAGGCGCCGTTCCCCATCCGGACCGGCCTCGAGCCCTCGTACCCCGGGAGCCACGGCAGCTCCTGCTCCAGGAGCCGCCGCTCCCCGGCGGGGCCGTACAGCACCTGGAGCTCCGCCGGATCCCCCGCGGTGGCCCGCAGCAGCCAGTCGCGCCACGCCGCCGCCTCCTCGGTGTAGCCCGCGTCGATCAGCGCGAGCAGCGTGAAGGTCGCGTCCCGGACCCAGCAGTAGCGGTAGTCCCAGTTCCGCACCCCGCCGAGCCGCTCCGGCAGCGAGGTCGTCGGCGCCGCGACGATCCCGCCGCTCGGCGCGAACGTGAGGGCCTTCAGCACCAGGAGCGACGACATCCTCGCCTCCTGCCAGGGCCCCTTGGCCCGGCAGCGGTCGCCCCAAGCCCGCCAGTACCGCTCGGTCCCCGCGATCTCCGCCGCCACGTCCTCGTGCGGCGGGGCCGGATCGAAGGACCGGTGCCAGGCCAGGCGGAACGAGGCCGAGCGCCCCTCGTCCAGCTCCAGCTCCGCCCGGACGCGGTCCCGCTCGATCCGGAGCGGGACGTCCGTCCAGAGCCGCAGCGCGTCCGGCCCGGCGACGAGCGAGGCCCCGCCGTGCCGCTGCCGGACCCACGGCGCGCCCGACCCGTACCCGAACCGCGGCGCGAGCTCCATCCGGACCGCCACGCGGCCGCGCACGGCGGTCACGACGCGGACGAGGTCCGGGTCTTGCCGCCGCGGCGGCATGCAGTCGGTCACCCGGAGCACACCGCCCGGCACCTGGTGCTCGGTGTCCAGCACGAGCGTCCGGGGGCGGTAGGCGCGGACGGTCAGGCTCGGCCGCTCCGCCGGCGCGAGCAGCCACCGCCCGTGGCGCGGCGTCCCGAGCAGCGCCGCGAAGCACGCGTCGGAGTCGAAGCGGGGCAGGCACAGCCAGTCGATCGACCCGTCGCGGCCGACCAGGGCCGCGGTGTGGGTGTCGCCGAGCATCGCGTAGTCTTCGAGGGGCAGCGCCATGCCGTCGTCTCACGCGGGGCACGACCCTACGGCGCTCCCCGGCCCGGCCATCCGGCGACCGCTCGATCCGCGGATCGCCCGATCGCAGTCAGGCCGCGAGCGGCGCCCGTCGCGAGCTCGCGCCTCCGCGGCGCCTCGCGGCCGATCGCGGTCGGCCGCGCACATCGCTCGCGTGCGAGGGTCGCCCGGCTGCGCGACCCTGCACGGAACGTGTCGGTGGAGAGGGGGGTCGACTAGCGCGCCACGGCGCTGATCGGCGTCGTCGCCTCGGCTGACGGCGGCGGAGCAGCGACCGGCGGCCGCACCTCGAGCTTCTCGCCGCTCGCGAGCATCTTGAGCGACATCCCGAGGAGCTGGGAGATCAGCTCGCCGGAGCCCGGCACGTCCAGCTTCCGATAGATCCGCTTCCGGCGCGCCCGGATGGTCTCGGGGGAGACGTTGGCCGCAGCGGCGGAGTCCTTGCAGGCGAAGCCCTGCGCGAGCCGGAGGACCTCGGCACGCTCGGCGGGCGTCAGGTTGGTGCCCTCCATGAACTTTGCCGCGAAGGGGGCGAGGATCTCGATCTCGATATGGGGCATGGCGCTGCGTTTCCTTTCTCTTTTCGAGCGGCTTGGCGGTCCGCGAGAGCGGCCCTGCTCTGCCGGCCGTCCACCGTCCGACCCACGTTAGGCACGTCCCGTCCGTGCGCTACCCCCTGGCAGCCATTCGTTGTGGCCATTCGGGGCCTCCCCAACGAGGCAGGTTGCGCAGCGAGGATCGCCGGGTTCGACGGCGCGCGCCCGAGTGGCGCGACCTCACGAGCAGCGCGTCGCGACGAGCCTCGGCGTCACCGCGCGAGCCGTCCGAGGCTCCACCGGAGCGCCGGAGGCGTGACGACCGTCGTGAGGATCACGACGATGACGATCGCCGAGTACGCGTCGGCCCCGAGGACCGGCTGCCCCCCGAGGTGAAGCGAGAGCCCCACGTTCGCGAAGATCAGGCCGACCTCGCCCCGCGGGATCATCCCGATCCCGACGGCGATCCGGTCGACGCCGCGCCCGAGCACGCCGAGCGCGCACGCCTGCTTGCCGACGATCGCCGCGGCCGTGAGCGCCGCGGCGAGCCCGAGCGCGCGCACGTCCCCGAACGCGCGCAGGTCGGTCCGCATCCCCATCACCACGAAGAACACGGGCACGAGGAACCCCGCGATGGGCTGGATCAGCTCCTCGAGGCCGTGCTCGCCCCGGCTCACGAAGTCGCGGTAGTGCAGCTCCTCGAGGACGAGCCCGGCGGCGAAGGCGCCCACGATGGGCGCCAGGCCGATGGCGCCCGAGAGCCAGCTCAGCGCGAAGCAGGAGGCGAGGCCGAGCGCCAGGAGCACGCCGCGGGTGTGGAGGCGCGAGGCGAGGTGGAAGAGGCGCGGAGAGAACCTCACGCCCAGGACCAGCGCGCCGACGAGGAACGCCCCCGCCTTCGCGACGATCGCCGCGATCGCCCCGGCGGACATCGCCCGCCCGGCGTCCGCCGCCGCGACGGCGCCGCTCACCACGGCGAGGACGACGAGCCCGAGCACGTCGTCGATGACGGCGGCGCCGAGGATGACGCGCGCCTCGGCCGACCGCGAGCGGCCGAGGTCCTGGAGCACGCGCGCGGTGATCCCGACGCTGGTCGCGGAGAGCGTCGCGCCGAGGAACGCGTGCACGTACGGGCTCGCCTCGGGCAAGAGCAGCGCCCCGACGCCCCACCCCAGGAGGAACGGCACCGCCACGCCGATGACCGCCACGAGCAGCGAGGAGAGCCCGACCCGCAACATCTCGGCCACCGTGGACTCGAGCCCCACCTCGAAGAGCAGGACGATCACGCCGAGGCTGGCGAGGACGTCCACCGCGGGGTCGGCGGGGATCGCCGCGACCGCCCGGAACCCGAGGAGGTCCAGGTTGCCGAGCACCACCCCCGCGAGCAGCTCGCCGAGGACCGCCGGCTGCCCCGCGCGGCTCGCGACCTCGCCGCCGAGCTTCGCCGCCACGAGGATGACCGCCAGCTCGAGCGCGACCGTCCCGATGGGGTCGACGTGAACGCCCCCCTCCGCGGCGAGGGTGGGGGCGGCGAGCAGGACTCCGGCGGCGAGGGCGAGGAGGCGTCGCATCGGGGCGCGATATTACGGGCTACGGCCGGCGGTGGGTGGACTACCCGCCGCGGAGCTCCGGCGAGCCCGTCGAGAGGCGCTTCAGCGGATGCCCGCGGCGGCGCGATCCGCGAGCACGAGCCGGACACCGGCCCGGACCCGCGCCGCGGGGACGGGCTCCGCCGGATCTGGCGCGAGCAACGCGCGCAGCGGGGCGGCCTTGGCCGCGCCCGCCACGAGGAAGAGGACGGCGCGCGCGGCGTCGAGGACGGGGAAGGTGACCGTGATCCGGTGCGCGCCCAGCCGCGGCACGAACGGCGCCGCCACCCAGCGCACCCGCTCCTCGAGGGCGGGGCTGCCGGGGAACAGCGACGCGGTGTGGCCGTCCGTCCCGAGGCCGAGGAGGACGAGGTCGAGCACCGGCGGCCCCGCGCCGCCCGCGAGGTGGCTCCGGAGCTCCGCCTCGTACCGGTCCGCGGCCTCTCCGGCGGGGCGCTCGCCCTCGATCCGGTGCACCGAGGCGGCGGCGACGCGATCGAGGAGCGCCTCGCGCGCCATCCGGTAGTTCGACTCCGGGTGATCGGGCGGGACGTTGCGCTCGTCGCCGAACCAGACGTGCACCCGGTCCCACGGCACGCGCGCCCGGTACGGCGCGGCGGGGTCCGCGAGGAGCGCGTACAGGGCGCGCGGGGTCGCGCCGCCCGCGAGCGCGAGCGCGAAGGCGCCGCGCGCGGCCACCGCCTCCGTCGCCCGGCGGGCGACCTCGTCCGCCGCCGCCCGCGCGAGCGCCGCCGGATCCTGCACGATCAGCAGCCCGCCCGGGATGGTCAACCCTCCGGATCCACCCAGCGCCGCCCGTCGCGCGCGAGCAGCTCCTGGGCCGCGGCCGGGCCCCAGGTCCCGGCGGCGTAGTTCGGGAAGTCGCGCGCCGGCAGGGTCGCCCACACGTCGAGGATGGGCGTCACGATCCGCCAGCTCGACTCCACCATGTCGGCGCGGTGGAAGAGCGTGCTGTCGCCGATCATCACGTCGTGGAGGAGCCGCTCGTAGCCCGTCGAGGCGGGCACGCCCCCGAACTGCTGGTAGGAGAAGTGGAGCTTCACCGGCTCGAGCCGGATCCCCGCCCCCGGCCGCTTCGCCCTCATCGAGATGCAGATCGCCTCTTCCGGCTGGATGAGGATGTCGAGCCGGTTCGGGTCGATGCTCTCGATCCCCGCCTCCTGGAAGAGGAGCAGCGGCGGCCGCCGGAAGTGGATCGTGATCTGGGTGTCGCGCCGGGCGAGCCGCTTCCCCGCCCGGACGAAGAAGGGCACCCCCGCCCAGCGCCAGTTCTCGACGAACAGCCGCGCCGCCGCGTAGGTCTCGACCTGCGAGGTCGGGGACACGTCGGGCTCCTCGCGGTAGCCCGGGACCCGCTCGCCGCCCACGAGCCCCCCGGCGTACTGGCCGCGGACCGCGTCCACGAGGACCTGCTCCGGGGACATCGGCCGGATCGCGTCGAGGACCTTCACCTTCTCGTTCCGGACCGCCTCCGCGGCGAGCGTCGAGGGCGGCTCCATCGCGACCATCGTGAGGAGCTGGAAGATGTGGTTCTGCACGATGTCGCGGAGCGCGCCGGCGCTCTCGTAGTAGGCGCCGCGCCCCTCGACGCCGAGCTCCTCCGCCACCGTGATCTGCACGTGATCCACGTAGCGCCGGTTCCAGATCGGCTCGAAGATGCCGTTCGCGAACCGGAACACCAGGATGTTCTGGACGGTCTCCTTCCCGAGGTAGTGGTCGATCCGGTAGACCTGCGCCTCCCGGAGCATCGACCCGAGCTCCCGGTTCAGCGCCCGGGCCGAGTCGAGGTCGCGCCCGAACGGCTTCTCGATCACCACCCGCCGCCAGCCCTCGTCCTCCCGCATGAGCTCCCCCGCGGCGAGCCCGCGCACGATGGCGCCGAACTCGCTGGGGGGCGCGGCGAGGTAGAAGAGCGCGTTCCCGGCGGTGCCGTGGTCGGCCCGGGCGTGGGCGAGGGCCTGCCCGACCCGGCGGTAGGTCTCGGGATCCTCGAAGTCGCCCCGCACATAGTGGATCCGCTCCGCGTACTCCCCCCAAACCGCGTCGTCCACCGGACGGGTCGCGAACTCGCGGAGCGAGCGGGTCACCCACTCCCGGTACGCGGCGTCGTCGAGCTCCCGACGCGCCACGCCGACGATCGCGAAGTCCCTGGGGAGCAGCCCGTTCGCCCGGAGGTTGTAGAGCGACACGACGAGCTTGCGCCGCGCGAGGTCCCCCAGGGCGCCGAGCACCACGAAGACGCACGGATCCCCGGGGCGCTCCGGCGAGCCCGCGCTCACGGGGCGCCTCCGCCGCGCGTCGCCTCGGCGTGACCGCCGAACTCGCGGCGCATCGCGGAGAGGAGCTTCTCGCCGAATGTCCCCGCCTGGCGCGAGCGGAACCGGGCGAAGAGCGCGGCGGCGAGGACGTTCGCGGCGACCCCTTCCTCGACGGCGGCCTCGACCGTCCAGCGCCCCTCGCCGGAGTCCGCCACCGCCCCGGTGAAGCCCTCGAGCCCAGGGTCGCCGGCGAGCCCGGCCGCCGAGAGATCGAGGAGCCAGGAGGCGACCACGCTCCCCCGCCGCCAGAGCTCGGCGATCTCCGGCAGGTCGAGCTCGTAGCGGAGCTCCTCCGGCACCCCCGGGCCGGCCGCGCCGCGGAGCACGTCGAACCCCTCGGCGTACGCCTGCATGAGCCCGTACTCGATCCCGTTGTGGATCATCTTCACGAAGTGCCCGGCGCCGTGCGGGCCGCAGTACAGGTAGCCGTCCTCGGCGGTCCCGGCCCGGGTCCGGCCGGGCGTGGGCGGAGCGGCGGCACGCCCGGGGGCGAGCGCCCGGAGGAGCGGCTCGACCCGCTCGAAGGCGCTGCGGTCCCCGCCGATCATCAGGCAGTACCCGCGCTCGCGCCCCCACACGCCCCCGCTCGTGCCCGCGTCGAGGGCGCGGACGCCGCGCGCGGCGAGGAGCCTCGCCCGTCGCACGTCGTCCTTGTAGAAGGAGTTGCCGCCGTCGATCACCACGTCGCCCGGCGCGAGCCGCTCGCCGAGGCTCCGCACGACCTCCTCCGTCGCAGCCCCGGCGGGCACCATCACCCAGATCGCCCGCGGCGGGGCGAGCGCGGCGACGACGCCCTCGAGCGACGGGGCGCCGATCACCCCTTCCGCGGCGGCCGCCCGGACGTCCTCCTCGTGGCGCGCCCACCCGACCACCCGGTGCCCGGCCAGGACGAGCCGCCGCGCCATGTTCCCGCCCATCCGCCCCAGCCCGATCATCCCGAGCTCCATCCGCGCTGCCCTCCCCTCACCGCTCCGCGCTCGCGTCGAGCGCGCGACGTGTCCGTCGCCTGGGCCCCGCCCATCGCATCGTCAGCGCTCCCGCCGCGCACCCGCAGGCGGTGCCCAGCCGGCCTCGAGCGCCCGGAGCTTCTCGACGCGCCGGAGGTGGCGCGGCGCGCCGTCGAACCGGGCCCCGAGGAACGCCAGCGCGAGCTCGAGCGCGAGGGCCTCGCCGACCACGCGCGCGCCGAGGGCGAGCACGTTCATCGCGTCGTGCTCCACCCCCTGATGCGCCGAGTAGGTGTCGTGGCACGTCCCCGCGATCACGCCGGGCAGCTTGTTCGCCGCGGCGGCGACCCCCACGCCGGAGCCGCACACGACGACGGCGCGCTCCGCGTCGCCCGCCGCGAGCGCCCGGGCCACCGCCACGGCGTAGTCCGAGTAGTCGCTCGGCGCGGCGTCGTGCGCGCCCAGGTCGAGCACGTCGTAGCCGCGCGCGCGCAGGGCGCCGAGGAGGGCCTGCTTGAGCGAGTACCCCGCGTGGTCCGCGGCGAGCGCGACGCGCATCCCTCCCGCCTCCTCCCTCTCCCTCCGATCCTCCTCCGGCGTCCCGATGCCGCCGATCAGGTAAGGAGCTCGCGCCGCGCGCGCCGGACCGCGCCGGCGCGGTCCCCGACGGGGGCGCCGAGCGACCAGGCCCGCGGCCCTGCCTGCCCTGTGGGGCGGGGTGCGAATGCGGGGGGACCGGCCGGTGTTCCCGAGCCGCGAGGGCCGCAGGGCGTACGGTCGCCGGTCGGCAGCCGGCGGCGCCCCGCGCCCGCGTCGACAGGGCCGTGCATCCGTGGTTTGCTCCGCAATCACATGTTCCAGGTCAAGCAGGAGTCCCCGTTCCCGCGCCTCGCCGCCTCGTGGGCCGAGGGCTCCGTCCCCGACCGCCGGACGCTGGACCTGACGCGCACCGCGCTGGCCGCCATCCGGCCGGATGATCTCGCGGCGGTGACGCCGCTCGTCGAGCTCCTGCTCGCGCGGCTCGACGGCCCCGAGCGTCCCGCGGCTCGCCGGGCGCTGTTCGGGCTCCTCGACGGTGTCCGCCGGCGGTCCTTCACCTCGCTGCTCGGCCGCGACGACGCGGAGCCCTGGCTGCGGCTGCTGCTCCCCGCGGTCGCGCGCGCCGACTACACCCTGGGCGACGTGCTCCGGTCCCGGGAGGAGACGGACCCGCGGGTCGTCGCGGTGCGCGTCCTCGGCCAGGACGCGCCCGAGCTCTCGGTCGCGGATCTCGCGCGCCGGACCCGGGCCATCGCGCGCGGCGTCCTCGCGCTGGTGGACGGCGCCCCGGACGCCAAGGTCGCGATCCTCTCGGAGAACTGCCTGGAGGCGGCGCTCTGCGACCTCGCCTGCCTCTCGAACGGCATCGTGGACTTCCCGCTCCCGGCGAACGCCGTGGGGGAGCAGATCGTCTTCATGCTGAAGCACTCCGGGGCCCACGTGCTGCTCGCCTCGGACGAGGAGCAGATCGCGAAGGTGCTGCCGTCGCTCCCGGCGCTGCCGGAGCTCCGCGAGATCGTGGTGTTCTCCCGCGCCGCCGCGGAGCGCAACGGGCTGCTCTCGCTCGACCAGATGGTCGGCCAGGGCGCCGACTTCGACGACGCGGCGCGCGAGGCGCGGGCCGCGGCGGTGCGATCGTCCGACGTCGCGACGGTCATGTACACGTCGGGCACCACCGGCAAGCCGAAGGGCATCGTCTTCACCCACGAGAACATCGTCTCGAAGCGGGTCGCCCGGGGCTTCGCGCTCCCCGAGGTCGGCGAGGGCGACGTCTTCCTGTGCTACCTGCCGCTCTACCACACGTTCGGGCGCTGGCTCGAGCTGACCGGGACGCTGTGGTGGGGCGCGACCTACGTGTTCGCGCGGTCCACCGCGCAGGCCTCGCTCCTCGAGGACTTCAAGCGGGTGAAGCCGACCGTGTTCATCTCCGTCCCGAAGAAGTGGATGGAGCTGCACGAGGCGGCGATCTGGGAGGCCGCCTCGGACGACCCCGACGACCTCGCGGCGCACCTGCGCGTCATCACCGGCGGCCGGCTCCGGTACGGCCTGTCGGCCGCCGGCTTCCTCGACCCGGCCGTCTTCCACGCCTTCCACCACGCCGGCACGGAGCTCTGCTCCGGCTACGGCATGACCGAGGCGACGGGCGGCATCACGATGACGCCGCCCGGCGAGTACCTGGACGGCTCCATCGGCAAGCCGCTCCCCGGCGTCACCTGCCAGCGCGCCGAGGACGGCGAGCTGCTGATCCGCGGCCCCTACGTCTCGCCCGGCTACCTCCAGGCCTCGCCGGAGGAGGACGCGGCGCACCGGGACGGCTGGTTCCACACCGGCGACCTCGTGTCGCTCGATCCCGACGGCCACTACCGGATCACCGGGCGCAAGAAGGAGATCTACAAGAACCGGCAGGGGCAGACGGTCGCCCCGCAGCGGGTCGAGAACCTCTTCCGCGACTTCGAGGCCGTCTCGCAGGCGTTCCTGGTGGGTGATCACCGTGAGTACAACACCCTCCTCGTCTGGCCGAACCAGGCGTCCGCCGCGGTGAAGGGGCGCACGCCCGAGGAGCTCCGGGAGCTGCTCTCGTCCCTGGTCGCGAGCGCGAACCGCTTCCTCGCCCCGTTCGAGCGCGTCGTGGCGTTCCAGGTGCTGCCCCGCGCGCTCGACCTCGAGCACGGCGAGCTGACGCACAAGGCGAGCTTCCGACGCGAGGAGATCGCGAAGAACTGGAAGGACCTCGTCGAGCGGATGTACGAGCAGAAGCACCTCGCCCTCCCGGTGGACGGCGGCTTCCTGCGCATCCCGAACTGGGTCTTCCGCGAGATGGGCGTGCTGCAGCACGAGATCTCGCTCGCCGGGGGCGTGCTGCGGGCCGGCGAGCGCGCCCTCGCGGTCCGCGAGGATCCCGCCGCGCCGGGCGCGCTGGTCATCGGCGACCTCGCCTACACGTCGGAGGGGGCGGTCGTCGATCTCGGCGCGCTGCTCGCGCGGCCGGCGCTCTGGCTCGGCAACGAGCCCCTCCGGCGCTTCCTCGGCGACGAGGCGTTCCTGTCCCTCGTCGGCCGGCGCCGCAAGAGCGGCGGAGACCTCCGGCTCGACCCGCGCCTCTGGCTCCCGCCTCCGCCCGAACGGCTCAAGGCGCTGCTCGAGACGGTGGACCGGACCGAGGTGGACTTCCTCTCGATCCACGCCGCCGGCGAGCTGCTGCGCGCGGAGCGCCCCGAGGCGCGCCGCGCCATCAGCCACCTCCACATCGGCCTCGCCGCCGCGCAGCCGGAGCACGTCGCGCTGTGCCGCGCCCTGCTCCGCCGGGCGGCCGACGCGCCCGACGAGGACGTCCGCCGCCGGGCCTTCCGCGTCCTCCTGCCCAACGAGGAGCCCGGCGAGACGCTCGCGACCCTGCGCCTGTTCGTGGACCGGATGGGCACGATGGCCCTCCGCGACGAGGACCTCGCCGACCTCGGCGAGCGCGGGCTCTCCGACGCGCAGGTGCAGGTGCTGCTCGGTCACCTCTCGTCGGATCGGGCCAACGCGCCGCCCGCCGACGCCTCGGACCGCCACCTCCTCGTCGCGACGATGCGGCTCCTCACCGCGACGGCGATCGCCCACCCCGTCTACTACGCGCCGGTCCGCATCCCCCTCGCGCGGCTCACGCTCCACGACGACGCCGAGATCGCCGCCCGCGCGGCCGAGGAGCACGACCGGCTCCGCCGCGGCTTCTCCAACTGGGTCGGCCCGAACCTCCGCCTCGCGATCGACCCGCAGACCGAGGCCGAGTACGGCTGGCGCGACGTCCTCGTCTTCGAGGACTCCGTTCCGCCCGAGGGGCGCACCCTCCTGCTCCAGGCGCTCGAGGACACCACGATCGTCCGGGGCTCGGTGTTCCTCCTCGGCCGCGGCGTGCTGCTCTCCCTCGCCGACATCCCGCCGGGCGGCGCCACCGTCTCGCTCCTCGGCCGCCAGCACGGGAAGGCCGTCTACCGGCTCTCGATCCACACCCGCGCGCGCGAGGTCTTCGACGTCGCCATCAACGTCGCCGAGGACATGACGTTCGCCGAGCTGCGCCAGGAGGTGACCTGGCTCCTCGCCGCCGGCGCGCCCCCGCCCCTCGTCGAGCAGTTCGCCGGCTACTTCCCCGAGTGGGGGATCTTCACCGAGGAGTTCATCCCGGGCGAGGACGTGGAGCGGCAGGTCGCGCGGCTCGTCCGGCTCGGCGAGGCGAAGCGGCTGAAGCTCCTCTGGCCGTTCCTCGTCTGGACCGCGCTCGAGGGGCACGTCCGGTTCTGGGATCGCGGCGGCCGGCGGCTGGCGCTGCGCGAGCCGTCCCCGGCCGCGTTCATCGTGCCGTCGCACGACTACCAGACCGGCGCGCGCCTCGTCTCGATCTCGGATCGCTCCGCCTGCCCGTCCTTCGACGAGCTGCTGGACCGCTTCCACGACGCGTTCGTCCGCCGGATCGAGGGCATGCGCCCGGAGCTCCGCGGCGAGATCGACGACGCGCTCGAGCTCGCGGCGGTGCTGGAGGCGCTCGGGCCGGAGCGCGGGCTCGAGCTCCTCGAGGAGGTCTCGGCGACCTCCAGGCGCGCCCTCGCCGTCGAGACCTTCCTCGAGCGGCTGCGCGCGGGCGGGTTCACGCCGCAGCGGGTCTGGTTCGCCGTCCGGCGCTTCCGGCGCTGGCTCGAGGTGAACCCCGCCGCGACGGTCGAGGCGAAGGGCAAGATGCTCGGCGAGCTGTGGGGCACCTACCGGCTGAGCGAGCTGGAGACCACCTGGCCGGACACGCGCCTCCGCTTCTTCCGGCGGACCGTGTTCGACGAGGCCCGCCCCGAGCTCGGCGCCGCGCTCGACCGGATCATGAAGCGCGCGCGCGTCCTCCCCGCGGGCGGGATCGACCTCGAGGAGCAGGTGGCCGCGGTGCGCGCCGCCGTGCGCCCGACCGCGGAGGAGGACTACTTCCTCGCCCGGATGACCTACCGGTACCTCGCCCCCACGGACCAGGTGGCGCTCATCTCGATGCCGTCCGGCGGGCACTACGTCACCGAGGTCGTCGTCGCGCTCGCCGACGAGGCCGGCAACCGCTTCACCGTCCGCGGCCCGGTCTCGCCGCGCGAGGTGGCACGTCTCCTGCACATGTTCCACGAGTCCAACCTGCAGGTGACGTTCACCGCGGAGCACGAGTTCCTGCTCTGCCTCGATTCCCGGGAGACGGTCATCGGCGGTCTCTTCTACAGGCAGGTGTCGCCCGATCGCGTGCACATGGAGAAGCTCGTGGTCGGGCGCAAGCTCCGCGGCCAGGGCGTCTCCGACGGCCTGGTCCGCGAGTTCGTGCGCCGGCTCAAGGCCCGCGGCGTGCGGCGCCTCGAGACCGGCTACTTCCAGCCCGAGTACCTCCGGCGCTTCGGCTTCCGGACGGACCCCACCTCCGGCGGGCTCGTCCGCGACCTCGAGGCAGACGCCTTCCCGCTCTGGAACCCATGACCCCGCCCACCTGGAAGCTCATCGACACGACCCTGCGCGAGGGCGAGCAGTTCGCGAAGGCCTCGTTCCGCACCGAGGACAAGCTCGAGATCGCCCGCGCGCTCGACACGTTCGGCGTCGAGTACGTCGAGGTGACGAGCCCGGCGGCGTCCCCGCAGTCGCAGCGCGACGCGACGCTGCTCGTGAAGCTCGGGCTCGGCGCCCGCGTCATCACCCACTCGCGCTGCGTGCTCGACGACGTGAAGGCCGCCCTCGACACCGGCGTGCGGGGGATCGGCCTCCTCTTCGCGACGAGCCGCATCCTCCGCGAGTCGTCGCACGGCAAGTCCACCCAGCAGATCATCGACGCGATGGGGCCGCCCATCGAGCTCGCCCTCCGGGCTGGCGTCGAGGTGCGCTTCTCCGCCGAGGACGCGTTCCGGAGCGAGGTGGCCGACCTGCTCGCCGTCTACAGGGCCGCGGACGCGCTCGGCGTGCACCGCGTCGGGATCGCGGACACGGTGGGCATCGCCACCCCGCGCCAGGTGTTCGTCCTCGTCCGCGAGATCCGGCACGCGGTGCGCTGCGACATCGGCTTCCACGGCCACAACGACACCGGCTGCGCCATCGCCAACGCCTACGAGGCCATCAGCGCCGGCGCGACCCACGTGGACGTCTCGGTCCTGGGCATCGGCGAGCGGGTCGGGATCACCCCCGTCGGCGGCTTCGTCGCGCGGATGTTCTCCCTCGAGCCGCAGGCGGTCGCCGAGCGCTACCGGCTCGGCCAGCTCCGCGAGCTCGAGCGCCTGGTCGCCCGCGTCACCGGGGTGGACATCCCGTTCAACAACTACGTGACCGGCGAGACCGCCTACTCGCACAAGGCCGGGATGCACCTCAAGGCCATGATGAGCAACCCGGGCTCCTACGAGATCATCCCGCCGGAGGCCTTCGGCCTCACCCGGCGGCTGATCATCGGCAGCCGCCTGACCGGGCGGCACGCCATCGCGTACCGGGCGCGGGAGATGGGGATCACCTTCGGCGAGTCCGAGCTCAAGGCGATCACCCGCCGCATCAAGGAGCTCGCCGACGCCGGGGAGCTCTCGGAGGAGCAGATCGACGAGGTGCTCCGGGACTGGGTGACCGCCTGACGGCGCCGCGCTCGACGCCCTCACCGCGCGGGTGGCGCCCCGGTCCGCGGCGCCGCCGGGCCGGTGCTACACTCCGCGCCCGATGACGATCGTGCAGTCCCGCCTCCTCCTCCTCGCGGCCGCCGCCCTCTGGTCCACCGCCGGCGCCGCCATCAAGCTCTGCGGCCTCTCCGGCTGGCAGATCGCCGGCGCGCGCTCGCTCGTGGCCGTCCTCTTCCTGCTCCTCCTCGTGAAGGAGAGCCGGCGCCTGCCGAGCCTGCCCGTCCTGCTCGTGTCGGTCGCCTACGCCTTCACGGTCGTGCTGTTCGTGCTCGCGACGAAGCTGACCACCGCCGCGAACGCGATCTTCATCCAGGACACCGCGCCGCTGTGGGTGCTCCTCCTCTCGCCGCTCCTGCTCCGGGAGCGCCCGACCCGCGGCGAGCTCCTCGCGATCCCGGTCTACGGCGCCGGCCTCGGGCTCTTCTTCCTCGACGAGCTGTCGGCGGGCCAGCTCGCCGGGAACCTGGTCGCCCTCGGCTCCGGCGTCGCCTTCGCGCTGTCCATCGTCGGCCTGCGCCGGCTGCGGAGCGACGGCCCCGTGTCGCTCGTGTGGGGGAACCTCGTCGCCGCGGCGATCGCGCTCCCCCTCTGGCCGACCGGGCCGGCCCCACGCGCGCTCGACCTCGCGCTGCTGGCCTACCTCGGCGTCTTCCAGCTCGGCCTCGCCTACCTCTGCTTCTCGCGCGGCCTCGAGCGCACGCCCGCGGTCGAGGCGTCCCTGCTCGTGCTGCTCGAGCCGGTGCTGAACCCGATCTGGACGTTCCTCCTCGCCGGCGAGCGGCCCGGCCCTTGGGCCATCGCGGGCGGCGCCGTGGTGCTCGCGGCGACGGCGTGGCGGACGCTGGCGCCGGCGCTCCGCCTCCAGGCGTCGGCAGAGCCGTAGCGCCTGCGCAGCCGCCCGGGCGTCACCCCGCGACCCGGCCGTTGCCCGTCTCGCGCCGGCGCGCGCCGTTGCCCTTGAAGAAGTCCTCGATCTCGGCCCGGCGCGCGATCGTGTCCTGGTACCCGAGATCCATCACGCGCTGCAGGTAGATCGGCTCGAACGCGAGGTACGAGAGCAGGTCCTCGCCCGCGTGGCCGGTCGCGCCGATGCCCTTCAGCAGGTACCGGAGCATCGTCGGGAAGCGGTGGTACTCGTCCGCGGCGAGCTTGCCGAGGTCGGCCGACGGGCGGAGCACCAGGGCCGGGATGTGCCGGAGCCCGACGTCGCTCTTCCCGAGCCGCTCGCGGGGGATGAGCGCGATCGTCTTGTTCATGCGGGTGAGCCGCTCGAGGTCTGAGTCGAGCGAGTCGAGGAAGACCGCGTTGAGCAGCACGCCCGCGATCTCGGAGAGCGGGAGCACGTCCGTCTTCTCCACCACCTCCTGGCGCGCGGTGTCCTCGGGCGCGCGCAGGTGGCGGATGCTGATCGCGACGATCCGTTCCGCGCCCATGTGGATCGCCGGGCTCATCGGGTAGATCATCCGCACGCAGCCGTCGCCGTAGAACGTGCGCTCGAGCCGCACCGGCGGGAAGAACACCGGGATCGCCGCGGACGCCATCACGTGATCCAGGGTCAGCCGCGCCCGGACGCCGACGCGGGAGGAGCGAATCCAGGGCTCGATCTCCGCCGCGCCCTCGAAGAAGGTGACGCCCGCGCCGGTGTGGTAGTTGGTCGCCGACACCGCGACGCCGTGCAGCCGCCCGGAGCGGAGGTGCCGGCGCATCCGTCCGATGGCGAGCGCCTTCTCGAGCAGGCCGTGCAGCGGCGCCGGGTCGAGGAGGTAGTTGATCCCGCTCTTCCCGATGAGGCCGCCCGCCGAGAGATCGCGGACCCACCGCGTCCCGATCCCGGCGAGGTTCAGGGCTCCCGTCCTGTAGACCCGGTCCGGGGTGAGGCGGCTCCAGGTCGTGCGGAGCCCGTCGGCCGCGCGGAGGAAGTTCTCGGCCCCGCACGCGAGCACGACGCCGTTGATGGCGCCGGCGCTGATGCCGGCGATGACGTCGAACGGCAGCGGCCCGGGGCCGGCGACCTCGGCGAGCGCACGGATCGCGCCGACCTGGTACGCGGACCGGGCACCTCCCCCCGTCAGGACCAGCCCCGTGTGGCTCACGAGCTGAAAATAATGATCTGCTCGCTCGTGCGGCAGATCGCTGCCCGTCAGCGAAGCACGCGGAGCGCGGCCTTCACGTCCGGAACGGCGAGGTACAGGTTCACCTTGCTCGCGCTCCTTGCCGTGCCGACGTACGCGTACGAGACGTTCACGCCGCCGTCGCCGAGCCGGTCGGCGATCCGGCCGAGCGCGCCGGGGCGGTCCGGGATCGTCACCTCGATGACGTCCTCCTCGGTGGTCCTCCACCCGTGCCGCGCAAAGATCCGCTTCGCCGCCGCGGGCTTGTCCACCACCACCCGCACGAAGCCGCGGCCGTCCATGGCGGTCGCGAACAGGGCACGAATGCTCACGCCCTTCTCCCCGAGCGCATCCACCACCTGTCCGAGCATTCCGGGACGGTCCTCGACCCACGCCGAGATCTGCTTGGCCCTGGGCACGTGTCCTCCTCGTGGCGGACCGGTGCCAGCGGGCCCGCCGTGCGGCCGCGTGAGACGACCTCCTGCTCCGTCCCAATAGGCGAGGCCGCGAGGGCGCGCCACGCGGATGCGCGCGACCGCCGCGCGCCCCGAGGACGGGCGGGCCGCCGCCCGCCCCTCACGGTCCGCGTCGTGGGCCCGGCGCACGCTCGGCCGGCGAGGAGTCCGCGCCACGGCGCCGCACCCAGGCCCTTCGGAAAAACTACTCTCGGTCGGGAACGGAGCGCGATTCCCGACCCGCCCGGGGGCGGTCCGGCCCGCCCGCCGCCCCGCGCGCCGCCTCGTCAGCGCCGGTCCGCCCCGGCGCGGACGGCGGCGTCGGCGAGCACCTCGTACGGCTGGCACCCCACCACCCGAAGCGGCGGCCGGCCCGGCGCCGAGAAGAAGTCGAACGTCGGGATCCCGGTCACGCCCGCGGCGATCGCCTCGCGCCGGGCCTCCGCGACGGCCGCGAGCCGCGCCGGATCGCTCGCCGCCGCGAGCGCGGCGGCGGGATCGAGATCCGCCTCGCGGGCGATCCAGCCCAGGTCCTCGTCGCTCTCGAGCCCCCAGCCGCGGCGCCAGTACGCGTCGAACGCGACGGCCCGGAGCGCGTCGAGCCGGCCGACCTCGCGCGCGAGCTGCGCGACGGCGAGGATGCGCCGGGTCGGGACGAGGCGCGGAGGCGGGACGAGATCGACGATCCCGAACCCCGCGGCGAAGTTCTTCACGCAGCCGAGCATCGCCTCCGCGTGCGGCACGTGCGCCGCGAGCGCCACGCCGCCGGCGGGCGTCTCCGGGTGGAGCTCGTAGCCCACCCAGGACAGCGTGACCTCGTACTCGTCCAGCAGCCTGACCAGGCTGCTCCGCTCGGCCACGAAGCAGAACGGTCAGACGAAGTCGGAGTAGAGGCGGAGCGTGACGGTCATCGCGGACGTTTTAACCGGACCGCCGCCCCGATACCACCCCCGCGCGGCGCGCCGCGCGCCGGCCAGCGCGCGAGCCCGAGGCGTGCTAGATCCACCCTTCCGTGCAGGCGTCTCACTCCCGCTGCGAACGGTGCCGCTTCCCGCCCGAGCTCTGTCTCTGTCCGCTCGTGCCGCGCCTCGAGGTCCCCTTCCGCTTCCTCGTGCTGCGCCACGCGAGCGAGCGCGAGCGGCTCACCAACACGGCGCGCTGGGCGGCGCTCGCCCTCCCCGGCACCGAGATCCTCGACCACGGCCTCCCCGAGCCCCCGCCGGATCTCTCCCGCCTCGCCGAGCCCGGGACCGTGGTCCTCTTCCCCTCCCCGTCCCCCGCGCCGCGGCTCGCGACCCCGCCGCGCCTCGTGGTGGTGCCGGACGGGAGCTGGAGCCAGGCGCGCCGGATGATGCACCGCATCCCCGAGCTGCGCACGCTCCCGCGCCTCGGGCTGCCCGGCCCGCCCGCCGGCCTGCGCCTCCGCCGCCCGAACCGCGAGGACGGCATGTCCACCCTCGAGGCCATGGCGGGCGCGCTCGCCGTCCTCGGCGCGCCGGACGCCGCCGAGCGCCTGCTCGCGCTCCACGCCGCCGCCGTCGTCCGCGTCCTCCGGCTCAAGGGGATGCCCGTGCCCCCGTGTCCCCGCGCCGCGCGCGCCGCCGTCGGCTGATCCCATGCCCTTCCGCTTCCACCCCGGCCCCCGCGATCCCGGCACCCGCGCCCGCCGCGGCGCGTTCGTGACGCGCCACGGCCGCGTCGAGACCCCCGCCTTCATGCCGGTCGGCACGCGCGCGAGCGTGACCGGCCTCACGCCCGAGGACGTCACCGCCGTCGGCGCGGAGATCGTCCTCGCGAACACGTACCACCTGCTGCTCCGCCCGGGCCCGGAGGCGATGCGCCACTTCGGCGGCGTGCACCGCTTCATGGGGTGGAGCGGCCCGGTCCTCACCGACTCAGGCGGGTTCCAGATCTTCTCCCTCGCGCGCGACCGCACCATCACCGAGCGCGGGGCGCGCTTCAAGAGCTACGTGGACTCCCGGTTCCACGTCCTCACCCCCGAGTCGTCCATCGCGATGCAGACCGCGATCGGCTCGGACGTGATGATGGTCCTCGACGTCTGCCTCCCCTCCACGGCCCCCGCCGCGGAGCTGCGCGAGGCGATGGAGCGGACGCACCGCTGGGCGCTCCGGAGCCTCGCCGCGCGCGAGGATCCCGAGCAGGCGCTCTTCGCCATCGTCCAGGGCGGGCTCGACCCGGACCTCCGGGCCCGGTCCGCGGACTTCCTCGTGCAGCACCCGTTCGACGGCTTCGCCATCGGCGGCCTCGCGGTGGGCGACACGCGCGAGGAGCGCGGCGACGTGATGGAGCGCACCGCGGAGCTGCTCCCGGCCGATCGGCCGCGTTACCTGATGGGCGTGGGGACGCCGCCCGATCTCCTCGAGGCGATCGGGCGCGGCGTGGACATGTTCGACTGCGTCCTGCCGACCACGATGGCGTGGCAGGGCACGGCGTTCACCGGCACCGGGCGCGTCCGCCTCACCCGCTCCGAGCACCAGCTCTCGGACGCGCCGCTCGACGCCGCGTGCGGCTGCCCGACCTGCCGGCGGTACAGCCGCGGGTACCTCCACCACCTCGTGAAGTGCCGCGAGCCGCTCGGCCCGCGGCTCCTCTCGGTGCACAACCTCCATCACTACCTCGAGCTGATGCGCGACGCGCGGGCCGCCATCGAGGCGGGGCGGTACGGCGCCTTCGCCCGGAGCAAGCTCGAGGCGATCGACCGGCACGAGCACGATCCCAGCGGCCGGGCGCCGGGGCGGCGGAAGGTCGTCGAGGGACTCCCGCGCGCGGAGCGCGGGGACGGACGCTCCCCGAACCCGAACCCCAACCCGACCCTGAACCCCACCCCGCTTCCGACGCCGCCGAACCCGACCCAGATCCCGACCCCGACGGGTCACGGGCGAGGGGACACGGGACACGGGACACGGGATGCGGGTGTGGGTGCGCGTTCGGGTGCGGGCATCCCGGTCCCGGACGAGAGCGCGCAGCGCTTCCACCTCGTCCTGACCTCGCAGGGCGCGCCGGCGGTGCGCGACGCGCGCACCGGCGAGGTGATGCACCCGGTGATCGGCCCCGAGGTGGAGTCGGAGCGGCTCTACGTCGCGCAGTCCGGGCTCCGGGCGCGGCTCGCCGAGCCCGGCCCGCCGCTCGTGCTCCTCGACGTCGGCCTGGGCGCCGGCTCGAATGCCCTCGCCGCGCTCCGCGCCGCCTGGGCCGCCCCCGCGGGCGGGCGCGGGCTCGAGGTGGTGAGCTTCGAGCAGGACACCGCGGCGCTCGCCCTCGCCGCGAGCGACGAGGGGGCCGTCCGCCTCGGGCTCGAGCCGGCCGCGCTCGCCGCCGCGCGGGAGCTCCTCGGGCGCGGCCGGCACGAGGGGCCGCGCACGCGGTGGCGCCTCGTCGAGGGCGACGTGCTCGAGACGCTCCCGCGCGAGGACGTCCGCGCCGACCTGGTGTTCTGGGACCCCTTCAGCCCGAAGGCGAACCCGGCGCTCTGGACCGTCGGCGCCTTCGCCGCGGCCCGCGCGCGCTCGGGTCCGCGCGCGGCCCTCTACACGTACAGCACCGCGACGGCGACGCGCGCCGCCCTGCTCCTCGCGGGCTGGTTCGTCGGCGTGGGCGATCCGAGCGGCCCGAAGGAGCAGACCACGGCCGCCGCGACCGGGCTCGACGGCCTGGCGCGGCCTCTCGACCGGCGCTGGCTCGCGCGCCTCGAGCGCTCGAGCGCCCCCTTCCCGCCCGACGCGCCGGCCGACGCGCTGGATCGGATCCGGGCGCACCCCCAGCTCCGGTGAACCCGCATGACGAGCTACGTCCCCGCCCGCTGGCTCCCCGGCGCCCACGCGATGACGGTCTTCGCGAGCGTGGCGCGCCCGCTCCCGCGCCCGGCCGCCCGCCGCGAGCGGTGGGAGCTGCCCGACGGCGACTTCCTCGACCTCGACTTCCTCGGCGCGCCGGCCACCGACGCGCCCGCCCTGGTGATCCTCCACGGCCTCGAGGGCTCCTCGCGCGCGGCCTACGTGCGCGGCCTCGCAGCGCTCGCCCTCCGCGCGGGCCTGGCCCCGGTCGCGCTCAACTTCCGCGGCTGCTCCGGCGAGCCGAACCGGCTCGCGCGCTTCTACCACTCGGGCGACACCGGCGATCTCGATCAGGTGGTCCGCCGGCTCGCCGCGGCGCGCCCGAGCCGCCCCATCGCGCTCGCCGGCTTCTCGCTCGGCGGCAACGTCGTCGTGAAGTACCTCGGCGAGCGCGGGGACGACCTGCCGCCCGAGGTCCGCGGCGGCGCCGGGATCTCGGTCCCCTTCGACCTCGCGCGCGCCGCCCGCGCGCTCGACGCGCGCGGCTTCTGGAACCGCGTCTACCGCGAGCGCTTCCTCCGGCGGCTCCGGCAGAAGGCGCTCGAGAAGGCCCGCCGGTTCCCGAGCCGCCTCGACGCCGCGGCGATCCGCTGCGCCCGCTCGTTCGCCGCGTTCGACGAGTGCGTGACCGCGCCGCTCCACGGGTTCGCCTCGGCCGAGGACTACTGGGTCACCTGCTCCGCGCGGCGCTTCCTCCCGGGCGTGCGCCGGCCGCTGCTCCTCGTCTCCGCGACCGACGATCCGATCGTCCCGGGCGAGACCGTCCCCGCCGAGGCGGCGCGCGCGAACCCCGCCGTGACGCTGGTCGCGACCGAGGCGGGCGGGCACGTCGGCTTCGTGAGCGGCTCGCCCCTGTGGCCGAGGTTCTTCGCGGAGGTGCGCGCCGCGGCCTTCCTCGCAGAGGTGGTCCGGCGGTGACGGGCGGCGAGGCGGGCGGCGAGCCCCGCTCGCCTCGGGCGAGCGGCGCCGTCGGCTACCGCGCCCCGGGCTCGACGCGCGGCGCGAGCCGCCGCACGGCCTCGCGCATCGCCGCCGCGGCGCCCCGCCGGACGGCGCCGATGGCGCGGTGGAGCACGAAGCTCGTCGCGAGGACCAGGAGCGCGATGCCGAACGCCGCGTGGAACGAGAGCGCCGGGCCGATCCGCAGCCCCAGCCCAGGGAACGTGGACCACCCGTACACGATCGGCACGTGGATCGCGTAGACCCCGAGCGACGCGCGCCCGAGCGGCGCCAGCCGACCGGCGGCCTTGGCGGGGACGAGGAAGAGCGCCGCGAGCAGCACGAGGATCACGCCGATCCGGAACACCACCAGGCGCGGGTCGCCCGGCGGAAGGGCGCCCACCCCGGTCCAGGCGGTCGCGAGCACGAAGGCGGCGCCGACCGCCGCGACGGCGGCCGCGCGCCGGCCGCCGCCGTCACCGACGAGGAGCGCGAGGACGGCCCCCGAGAAGAAGTACGCGGACCACGGGAAGAGCGGGAACGGCGAGGTCCCGCCCGCGGCCTGCCACAGGGCGAGGAGCGGCCCCGGCGCGGGCACCGTCCCCGGCGGCGGCACCGTCCCCGGGAGGGGCGCCTGCACCCCCGCCGCCATCGCGAGCACGGCGAGCAGGAGGAAGGCGATCGCCCGCTCGCGGCGGCTCCAGGGGAGCGCCAGCAGGCACGCCGCGGTGAGGAGCGAGATCGCGATGGTGTGCAGCGCGTCGAAGGCGAGGAGGTGGCTCCAGACCGTCCGATCGCCGGCCAGGAGGGCGTCGAGGCCCCACCCGGGCCACCGGAGGGCGTAGCCGATCACGAGGAGGAGGAGCACGCGGGGGAGCCGTCCGCGCGGGACGGCGAGGCCGGTGGCCCGGCCCCGCGAGATCGCCACCGTGACGGCCCATCCGGAGACCATCAGGAACAACGGGGCCGTGAGCCCGCGCGCCTTCCAGTACGTCTCCACGGCGGGGGCGGCCCGGACCTCCGGCGCGAGGAGCGCGTCGAGGGTGTGCCCCACCACCATCGCGAGCACCCCGAGGGCGCGCGCGGCGTCCAGCGCCGCGATGCGAGGGGCGCGGGGGCGCGCGGGGCCGTTGGCGGGCGCGACATCGACGACGGCAGCCTGCGCGTCGAGCCGCGCGGCGACGTTGGACGGCGAAGGGGGCAACCGGCGCGGTATAGCACGACCGGGCCGGACGCCGTCCAGTCTGGCCCGATGCCGGGCGATCGCCCGGCTGCCACCTGCCCCTACTTCAGGCCCGCCTTCACGTACTTCGCGAGCGACTCGATCTGGGCGTCGGTGAGCTTGCCCTTGAACGCCGTCATCTTCCCCCTGCCGGACTCGATGACCTTCGCGATCTCGGGCTCGGACAGCTTCGTGGCGGTGAGGTCCTTCGCGCCCATCTTGAGGCCGACGGGCGACCCCTTCCCGTCCTTGCCGTGGCAGACGGCGCACTTCTGCGCGTACAGCGGCGCACCGTCCTCCGCGCGGGCGACGGCGAGAGCGGCGAGCACGGCGAGCGTCACGGCGAGGCGCTTCATCGGGACCTCCGGGTTCGGGTGCGCTACGGAGAGGCCGTTCCGGCACCGGCCGGCGCCGGCACGCGGGCGCGATCCGGCGCCCGGAACGTGCCGACCAGGATCGGCACCGCGATCTTCACGAGCAGCGTGAACACGAGGAACCCGATGCCGAAGACGCCGACGGCGACGGCCCACTCGGTGCCCGTCGGCGTGTACTCGTAGATCTGCCCCAGCGCCGAGGGGGTGAAGCCCGGGATGATGAGGCCCATCCCCTTCTCGATGTAGACCCCCGCCCAGATGAGGAGGCAGCCGAGGTTCAGCGTCCGGTAGTCCTTGCGCGTCCGCGGAACGAGGAAGAGCAGGAACGCCGACACGCTGCACGCGAGGGAGATCCAGGCGTACGGTACGAGCGCCCCGTGTGGCGCGCCCGAGGCGTCGCGGAGCCCGCGCCAGAGGTACTGCGTGTAGGCGAGGTGCTCGGTCGCGGAGTAGTACTCCTTGAACAGCTCCGCTCCGAGCAGGAACAGGTTCAGGAACATCGCGTAGCTCATTAGCTCCGCGATCTTCCAGATCGCCTCGTCCTGGATGGGGAAGTCGTTGGTCCGGCGGAGGATCTGGAACAGCACGATCATCACCGCCGGTCCCGAGCAGAACGCCGACGCGATGAACCGCGGCGCCAGGATCGACGCGTTCCAGTACGGGCGCGCGGCCATGCCGTCGTAGAGGAACGCCGTGACCGTGTGGGTCGAGATCGCGATCGGGATCGACAGCAGGACGAGCGGCAGGAAGACGCGCCGGTCGTATCCCCTCCCCCGGTAGGTCCGGTAGAGCAGGTACAGGACGAGGGCGAGGTTCACGAAGAGGTACGTGTTCAGGACGAGCGCGTCCCAGGTCAGCAGCGACCGCGGGAAGTTCGGCTTCCCGAGGAGCGGGAGGACGTGGAGGAACCGGTCCGGACGCCCCATGTCCACGAGGACGAACAGGAGGCACATGACGAGCGCGCTGATGGCGAGCAGCTCGCCCAGCACCACCACCTCCTTCAGGGGCTTCCACTGGTAGACGTAGGCGGGGATGACGAGCAGCACCGCCGCCGCCGCGACGCCCACGAGGAACGTGAAGTTCCCGATGTAGAACGCCCAGGAGACGTCGTCGCGCATGTTGGTCGCGATGAGCCCCACGGCGGCCTGCCGCGCGTACGCGACGGCCCCGACCGCGATGGCGGCGAGCAGGAGCGCCAGCCACGCCTTGTACGCGCGGCCGCCGGTGAGCACCTGCCGGACGCAGCCCCTCCCGAACTCGACGATCCCCGACATGAGCCCTCGCTCGTGCGTCAGAAGTTGGGAGCGTGTGCGCAGCGGTCCTAGGTCGCGTAGAAGTAGTAGAGCCGCGGGTGCGTGGCGAGCTCCTCCTTGAAGACGAAGACCCGCTTCGTCTCCATCACCCTCCGGATCTCGCTCTCGGCGTCGAGCAGGTCCCCGAACTTCCGCGCGCCGACCGGGCAGGCCTCGACGCACGCCGGGTAGCGCCCGGCCCGCGTGCGCTGGATGCAGAACGTGCACTTCTCGACCACGCCCTTCGGGCGCGGCCGGTTCCCGAGGTGGTGCTGCTCCGGGTTCAGCTCGCCGGGCGGCAGGGTCGGCGCCGCCCAGTTGAAGTGGCGCGCGCCGTAGGGGCACGCCGACATGCAGCAGCGGCACCCGATGCACCAGTCGTAGTCCACCACGACGATGCCGTCCCGCTCCTTCCAGGTCGCCTGGGTCGGGCACACCTTCACGCAGGGCGGGTCCCGGCACTGCTGGCACTGCACCGGGAAGTAGAACTTCCCGGGGCGCGGCACCGCGTCGGCCTCGTAGTAGAGGTCCGCGTGCGCGAGATCGACGCCGTGCTCCTTCTCCATCTCGAGCACCTGGATCCAGTGGATCTGCGGGTTGCGCCGGGACTGGTTGTTCTCCTTCACGCACGCGTACACGCAGCGGCGGCACCCGACGCAGCGAGACAGATCGAGGCCGTAGCCGAACTCGACGCCGGGGCGCGGCCCCTCGGCGGTGACGTGCGTCGCCCTCCCGAAGCGCTCCCGGTTCCGCCGCTCGATCCGGGCGAGGTCCCGCCGCAGCTCGTCCGGCGACAGCTCCCTGAAGTGCTTCCGGAGGACCGCCTCGAGGCCCGGCGCGCCGCTGCACGCGGCCGCGGACACCGCGGCGCCGGCGGCCGCGGTCCGGAGGAACGCCCGGCGGGTGACCGGGCCGCTCGGGGGCCGGCTCCTGTTCGCGCTCATCGCCGCTGCTCCTCGGGGCGCACCGGCCGGGGCTCCGGCTTCAGGTACCCGCGCGTCGGCGCGACCGTCCGCTTGCCGTTCGAGACGATCTCCCGGACGCCCTTGAAGCGCGGCGAGTGCGGGTCGTGACAGTTCACGCACAGGAAGTAGGTCTTCGCCCCGTCCCACCGGCCGACGCGCTTCCCGTGCACGCCCGCGCGCCAGTCGCGGGACTTGTCGCCGTGGCACTGCCCGCAGAGCCGGTACGACTCCGTGAACGGGACCGTCGCGCCGCTGGCGAGCCGGAGGACGTCGCGATCCTGGAGATCGTGGCAGTCGAGGCACCAGCGGTGCTCGGCGTCGTGCGAGAAGACCGACTGCTGCTCGTCGTGGAACGCGAGCTCGCGCCGGGCCCCGTTCTTCTCGAGGGACGCGTGGCACGCGGAGCACGGGAAGATGCCCTCCGAGAACGGCGGCGCCTCCGCCTCGACGAGCCCGATGGGGCTCGGCGCGGTGCTCGCCGGCCGAGCGCTCGCCGGCGCCCCGGCGTGCGCCGTCACGGCCACGAGCCCCAGCAGCACGGCCGGGATCGAACGGCGGATCGAGCGTGGACGCATGCCCGTCTCCCTGCCCTCCGGCCGAAGCTACGTTGGGCTTGACGGTCGTCAGTTGCGCTCGATCAAAGGTGACGGGGCTACTTTGGGGCGCAAACTTCAGGGCGAGACTTCAGGTGAGAAGGACGGCTCGGAGACGCCGGTTGCGGCCTGGACGCGTTCGCGGACCTGACGAGGTCGCCGTATCAAAAGCTCCCCCGCGCGAGCAGGTCGCGCATCGCGATGGTCCCGACCAGCCGCCCGTCGGGATCCACCACGGGCAGCCGCTCCAGATCGCTCTCCCCGAACCGCGCGGCGACCTGGGCGACCGTCATGGTGACGGTGACGGGCTCCACCTCCCGGTCCACGACGTCCGCCGCGACGATCATCCCGAGGTCGGCCTGATCGGAGATCGTCCCCTTGAGGGCGTCGAGGCGGATCACCCCCAGGAGCCTCCCGGCCTCGTCGGTGACGTAGAGATCGTGCCCGGGCTCGAGGCTGAGCAGCTTCTGCAGCAGCGGCGCGAGCGGCGTGCCGGGCGGGACGCGCTCCGCGTCGGCGTGGATGAGCGCGGTGATCGGGGTGGTGCGGAGCCACTCCGGCCGGGGCAGCTCCGGGAGCGTCGCCCCGCGCCGCCGCAGCGACGCGGTGTAGAGCGAGTCCTGCTCGATCGCGCGGCTCGTCCCGGCGGCGACCGCCGCGCAGAGCATGAGCGGCAGGATCACGCCGTAGTCGCCCGTCAGCTCGAAGATGATGAGCACCGCCGACACCGCGGCGTGCGTGGTGCCGGCGAGCACGCCGGCCATCCCCACCAGCGCCAGGGCGCCGGGCGGGGCGACCCCCGGGGCGAAGCGCTCCAGGATCTGGCCGGCGACGCCGCCGATGGCCGCGCCGAAGAACAGCGACGGCGTGAAGAGGCCGCCCGGCACGCCGGTGCCGGCGCAGAGCGCGGTCGTGCCGAGCTTCAGGGCCGGGAGCACCAGCAGGAGCTCGAGGGGGACGCCCCCGAGGAGCATCTGGTGGACGGTGTCGAAGCCGTTCCCGAGCACCTGCGGGAAGCGGACGGCGATCGCGCCCACGGCCGCGAGGCCCAGCACGGGCAGGAGCGGCCGGGTCCAGCGCGGGAGCCGCTCGAACTCCACCTCGACCCAGCCCATCACCCGGACGTAGATCGCGGAGGCGAGGCCGAGCAGCGGCGCGAGGGCGAGCCCGAGGAGCAGCTCGCGCGGGCGGAGCAGCGCGTACTCCGGGATGACGTACGTGTCGTGCGCGATGGGCAGCGTCCGCGCGACCGCCGTGGCGATCACGCAGGCGACGACGATCGGGCCGAGGAGGTCGAGCGCGAAGCTGCCGAGGAGCACCTCGAGGCCGAAGAGCGCGCCGCCGATGGGGACGTCGTACGCCGCCGCGATCCCCGACGCGGCCCCGCACGCCACGAGGACCCGCGCCTGGCGATCGGTGAGCCGCAGGCGCGTCGCGAGCCAGGAGCCCGCGGCCGCGCCGGTCTGCACCAGCGCCCCCTCCCGGCCGAGCGACGCGCCCGCGCCCACCGACGCGATGGACAGGGCGGCGCGCGAGAGCGTCCGCCACAGCGAGAGCTCCCGGCCCCTGTGCCAGATGGCCTCGATGATCCGCGCGGTGCCGTGCCCGCCGCGGAGCCGCGGGAAGATCCCCGTGACGAGCGACACGAGGACGCCCGCCGCCGCGGGGACGAGCACCCTCCGCAGCGGCGTCGCGGCGTTCACCGCGACGATGAACCGCCCGCCGGGCGGCCAGGCGAGCCGCTGGACGAGCGACAGGAACCAGAGGAGCACCCCCGAGCCGAGCCCGGACAGGAAGCCGGTCGCGATGACCAGCAGCCAGAACCGCTGCACGGCGGCCGGGAGGACCCGCAGGAAGTCCCGGACCGAGCGAAGGAACGGCGGCGGTGCGCCGTGAGGGGACGACCGCTCTGCCTGGGGATCGTCGTTCAAGCCCCCCGCCCCGAGCCGGGAGCGGCCTCACGCCCGGCAGCCGCGCGGCCGACCGGCGCGCGCGAACACGCCGGTGCGATGCTCCCTCCGGGAAGGTGGCGACGGCGTCCGGGCGACGCACCGCACCGCCGCGGGGCCGGCGCTCCCTGCTACTCCGCCGCCGCGCCCCGGACCGCGGCGCCCGGCCGCCCGCCGACGAGGAACACCATCGCCAGGAGGAACGCGATCCCGGCGAAGGTGAGCACCGCGTCCGTGAGGAGGACCCCGCGGGCGGGCGCCAGCCCGAGCCACGCGGCGGCGCGCGGTCCGACCGCGCCGTCGAGCTGGGTCACGTAGCTGATGGCGAGGTTCGCCGACGCGTTGAAGAGCGCGTACTTCGTCGCGGTCGCCGCGGAGAGGCCGACCATCTCGAGGACCATCCCCGCCCAGGTGGCGAAGGCGATGCCGCCCGCGAAGAGGTAGACGAACGTCCCCCACGCGTACGTCCACGGCGTCATGGGCGCGAGCGCCATGGCCACCGCGGCGATCGCGGTGACCCCGCCCGACGCGGCGTAGGCGAGCCGCCGGCTCATCCGGTCGGCGAGGACGCCGCCGAGGAGCGCGCCGATCGCGCTCGCGACGCCGCCGCCGAGGCCGTTCGCCAGCGACACGACCGCCGCGCTGGCGCGGTACTGGCTCGCCATCCCCGAGAAGAGGTTGGACATCGCCTGGCACCCGACCGGCGCGAGGCAGATGAGCAGGCCCGTGAAGCCCTGCCGGCTCGTGACGGTGGCCCAGAGATCCCTCAGCATCGCGCGGAGGTGGAGGCCCGCGGCGCGCGTGAGGCTCCCCGCCCGCGCCACCGCCTCGTCCACGCGCCGCGGCTCCTCGATCCGCAGCGCCGCGGCGGCGCTCGCCACCACGATCGCGGCCAGGGTGAGGCTCGCCGCGCGCGTCGAGACGCGGTCGGCCACCAGGATCGCCAGGGCGCCGAGCAGGCCGGTCGATCCGACGTTCGAGGCCATGGCGAACCCGCCCACCTTGCCCTTGTCCCGCCGGCGGGTGGTGGTGGCCATCAGGGCGTTGTTGGCCGCGTGCCCGGTGGTCGCCACGGCTTGGAGGACGGTGAGGAGCGCCGCGAACGCCGGGAGCGCCGAGAGGGGATCCGGCGTGAGGCCGATCGCGACGAAGAGCGCCGCGTTCAGCGCCGCCATCGCGAGGTACCAGAGCTTGCGGTACGAGCCGAGGTCCAGGACGGGGATCCACGCGAGCTTCACGGCGTGCGCGAGGTTCGCCGAGGCCGAGACGGTGGCGATCGCGCCGATCCCGTACCCCCGCCGCTCCATCCAGAACGGGACCGTGATCGAGAGGAAGCCGACGGCGGCGCCGAACGGGAGATCGAGGAGGAGGAAGATCCAGGGCGGCGTGGGCCGGGCGGGATCGGCGGCGGGGACGTCAGTGCGGTCTGGCATGTGGCGCGGGATGGAGCGAGGATCCGCGACCGGCGGCTATCCCCGGGCCGCGAGCCAGCCCCCCACGGACGCGCGCGTCCGCTCCCGGAGCTCCACGTCCTGCCGGAGCCGCTCCAGCGTCTGGGCGATCGCCTGGCGCGCCTCGTCCACCGGGTGCTCCGAGAGGAACGTCTCCGCCTCCTGGAGGTGGCGCCGCTCGACGAGCGCCCCCATCGACTCCACGATCCGGCGCAGCAGCATCGGCGCCCCCCGCACCCGCTCGAGCAGCGGCGCCCAGTCGGCCCGGAGCCGGATCCACGCGGGGTCCCGCGCCACGCGGTTCCCGAGGAGCGCGCCGACGAACGACGCGACATCCTGGAGCGGGACCTCGCCGGAGAGGCAGAGCTCGATCCCGCGCAGCGCCAGCGCCGGCTCCTCGAACCCGGCGAGGGCGAGCAGGTACCGCCGGCGGAAGGCTGGGTCGGTCTCGCCGCGGAACAGGCTCCGGAACGCCTCGAACCGCGCGGCGTCGCCCTCGCGGGCCACGACGCCGACCGCCACCTCGTGCAGGTTCGGCTCGAGCGCCGCGCGCTCGCGGGCGAGCCAGAGATCGAGCCGCGCCCGCGCCTCGGCCCGCACCTCCGGGTCCCGGGCCACGAGCCCGAGCGCCCGGACCGCCGCCGCCCGTCGCAGCCGCACCGGGTCCGGCTCGCCCGGCGCCGGGTCCCACCCCACCGCCTCGAGCTGCGGCTGGAACAGGCGCGCCACGAACGCCTGGAGCGCGGGGCGATCCCCGTCCTCCACGATCCGGTGCTCGATCGTGGCGAGCCGCGCCACCAGCTCGTCGAGCACGGCGTAGTCCTCCTCGCCGCCGAGCGCCGCGCAGAGGTCCAGGAACGCCGCCATCTCCGCCTCCCCCGCCCGCACGAGGGCCCACTCGTCCTGGAGGAGGGCGACCCGCTCGGCGGGCGAGAGGGCCGGGAGGTCTGCGTTCAGGGCCGCGAGGAGGCCCGCGTCGTACGCCACCCGGTAGAACCCGGTCGCGCCGGCGTTCGCGCAGAGGATCTCGGGCTCGCCCTCGAGGGCGACCTCCGCCGAGGCGTCGCGGAGCAGGACCCGCTGCTCGACCTCGCGACCGCCGGTCCGGTACCGGAGCACCATCGGCACGGGCCAGGTCGCCGCGTCCGCGCCGGTGGCCGCGGCCGGATCCGAGAAGAAGCGGCGCTGCTCGAGCCGGAGCGCGGCGCCGGCCCGGGAGACGCGGACGAGCGGGTACCCGGGCTCGCGCAGCCACGCGTTCGCGAGCTCGACCACCGGCTGGCGCGACGCCTCGGCGAGGGCGGCCCAGAGGTCGTCGGCGACCGCGTTGGCCCGCGCGTGCCGGCGCATGTAGCGGCGGAGCCCGTCGCGGAACGGCTCCTCGCCGAGGTAGCCCTCGATCATCCGGAGCACCGCCCCGCCCTTCTCGTAGGTGATGAGGTCGAACGCCTCGCCGGCGTCGGCGACGTCCTTCACCTCGGCGTGGATCGGGTGGGTCGAGCGCAGCGCGTCGAGCCGCATCGCCGCCGCCTTGCCCTGGTCGAAGTCGAGCCAGACCCGCCAGGCGGGCTTCCACGCGTCCACGATCTTGGCGGCCATCCAGGTGGCGAAGGCCTCGTTCAGCCAGAGGTCGTCCCACCACGTCATGGTCACCCAGTTGCCGAACCACTGGTGCGCGAGCTCGTGGGTGACCACCTCGGCGACCCGCTTCTGCTGGCCGAGCGACGCGGTGGCGGGGTCGAGCAGCAGCGCCGTCTCGCGGAACGTGACGAGCCCGGCGTTCTCCATGGCGCCCGCCTCGAACTCGGGCAGGCCGACCTGATCGAGCTTCCCGAACGCGTACGGCACCGCGAAGTAGTCCTCGAGCCGCGGCAGCGCCTCGACCGCCACCGCCTGACCGAACCCGGTGAGCGCGAGCTTCTCCGGGCTCGCCCAGGTGCGAACGGGGATCCCGCGCACCTCGACCGCCGGCAGCGACTCGACCCGCCCGACCACGAGCGCGACGAGGTAGGTCGGGAGCGGCGGCGTCTCCGCGAAGACCACCCGCCGGACGGCGCCCCGATCCTCCTCGCGGGCCGGGACGCCGTTCGAGAGCACCACCGCGCCCTTGGGCGCGTCCACCGCGAGCCGCCACGGCGCCTTGAACCCGGGCTCGTCGAAGCAGGGGAAGACGCGGCGCGCGTCGGCCGACTCGAACTGCGTCGCCGCGAGGCCGCTCCCGGCGAGGTAGAGCCCGCGCAGCCCCGGGCTCATCGGGCCCGAGAAGGAGAGCTCGAGGCTCGCGGGGCCGGCCGGCGCCGCCGCGCCGAGCCGGAGCACGATCGTCTCGCTCGCGGGCGCGGCCCGCACCTCGGCGACGGGGAGGTCCCGCCCGGCGGCGCGCACGCTCGCGCGCTCGACGGCGAGCCCCGCCGCGTGCAGGACGAGCTCCTCCGCGGGCGCGGCGAGCGCGACCGCGATCCGGATCGTGCCGGAGAACCGCCGGCCGTCGAGGTCCACCGAGAGCGACGCGTCGTAGGCGGTCGGGCGGACCGAGGTGGGCAGGCGGAAGGTGCGGTCGTCGGTGGGGTGCGGCATCGCGAGAGGCTCCGTGGATCGGGAAGGCTCGGTGGGCGGTGAGCATGCGGCCGGGGCGGCCGCCGGGGCAACCGCAAGTTGCCGCCTCCGGCCGATGGAGCAGCCGTCCGGCGCCCACCTCGTGCCGGTCGAGCGGTACCTTCACGGGGCGGTCGTTTGGCAAGGCGCATCGCGTTAACTTGATTAGAGAATCGACAGGGTGCCGCACCTGCCGCGACGGCACGCGGCATCCGCATCGGGGGCACCATGACCGCGATCGCGAAGGAGCAGGACGCCATCCGCCGCTCGCGAGAGGTCGCCGAGGCCTCGCGCGAGGTCGAGTGGCAGGGAGCGGGGTTCCTGCGGGAGCTATTCCTGGGGAAGCTGCGCCTCGAGCTCATCCACCCCTACCCGCTCCCCGGACCGGAGCGGCCCGAGTTCACCCGGTGGTACGGGGAGCTCGAGGCGTTCCTGCGGGAGCGGGTCGATCCCGCCGGGATCGACATGACGGGCGAGTACCCGCCCGACGTCCTGGACGGCCTCCGCGCGCTCGGCGCGTTCGGCATGAAGGTGCCGACCGAGTACGGCGGCCTCGGCCTCGACCATGTCGAGTATGCGAAGGTGATGGCGCTGCTCGGCAGCTACGACGCCAACCTGACCGCCCTCCTCTCCGCCCACCAGTCGATCGGCGTCCCCCAGCCGCTCGTGCTCTTCGGCTCCGAGGAGCTCAAGCGCCGCTACCTGCCCCGCGTCGCGAAGGGCGCGATCAGCGCCTTCGCCCTCACCGAGGTGAACGTCGGCTCGGATCCCGCGCGCCTGGCCACCACCGCCGAGCGCACGCCGGACGGGCGGCACTACGTGCTGAACGGCTCGAAGCTCTGGTGCACCAACGGCACCCTCGCCGAGCTGTTCGTCGTGATGGCGCGCGACCCCAGGACCGACGCGATCAGCGCGTTCGTCGTCGAGGCGGGCTGGCCGGGCGTGGAGGTCGCCCACCGCTGCCGCTTCATGGGGCTGCACGCCCTCGCGAACGCGGCGCTCCGCTTCACGAACGTCCGCGTCCCGGCGGAGAACCTCATCGGCGAGGAGGGGCGCGGCCTGAAGATCGCCCTCACCACCCTCAACACCGGCCGGCTCTCGCTGCCCGCGGCGGTGGTCGGCGGCACGAAGAACATGCTCGAGCTCTGCCGGAAGTGGTCGTCGGCCCGCGTCCAGTGGGGCCAGGAGATCGGCAAGCACGAGGTGATCGCGCACAAGCTCGCCGAGATGGCGTCGAGCGTGTACGCGATGGAGGCGATCTCGGATCTCGTGCAGGCGCTCGCCGACCGGAAGGGCTACGACATCCGGCTCGAGGCGGCGGCGGCCAAGGAGTGGAACACGGTCAAGACCTGGCGGATCGTGGACGAAACGATGCAGCTCCGCGGCGGCCGCGGGTACGAGACGGAGGCCTCGCTGGCCGCGCGCGGCGAGGCGCCGGTCGGCGTGGAGCGCGCGATGCGCGACACCCGCATCGACCTGATCTTCGAGGGCTCCTCGGAGATCATGCACCTCTTCATGGCCCGGGAGGCGGTGGACAAGCACCTGCAGGTCGCCGGCGCGCTGGTGGACCCGAAGGTCCCCGCGCGCGGGAAGCTCGCGGCGCTCCCCCGGGTCGCGGCGTTCTACGCGCCGTGGTACCTCGGCCTGTGGCTGCGCGGCCTGTACCCGCCGCGCTACCGCGAGTTCGGGAGGCTCGCGCGCCACCTGCGCTTCGTCGAGCGGTCCTCCCGGAAGCTCGCCCGCGAGATCTTCCACGGGATGGTGGTCTTCCGGGCCGGCGCCGAGCGGCGGCAGGCGTTCCTGTTCCGGATCGTGGACGTCGCCAACGAGCTGCTCGCGATGAGCGCGAGCGTCGCGCGGGCCGACGCGCTCCGGCGCGCCGGACGTCCCGAGGCGGCGCGCGCGGCGCGGCTGGCGGATCACTTCTGCCTGACCAGCCGCCGCAAGGTGCGCGGGCTCTTCGCCGCGCTCTGGCACAACGACGACGCCCGCGCCTACGCGCTCGGCCGCGAGGTCCTCGCCGGCGAGCACGCGTGGCTCGAGCGCGGCGGCATCGGCCTCGGCCTCACGGTCGAGGACCTGCGCCCGGCCGAGGAGCCGGCGCGCCGTCCGCAGGTCGCCGGCGCCCCGCCCGCCGCGGCGGAGCCCTCCGCGACGGTCGCGTGACGAACGCGGGCCGGGAGGGCGCGCGCGCGCCCACCCGGCCGCGCGCCGCGTCCGCGCGGGCGGCGACGTCGGTCACGCCCGCTCGTAGAGGCGCACCGAGAACCAGGCGCGCTCGTCGGTCCACGTCCGGTCGAGCCGCCACCCGCCGATGGCCGCCAGGGCGTCGAACGCACGCGGCTCCCACTTGTACGCGCTCTCGGTGTGGATCGTCTCGCGCTCCCGGAACGTGAACGACGCGCCCGCGACGTGGACGAGCTGGGCCTCGACGCTCTCGAGGTGCATCTCGACCCGGCCGAGCCGCCCGTTCCACACGGCGAGGTGACGGAAGCGGTCGAGCCGGAGATCGCCCCCCAGCTCCCGATCGATGCGGGCGAGGAGGTTCAGGTCGAAGGCGGCGGTGACCCCGCGCGCGTCGTCGTAGGCGCGCCGGAGCGTCCCCTCGTCCTTGGGCGGGTCCACGCCGATGAGGAGCTTGCCGCCCGCCCCGGCGTCGCGGGCCATGCGCCGGAGGAGCGCCACCGCCTCGGGCGGATCGAAGTTGCCGATCGTGGACCCCGGCAGGAACGCGAGCCGGCGGGCGCAGGCGAGGTCCGCGTCGGGCAGCGCGATCCCTTCCGTGAAGTCGCCGACCACCGGCCGGATCGGCAGCCCGGGGAACTGGCGGGAGAGCCTCCGCGCCGCCTCCGCGAGCGCCGTCGCCGAGATGTCCACCGGCAGGTACCCGGTGGGGCGCTCGAGCGCGGCGAGGAGCTCGACCGTCTTGCGCCCGGAGCCCGCGCCGTACTCGAAGACCAGCACCTCCGGGCCGATCGCGCCGGCGATCTCGCCGAGGTGCCGCTCCAGGATCGCGAGCTCCGTCCGGGCCGGGTAGTACTCGGGCTGCTCGCAGATCAGCTCGTACAGGGCGGACCCGCGCGCGTCGTAGAGCCACTTCGGCGAGAGCGCCTTGCGGGGCGCGCCCAGCCCCGCCAGCACCTCCGCGAGGAAGCGCCCCGACTCCGGCCGCGCCTCGACGACGAACCCCGCTCCTTCGACGTCGGTCACGGATCCCTCGCGAGCCGGACCCCGCTGAACTGCCAGCGGGCGTCCGGGTGGAAGAAGTTCCGGTAGCTCACCCGCGCGTGCCGCCGCGGCGTCGCGCAGGAGCCGCCGCGGAGCACGAGCTGGTTCACCATGAACTTGCCGTTGTACTCGCCGAGCGCGCCCGTGGCCGGGCGGAAGCCCGGGTACGGCGTGTACGGGCTCCCGGTCCACTCCCAGGCGTCGCCGAGGAGCTGGCGGGGACCGTCCCCGGGCGCCGCCACCGCCGGGTGCAGCCGGCCGTCGTCCGCGAACGTGCCCGTGGCCTCCGGCGCCGCCGCCGCGGCCGTCTCCCACTCGGCCTCCGTGGGCAGCCGCGCGCCCGCCCACCGCGCATACGCGTCCGCCTCGTACCAGGAGACGTGGGCGACCGGCTCGGCCTCGTCGAGGGGACGCACGCCGCCGAGCGTGAACTGCGACCACCGCCCGCCCGGCTCCGCGATCCAGTACAGCGGCGCGTCCCAGCCGCTCCGCCGGACCGCGTCCCACCCATCGGACATCCAGAGCTCCGGGCGACGGTAGCCGCCGTCGGCCACGAAGGCGAGCCACTCGCCGCAGGTGACGAGGCGCGAGGCCAGCGCGTGCGCCGGGATCCGCTCCGGGTGGCGAGGCCGCTCGTTGTCGAAGGCGAAGCCCGCCCCCGGCGCGCCGACCTCCACCATCCGCGCTTCGCGCGCGATCCACCGGAGGGCCGGTGCCGGCCCGCCCGCGGGAGGCGGCGGCGACGCGTACGCCGGGCGGAGCGGGCTCGCGCCGAACGCGTGCTTCACGTCGGTGAGGAGCAGCTCCTGGTGCTGCTCCTCGTGGTTGATCCCGAGCTCGACGATCTCCGCCAGCGGGTCGGGGAGACCGCCCTCCATCAGCTCCGCCAGCTCCGCGTCGACGGCGCCGCGGTAGCGGTTCACGTCCGCGAGGGACGGCCGCGAGAGCAGGCCCCGCTCCGGGCGCGGCTGCCGCGGCCCGGCCGCCTCGTAGTACGAGTTGAAGAGATAGCCGTACGCCGGGTCGAAGGGGGGCCGCGACGGGCGCGCCCGCGCGAGGACGAAGGTCTCGAAGAACCAGGTCGTGTGCCCGAGGTGCCACTTCGCCGGGCTCGCGTCCGGCATGGACTGGACCATCGCGTCCTCGGGCGTGAGCGGCGCGGCGAGCGCGCCCGTCGCGCGGCGCACCGCGAGGTAGCGGTCGCGCAGCGACGCGCCCGCCTCCGCGGCGCGGGCGCGTGCGAGCTCCTGCGTGGATCGGCGAGCCTCCGCGTCCGGCACGGCACGAAACCTCGCCACGCGCCCCCGGCGCCGCAACGCGAATGCCTCCTCGTGACGCGCCCGTGCGGGCCGATCGCGACCTTCCGGGGACCCCGGCGGCACGCGCCGAGAGCGGACCGCGCTCGCTTTACGCCGTGCCGCCCGGCCGCTCGCGTCCGCGCGGGTTCCCGCGACCGTGCCGGGTTTTCCGCCGCGCCGGCCGGTCGTGCGCTAGCCTCTCGCCGTGACCGAGACCCCCGCGCTCCACTCCGCCCCCGATCCCCGCGCAGAGCTCGCCCGCCGCCTGGAGGACCGCCACGCCCGCGTGGCGCGGCTCGACGTCGCCGACGCGCGCGTCGCCCGCGGCCGGCTCGTCGTCTTCGTCGCCGCCCTCGCGATCGCCGCCCTCTCCTGGGGCGCGGAGACGCTCTCCGCGTGGTGGCTCGTCGTCCCCGCCGTCGTCTTCGTCGCGCTGGCCCTCCTCCACGATCGCGTGTTCCTCGAGCGGGACCGGGCGCGCCGCGCGGTGACCTTCCACGAGGCGGCCCTCGCCCGGATCGACGGACAGTTCGCGGGGCGCGGCATCGCCGGCGATCGCTTCGCCGACCCCGCCCACCCGTACGCGGCGGATCTCGACCTCTTCGGCGCCGGAGGGCTCTTCGAGCTGCTCTGCGCCGCGCGCACGCGCCCGGGCGAGGAGCGGCTCGCCGCCTGGCTTCGCGCCCCCGCCCCGACGGACGAGGTCCGCGGTCGGCAGCGCGCCGTCGCGGCCCTCGCGCCGCGGCTCGACCTCCGGGAGGACCTCGCCGTGCTCGGCGCCGACGTCCGCGCCGCGGTGGACGCCGCAGCGGTGGCCGCCTGGGGTGCCGCCCCGCGGCCGCTCCCGACGGCGACGGTCCCGATCGCGATCGCCCTCGCCCTGGCGGGGATCGCCGCGACCGTGAGCTGGCTCACCGGACGTGGCGGCCTGCCGCTCCTCGTCGTCATCGTCCTGGCGTGGGGCTTCCGGCGCGCGCTCCAGGAGCCGATCGCGCGCGTGCTGGGCGGGCTGGAGCGACCCGCGGCGGAGCTGCGGGTGCTGGCGCTGCTCCTCGCGCGCCTCGAGCGCGAGCCGCTCGACGAGCCGCGGCTCGCCGCGCTCCAGGCGCGACTCCGCGCGCCCGCCCCGGCGTCGGCCCGGATCGCCGCCCTCGTGGCGATCGCCGCGCGGATCGAGTGGGCGCACAACCAGTTCTTCGCGCCCATCGCGTTCCTGCTGCAGTGGACGCCGCTCCACGCCGCGCGCGTCGCGCGCTGGCGCGCCGCGAACGGCGCCGCGGTCGGCGGCTGGCTCGACGCGGTGGCGGAGCTCGAGGCGCTCTCGTCGCTCGCGGGCCACGCCTACGAGCAGGCCGGCACCGTCTTCCCCGAGCTCCTCGACCTCGGCGAGGAGCGCCGGGCCGTCCTCGAGGGCGACGCGCTCCGCCACCCGCTCCTGCGGGGCGCCGTGCCGAACGACGTCCGCGTCGGCGACGCCGGCCCGCGCGTGCTGCTCGTGTCCGGCTCGAACATGTCCGGGAAGAGCACCTACCTCCGGACGGTCGGCGTCAACGTGGTGCTCGCCCTCGCCGGCGCGAAGGTCCACGCCGCCCGGCTCGCGCTCACCCCGCTCCAGCCCGGCGCGACGCTCCGGATCCAGGACTCGCTCCAGGCGGGGAAGTCGCGCTTCTACGCGGAGATCACGCGGCTCAAGGAGCTCGCGGATCTCGCCGCGGGCCCGTACCCGCTCCTGTTCCTGCTCGACGAGATCCTGCACGGCACCAACAGCCACGACCGACGGATCGGCGCCGAGGCCATCGTGCGCGGCCTCGTCGATCGCGGCGCGATCGGGCTCGTCACCACCCACGACCTCGCCCTCACCGAGATCGCCGGGAACGGCGGCGCCCTGGCGAACGCGCACTTCGAGGATCAGGTGAAGGACGGCGCGATCGTGTTCGACTACCGCCTGCGCCCCGGCGTCGTGCAGCACTCGAACGCGCTCGCGCTGATGCGCGCGGTGGGGCTGAGGGTGTGATCTCGATGATGAGAGCTGGCGCTCCAGGTCCGAGCGGGAGGGTGATCCACGGCTACCGCTTCGACGCGAGCTCGAGCTTGCCGAGCGGGTCCTCGTCGATCCTCACGTTCGCCTGCTTCCAGAGGTCGTCCAGGAACCGCTTTCGGTCGGCCTCCCGGCGCTCGTTTGCGAGGCGCGCCGCCAGCGCGTCACGAACGATTTCGAACCGCGGCTCGTACGCCGCTTCTCGGCCCACGAGCTTCACGAGGTAGAGCGCCGACGCGCTCTCCACCACCGCCCCGCCGAGCTCGCCGGGGATCTTCAGGTCGAACGCCGCCTTCGCCAGCTCCGGACCGTAGCCGCCCTCGAGGTCCTCCCGGCTCGCGTAGCCCACCTCGCCGCTCGAGGCGCGGGTCCGCTCGTCCTCGGAGCGCGCGCGGGCCAGCCTCCCGAACGCGTAGTAGTCCTTCGACCCCGCGCGCGCCTCCGACAGCGTCTGCCGCGCGAGCGCTAGCTTCTTCTGGCGCGCCGCCGGATCCGGCACCTTGAACTCGACGAGGGCGATCCGGATGCGCTCCGGTCGCGACAGCTCCGCCTGGTGCTCCTCGAAGTACTTGCGGAGCTCGCCGTCTTCGGGCGCCTTCCGGCGCTCCGGCTCGTCGAGCTCCTTCTCGAGGTAGAAGCTCCCCAGCTCCTGCGCGTAACGCCGCGCGAACTCGGGGTCGCGCTGATACCCCTTCTCCTCGGCACGCCGCGCGAGGATCCGCTCCCGGGCCAGGTCCTCGACGAACCGCTTCCGCGCCTCCGGCGTCGCGAGCCGGGCACGCGCCATCTCCGGCATGGCCCTTACGCGCGCTTCGACCTCGCTCGTGCGGAGCGCCTCCCCGCCGAAGCTGACGACGATCGCGCCCTCGCCCGAGCCGTCGAGCACGCTCGGCGCCCGGCTACCGCGGCCGGCCCAGTAGCCGCCTCCGGCGGCGAGCACGATGACCAACGCCAGAAACGCCTTCTTCATGCGCGGTGTCTCCCTCCAGGCCGATTCACACGGCACCCTCACGGGCGGGCCGCCTTCCCCCCGCACTGCCGTGACTGTTCGGTCCCTTCGTCATCCTTCACCGTACCACCATCACCGTTCGTCGACGCCCGGAATATTCACCTTCAGTTCCGCCTGATCCCCCGCCGGCCTCGTTCGCTCGGCCGGGAGTGGCCCGGGCTCTGGTCCGCCACGGGCCTGATCGGCGGAGAGCCCGTCGTCGCCGAGAAGCCGGCAGAGTTCTTCCGCTAGCTCGGCTAGATGCCGGCCTCGGCGAGCCTCCGACTCCACAGGCCTCCCGGGTTCGAGTCGGACGCCGCTTTCGCTCAGCGGCTCGGCAAGGCGCTCCGCGATGCAGAGGACCGCGCCGCGGCGGAGCTCGAACGCGAAGGCCGTTCCTTCCTCGGCGCAGCTCGCGTCCTCGCGCAGAAGCCCTACGCACGCCCCGCTCCCGGCGAGCCGCGGCGGGGGCTCAATCCTCGAGTCGCGTGCCGGACCAAGTGGAAGCGGATCGAGGCGCTCCAGTGGCTCGAGAAGTTCGGACGGGCTTACCAGGCCGCCCTCGAGCCCTGGAGAGCCGGCGTCCGCGACGTCATCTTCCCCCTCGGCACGTGGCTGATGCGCGTCCAGCACGCTGCGCGCTGTCAGGCGTACGGATAACCCCACCGGTCCGTCCGACCAAGCAGCCCCCACCGGATCTCCAGGCGAGACGCCGACGGGTCGCGCACGCCACCGCACCGGCGCTCCCGCGTCGAGGTTGCCAGCCGCGGTCATGTCGTGCCTGTTCGCGGCGTTCATTGCGGGTCGCCTGGGGTCTCCTGCCTCGCCACATTCGTTCCCGAGTCCCGATCCTTTCACTCATCGTGCAGCTACGTCATCCTCTTCCACGAACTACTCTCGGTCGGGGGTTTCCGCACGCCTCCACACCGGCCTTCGTGCACGGCGGGTGTCCCACGGCGTCTCGCTGTGCCTGTCGCTGCGATCCATGGCTTCTTACCGGGGACTCTTGCCTCACTAATCCGCTCTCGAAAAGCCGCTCCTGCCCGTCGTCGTTCGATCCCGCATCCCCTCCCCCGCAACTACTCTCGGTTGGGGCGTTGGCGATTATTTACGTTCCATACATGTTCGCAGCTAGCGTCATCGCCACGATTTGCACGAACACCCCAAGCACGACCGCCCGCAGCGCAACGATTGCGGTGCGATCAGGAGGCCCGCCTGATCGCCCACCACCAGCATTTAGAACTAGATAATACGCTATCACCGCAGCCACAAGCGGAACCCGAATGCGACAACATCCCAATTTGCGATGGAACTTACCCCACGAACACGAGCCCAATAGAACAGAACACCAACAACAACATGAGCAACGGCACAAGCGATGAGAGCCAACAGTTTCAAGGCAGTGTCCGCCCCTTCGATTTGTCGCTGCTTCCAGTTTTCGCTTTTTGCTCTTGCGCCTTAGCTGCCTCCCGTCGAAGCACGAACGCCCGCACTTCCAACTTGGTTGCCTCCGCCTTGCAAGCGCCCCGACCAAGCGCCCCGACCGAGAGAAGTTCCCGCGGACGGCCCGTCCGCCGCGCGGACGGTCGGCTCCGTCCAAGCGCTGTACTTTCGCCCATTCCTCCTCGGCACGCCAGTTGCCCTGAGCCTCGGGCATGACCGCGCCCAGGCAACTTTTCGAGGGCACCACCTATCTCGTGACGCGCCGCTGCTCGGAACGCCGCTTCTTCCTCCGGCCATCGAGGAATACCGACGACATCTTCCGGTACGTCCTCGCCATCGCCGCGAACCGGTACGAGATCCAGGTGCACGCGTTTTGCGTGCTCTCGACCCACTTCCACCTGGTCGTGACCGACCCGCACGCCCGGCTCCCCGAGTTCCACCGCTACCTCGACGGCCTGGTCGCTCGGGCGATGAACTGCTCCCTCGGCCGGTGGGACGGCTTCTGGGAGCGAGACACCTACAGCGCCGTCCGACTCGAGACCGACGACACGGTGATCGAGAAGATGGTCTACGTCCTCGCGAACCCCGTCGCAGCCGGCCTCGTCCGACACGGCCGGGAGTGGCCGGGGCTCTGGTCCGATCCCGCCCTGATCGGCGGAGAGCCGATCATCGCGAAGAAGCCCGCGGGGTTCTTCCGCAAGATGGGCCGGATGCCGGCCTCGGTGAGCCTCCAGCTCCACAGGCCCCCGGGGTTCGAGTGGGACGCCGCCTTCGCCGAGCGGCTCGGGAAGGCGCTCCGCGATGCCGAGGACCGCGCCGCGGCGGAGCTCGCGGGTGAAGGCCGCTCCTTCCTCGGCGCAGCCCGCGTCCTCGCCCAGAAGCCCTACGCGCGCCCCGCCCCCGGCGAGCCGCGGCGGGGGCTCAATCCTCGCGTCGCGTGTCGAACCAAGTGGAAACGCATCGAGGCGCTCCAGCGGCTCGAGGAGTTCGGATGGGCCTACCGGAAGGCGCTCGAGTCGTGGAGGGCGGGCGTGCGCGACATTCTCTTCCCCGCCGGCACGTGGCTCATGCGCGTCCAGCACGCCGCACTCTGCGGCGAAACATGCGGATAGCCGCACCCTCTCGGTCAACCAAGGCAGGACCGAACGGCTCTCCCAGTGAGGCGCCGAGGCTCGCGCACGCCGCCACACCGCCGTTCGCGCACGGTGGATGACCCTCGGCAACCCGGTTTGCCTGTCGCCGCCGTCCATAGCGTCTTGCCGAGGAGTCTCGCCTCACCACTTCGACCTCGAAAGGCCGCTCTCATCCATTGTCGTTCGTTCCCTCATCCCGTTCCCGCGCAACGACTCTCGGTCGGGGCCCTCACCTGCCTCACCACATTCGTTCCCGAGTCCCGATCCTTCCACTCATCGTGCAGCTACGTCATCCTCTCCCACGAACTACTCTCGGTCGGGGGTTTCCGGTCGGGGGTTTCTTCTACGACATCCAGGTCCATGCCTTCTGCGTGCTCTCGAACCACGTCCACCTGGTCGTCACCGACCCACTCGCCAGGCTCCCTGACTTCCACCGCTACCTCGACGGCCTCACCGCCAGGGCGATGAACTGCCTCCTCGGCCGGTGGGACGGCTTCTGGGAACGCGACACCTACAGCGCCGTTCGCCTCGAAACCCCCGAGGCGGTGATCGAGAAGATGGTCTACGTCCTCGCCAACCCTGTCGCCGCTGGCCTCGTCCGCCGCGGCCAGCAGTGGCCGGGGCTCTGGTCCTCCCCGTCCCTCGTCGGCGGCGCGCCCATCGTCGCCGAGCGACCGGCGGGGTTCTTCCGCAAGCTCGGCCGGATGCCGGCCTCGGCGACGCTCCAGCTCAAGAGGCCTCCCGGTTTCGAGACCGACGCCGCCTTCGCCGAGCGCTTGAGCGAGAAGCTGCGCGAAGCCGAGGACCACGCCGCGACAGAGCTCGAAGCCCAAGGGCGCTCCTTCCTCGGCGCACCCCGCGTCCTCGCCCAGAAGCCCTACGCCCGACCCGCCCCCAGTGAGCCAAGACGGAAGCTCAATCCACGAGTCGCCTGCAGGACCAAGTGGAAGCGGATCGAGGCGCTCCAGCGGCTCGAGGAGTTCGGACGGGCTTACCAGGCCGCCCTCGAGTCCTGGAGAGCCGGCGTCCGCGACGTCATCTTCCCCCTCGGCACGTGGCTGATGCGCGTCCAGCACGCTGCGCGCTGTCAGGCGTACGGATAACCCCACCGGTCCGTCCGACCAAGCAGCCCCCACCGGATCTCCAGGCGAGACGCCGACGGGTCGCGCACGCCACCGCACCGGCGCTCCCGCGTCAAGGTTGCCAGCCGCGGTCATGTCGTGTCTGTTCGCGGCGTTCATTGCGGGTCGCCTGGGGTCTCCCGCCTCGCCACATTCGTTCCCGAGTCCCGATCCTTCCACTCATCGTGCAGCTAAGTCATCTTCTTCCACGAACTACTCTCGGTCGGGGGTTTCCGTCCTCCCCCGGCACCTTCCGGCGCTCGGGCCCATCGAGCTCCTTCTCGAGGTAGAAGCTCCCCAGCTCCTGCGCGTAGCGCCGCGCGAACTCGGGGTCGCGCTGGTAGCCCTTCTCCTCGGCACGCCGCGCGAGGATCCGCTCCCGGACCAGGTCCTCGACGAACTGCTTCCGCGCCTCGGGCGAGGTCAGCCGAGCGCGCGCCATCGCCGGCATGGCTTGCACGCGCGCTTCGACCTCGCTCGCGCGGAGCGCCTCACTGCCGAAGCGGACGATGACCGCGCCGTCGCCGGCGGAATCGAGCACGCTGCTCGTCCGCGACCCGCGGCCGGCCCAGTAGCCAACGGCCGCAGCGAGAATCACCACAGCGGGCAACTTCACACGTGCGTTCATCAGCGCGCATCTCCGTTCATCACATCGCGACCGAGAGAAGATTCGCGGTCACCCCGTCCGCCGCGCGGACGGCCGGCTCTGTCCAAGTCGCAGCTCTTCAGCTCGAAAGGCCACCGAACTCGAATCCGACGCCGCGTTCGCCGAGCGCTCGAGCGCGAAACGGCGCGAAGTCGCGGACCACGCCGCGGCGGACCTCGATGCCGAAGGGCGCTCCTTCCTCGGCGCACCCCGCGTCGTCGCCCAGAAGCCGTACGCCCGTCCCGCCCCCGGCGAGCCGCGGAGCGAAGCTCAATCCACGGGTCGCCTGCAGGACGAAGTGGAAGCGGATCGAGGCGCTCCAGCGGCTCGAGGAGTTCGGAGGGGCTAACCAGGCCGCCCTCGCGTCCTGGAGAGCCGGCGTCCGCGACGTCATCTTCCCCCTCGGCACGCGGCTGATGCGCGTCCAGCACGCTGCGCGCTGTCAGGCGTACGGATAACCCCACCGGTCCGTCCGACCAAGCAGCGCCTCCCGGATCTCCAAGCGAGACGCCGACGGATCGCGCACGCCACCGCACCGGCGCTCCCGCGTCGAGTTCGCCAGCCGCGGCCATGTCGTGTCTGTTCGCGGCGTTAATTGAAGGTCGCCTGGGGAGTCCTGCCTCGCCACATCCATTCCCGAATCCCGAGCCTTCCACTCGTCGTGCGGCTATGTCATCCTCTTCCACGAACTCTCTCGGTCGGGGGTCTTCCACCGGAGCTGGGCTATCTATCACGATCTTTACGTGGGCACGCGTCGGCGATCTGGCGAACATACTCCCCGGGACTCCCGGGCGTCACAACCGGATACAACTGTTCGAGTAAGTCGAAATCGCTGCAGAACGCTGTCGTTTGGAGGTCTAACCGCCGGATAGACTTTCGCGCCCCCATCCAGCACTTATTCACTTGTTTCGGGTGCTCCTTCAGGAGGCGAAATACGAGTTCCTCCACCGCCTCTCCGTACTCGCCCGACAAGTCCTCAGCAAGCGCACCTATCGCCACGAACGAATCGCATCTCCCGTTCGCTGCCGCTTCTGACAATGCATCAAGCACGGGGGTAGCAATTCCTTCACGCAAGCCGCGAGTGACTTCGGACTTGTCTGCACTTTCCACATACCGAAGCACAGCGACATCAATCTGCCACAGGTACCTCGGAGTGAGCCGCCCCGATCTGATTGCGCGCGCGAGCGCACTTCCGCGATGCGGATCCGCCAAGCACCGTTGAAGGACCCTACTCGCGAACGCCCCGCCGACCGCCGAAAGGCGTCCCTGGAGCGCACTAGATAGCGCCCGCGCTTCGCCGTCGGTTAACGAAGTCAACCTAGCCGCCTGGCCGACCGCTTGACGCGGCCACAGAATAGCGGCAACAAGCGCCGCCCCTGCAACTACTCGGCGCTTCACTGTTTCCCCTTGTACCGCGGAGCCGCCGAATTATTGTTTGTGACGGTGATGGTCTTTAGCGGATCATCCTTGTGTACCTGCAAGATCAACTCCATAGCTGAGTCGGTCGTTCGGATACATCCGTGAGTTGGGTGCGCCTCGGCTCCTTTGTTAGCGCGCCCAGAGTGGACCCCAGTTCCATCGTACCGCTTGCCCTTCGCCGACAAGTCAAACACAACGATGCCATGCGACCCGAAGGCATCATTTCGTCCACTCTCTTTATGCCGATTGTAATGCGAATACCTGTACGTCCCCTCCGGCCCAGACCTGATTCCCGCTGACCGGTCGCCCCGCGGTTCTCGCGCCTGCGGCGCTTGAGGATCCGGCCGGGTCGGCGTCAGGGGCGAGTTTCGTGATGCGGATGACGCTTCGCCCACCGCAGCCGCGATTTTCTGATCGGCAAGATCGACGCCGGGATCGACCCCGGCGATCATCCCCTCCGCGCAAACGAAGAAGGGGTGGAGCCGGCGCCGGCCCCACCCCCAAGACGGCCGAACTCGCGCAAACGAGAAGAGGCCGAGAGGCAGGAGATCATGTCGATCACCGAAGCACAAGCCCGACGTGCCTTGCGGCACGCCGACATCCCCTGGGACCGGGAGGTCGACGACCCCCGGGAGGACGCCTGGGTGGTCCACGACCACCTCGGCCTGCTGGGCGGCCTGGCCGCCGCATTCTCCGTCGGCTGCCGGAGCCTGCGTCGCGCCGAGGACTTCTTGGCCGACCTCGGCCTGGGCGCGCGACGAGCGCTCGGGCTCGGACGCGGGAAGCCGTGCGACACCACGCTGTACCGCCTCCTCGCCGAGCAGTCCCCGGCCGGCCTCGAGGAGACGGTCTTCGCCCAGGTGAAGGATCTCATCGCCCGCAAGGTGGTGCGAAACGACCGTCTTGCCGTGGGGGTGATCAGCTTCGACGGCAAGGGGACCTGGTCCCGGGTTGACGGTGAGCGTATGCCGGGCGCCGTCCAATCGACCTACGACGGCGAGGGCTCGTCGGTGCAGACGTTCGGCGCCCTCCGCGCCGCCCTCACATCCTCGTCGGTCTGCCCCTGCGTCGGGCAGAGGATGATCGGCTCCAAGGAGGGCGAGTCCCCCGCCTTCCGGGAGCTGCTCCCCACGGTCTGCGAGCAGCTGGGCGGGCAGTTCCGCATCGTCACCGGCGACGCCGGCCTCTGCGCTCGCGAGAACGCGGAGCTCGTGACCTCGCTCGGCCGCTGGTACGTGTTCGGCCTCAAGGGCAACCAGCCCTACCTGCACGACTTCGCCCGCGATCACGGTGAGTACGGCCTCCGCGCCCCGCTCGCCCGTACTGCGGAGCGGTACCGGGGCCACACCATCGTGCGCGACCTGTACGCCCGCGACATCGCGGGCGCCCCGGCCGCCGCCATCGAGGCCGCCCAGCAGCTCTGGTACGTCTGCCAGACGACCACCGACCGGCGCGGCGAGATCGTCGCCGTGGAGCAGCGCTACTTCGTCACCTCGATCCCCACCGGCACCCTGACGCGCGACGAGGAGCTGGCCCTCGTCCGGCTGCATTGGGGGATCGAGAACGGCTGCCACTGGACCCTGGACGTCGTCCTCGGCGAGGACGAGGGTCATCCCTGCCAGGCCAGCCGGGCCTCCATCGAGACCGTCAGCTGGCTGCGGATCATCGGCTACAACGCGCTCAGCGCCTGGCGGGCCCTGGCGCCTCGCAAGGACTGCATGCCGATCCCCTGGGCCCGCGCCACGGAGACCCTCCGCGACGCGCTCCTCGTCGCCCAGCTCACCGACCTCGCCACTGCCGTCACCTGAACCACCGGTCCGCAGGCCGCCCCTTCTTCATTGCGCGCAGACAGCACGAAACGTCCCGCGGCCGACGCCGCCGGGCGTCCTGCGTCCCGGCGCCTCGAATGCGGCGTCACGGCGCCAGCAGAGCTCAACCCGCATCAGCGCGGATCGGGTCTGCCCTCCGGCCACGGGCCCTGACTCTTAGTCGTTGTGTTGTTCTGAGCGGGGAATGTCGCGATCGTTTCGCCGCTCGCCGAGTACAACGTTAGCGTGTGTAGCTTCCCATTGTATTCCAACGCCGAACGGCCGGTTGGGTCAGTGAACCGTGCGGGGTTATTTAATGCGTAGCCATATCTGTCGAGCGTTCCAGGCGTTCCCGCTTCCGGCATCTTCGAGCCAACAGAATTGAACCGTCTCATGTCCGGCGAGTGCATTCGTTCGCCGTACTCTTGCAAGTCGGTGCCGGGCTTGGACTCTCGACCGTCAGACTGATCAAGATCACCTATCGGTAGAGCAAGGACTGGATCCACGCTCCTCCACCGCGCGAGCTTAGAATCGTAATACCTCGCCCCGAAGTAATAGAGCCCGGTCTCCTCGTCCAGCTCCTTGCTCGTGAACAGGAACTGCTGCCCCTTCACCCCGGCGCCGTCCCGGTCGTACTTCGGCTCCCACCACACCTCGCCGTACGGGTAGTACTCCACGTGCTCGTGGACCTTCCCGTTCTGGTCCGTCACCCAGCTCGTCGAGCCCAGGTGGTCGGGGTGGTAGTAGTACGTCTCCGGCCTCACCACCGTGTCGTCGTACGCGTATGCCACCGGCGGCGAGCCGGGGAGATACGGGCACTTCTGCGGGCTGTAGCTCGACGGGTCGCAACCGGGCAGCGTGATCGCGGACGTCGTCGTCGTGGTGGTACTCGAGTTCGCCGGCGCGAGCCCCTCGACCCACCCCGGCGGCGGGAGCAGCTTCGACGCGAGCCGCGTCTCCCCCACGAACACGTGCTTCGTCGCCGCCGTCTTCCCCTTCAGGTTGAAGAACTGCCCGATGGTGATGCTGTCCCCGCCCCGCCCCTGCTTCACGATCCGTTCGCCGGCGGCGTCATAGAGGAAGCTCGTCACGTGCCGCCCGCCGCCCTCGATCACCGCCGTGAGCCGGTTCTCCTCGTTCCAGAAGAGCTCACGCAGGTGATCGTGGTCCACCGTGCACGTCGGGTCGCCGTGGTCCCGGCACTCTCGCGTCGTGTTCCCGTTCGCGTCGTAGGTGAGCAGCGTGTCCCCCACCCTCGTCGCCTGGTGCGGGTGGGCCGGGTCGTACTGGTACAGCCAGTCGTGGTTCGACGGCGGCGGGTACGCCTCGCTCTCGGTCCCCCCGTTCTGGCTCCTCACCGTGTGCACCTGACGGTTCACCGTCATGTTGTGGATGTCGTCGTAGTCGAAGTGCGACCGGAACGCGTCGATCACCCCCGGCCGCGCGAACGCCGTCCCCGTCGCGTCCGTCAGCCGATACAGCTTGTCGTACGAGTAAGAGTAGCTCACCGCCCCGGACCGCGGACCGGTCGCCTGCCCCAGGGCGTTCGTCATCCCGGTCACGTTCCCGACCAGGTCGTACGCGTACGTGACCCGCTGCAGCGCCCGGCCCGCCACGATCGTGTCGAGGTTCCTCAGCCTGCGGGTCAGGGGGTCGTACGTGTACCGGCTCGTCCCGCCGTTGCCGTAGACCAGCGTCTTCCGCTGCTCGAACTCGTCGTAGGTGAGCGAGGTGAGATACGTCTCCCTCGCCGCGGCGTAGTGCTGCGTCGCCGGCCGGTTCCCGCTCGCCCCGGCCACCAGCCCGCCAGCGTCGTAGTGATACCCGAGCACCTCGCCGTCCGGGTAGACCATCGACGTCATCCGCCCGAACGAGTCGAAGGCGAAGCGCGTCTCGAACCTCTGCGGCGAGCCGTTGGGCTTGAGCGGCCTCACCGTCCGCGTCGAGCGGACGGTCTCGCCGAGCTTCCCGTACCCGCGCGTCTCCTCGCCCGCGTCGTCCACGATCCGCTTCACGCGCCCGACCTGGTTCTCCACCGTGTCGCTCGCGCTCCCGTACTCGTACGTCACCGCCGACGAGAACGGGTACCGCACCGTCCGGAGCTGGTCGTACACGTACTCGTACCCGATCACCGCGTGCTTCGCGGCCAGGTTCGAGTCCTGCTTCTGGATCAGGTTGCCTGCCGCGTCGTAGACGAAATTCACGAGCCCCGCGTCCGGGTTGGAGAGCGACGTCCGTCGCCCGAGCCAGTCGTACGCGATCCCCGTCTGGTGCCCCTGCGCGTCGGTCACCGTGAGGAGTTGCCCCAGCGGATCGTACTGGTAGCTCGTCGTCGGCGTGCTCTTCCCGGTGTTCTCCTGCACCGCCACCACCTCGTCGCGCGGGTCGCGGAAGAGCACCTTCGCGTTGCCGAGCGGATCGGTCACCGTCGAGCGCAGCCGCTGGATCGCGCTCCCCGCCGGCGCCCCGAAGTCGTAGACCACCGACGTGTCGGCGAGCCCGCCCGGCGCGTCCCCGTTCGGCTCGCGCGTGAGCACCGTCCGCCCCAGCACGTCGTACGCGAAGGAGGAGGGGTTGAGCGGCGCCCCGCCGACGAAGTACGGGCTCGCGCCCGGCTCGAAGAACGTCTGCCCTCGCTTCACCACCCGCCCGAGCGCGTCGTACACCTCCTGGCCCGACACCGACCAGCCGATGCCCTTCCCCTCCACCTCCGCCGTCTTCCACGTCTGGATCACCCGCTTCAGGCCGTCCACGAGCACCACCGTGTCCACCGACATCAGGTAAACGAACAGGCGGCACTTCGCCGCATCGGATGACGCAATTCAGGATAGCGCCGGATGTCAGACCCGCGTGCAATCCTCCCGACGATGCGCAACGTCGGCTCCAGCCCGATCGTCACCTTGGCCGAGCCGCCGCCGGAGGCGCTCGCGCGCGCAGCGTGGCAGCTTGACCCGCCGATGCCGCACGAGCGACCGCATGTCCTTCGCGAGGAGGCGGCCCTGCTCGTGGACGGGCTCCTCGCCCGGGTAGCGCGGGGACGAGGCGCGCTGGACGTCGCGCTCGGCGACGGGCTCCTCGCCTTGGCGCAGGGCGACCGCACGCTGCGGCTCGGGTACTCGGGGATCGTGGATTACGCGCGCGAACGGCTCGGGATGGCCGGCCGGACCGCGCAGGGGATGGTCCAGCTCGCGCGCGCGTTGGAGGCGCGACCACGACTCCGCGAAGCGGTCCGCTCCGGCGAGGTGAGCGCGCGCAAGGCGACCACGATCTTGCGGGTGGCGCTGGGCGAAGCAGAGGCGGAGTGGGTCGAGCGCGCGCGGACCGCGACGGTGCGTGCACTCGAGGTGGCGGTACGGGCGGCGGACCGGGACGGTGCGGAAAGCGCAAGCGGCGCGAGCGGCGCGAGCGGGGCGATTGGTGCGTCAGCCGGCGATGAGCTCGAGGAGGAGCGCTTCGACCGGGTGGACGTCCTTCTCGGACCCGAGGCGCGGGCCCGGCTCGACGAGGCGCTTGCGCTGGCGGGGAAGCTCCTCAAGGCAACCTCGCCGCGGTGGGAGCGGCTCGAGTCGATCTGCCAGGAGTACCTCGGCGCGCACCCGGTGGACGCGGACGAGGATGCGGACGAGCGGAGCGTGGAGGCGTCGCGCGCGGAGTGGTTCGACGCCGCGCGGGAGGCGCTCGAGGAAGAGACGGCGTGCTGGGCCGCGCTCGACCAGGTCGCGCCGGTGCCTGCCCCGGTGGTCGGCGTCATGACCGACGGCGTGGGCCTGGACGACGGGGCCTCGAGCGATGCGGGCGGCGCGCCCGCGCGGGATCCCGCGGAGCTCCTAGACGAGCAGCTTCGGCACCTCGCCTCCATGCGCGAGCGCTGGGACGAGCTGGTCGGCCACCTCGCCATGCTGGTCCTGAACGTGGGGCTCTGGCGCGACATGGGCTTCGCCACCTTCGGCCACTACTGCGCTGAAAGGTTGGGGATGGCCGAGCGGACCGTGGCGCAGCGCGCCGCGCTGGAGCGGCGGCTCTACGCGCTGCCGGCGCTCCGGCAGGCGCTCCGGGGCGGCCGGATCAGCTACGAGCAGGCGCGGCTCGTCGTCCGCGCGGCGGGAGCGAGCACGGACGAAGACACGGTCGAGGCGCTGATTGCCCACGCCGAGGCCTCGACCTGCATCGCGTTCCGGCGTGAGCTCGAGGACGAGCTCGCCGCTCGGTCCGCGGCCGAGGCGCAGGCCGCGGCGCAGATGTGTGCGCCGCCGGGGCGTACCGACGACTCCGCGGAGGAGCCGGCGCAGATGTGTGCGGCGTCAGGGCGGACCGACGACTACGCGGAGGAGCCGGCGCAGATGTGTGCGGCGTCGAGGCTGACCGAAGACTCCGGGAAGGAGCCGGCGCAGATGTGTGCGGCGTCCGGGAGGACCGACGACTCCGGGGCGGAGACGGGCACGCCGAGCAAGCCGACGGACCCCTTCCCCGCGCAGATGTGTGCGCGCGACTGGCTGACCCTCCACGTCCCGCGCCGAGTCGCCCTTCTCGTCGACGCCTCGTTCCGCGCGGCTCGGGCCGCCGCAGGTCACTGGCTCACCCCGGAGGAGTGCGTCGTCCGCATCGCGCACGAGTTCATCGAGACCTGGAAGGAGGCCGCGAAGGTGGCCGAGCGCTCGCGCCCGCCGCGGCAGCGGAAGATCCTCGCGCGCGATCGGGGCCGCTGTCAGGTCCCCGGGTGCAGCCGCCCCGCCGCGCACGTGCACCATGTCTGCTACCGCTCGCAGGGCGGCGATGATTCGGACGAGAACCAGATCGCCCTCTGCGCCGCGCACCACCTCCACGCCATCCACCGGGGCTGGATCCGGGTCCGCGGCCGGGCGCCGGACGGGCTCCGGTGGGAGCTCGGGGTGCGTCGGGCCGGGAGGGCGCTGGCCGTGTTCGGGCCGGACGCCTGATAGCGCCTCTCGGTTGGGTCGAGCCCGTCGCGAGGCACACGATGCCGTCGCCGAGCCGGGGCACACGACGACGGAGCAGCGCAGGCGATTCGAAGTTCCGTTCGCCCTGAGCGTAGGCGCGCGCTGCGCGCCGGAGTCGAAGGGCGAGCAGCGGACGGAGGAGTCTGCCCGGCGCAGGCAGGCAGCGTGCGCCGCAGCAGGGTTCAGCCCAATCGAGCGGCGCTGTGAGGCCTGTCCTCACTCCACCGTCAGGATCTCGGCCCCGTCCTCGGTCACCGCGAGCGTGTGCTCGAACTGCGCGGAGCGCTTCCCGTCGGCGGTGACCGCGGTCCAGCCGTCGTCCCAGAGGAGGTCCTCCCAGGTGCCCTCGGTGATCATCGGCTCGATCGTGAAGGTCATCCCGGGCTCCATCACGCGCCGCATCGACGGATCGTAGTGGTGCGCGATCTGGAGCTGGGTGTGGAACGTCTCGCCGATGCCGTGACCGCAGTAGGAGCGGACCACGCCGAAGCCGTGGCGCGACGCGTGCGCCTCGACGACCCGGCCGATGTCGGAGATCGGGCGGCCGGGCCGCACCGCGGAGATCCCCTTCTCCAGGCACTCCCGCGCGACCTGGACGAGCTTGCGGCCGCCGGCGTCCACCTCGCCGACGAGGAACGTGGCGGAGCAGTCGCCGTGCATCCCATCGAGGTAGACGGTGATGTCGAGGTTCACGATGTCGCCGTCGGCGAGCGGCCGGCTGTCCGGGATGCCGTGGCAGATCACCTCGTTCACCGAGGTGCAGATCGACTTCGGGTACCCGCGGTAGTTGAGCGGGCTCGGGTAGGCGCCGAGCCGGATCGTCTCGGCGTGCGCGAGCTCGTCGAGCGCGTCCGTGGTGATCCCGGGGCGCACCGACTCGCCGGCGATCCGGAGGACCCGCGCAGCGGCGCGACAGGCGCGCCGCAGCCGCTCGAGCTGCTCCGGCGTCTTCACGTCGCGGCCCTGCCCGCGCGGCCGGCCGGTCGCAGCGTAGTCCGGGCGCACCACCGCGGGCGGGACCGCGCGCCGAGGCGAGACGATCCCGGGCGCCAGCGGCCGGCGCGCCACCCGCACCGGAGACGCCTGCAGCGCGCCCCGGCTGTCCGCGTCGAGGTGGCACTTCTTGTACTTCTGACCGCTTCCGCACCAGCAGGGGTCGTTGCGCCCGGGCCGGGCCCTCGCGGCGTCCGGGCCGCTCATCGCCGGCCCTCGGCCGTCGCCGTTGTCGTGACGAAGATCATGTCCGCGATGTTGTAAGGAAAACGCCGGCGCAGGGCAACCGCCCCGGCCGGCGTGGAGGACTGGGCGCGGGCGTCCGTCAGGCCGCCTTCCGGCCGATCTCGCTCGCGGGCGGCGCTCCGGCGCGCCGGAGCCGCGCGTCCAGCGCGATGGCTCGGACGACAAAGGCGAGGAGCGACAGGGCGCCCACGACGAACACGACGTCGGGCAGGACGCGCGCCCAGGTCACCGCGTGGATGAACGCGCTCCCGGTGACCGCCGGGCTGCGGGCGTACCAGAGCCCCTCCTTCACGGAGATGGCGAGCTGGTAGATGCCAGCCGGGAGGAGCGACAGGACGATCATCCCGGCGAGGCCGGCGTTCAGCCCCCAGAACGCCACCTTCAGGAGCCGGTCGCTCCAGGCGGCGGTCCGGACGACGTTCCGCATCGAGAAGAGCATCAGGGCGATGGCGAGGAACCCGTACACGCCGAACAGCGCGCCGTGGGAGTGGATCGGCGTGGTGTTGAGCCCCTGCGCGTAGAACAGGACGATCGGCGGGTTGATGAGGAACCCGAGCACGCCGGCGCCGACCGCGTTCCAGAAGGCGACCGCGACGAAGAAGTAGAGCGGCCACCGCCAGGGCGCCGCCGCCGGGCTCGAGCGCGCGAGCTTCAGGTTCTCGTGAACCTCGAACCCGAGCAGCGAGAGCGGCACGATCTCCAGGGCCGAGAACGTGGCGCCGAGCGCGGTGATGAAGAGCGGCGTGCCGGTGAAGTACAGGTGGTGGAACGTCCCGATGATGCCGGACCCCAGGTAGAGCAGGATCGAGAAGTAGGTCGCGCGCTGCGCCGACTTCTCACCCACCGCGCCGATCTTCGAGAGGATGAAGGCGAGCGCGACGGTGGCGAACACCTCGAAGAAGTTCTCCACCCAGAGGTGCACCACCCACCAGCGCCAATAGTCGGCGACGGCGAGGTGCGTGCCGGGCGTGTAGAAGAGGCCGACCGAGTAGAAGAGCGGGATCGACACCGACGCGTAGAGGAGCAGGTGCGTGAGCCCCCCCTTGTCCTTCTCCGCCACGAGCGCGGGCTTGATGGCCCGGTAGACGAGCGCGAGCCAGAGGAGCATCCCGAGGATCAGCGCGACCTGCCAGACGCGGCCGAGCTCGATGTACTCGTACCCCTGGTTGCCCACGAGCCAGCCGTTCGGGCCCGAGAGCTTCCCGGCGACGCCGAGGTACGTGCCGGCGAGCGCGCCCACCACGACCACCACGAGGGCGCCGAGGAGGGTCCAGACCAGGGCCTTCTGCCCCTTCGGCTCGTAGCCTCCGGTGACGAGGGGCCCGATGAACAGGCCGGTGGCCAGCCAGCAGGTGGCGATCCAGAACACCGCGAGCTGGAGGTGCCAGCCGCGGGTCGCCGCGTACGGGAGGAGGCCGCCGACCTTGATGCCGAAGAGCCTGTTCCCCTCGACCGCGTAGTGGCCGGTGAGCGAGCCGAGACCGGCCTGGAGGATGAAGAGGACGATGGCGACGGCGAAGTACGGGAGGACGGCGCGCTGGCTCGGCGTCGGGTTCGGCTCGCGGAGCGGGGCGAGCCTCGGGGCGTCGTGACCGTCCCGCTCGCGCAGCCGCAGGTAGTAGAACAGCGCGACGGCGATCCCGAGCAGGAGCAGGACGACCGAGACGATCGACCAGACCAGCGCCGACGGGAGCGGCACGTTCCCGACGAGCGGGTCGTGCGGGAAGTTCGCGGTGTACGAGTAGACCTCGCCGGGCCGGTTCGTGCCGGCGGCCCACGCGGTCCAGAAGAAGAACGCCGTCATCGCCTTCGCGTCGGCCGGATCGCGGACGAAGCCCGGCGGGATCGACATCGCGTCCGAGCCGTCGCGGAAGAGCTGCGTGTAATAGGCGACCAGCGCCGGGTAGGCGGCGGCCTGGCCCGGCGACAGCGTGAGCGTCCCCGTGGACGCGTCGTACCGGTTCCGGCGCAGCTCCTCCGCGACCTCGGCCTGGACCCGGCCGCGCTCGCCGGCGGGGAGCGCCAGGAGCTCGCCCTGGGTGAAGGCGGCCGCGGCGGCGGGCGGGAGCCCGCGCTTCAGGCCGGCGGTGGCGAGGCCGACCCGGTGCAGCACGTCCGCGGACCAGTCCGGCGCGAGGTACGCGCCGTGGCCCCAGATCGACCCGGTCTGCTGGCCGCCGCGGGACAGGTACTGGCGCTGGCCGAGGGCGACGTCCTCGGCGGTGAAGATCACCTCGCCCGAGGGCGCGAGCGCGCGGGCGGGGATGGGGGGCTTGTGGGCGGAGATCTGCGCGCCCCCGAAGATGAGGACGCTGAAGCAGGCGACGATGACGAACAGGAGGACTGCGCGACCCTTCGGGCTCATGTCGATGGTTTCCTCGGATTCGGGCTTCGCGGGGGTTGTCTGGGCTACGCGCGCGCGGGCTGCGAGCGCGGGGCGGCTAGCGGGCGTCGAGCCCCGTCGGGTCCGGCGCGGCGTCGGGGTGGACGGCGTGGGCGTGGCGTGTCACGAGCTCCTCGGCGAGCGCGACGAGCCGCTCGGCGGCGTCCGCCCTCCCGGCGTCCAGCGCGGCGCACCGCTCCGCCACGCCTTCGAGCGCCTCGTCCGGCAGCCGGTTCAGCGCCATCGGGTAGAGGATCGCGTCCTCCTTGTGGATGTGGGCGCGGAGGAGGTCGGCGTAGCCGTGCGCGTTCTCGGCGATCTCCTGCCGATCCGCCGCCGTCCACTCACCGTCCTGGCTCGCCTTGGCGGCGAGCGCGCGGACGAGGCCGCGCGAGGCGTCGTGCTCGTGCAGCATCACGGCGATGGGGCCGCCGCTCGACGGGAAGCCGTGCGCCACCATCTCCTGGAACAGGACCCCCTCCTCCTTCGCGTGGTGCTGCCCGTCCGCGTACTCGCGGACGAAGGTGACGAACCGCGAGAGCTCCTCCTTCTCGGTCGCCCCCGTCCGCTGGATCTCCTCCGCGAACCCGGAGAGCGCGTCGCACACCCGCTCGATGTTCCGGTGCTCGCTCATCAGCGTCTCGATCGCGTCCATTCGGCCTCTCCTCCGGCGGCACCGCCGGTGCTGTATCAATCTGTGACGCACCTTCAGCAAGAGGCCGGCCAAACGTCATTCACGCGATAACACGTCGTTTTTCGAGATTCGCGACCCGCCACGCACCCACCACGGGTTGCATCCGACACCGACATTTCGGTAGACACCGAGACATGGTTGACCACGGAAGCCATCCCGCGGCGCGCAGCCTGCCGGTCCTCGGCGGCCCGGTGACGTTCGCCGCGCCCGCGGACGACGTGCACCGCCGCATCGTCGAGGAGGCGATCGAGGCGGTCCTCTCGACCGTGGATCTGCGCGCGGTCCTCGATCGCACCGGCCAGCTCCTGCGGCGCCACTTCGGCGAGACCCGCGTCGCGATCCACCGCATCTCGCCCGAGGACCCCGCGCGGGCGGAGGTCGTCCTCGTCTCGGATCCGCGCCAGCCCTCCCCCGAGCTCGGCACCACCTTCCCGCTCGCGGGCTCGGCCGCCGGTCAGGCGATCCAGGACCGCCGCCCCTGCGTGGTCGATCCGCTCCAGCCGCGGACGCCGCGGTACCGGGACGAGCCGCTCCTCGCGGCGTACGGCTACGGCTCGCTCGTCTCGTTCCCGCTCGTCTTCGAGAACGAGGTCCTCGGGACGCTCGACATCGCCCACCCGCCCGCGGAGGGGCTCCTCGACTGCTGCTTCGAGGTCGCGCGGCAGGTCGCGCACCTCGTCGCCATCGCGCTCCACAACAGCTTGATGGTCGCGGAGGTGCAGCGGCTGAACCGGCTCCTCGGCAAGGAGAACGCGCTCCTCAAGGAGGAGATCCGCCAGATCAAGCGCGACACGCGCTACGTCGCCGAGAGCGAGGCGATGCGCGCCGTCGTAGAGCGCGTGCGGCTCGTCGCGCCCTCGACGACCACGGTCCTCGTGCGCGGCGAGACCGGGACCGGCAAGGAGGGGCTCGCGCGGATGATCCACGAGTTCAGCCCCCGGTTCAACGCACCGTTCGTGGCGGTGAACCTCGGCGCGATCCCCGAGGGGCTCGTCGAGAGCGAGCTGTTCGGGCACGAGCGGGGGGCGTTCACCGGCGCGAGCCGTCGCCGCTCGGGCCGGTTCGAGCAGGCGGACGGCGGGACGATCTTCCTCGACGAGGTCGGCGACGCGCCGCCCGCGGTGCAGGTCCGGCTGCTGCGGGTCCTGCAGGAGCGCGTCGTCGAGCGCGTCGGCGGGACGGAGCCCGTGAAGGTGGACGTGCGGGTCGTCGCCGCGACCAACCAGAACCTCGAGGAGATGGTCGCGCGCGGCACCTTCCGCGCGGACCTGTACTACCGGCTCGCCGTCTTCCCGATCGAGCTCCCGCCGCTCCGGGAGCGCCGCGACGAGCTGCGGCCGCTCGCCACCTACTTCCTCGCGCGGCAGGCCGCGCTCATGCACCGCCGGTCGCCCCGCGTCGGCGAGGACGTCTGGCGCGCCCTCGAGGCCCACGACTGGCCCGGGAACGTGCGCGAGCTCGAGAACTTCCTGCAGCGGGCGCTCATCCTCTCCCCCGGGCCGGAGCTCGCGCTGCCCGAGCTGCCGGCGCGCGCCGTCCGCGGCGCGCCCGCGGAGCCCGCGCCGAGCGCGCCCCCCGGGCCGTTCGAGGACGAGGTCCGCGCGCTCATCGAGCGCGCGCTCGCGCACTGCGGCGGGCGCGTGTACGGCCCCTCCGGCGCGGCCGCGCTGCTCGGGCTGCGCCCCACCACGCTCCAGGGCAAGATGAAGCGGTACGGGATCGCGCCCGGGGCGCGGCGCGACTGACCTACGCTTCCGCACACCGTGCGAGGGACGCGCCCGACGCCACCATTTACGCACCGTGCAGGATCGCGGCGCGCCGCCGTCCGGCGCGCGCGCTAGTATCGGGCCTCCACCACTCGACCGGAGGCATCGATGCCCAGGATCGCCGTCGCCGCGCTCGCCCTCGCCGCCCTCGCGGGCTGCGTCTCCCAGGACACCTACCGACGCAAGGAGGCCGAGGCCGACCAGCTCCGCAAGGACTGGCAGGCCGAGCAGGCGCGCCGCGCGAAGCTCCAGGAGAGCTTCGACCAGGTGAAGGCGCAGCTCGACGGCCTGGCGCAGGACGCGTCCGCGCTCCGCGAGAAGATCCGCGCGGACGAGAGCACCCTCGCGCAGAAGGAGGCGGAGCTCCGCGCCGCGCAGGCGAAGGGCGCCGACCTCCAGGCGCTCGTCGACGAGCTGTCGAAGTCGAAGAAGAAGCTCGAGGCCGCCAAGGCGGAGCTGGAGCGGAAGAGCGCCGAGTACGACCAGCTCGCCAACGCGCTGCGCGCCGAGATCGACGCGGGCCGGGTCGAGCTCACCGAGCTGCGCGGCCGCACCACGGTGAAGATGAAGGACAAGATCCTCTTCGCGTCCGGCTCGGCCACCATCGGCAAGGACGGGCGGGAGGCGCTGCGGCGGGTCGGCGAGGCGCTCCGGAGCCTGAACGGGAAGAGCATCCGCGTGGACGGGCACACCGACAACGTCCCCACCTCGGGCTCGACCTTCGCGTCGAACTGGGAGCTCTCCAGCGCGCGCGCCCTCGCGGTGGTGCGCTTCCTCCAGGAGCAGGGCGTCGATCCCACCCGCCTCTCGGCCGCGGGGTTCGGCGAGTTCCAGCCCATCGCGTCGAACGAGACCGCCGAGGGCCGGAGCCAGAACCGGCGGATCGAGATCACGCTCGTCCCGGCGGAGGGCGGCGCGCCCGCCGCGACGCCCGCGAAGGCGCCGGCCGCGCAGCCGTAGCGGACGCCGGCCGGGGGGCCGGCGCCCCGCGCGCCGGCCCTACCGCGCGCCGTGGCCGGACGGGATCCGGAAGATCTCGGTCAGCACGCCGCCCGCGGTGTTCGCCCCGCCGACGCCCGCGCCCTGCACGACGAGCGGCCGATCGGCGTAGCGCGCGGTCGTGAAGGCGACGAAGGCCTCGACGCCGACGAGGCGCGCCGCGGGCTCCTCCGGACCGACCGCCTCCGGCCCGACCCGCACCCGGACCGCGCCGCCTTCCTCGACGGCGATGCGCGCGAGGTACCGGAGGACCTTCCCCTCGCGACGGACCCGGTCCAGCCGGGCGGCCATCGCCTCGTCGTGGGTCCGGAGCGCGGCGAGGAGGGCGTCCGGCGTCCCCGGCGCGAGCAGCGCCCGCGGGACGAACGGCTCGACCTCCACGTCCTCCAGGGCGAGCGCCGCGCCCAGCTCGCGGGCGAGGATCAACGCCTTGCGAGCGGAGTCCAGGCCGGAGAGATCGTCGCGCGCGTCCGCCTCGCAGTACCCGAGCCCGATCGCCCAGCGCGTCGCGAGCGAGAGCGGCACGCCGCGAGCGAGCTCCGTGCAGAGGTACCCGAGCGTCCCGGAGAGCGACCCCTCCACCCGCTGCACCCGGTCGCCGCCCTGGACCAGGCGCCGGAGCGTGCCCAGGACCGGGAGGCTCGCGCCGACCGCCGTGTCGTAGTGCCAGTGCCGGTGGTGCTGGCGGCGGACCTGCCGGAGGAGGTCCTCGCGCCCGGGCGCCACCGCGAGCGGCCGCTTGTTCGACGAGACCACGTCGACGCCGCGCCGGAACGCCTGCTCGTAGACCTCCTCCATCCCGTCGGCGGCCGTGAGATCCACGAGCACCGGCGAGGGGAGCCGCGCGAGCCGGTCGAGGAGCGCCGGGGCGGTGCGCGCGTCCACCGGCCCCGTCGCCGGCGCCGCGGCGAGGAGCTCCTCCCAGCGCGCGAGGTCCACGCCGGTGTCGGCGAGGACGGCGCCGTGGGTGTCCGCGATCCCGACGACGCGCAGGAGCACGTCGTAGTCGCGCTCGAGCTCGCGGCGCTGCACCCGGATCTGCTCGAGCAGCTCCCGCCCGACCTTCCCCTTCCCCAGCACGAGGAGCGAGACGCCGCGCTCCGCGAACGCCTTCTCCACGACGCCGCTCTCCGCCGGGGCGGCGATCGGCCGGCCGCGGAAGTCGGCGACCATCTCGGAGACCCGGTCCACGGAGATCAGGAACGCGTCGTGCCCGTCCAGCGAGTCGAGCACGTCGAGGCGGGCGTTCGGGACGAGGCGCGCCACCTCGCGCTGCTCCCAGGGCCAGTAGAGGACGTCCGAGTCGATGGAGACGACCAGCATCGGCTGCCGGATGGACCGGAGCACCTCGTCGAAGTCGCCGCGCCCGCGGGAGACGTCGTGCGTGTCCATCGCCCGGGTGAGCGTGACGTAGGTCGCCGGATCGAACCGGTCCACCAGCTGCCGGCCCTGGTAGCGCAGGTAGCTCTCCACCGCGAAGAGCTCCTCGGTCTGCGGCCGCCGCGCGAACCGCTCCTCGAAGGACGGCTGGCTGCGGTACGAGAGCATCGCCGCCATCCGCGCCGCCGCGAGGCCGGCGACCGGCGGGTCGTCGGGATCGTACCGGCCGCCCTTCCAGCGCGGGTCGGCGTAGATCGCCTGCCGCTGCGACTCCGACAGGCCGATGCACCAGGCCGAGTGGCGCGCGGTCGAGGCGATGAAGACGACGGAGTCGACGAGGTCCGGGTAGAGGAGCGCCCACTCCAGGACCTGCATCCCCCCGAGCGAGCCGCCGATGGCCATCCGGACCCGGCGGACGCCGAGGCCGGTCACGAGGGCGTGCTGGACCCGCACCATGTCGCGGATGGTGATCGCCGGGAACGTCCCGAAGTACGGCCGCCCCGTCGCCGGGTCGAGCGAGGCGGGGCCGGTGGTCCCGTAGCAGCTCCCGAGGATGTTCGAGCAGACGATGAAGTCCCGCTCGGGGTCGAGCGCGCGCCCGGGCCCGAACATCCGCGTCCACCAGCGGTCGGCGTCGGCCGAGCCGGTCAGCGCGTGGCAGCAGACCACCGCGTTGGTCCCGTCGCGGTCGAGCGTGCCCCAGGTGCGGTACGCGACGTCCACCTCCGCGAGGCGCCCGCCGAGCTCGAGCTCGAAGGAGCCCGGGAGCCTGAACGTCCTCGTCTCGGGCGCGACGAACGCCGCTCGTCCGGCTGCCGCCGTGGTCGTCGCGCTGCCCGGATCCGTGGCCATGGGTCGCGGAGGGTATCGGCGGCGGATCCGGGGTGTCAAGAAGCCCACATCGTCCCCACCTCTCCCGCAACCGCCCGAAACCCGGGCCTGTTCAGGAAGTCCTTGAAGTGGACGGCGACACGGTGCTGTGCTCGTTAAGCTTCCGGAGGCCGCCTCCAAGCAGGCGGTCGCCCGGCCGAGAGGTCCCTGGACCACCGGCATGACGCCGGTCCCGGGGAGACCACATGCTCGCTTCACACGACGAACCAGACGAACGACGCGCCCGCCTTCCGGGGCGGGCGTCCTTCCGGATCGCGGCGCTCGCGCCCGACGATCCCGATCTGCTGGCCACCCTCCGCGAATGGGACTGGGTGGCCCGCTCCCTCCTCACCCGGGGCGCCGTCTGCGCCGCGACCCGCCCCCGGCTCGAGGACTCTCGCCGGATCGTCGGCGAGCTCTGCCGGGTCCTCGCCGGCGAGGAGGAGGGCGAGGGCGTGTCGCGGGAGCGGCTGGTGTTCGCCGCTCGCGCCGGCGGCCGGGTCCAGGCGGTGGTGGCGCTGTTCGCGTGCCCCCGCTCCGTCTTCGTCGAGCTCCTCGCCACCGCGCCGTGGAACCTCCTCGGCCCGGGCGATCCCGCGGACGCGCGCACCGTCCGGGGCGCCGGCACCACCCTGGTGAACCACGCCTCGACCTTCTCGCGACGGCTCGGCCGCGGCGGCCGGGTCGCCCTCCAGGCCGAGAACCCCCGCGCCCTCGCGCTGTACGAGCGGCTCGGGTTCCAGCGGATGCAGCCGTCCGACGCCCCCCTCGCGCTCGTCCCGCGCGGCGAGGACGGCTGGTCGCCGGCGGTGCTCCGCCTCGCGCAGAAGAAGGCGTCGCGCGAGGACGCGCAGAGCCCGTGGATGCTCCTCGACCCCGAGCGCCCGCCGCGCCTGGCCGCGGTGCCCGCCCGCGGCCGACGGACGCCCGCGGCGTCGCGCCTGGCGCCCGGTGCGCGTCCGCCCGGCTCCGCCTC
>NZ_JALCZA010000001.1 GCF_022690765.1 Anaeromyxobacter oryzisoli | reverse complement strand
GGGCCGATCCGGCGCCCGGGAGCGCGCGCGCCGCGGCGGCGGACGGCGCCGCCGCCCTGCGATCCCGTCCGGCCACCGTCACGGCTTCAGCTCGGGGAGCTTCACGTCGATGAGCGCGTCGCGGCGGAGCTCGGCGATGTACTGCTTGCGGTAGGTCTCGCCCTGCTCCTCGACGAGGCGGGCGCGGATCTCCTCGCGCGCCTCCTCGAACGTCTTGCCGCCGCCGCGGCGGCGCTCGTCCACCCGGAGCACGTGGAACCCGGGGCCGAAGCGGATGGGATCGGAGATCTGGCCGGCCTTCAGGGCGAAGGCGGGATCCTCGAGGGCGTGATCGAGGGTGCCGCGGCGGATCCAGCCGAGATCGCCCCCGTCGTCGGCGGCCGGCCCCTTCGAGACGGCCTTCGCGATCTGGGCGAAGTCGGCCCCCGCCTTGAGCCGCTGCACCACCCGCTGCGCCTCGGCCTGCACCTTCGCGACCTGGGCGTCGGAGGCGCCGGCGGGGATGGGCAGGAAGATGTGGCGGACGTGGACCTCCTCGGCGCCCTCGAACTCCTGCGGGTGCGACTGGTAGTAGTTGCGGAGGTCCTCGTCGGTGGTCTTGACCTTGTTGCCGATCTTGGCCTGGAGGAGCGAGTAGTTCTGGAGCTGGGCGCGGATCTGCGCGCGGAACGCCTGGAGATCGAGCCCCTCCTGACGGAGGGCGGCCTGGAAGGCGGCGTCGTCGAAGTTGTTCCGCTTCTTGATGTCCTCGATCTGCGCGTCGACCTGGGCGTCGGTGATCTCGATGTCGAGCTCCTTCGCCTGCGCCTGGAAGAGCCGGTCCGCGACGACGAGATCGAACGCCTTGCGGAGCGCCTCGGCCACCGCCTCGTCGCGGGCCTTCCCGGGCGGGAGCTGCTGCGCCTGCTCGTAGGAGGACCCGGCGCGGCGCACGAGCTCGACGTAGGTCACGACCTCGCCGTTCACCGTCGCCGCGACGCGATCGAGGGGGACGCGGGTCACGGCGCCCGGCGCCGCGACGGCCGGCGCCGGTCCGGCGAGGGCGAGGAGGGCGGCGAGGGCGAGCGAGGGGGAGAGGTTCACGGGGTCACCGCGGCGAGGGCCTTCTCGTCGATCGTGATCTTCGCGCGCTTGCGGAGGGCGGCCACGTACTCGTCCTGCGCGGCGGTCCGCCGGTCGCGGCCGAGCTTCTCGAGGATCGCCGGCCGGGCCTGCTCGAGCGTCCGGCGCTGGGCGGGCCGCTTCTCGACGACCTTGAAGATGTGGAAGCCGTAAGGGGAGGGGGTCACGTCGGAGATGGCGTTGGGAGGGAGCGTGAAGCAGACGTCGAAGACCTCCGGGAACCCGGAGCCCTTCCCGATGAAGCCGAGGTCGCCGCCGCTCTTGCCCTCCGGCGCGATCGACGACCTGCGGGCCACCTCGGCGAAGGTCTGGGGGTGCGCCCGGAGCCGGTCCCTGATCTGCTGCGCCTCCTCCTTCGACGCCACGACGATCTGGAGGACGCGGACCCGCTCCGGCTCCTCGAACTCGGCGCCGTGCGCGGCGTAGTACCGCTCGACCTCCGCGTCCGGCACCTTCACCTGCGGGAAGACCTCCTGCTCGAAGAGCCGCTCGAGGGTGAGCTGCTCCTTCAGGCGCGCCTTGAGCTCCGCCTGGCTGAGCCGCTGCTGCGCGAGCAGGTCCTCGAAGTGGCTGCCCGGGTACTCGGCCCGCAGCCGGAGGAACGCGCGCTCGACCTGGTCCTGGCCGACGGCGACGGACCGGGCGCGCGCCTGCTGGAGCAGGAGCGCCCGGTCCACCAGGTCGTCGAGGACGCGCTTGCGGAGCACGTCGCCCGTCGCCGCGGGCGCGCCGTCGGCGCCCGCCTGCGCGTCGCGCAGCTCGCGGGCGAGGGCGTCCCCGGCGATGGGCTCGCCGTTCACCACGGCGACGGTCTTCGCGAGGGGGGCGCCCGGGGCGCCGCCCCCCCACTTGCCGCAGGCCGCCGCGAGCGCGCCGGCCAGGATGAGGGGCAGGGTTCTCATGGGGACGAGACCCGCTCGCGTCGAGCCGCCTTGGCGCACGCCCGGATCGCTACTTCGCGGCGGGGGCGCGGGTCGGCGTGGCGGTCGGCCGGCCGGCGGGCGCGTTCGGCATGACCATGGGGCCGCCCATGCCCGGGTGGCCCATGCCCGGCATTCCAGGCATGCCCGGCATCATGCCGCCGTCGGCGGGCGCGGGCGCGATCTGCACGCCGTCGAGCACCTTCTCGTCGATCTGGACGTTCGCGTCGGCGCGCAGCTTCTTCAGGTAGTCGTCGAACTCCTTCGTCTTCTTCTCGCGGGAGAGGCGGGCCGAGATCTGGGGCTTCACCTGGTCGAAGGTCCGGTTCATCTCCTCCTGCTGCCCGGTCACCTTCACGATGTAGAGCCCCTGCTTCCCCTGGATCACGCCCGACGTCTCGCCGGCCTTGAGGGTGAAGACCGCCGAGGCCAGCTCCTTGCCGTACGCCTGCTCGAGCTCCGCCTGGGTCTTGAACGCGAGGTCGCCGGCCATCGGCTTCGAGGCGCCGTCCTCGGAGAACTCGCCGACGGCCTGCGCGAAGGCCATGGCGTTCGTCTTCTCCTCGGCCTTCACCTTCGCGAGCGCCTTCTTCGCGAGGTCCGTCTTCTTCGCGCGATCCGGCGTCCCCTCGGGCGCGTTGAAGACGATCGCCGAGGCGCGGACCCGCTTCGGCTTCACGTAGTCGTCGCGGTGCTGGTCGTAGTAGGCCTGCAGCTCGGCGTCGGGCAGCGGCGCGGCGTTCTGGTCCTGGAAGCGCTTCTGGACGAGCTTCTGGACCATGATCTTCTTCAGGGTGAGCTGCACGTCGGGGTCGTTCGCGAGCCCCTGCTTCTCCGCCTCGCGGGCGAGCACCTCGAACCGAATCAGGCTGTCGAGGAACTCCTTCTTCCGCTCGAGCGTGCTGTAGCGGGCGCGGATGAACGGCGACTGCTCGTCGAGGCGCGCCTTGAACTCGTCCGCGGTGATGGTGACGCCGTTGCCCTTGGCGACGGCGGGCCCGGTCTTCCGCGGGCCGGACTGCGGGCTGCAGGCGGCGATCGCCGACGCGGCGAGACCAAGGACGACATAGCGACGCAGCATGGAGGGAAGCTCCTCTGGGCTGGTGGTGGGAAAGGGACCTGGCGTGCGAACGCGCAAATCGGAGACGTTGTTCCGTTGCCGTGGGGCCCGCCCGAGCGTCCGACGGCAGAAAAAAGCATGGAACGACCCGGTGATCAAGGATCCGGCCCCCCGCCAGGCTGCTCGCCGCCGTTGCCTGCGCGCCGGGACGCGGGGCTCGCGGGTCGCCCGCGCCGGTTCGACGCGGGCGGCCGCGAGGCCGTCACTCGGGCCGGGCGCAGTGGGCGAGCTCGGCGAGCGCGGCGCGCGCCGCCTGGAGGAGCTCCCGGCCGCTCGCCGCCTGCTGCGCCGGCGTGGGCGGGGGCGCGAGCGCGGCCGGCGGGGCGGCGGGCGCGGGCCTGCGCGCCGCAGCGCCCTTCGCACCCTTCGCGACCTTCGCGCCCTTGCCGGACGCACCCTTCGCGGGCTTCGGCGCGGGGGGCGGGCCGATGGTCGCGACCAGCTTCATGTCCGGGGTGAGCCGGAGCCGCCCCTGCGAGCCCTGCACCTGCTTGGCGAGGAGGAAGGGGTCGAGCGCCGCCGCTTCGCCCAGGGTGAAGACGAGCCGCCCCGGCCCGGACTCGAGGGCGCGGATGCGGAGGGCGCGGAGCCGGACCTTCACCGCCATGAGGTCGCAGAGGGCGTCCACCTCGTCCGGCGGGTCGCCGCAGCGGTCGATCATCTCGGCGCGGACCTGGTCGAGGTCCTCGTCGGACGCCGCCTGCGCGAGGCGCTTGTAGAACCAGAGCCGCTGGTGGACGTCCGGCATGTACGGGTCCGGGATGAACGCCGGGACCGGGAGCTGCACGTCCGGATCCACGTCCTCGCGGGGCGCCTCGCCCTTGAGCTCGCGGACCGCCTCGCCGAGCAGGTCCTGGTAGAGCTCGAACCCGACCGCCTCGATCTGGCCCGACTGGTCCTTGCCGAGCAGGTTGCCGGCGCCGCGGATCTCGAGGTCGTGGCTCGCGATCTTGAAGCCCGCGCCGAGCTCGCTGAACCGCTGGAGGACCTCGAGCCGCTTCTGCGCGTCCTTCGTCACCGGGCGGCGGGCCGGCACGAGCAGGTACGCGTAGGCGCGCTCGCGGCTCCGGCCGACGCGGCCGCGGATCTGGTAGAGCTGCGACAGGCCGAAGTGGTCGGCCCGGTTCACGATGATCGTGTTCGCCGCCGGGATGTCGAGGCCGGACTCGACGATGGAGGTCGCGACGAGGACGTCCAGCTCCTTGTCCACGAACCGGCTCATCACCTCGTCGAGCTTCCCCTCGCCCATCTGCCCGTGCGCGACGCCGATGCGGGCCTGCGGCACGAGGTCGTGCAGGAACCGCTCGATCGCGCCGATGGAGCGGACGCGGTTGTGGACGAAGTAGACCTGCCCGCCGCGCTTGAGCTCGTTCTCCACCGCCTCCTTCACCGCGGCGGGGTCGAACTTCATCACGAAGGTGCGGATCGCCCGGCGGTCCTCGGGCGGCGTGGCGATGATCGAAAGATCGCGCACCCCGGCGAGGCTCATGTGGAGCGTGCGCGGGATGGGGGTGGCGGTGAGGGTGAGGACGTCCACGAGCTTGCGGAGCTTCTTGAGCCGCTCCTTGTGGGCGACGCCGAAGCGCTGCTCCTCGTCCACCACCACCAGGCCGAGGTCCTTGAACGACACGTCGGCTCCGAGGAGCCGGTGGGTGCCGATGAGGATGTCCACCTTGCCCGCCGAGGCGTCGCGGAGGAGCCCCTTCGTCTCCTCGTGCGTCTTCATGCGCGAGACCGCCTCGATCCGGACCGGGTAGCCCTTGAACCGCTCCCGGAAGGTGCGCTCGTGCTGGGCGGCGAGGACGGTGGTCGGGACGAGGATGGCCACCTGCTTGTGGGAGAGGACGGCGAGCATGGCCGCCCGCATCGCGACCTCGGTCTTGCCGTAGCCCACGTCGCCGCAGACGAGCCGGTCCATCGGGGCGCTCTGGGCCGGGCCGGTCCGCCCCTTGCGCATGTCGCGCAGGACGTCGTCGATCGCCTTCGCCTGGTCCGGCGTCTCCTCCCAGGGGAACTCCGCCTCGAACTCGCGGTAGACCTCGTCCGGCTCCGGGTACTGGAAGCCGGGGTGGGCGGCGCGCGCCGCGTAGATGTCGAGGAGCTCCGCCGCCATCTTGAGGAGCTGCTCCTTCACCCGCGCCTTGCGCAGCGCGAACGACGAGCCGCCGAGCCGGTCGAGCCGGATCGACTCCGGGGAGGCGCCGGTGAACTTCTGGACCTGCCGGAGCTTGGCGACGGGGAGGTACAGGCGATCCGCGCCGTCGTAGGCGAGGACGAGGAAGTCGCCCTCCACCCCGCGGATCTGCATCTTGGTGAGCCCCTGGTACCGGGCGATCCCGTGCTCGACGTGGACGACGAGGTCCCCCTCGTTGAGCTCGCGGAACGCCGCGGCGAAGGCGTTCTCGTCGGAGGTCCGGCGCGCCTTCTTCCGCACCCGGCGGCCGAAGATCTCCTCGTCGGAGAGGACCGCGAGGCCCGCCCCGGCGTCCACGAACCCGGCGGAGATCTCGCCGGCGAAGACGTGGACGTGGACGGCCGGGTCGTAGAGCTCGCGCGGCTCGCCGGGCGGCCCGGTGTGGACGCGGGGCTGCTGGCGGCGATCCTCGAGGAGGCGGCGGAGCCGCTCCGAGGACGAGGCGGTGCCGCAGGCGACCACCGCGGTGATGCCGCGCCGGCGCCAGTCCTCGAGCCGGCGGATCAGGGGCGCGAGGGCGCCGTCCTCGCCGCGGGACCCCTCGATCTCGGCGCGCAGCCCCGCCGTCTCGGCCAGGGCGAGCCGGACGGGCTCGCCGGTGCCGAGCCAGACCCGGTGGCGGCGGACCGTGGGGCGCTCGAGGGCCCGCGCGAGCGCCTCCTCGGCCGGGAGGAAGTGCTCCCCGGGCGGGAGCACCAGCTCCTCGCGCCGCACCGCGTCCTCGTGCTCGCGCGCGAGCTCGGCCTCGAGCTCGTGCAGGGCCTCCTCCACGCCGGCGGCGTCGTCGAGGTAGATCGCGGTGCCGGCCGGGAGGTAGTCGAACAGCGTGCCGAGCCCGCCCCGGTGGAAGCCGGGGAGGAGCGCCTCCATCCCGAAGAACGGGGTGCCGCCGTCGATCGCGTCCAGGACCTCCCGCACCCGCGAGGTCGGGCGGTTCACGCGCTCGGCCGCGTCGCGGACGGCCGCCTTCGCCGCCTCCTTCCCGTCCTCGCTGAAGAGGGCCTCGCGGGCCGGGCAGAGCAGCACCTCCGGGACGTCCCCCTCGCTCCGCTGCGTCTCGGGGTCGAAGGCCCGGCAGCTCTCGATCTCGTCCCCGAAGAACTCGAGCCGGACCGGCTTCTCGTCGGCGGGGCTCCAGAGGTCCACGATCCCGCCGCGCACCGCGAACGTGCCCGGGTCCTCGACGAGCGGGGTCCGCGTGAAGCCGAGGAGCACGAGCTTGGCCGCGAGCGCCTCGCGGTCGATCTCGATCCCCTTGCCGAGGAGGTCCGAGCCCGCCTCGAAGACCCGGCGCGGGAGGACGCGGCGCGCGAGGCCGCGGGCGGAGATCACCACCGCCTTGGCCGCCTCCGGGGCGAGGTGCAGCCGCGCCAGCGCCGCGAGCCGGTCCATCTCCACGCCCCGATCCGGGGAGAGGTCGTCGTAGGGGAGCACGGCGTCGGCGGGGACGCGCAGCACCGCGCCGCCCCCCAGGAAGAAGGAGAGGTCCTTCGCGAGGGCCTCCGCCTCCTCCTCGTCCGTCGCCACGGCGAGCACGGTGCGGGCCCGGGCGGGGCCCGGGGCGAGGAGATCCCGGACGAGGAGGGCGCGGGAGGCGCCGACGAGGCCGGTCACGTCGGCGCGGCGGTGCTCCTCGAGGGCGCGGCGCAGGCGCGCGCGCGCGTCGGGGGTCTGGCTGGTCGTCTCTGCGGTGTCCATCGGGTCTGCGGAGGGCGGCATCTTAGGAGGCGTCGGCCGGGGGCGCCACGGCGGAGCGCACCGGCCGGGGACGCGGGCGTCCTTGAATAACTCCTCGGGCCGCGGCGCGCTCGCGGGACCGCCCGCTTCCTTGATCGGTCGCGCGCTGGTCACTACACTCGCCCCTGCCCCGCGGGGAAGCTGCCGAGGGTGCATTGCGGTCTTCGATGCCACGACTCCTCCGCCTCCCCGCGCTCGCCGCGCTCCTCCTCGCCGCCTGCGGTGGCGAGGCGGGGCCGCGCCCGAGCGGCGAGGCGGTCCCGGTCCTGGCGACGCTCTCCGACGCCTCGACCGCGGGCTCGCAGAAGCTGCTCGCGGGGGATCCGGCGGGCGCCCGCGGCGCCTACGAGGCCGCCCTCACCGCCAACCCGGACGACCTGGGCGCCCTCAACGACCTCGCGGTCTCCTACCACCTCGAGGGCCACGCCGAGGCGGCCCGCCGGCTGCTCGACGACGCAGTGGCGAACGGGCCCCCCCGGGTCCAGCAGGCGGCGCTCGTGAACCTGGGGGAGCTGTACGCGCTCGAGGGCTACCTCACGGCGGCCCAGGCGTACCTCGAGACCGCCCGCGGCATCGACCCGGCGACGCCGGAGCCGTGGTACGCGCTCGCGGTGCTCGCCGACGCCCGCGGCGACGGCGCGGCCGCGCGCGATGCGCTCCGCGAGGCGCTGCGGCTCGACGACTCCGGTGCGGCGCGGGCCGGGTTCGCTTATCTATATGCGGAAGAGCGCGCGCACCTCGAGGCCCTGGTCGCCGAGCAGGTCGGCGACCGGGCGCTCGCGGCGGCGCGCTGGCGCGAGGTCGGCCAGGGCCGGTTCGGGACGCTCTCCCAGGCGGCCGCGAGGCACCTCGCCTCGGAGTGAAGCGGGTGGACGCCGATGCCGCTGCCCTCGGGCGAGCTCGACCGGCGTGAGCGCGAGATCCTCCGCGCGCTGGTCCAGGACTACATCCAGACCGGGGAGCCGGTGGCGAGCCAGCCGCTCCTCGCCCGCCACGAGCTCGACTGCTCGCCCGCCACCATCCGCAGCGTGATGGCCGACCTCGAGGCGCTCGGGTTCCTCGAGAAGCCCCACGCCTCCTCCGGCCGCGTCCCCACCGCGAAGGGCTACCGGCTCTACGTGGACGCGCTCCTCAAGGTCCGCCCGCCGTCGGTGGCCGACCGCGACCGGATCGAGCGCTTCGCCCACGCGAGCGCCGACGTCTCGGCGCTCCTCGAGGGCACCGCCGACCTGCTGCACTCGCTGTCGCACCACGCCGGCGTGGTCACGACCCCGCCGCCGAAGATCGACCCGCTGCGCCACCTCGAGTTCGTGCGGCTGCGCGAGAACCGGGTCCTGGCGGTGTTCGTGTCGGAGGCGGGGATCGTCACGAACAAGCTGGTCCAGCTCGAGTTCCCCATGGAGCCCTCCGAGCTCGAGCGGGCGGCGAGCTACCTCACCGGCAAGCTCGCCCGCGCCGGCGAGGGGGAGCTCGACCTCGCCGCGCTCCGGGACGGGATCCTCGCCGACATGCGCGCCGACCAGAGCGCGCTGCAGGATCTCCTCCAGAAGGCCCTGGTCCTCGCCGAGCAGACCTTCTCCGCCGCCCCGACCCGCGGCGACGTGCTGGTCGACGGGCAGGACAGCTTCCTCGACGCGCCGGAGTTCGCGGACGTGCAGAAGGCGCGGGCGCTCCTGCGGGCCTTCGCCGAGAAGGATCGGATCCTGCGGGTGCTCGACCGCGTCCTCTCCGCCCAGGAGGTCCAGATCTTCATCGGCGCGGAGAGCGAGTTCGCCGCGATGGCCGACGTGTCGATGGTGGCGGCCCCCTACGGCCTCGGCGGCCACGTGCTCGGGACGCTCGCGGTGGTGGGCCCGACGCGCATGAACTACGCCCGCGTGATCCCCCTGGTGGATCTCACCGCCCGGCAGCTCTCCCGCGCGCTCGCGGCGCTCGTCGAGGGAGGCTGATTCCACACCTCCACCGCGCCCGGCGCCGCGCGCACGCGTAACGGCGCCGGCGCGCGCGGCCTCGTCGCCGTCGCCGGCCGCTTGTTCGGCCCCGACGCCGTGTGACATGATGTGCGCGCTCGGTGCGCTCGCACCGCCGCTCCCGCCGCGCGGGGGCGCTCTCCGATCAGCGAGTCCGAACCCGATGGCCGACAGCCACGAGAAGGGTGCCTTCCAGGCCGACATCCCCGCCGACGCGGTGGAGGAGGCGCTCCGTTCCGTGGAGCACGTCGCCGAGGTCGCGCAGGGCGCCCACGTCACGGAGGCCGCCGGCGCGCCGGAGGGCGTCGCGCTCGAGGTCGAGCCGGCCGCGGAGCGCCCCGCCGACGCGGGGGCGCTCGCCGAGCGGGTGAAGAGCCTCGAGGCGCAGCTCGAGCTCTCGCAGACCAAGGCGCGCGAGACGCTGGGCCGCCTCGAGGAGGCGCACGACCGATATCTGCGCTCGGCGGCCGACCTCGAGAACTACCGGAAGCGGGCGGCGAGGGAGAAGGAGGAGATCCAGAAGTTCGGGGCCGAGCGGCTCCTCAAGGACCTCCTCCCCGTGGTGGACGGGCTCGATCGCGCCCTCGCCGCGGCGACGTCCCCGGACGACCCGCTCCGCAAGGGCGTCGAGCTCGTGCGGGCGACCTTCGAGCAGACCCTCGGGCGGCACGGCGTGAAGGGCTTCTCCGCCCTGGGCCAGCCGTTCGATCCGGCGCGGCACGAGGCGCTCATGCAGGTCCCCACCGCCGACGCGGCGCCGGGGACGGTGGTGCTGGAGCACGCGCGCGGGTTCACGCTGAACGAGCGGCTCGTGCGGCCGGCGATGGTCGGGGTGGCGGTCGCGCTCCCGGCCGCGCCCGCCGGCGGCGCGGCCGGGGAGACGGGCGAGGGCGGCGGCGCGCCGTAGCGCCCCCCTTCGCCGATCGAGGACGGCGAGATGAGCAAGGTCATCGGCATCGATCTCGGGACGACGAACAGCTGCGTCGCGGTGCTGGAGGGCGGCGAGGCGGTGGTGATCCCGAACAGCGAGGGATCCCGCACCACGCCGTCGATGGTCGCCTTCACCGAGGGCGGCGAGCGGCTCGTCGGGCAGATCGCGAAGCGCCAGGCGATCACCAACCCGGAGTCCACGGTCTACGTGGTGAAGCGGCTCATCGGTCGCAAGTTCGACGACCCCGGGGTGAAGCGGTCCGCCGGCCTCGTCCCGTACCGGATCGTGGCCGCCGACAACCAGGACGCGTGGGTGGAGATCGCCGGGGCGAAGCACTCGCCGTCCGAGGTCTCCGCGATGATCCTCGCGAAGATGAAGCAGACCGCGGAGGACTACCTCGGCGAGCCGGTCACCGAGGCGATCGTCACCTGCCCCGCCTACTTCAACGACGCCCAGCGCCAGGCCACCAAGGACGCGGGGCGCATCGCCGGCCTGAACGTGCTCCGCATCATCAACGAGCCGACCGCGGCCGCCCTCGCCTACGGCATCGACAAGCAGCAGGCCGGCAAGGGCGAGAAGGTGGCGGTCTACGACCTCGGCGGCGGCACCTTCGACATCACCATCCTCGAGCTGAACCAGGGCGTGTTCGAGGTGAAGGCGACGAACGGCGACACCTTCCTCGGCGGCGAGGACTTCGACCAGCGGATCATCGACTGGCTCGCCGGGCGGTTCGCCGCGCAGCACGGGATCGACCTCAAGAAGGACCGGATGGCGCTCCAGCGGCTCAAGGAGGCCGCGGAGCGGGCGAAGCACGAGCTCTCGTCCGCCGGCGAGACGGAGGTGAACCTCCCGTTCATCACCGCCGACGCCACCGGCCCCAAGCACCTCGCCGAGACCATCGACCGCGCCACCCTCGAGGAGCTGGTCGGCGACCTGGTCGAGCGGACCATCGAGCCGTGCAAGACGGCCCTCCGCGACGCGGGCGTCACCGTCGGCCAGCTCGACACGGTGATCCTGGTCGGCGGCATGACGCGCATGCCGAAGGTGCAGGAGGTCGTGAAGCGGTTCTTCGGCAAGGAGCCGCACAAGGGCGTGAACCCCGACGAGGTGGTGGCGGTCGGGGCCGCGATCCAGGGGGGCGTGCTGAAGGGGGAGGTGAAGGACGTCCTCCTCCTCGACGTGAGCCCGCTCTCGCTCGGCGTCGAGACCGCCGGCGGCGTGTTCACGAAGATCATCGAGAAGAACACCACCGTCCCCTGCAAGAAGTCGCAGGTCTTCTCCACCGCGGTGGACAACCAGCCCCTCGTCTCCGTCCACGTGCTCCAGGGCGAGCGCGAGATGGCGGCCGACGACAAGACGCTGGGCCGCTTCGAGCTGGTGGGCATCCCGCCCGCGCCGCGCGGCGTCCCCCAGATCGAGGTCACCTTCGACATCGACGCGAACGGCATCGTCCACGTCTCCGCGAAGGACCTCGGCACCGGGAAGGTGCAGCAGATCCGGATCACCGCCTCCTCCGGCCTCTCCGAGGAGGACATCCAGCGGATGGTCCAGGAGGCGGAGACCCACAAGGCCGACGACAAGGTGAAGAAGGAGCTCGCCGACCTGAGGAACAACGCCGAGGGGCTCGTCTACACGACCGAGAAGAGCCTCGAGGAGTACGGGAGCGTGCTCAAGCCCGAGGACCTGGCCGAGATCCGCGCCGACCTCGACGCGCTGAAGGCGCTCCTCCCCCGCGACGACGCGGACGCGATCAGGGAGGCGCTCGCCCGGCTCGAGGGCTCGGCCTACCGGATCGCCGACGCCATCTACGCCCAGCAGGGCGGGAGCTAGCCGGGGCCGGGCAGGAGCCGCGTCCCGCGCTCGCCGGGAGCCGTGGCCGGGGGCGGGGCGAATTGTCAGCCCGCTCCCGTGCGTTATATTCGCCGCGAACCCCTAGCACCTGGACGCCGAAATGCCTGGAAGTACTGCGGAAAAGCGAGACTATTACGAGGTCCTCGGGGTCGCCCGCGACGCGGACGGCCCGACCATCAAGTCCGCCTACCGCAAGCTCGCCCACCAGTACCATCCGGACAAGAACCAGGGCTCCAAGGAGGCGGAGGAGAAGTTCAAGGAGGCGTCCGAGGCGTACGCGGTGCTCTCCGACGAGGAGAAGCGCGCGAACTACGACCGCTTCGGACACGCGAACGGCGCCGGGTTCGAGGGCTTCGGCTTCGGCGGCGCCGCGTCGGTGAACGACATCTTCGGCGACATCTTCGGCGAGATGTTCGGCGGCGGCCGGCGCACCCGGGCCCGCACCCGCGGCGCCGACCTGCGCTACCACCACGAGCTCACCTTCGAGGAGGCCGCCTTCGGCGCCACCGCGCGGATCACCATCCCGCGCTCGAAGCTCTGCGACGCCTGCAAGGGGTCCGGGGCGAAGCCCGGCACCGGACCGCGGACCTGCCCCACCTGCCACGGGCAGGGCGAGATCCGGCTCACCCAGGGCTTCTTCTCGATCGCCCGGACCTGCCACCAGTGCGGCGGCTCCGGCCAGGTCATCGTGGACAAGTGCCCGACCTGCGGCGGCGCGGGCTCCACCCGCGAGCGGGCGACCTACGAGGTGAAGATCCCGCCCGGCGTGGACACCGGGACCGCGGTGAAGGTCGAGGGCGGCGGCGAGGCGCCCCCGGTGCCGAACGGGAGGCCGGGCGACCTGTACGTCGTGATCCAGGTGCGCGAGCACCCCATCTTCAGCCGCGAGGGGACCGAGGTCCTCTGCGAGATGCCCATCTCCTTCGCGCAGGCCGCCCTCGGCGGCCAGATCGACGTCCCGACCCTCGACGGCAAGGACGTGCTCAAGATCCCCGCCGGCACGCAGACCGGGAAGGTCTTCCGCCTCAAGGGGCGCGGCATCCCCTCGCTCGGGGGCGGCGGGCGCGGCGATCAGCACGTGCGCGTCGCGGTGGAGACCCCGACCCACCTCTCGAAGGAGCAGCGCGAGCTCCTCGAGCGGTTCGCCGCGCTCTCCGGCGAGGAGACCAACCCCCGCGCCCGGTCGTTCTGGCAGAAGGTCGGCGATCTGCTCCGGGAGTCGAGGAAGGCGTAACCCGCGGCCTCGGCGATCCGGCCACGGACCGGGGTGACGGGCAGGGTGCCGGGTTCGCAGGCGGGTGCGCGGTCCGGGAGGATGCCGGCGGCAGGGAAGCCTCCTTCCCACCCCGGTGTTTCCGCTGTAGACCCGGGATCCATGCGCGCCCGCCGAATGCTCGCCGTTCCTCTCCTCCTCCTGCTCGTAGGCTGCCCGAACCGGGCGGTGGTCGTGAACGAGCCGGAGCGGCCCGGTGCGGTCCTCCCGGCGCCCGCGCCTGCCCGCCCGGCCGCGGCGCCGGCCCCGGCGAGCGAGGCGGCGCGGGCCGAGCTCGAGGCGACGCGCGCCGAGGCCAGGCGGCTGGCGCCCGAGGCCGGCGCGGAGCGGCTCCTCTCCTTCGCCCACCGTCACCGCGGGGACGCCTCCGCCGCCACCGCGCTCCACGAGGCGGGCAACCTGCTCCTCGCGGCGCGCCGGCCGGAGCGGGCCGCGCAGGCGATCGGGACGCTCCTCGCCGAGCACCCGCTCTACCCGCGCGCCGACGAGGCGAGGTACACGCTCGCCCTCGCCGACGTCGCGATGGGCCGCGCGCGCGACGCCCTCCAGACCCTCGACTCCATCTACCCCCGCCTCCCCGAGGGCTGGAGACCGCAGGCCGCGGCGCAGGCGGCGGCCGCCGCCGAGGCGGCCGGGGCGATGCCCGAGGCGGTGCGCTGGCTCAACGAGGTCGCGGCGCGGGGGACCGGCGACGCGCGGGCCCAGGCCGTGACGCGGGCCGCCGACGCGGTCGATCGGCTGGCCGACGCGGACGTCGCGCGGCTCCGCGAGTCGCTCCCCGCCGACGCGCCGGTGCAGCCGGCCCTCACGATGAAGGCCGCCCGCATCGCGATGCACCTCCGCGACTACCCGCGCGCCGAGCAGCTCGCCCGCGAGGTGTTCATGCGCTGGCCGAGCGGCCCCTACGCCCGGGACGCGCAGGGGATCGCGCAGCGCATCGCCAAGCTCACCTTCGTCCGCCCGAACGTGGTCGGCGTCGCCGTGCCGCTCTCCGGCAACTACAAGCGCTGGGGCGAGGCGATCCTGGAGGGCGTCGGCGTCGCCCTCGACGGCGCGCCGGGGGTCCGGCTCGTGGTGCGCGACACCCGCGGCGAGCCCGACGGCGCGGCCCAGGCCCTCGAGGCGCTCGCCCTGGAGGAGGGGGCGATCATGGTGATCGGCGGCGTCACCAACGCCGAGGCCGAGCGCGCCGCCACGACCGCCGAGGAGCTGCAGCTCCCGTTCGTCTCCCTCTCGAAGCAGGAGGGGGTGACCGACGCGGGGCCGAACGTGTTCCAGAACATGCTCACCGCGAGCGCCCAGGCGCGGGCGCTGGTGGACTTCGCGATGGGCCGCCGCGGGATGAAGCGGTTCGCCGTCATGTACCCGCAGATCCCCTACGGCGTGGAGCTCGCGACAGCGTTCCGGGCCGACGTCGCGGCGCGCGGCGGCGTGATGCGCGCCGAGGAGGCCTACGCCGCCGACCGGACCACCTTCACGCCGCTCGTGAAGGACCTGGTCGGCAAGAGCCACCTCGAGGCCCGGACCGACTTCCAGCAGGAGGCCCGCGAGATCGCGGAGCGGGAGAAGGACCCCTTCCGGCGCCGGAAGGCGATGGAGAAGGCGCGCGCGCGGCTCGCGCCCGTGATGGACTTCGACGCGATCTTCATCCCCGACTTCTCGCGGAACGTGCGGCTCATCACCCCGGCCCTGGCGGTCGAGGACGTGGTGACCCAGACCTGCATGCCCGAGGAGATCGCGCGGCTGCGGCGGACCATGCACCGCCCGGACCTCCGGCCCGTGCAGCTCCTCGGCGCGAACGGCTGGGGGGCCGATCCCAGCCTCTTCGACACCTCCCCCGGCGGCGCCGGCCGCTACGTCCGGTGCGCGATCTTCGTGGACGGCTTCTACGCCGGGTCCGCGCGCCCCGCCACCCGGGCCTTCGTGGAGGCCTTCGCGCGGAAGTACCCGGGGCAGACGCCGACGATCCTCGAGGCGTCGGCGCACGACGCGGCGCGGATGGCGCGCGAGCTGATCCTCGCGCGCAAGGTGCAGACCCGCCCCGCCTTCCGCGACGCGCTCGCCGCGGTGAAGGGGTTCGAGGGCGCGACCGGCGACATCACGATCGGCCCGAAGCGGACGCCGGAGAAGGAGCTGTTCTTCCTCACGGTGGACAGGGACGGGCTCCGCGAGCTCACCCGGGAAGAGCTGGCCGGGCCGGGCGCCGGTGGGGGGTAGCCCCGCCCCGGTGGCCCCGCCACCGCGCGCGGATTAGGTTTCGAGCCGGATGGAGGACGTCCTCGTACGCACGCCGGCCCGCGCCCGCTTCCCCGCGCTCCCCGCCGCGCTGTTCCTCGCCACGATCGCGACCACCGCGCTGCTCGGCGGCGTCGCGTTCTCCGCGGCGCTCGTCGCGATCCTCGGCACGCACGAGATGGGGCACTACGTGCTCGCGCGCCGGCACCGCGTGGACTCGTCCCTGCCGTACTTCATTCCGATCCCGTTCGGCTTCGGCACGCTCGGCGCGGTGATCCGGATCCGGTCGCGCCTCCCCTCGCGCCGCGCGACGCTCGACATCGGCGCGGCCGGGCCCCTCGCCGGCGTCCTCGTCGCGGTGCCGCTCCTCGCCTGGGGCTGCGCGCACTCCGAGGTCCGCGCCGTCGATCTCGCGAGCCAGGCGCACGCGGCCGCGGCGCCCTTCGGCATGCTCCGGGACTGGCTCGCCGGCCGCGCCGCCCCTGCGGCGGCGGGGACGGGCCCCATGGTGCTGGGCGACAGCCTGCTCACGCTCGCCGTCGAGCGGCTCGTGCTCGGCAGCCGCCCGCCCGGCACCGACGTCTTCCTCCACCCGGTCGCCCTCGCCGCCTGGCTCGGGCTGTTCGTGACCACCCTGAACCTCCTGCCGCTCGGGCAGCTCGACGGGGGGCACGTCGTCTACGCCTGGCTGGGCGGGCGGCGCGCGCGGGCGATCGGGCGGGTGCTCTCCGCGGGGCTCCTCCTCGCCGGCGTCTTCGTGTCGTTCAGCTGGATCGTCTGGTGGGCGCTCACGCGGTTCGTGATCCGGCTGGATCACCCGCCCGCCCTGGTCGAGGAGCCGCTCTCGCCCGGCCGGCGGGGGATCGCGCTCCTCTCGATCGCGCTCTTCGTCCTGACCTTCGTCCCCGTTCCGGTGTCGTTCTAGGAACGGGCCGCCTTGGGGTAGACTCCGCCCGAACCCGCGATGGCTCCCGACGATCTGCACGACGCCCCCGATGCGCCTGGTGAGGCCGCGCCCGCCGCGCCCGGCGAGGGCGCGTCCGCTGTGCCCGCGCCGGATGCGGCGCTGGACGCGCCCGGCGCGCCCGCGGCCGCGCCGCCGGACCCCGAGCCGGAGGCCTGGGCCCGGGTGGTCGCCGCCTGGGGCGACGAGAAGGTTCACCAAGAGTACCTCGCCCGCTTCCGCGACCTCGAAGGGCTCGCCGTCGCCGGCGGCCGCTACCGGGCGGTGCTCGACGCGCGCCCGGACGACGCCGTCGCGCGCCGCTTCCGGGACGAGGTGGTGAAGCGCGCCACCGCCGCCGGGCTCGCGCTCGTCCCCCGGACCCGCCTGCCCGCGGTCGCCCCGCGGGCGCTGAAGGTGGTGGCGATCGGGCTGCTGGTCGCGCTGCTCGTCGCCGCCCTCGTCCTCCTCTGGCGCGACGCCGCGCTGCTCCTCCCGGGCTCCCATTGATCGCCTCCCCCGCCCCGCTCACCGTGGACGACGTGCTCGGCGCCGGCGGCCGCCTCGCCGCGGCGCTCCCCGGCTACGAGCACCGCGAGGACCAGCTCGCCCTGGCCCGCGCCGTCGAGCACGCCATCGCCCGCCGCGGCTACCTCGTCGCCGAGGCCGGGACCGGCACCGGCAAGACCCTCGCCTACCTCGTCCCGGCGATCCTCTCGGGCCGCCGCGTGATCGTCTCCACCGCGACGAAGACGCTCCAGGAGCAGATCTGGGGGAAGGACATCCCGCTCCTGCGGGAGCGCTGCGGCCTGGAGCTCTCCGCCGCCTACCTCAAGGGCCGCTCGAACTACTACTGCCTCGCCCGCGGCGAGGAGTTCGCGCGCGCCCCCACCTTCGCCTCGCGGGACGAGGCGCCGCTCTGGCCGCGCATCGAGGCGTGGGCGCGCGAGACCGCGACCGGCGACCGGGCGGAGCTCGACCTCCCCGACCAGCTCCACGCCTGGCGCGACCTCTCCGCCACCAGCGAGAACTGCCTCGGGCGCGAGTGCGCGCGCTACGAGGAGTGCTTCGTCACCCGCGCCCGCGCCCGGGCGGCCGAGGCGGACGTGCTGCTCGTGAACCACCACCTCTTCTTCGCGGACCTCGCCATGCGGACGTCCCGCGCCGGCGTGGAGATCCTGCCAGAGCACGACGTGGTGGTCTTCGACGAGGCCCACGCGATCGAGGACGTCGCGACGGAGTACTTCGGCCTCCAGGTCTCGTCGTTCCGGGTGGACGAGCTCTCCCGCGACGCGCTCCGCGTGGTGGCCGACCGGCCGGACCTCGGCACGATGATGAAGGAGGCGACCGGTGAGCTGCGCAAGGCCGGGGAGCGCTTCTTCCAGGCGGTCGCGGACGGCCTGCGGGGCGGCCCTTCGACCGCCCGGCCGCGGCGCGGCCGCTACGCCCAGGGCGACCCTTCGAGCCTGTTCCCGCCGCAGGGCGGCTCCCCTCGGGGTGACCCTTCGACCGCGTCGCCGCGGCGCGGCGGCTACGCCCAGGGTGCACGGAGAGAGGAGGCGGTGAAGGCGCCGCTCACCGAGGACGTCCTCGACCCGGCGGGGCGGGAGCTCGGGCGGCTCGACGCGGCGCTCGGGACCCTCCGCGATCTGCTCTCCGACGCCGAGAGCCCGCAGCTCCAGCTGATCGGGCGGCGCGCCGGGGAGCTCCGGGTGGAGCTCGCCGCGGTGACGGCCATGAAGGAGCCGTCGCGGGTGTACTTCGGCGAGGTCCGCGGCCGGGGCGTGTTCCTGCACGCCGCGCCGATCGACGTCGCCGACGAGCTCCAGGAGCGGCTCTACCGGCGGACCGACACGGCCGTCTTCACGAGCGCCACGCTCGCGGCGCAGGGGCGCTTCGAGTTCTTCCGCCGGCAGGTCGGGCTCGCCCCGGAGTTCGACGTGGAGGAGGTCCGGTTCCCCGGGCCCTTCGACTTCGAGCGGCAGGCGGCGCTCGTCTCGCCCGCGAGCCTCCCCGAGCCGAACGACCCCGCCTTCGTCGCCGAGGCGGCGGAGGCGATCCGCGAGCTCACCGACATCACGGGCGGGCGCGCCTTCGTGCTCTGCACCTCGACGCGCAACATGCTCGCGTTCCACCGGGCCTGCCGCGCGCTCCCCTACCAGCTCCTGCTCCAGGGGGAGCGGCCCAAGTCGCGGCTCCTCGAGGAGTTCAAGGCGGAGCCGTCGGTCCTGTTCGCGACGGCGAGCTTCTGGGAGGGCGTGGACGTCCCCGGCGAGGCGCTCTCGCTCGTGGTCATCGACCGGCTCCCCTTCGCGCCGCCCGGCGATCCGGTGGTCGCCGCGCGCCTGCGGACGCTCGAGGAGGCCGGGCGCGACGGCTTCGCCGAGCTCCAGGTCCCCGCCGCCGCCCTCGCGCTGCGGCAGGGGTTCGGGCGGCTCGTGCGGACCCGGGAGGATCGCGGCCTCGTCGCGGTGCTCGACCGGCGCCTCGTCACGAGGAGCTACGGCCGCGCGTTCCTCGCCACGCTCCCGAAGACGCCGCTGCTCCGGACGATCGAGGACGCGCGGCGGTGGTGGGAAGGCGCGCCGGGGCGCTGAGGGCGCCGCCCGCTTGCATCGACCGTCGCGAGGCACACGATGCAGTCGCCGAGCGGGGGCACACGATGGCCGACTAGCGGAGGCGTGCCTGGAAGGCGCTGGGGCCCGCGAGTGCGGGCGCGCCTGCACGGCAAACGTGGTGCTGGCTCGGGAAGGAGGTGGAGGCCAGGACGCCTCCGCGGGCCGGGAATCGGAGTGACAAGATCGGCCCCGAAGAAGCCCGTGCTCCAGCGACATGATGAGGCGCTCGCCGCGGCTCTCGGCCGCGCGCCGTGGGGGCGCCGGGAGCGCTGGAGCAGGTCCGGTGGCCGCACGTAGGCCCCGTGAGCGTCGTCCGAGAGCGGGGCCGGTCATCCGCTCACCCTGAGCGCTTCTTCTTCGCTGCGCGCGGCGACGGCGTTCCCGGTGGCTCAACGGATGCGGGGTCGAAGAGCTCATCGTTCGACCGGCGCGTATAGCGGTCCATCAAGGCGTCCCCGAAGGCCTCCCGAGCGGCGCGCTGGTTGTGAGCCCGGCAAAGGAGGCGAATGTTCTTGATCGTCGGCCGACCGCCGAGGGCCTTGGCAGGTCGAGCCGCAGATGCCGCCGGAGTCGAGGGGGTACTGGCAGCGGCCGCCGTCGCGGATCCAGACGGCGCGCTTCACCGCGGCGGGTATGTGATCCGGCTGCGAGGGCCTGCGCTCCGCGAGCGGCTTCTGCACGAGCCCCTTCCGCTTGGCGCTCCGGGCGAGGAGGAGGTCGAGGCCGGCCTCCAGGATCTCCTCGGTGCCGGCGCCGAAGTGGGAGTGGGAGAGCGCATCCCGCGCCGCCTCGAGTTTTTCGATGAAGCGGCGGGAGACGTTGAAGTGGAGCCGCCGGAGGTCGGCGCTGAGCGGCTCGACCGATTCGGCACGGGACTCGCGGGAAGATGGGGCCTGCGCCGCCGCGCGCGGAGAGTTGGCATCGAGGTGTTCTGCTGGCCAACCGCACGGCGCGGCGGTCTCGGGCGGCTTCGCCGGCACGGTCGCGTCGGTTGCCGCGACCGGAAGCTCCACCACGGCCGCCGCCGAAGGAGCCGGACTGCGCACCGCGGTGATGACCTCCCGGCGCGGCGGTGCCTCGACCGGCTTCAGCTCCGCCACGACCTCCCGCGCCTCGCGCTTCGAGCGGTGGAAGAATCGGGGCAGCACCTCGCCGCGGTTCTCCGGGGTGAGGACCTTCGCGAGCTCGACCACGCTGGTGAAGCAGAGCCTGCCGTCCCGGAGTGGCTCGATGATCTCCGGGCAGCGCTGCACGAGCTCGGCGGCGGTCTTCCGGTAGAACGCGGCGCCCTTGGAGAGGCCGAGGTCCCGGTGGAGGAAGGAGAAGAGGTTCGCGTGGCCCAGGTCGCGCCAGAGGTGGCGGCGATCGAAGTCGGCGAGGGCGACCAGGAAGTCGGCCATGCAGTCGTGCTCGCGGCGGAGGAGCTCGGAGAGGCGGGCGGAGAGATCGCGTGCGTGCATGAACCGATGGTCTCACGCGATCTCGCGGCCTCCCCAGACGCACGCATTCGGCGCCAGGCGCGAGAACGAAAGCCCGTCCTCGCGCCTCGCCTCCGCGCGGACTCGCGCCGCACGGCGCCCGCGCGGGGCTGCGGGGGGAGGCCTTATCGGACGATCCGGGCTCGTGAAGCGTCACCGACCGGAAAATGCGTCAACCGCCGAATGGTGAAACTGGGGTTCCCGCGAAAGGGTTGCGGCCCAACGCTCACCGTGAAACCGTTCGCCGCCTCGCGAACGAGCGGACGCGCGTCAGGGTCGCGCTGCCGGCGAAGGCTCGTAGCGCTCTCGGTGAAACGCGGGCCTCTTCGGGGCCGATCTTGCGCAGACGGTTCCCATGCACTGCGGCGCCCCGGCCTTTCCATCCTCTTGAGCCCAGACCGCTCGTCATTCAAGGGCGCTCGCCTGCGAGGTCCCGCCGCGACCGGGCCTCCTCTTCGTCGTGAGGGCATGAGGAAATCCGAACCGGATTCACGAGCGGCGCAGGGAGGAGCCTCCCCCCACGCAGGCGGGCGTCGAGCGCCGCAGCACCTTGACGCGAGCGGGCGCCGCTGACCACCCGCTACGCGGCCGGCGCCGCCGGGACGGCGCGCTCGCTCTCGAGCGCGGGCAGGCGGACCGTGAACACCGAGCCGACGCCGAGCTCGCTCGACACGTCGAGCGAGCCGCCGTGCGCGAGGACGATCCGCCGCGCGAGGGAGAGCCCGAGCCCGGTCCCCTCGCCGGCCGCCTTGGTGGTGAAGAACGGCTCGAACAGCCGCTTCATGTGCGCGGGGGCGATCCCCCGCCCGGTGTCCTGGATCCGGATCACGCCGGAGGCGCCCTCGCGGGAGAGGGAGAGGGTGACGTGGTTGGGCCGCCCCTCCTCGCGGGCCTGGATCGCGTTCACGACGAGGTTCAGCACCACGTCCACGAGCTCGCCCCGGTGGCCGATGACGTGGACGGGGCCGGCCAGGTCCACCTGGGCGGACGCGGCGCGCAGATCCGCCGACGCGGTCCGCACGACCATCTGCAGGACCTCGCCGAGGTCCACCGGCCCCGCCGGCTCGCCGGTCAGGTCGCGCCGGGCGACGGAGCGGAGGTGGGTCGAGATCTGCTCGATGCGCCCCATGCCGACGAGGCTGTCGGAGACCGAGGCGCCCGCCTCGCGGCGCGCGAAGGCGACCTCCGCGCGCGCGAGCAGGGCCCGGACCTCGTTCGCCCGGCCGGCCTGCATCCCGAGCTCGGCCAGCTCGGAGATCGCGCCCTCGTACGCGCCGAGGTAGCGCTTCAGCTCGGTCAGGTTCGAGGTGACGAAGGCCGTCGGGTTGTTGATCTCGTGGGCGACGCCGGAGGCGAGGACGCCGACGGCGGCGAGCTTGTCCGCCTGGACGAGGCGGGCGTAGAGCTGGCGCTCCTCGCCCACGTCGCGGGCGATCCGGATCACGCGGTCGCCGTTGCGGGTCGAGGAGATCTCGAAGACGGTGTCGAAGAGCGGGTCCTCGACCTCGACGATCCCGTCGCCCGGCACGGACCACCAGCGGTCCGGGTGGCCGGCGAGCACCTCGGCGAGGCGCCGCCCGACGAGCTCGTGCGGGCGGGCCGCGAGGCGCCGCGCGAAGGCGCGGTTCGCGCGCAGGATCCGCCCCGCGCGATCGGTGGTGAAGACCAGCTCGTGGAGGCCGTCGAACGCGGTCTCCCACTCGCCCTGGGCGCGGTCGAGCTTCTCCTGCGTGGCGCCGAGGCGCTGGAGCGCCCACTCGCGGGTCGAGTGGAGGTGGCAGGCGATCACGGACACCGTGACGATGATCCCGCCCTCCATGGCCCAGCGCGCGACGGCGCCGGGCGGGATGCGGGCGGGGTCGAACCCGGCGGCGACCGCGTCACCGACGATCACCGCGCAGATCGCCCACATCCCCACCACCGCCACCTCGGAGCTGCGCGGCAGGATCGCCGCGGCGCCCACCACGCCGACGAGCACGCCGAAGCGGAGCGCGCTCGCGCTCTCGCCGTGGAGGAACGCCACCAGGACCGGGATCGCCACCACCACCGCCGACTCGAAGCGGGCCCAGCGGAGGAGCGCCGCGGCGGAGATCCTGCGGGAGAGCTGGTAGGAGTAGAGGCCGTTCGCGGCGAGGAGCAGCCCGCCGATCCCCAGGGCGGTCCAGGGCGCGCGGCGGTTCGTGAGCAGGTCGTTCGCCACGTCCACCGCGACGAACAGGGGGACGATGAGCCAGCGGAGGCCGAGCAGCCACCGGAGCCGCTCCGCGATCTCCGACTCGGGGACGTCGGCGTTGCGCGGCGGGACGGTACCGTCCATGTCGGATGCTTGCTCCTTCCCCCGCACCTGAGTCTAGATCAAAGGCCCCCGCAGGGTAAGTTCGTGGTCAAGAGGGACGGCGAGGTCCGGCGGCCCGCGATCCCGGCGTGGCCGGCGCGGCGGCGCCGGCGTGCCGCGACGGCGCAGGTCCCCCCTCGCGCGTGGGACTGGACGACGACGGGACGACCCATTCCGCGATCGGGTAGAGTACCCGCGCCCGGCACGGTGCCCGGCGATCCGAGCCCGCACATGGTCCTGTTCAACTCCGACAGCCGCGAGATCGCCGTGAAGGTCGTCTATTACGGCCCGGCGCTGTCGGGGAAGACGACGAACCTCCAGTCGCTCTTCCAGAAGATCGACCCGTGCGTCCGCGGGCGCCTGATGACGCTCGACACGAAGGACGACCGGACGCTCTTCTTCGACATGATGCCCGTCTTCTTCCGCACCAGGTCGGGCGTGAAGGTGAAGCTGAAGCTCTACACGGTGCCGGGCCAGGTGATGCACGAGTCCACCCGGCGGATCGTCCTCCAGGGCTCGGACGCGGTGGCGTTCGTGGCGGACTCGCGGCGGAGCGAGGCCGCGTCCACGCTCGCGTACTGGAACGACATGCTGAAGAACCTGGAGGCGAACGGGCTCGACTGGCGGTCCCTGCCCATCGTCGTCCAGATGAACAAGCGCGACCTCCCGGACGCCCGCGGCGACGGCGAGCTCGACGATCTCCGCAGCGTGATCCAGCCGCCGGTCTTGCCGGCGGTGGCGATCCGCGGCGAGGGGGTCGTCGAGACGCTCTACGCCGTCCTGCAGCGGTGCTACCGGAGCCTCGACCGGGCGTTCTCCCTCGACGAGCGCTTGCAGATCCCCGAGAGGGAGTTCCTCGGCCAGATCTTCTCCCACGTCGATCTGCGGGGGACGCACCTCCCGGCCGAGGGGGCCGCCGGGCGATGAGCCTCCCGCCGTCGTTCCTCAACCAGCGGCTCCCGCTCGCCGATCTGCTCGACCTCCGCTCGTTCGCGGAGGTCTGCCACTCGTTCTCCGAGCTGTACCGGGTCGGCCTCAAGGTCTTCGACGAGGAGGGAAACCGCCTGGTGGACGTGAAGGTCGGCAACGCCGACTTCTGCGGGTACCTCTGGTCGAAGCCCGCCGGCCGCGCGCGGTGCATGGAGACGGTCGGGCGGGTGAAGTCGGAGCGCCTCGCGGAGGAGGCCCGGCCCGTCACCTTCGCCTGCTTCTCCGGGTGCCGCTACGTGGTCCAGCCCATCCTCTACGAGGGCGACTGCCTCGGCCGCGTGGTGTTCGGCCCGTTCGTCCCGGAGGAGGAGCGCGAGCTGCCCGAGGCGCTCCTCGGCCACGCCGACCTCGACCCGCGGCGCGCGGCGAGCTACCAGTCCAAGATCCGCCGGGTGCCCATGGGCACCGCCGGGAAGATCCTGAAGCACTTCATGGATCTCGTGGACGTGCTCGTCTTCACCGGCCACAAGAACCTGATCGCCGCGAAGCTCCACATCGAGGCGGTGCGGGAGAGCTACCGCGAGCTCTCCGAGAAGAACCAGAAGCTCGCGGAGAGCTACTCGGCGCTCAAGGAGCTCGACCGGCTCAAGTCGAGCTTCCTCGCGACCATGAGCCACGAGCTCCGGACCCCGCTCACGAGCGTGATCGGCTACTCCGAGATGATGCTCGAGGGGCTCGGCGGCCCGCTCACCGCCGAGCAGCGCGAGTACCTCGGCATCATCATGGAGAAGGGCGAGAACCTGCTGCAGCTCATCACCTCCATCCTCGACATCTCCAAGATCGAGGCGGGGCGCGTGCGCCTCGTGCTCTCCGAGGTGGACGTCTGCCAGCTCATGCGCGACGCCGTGGCGACGCTGCTCCCGCTCGCCAGGAAGCGGGGGCTCAAGGTCTCGTGCGAGCCGGTGCAGCTCCCGCGGATCCACGCGGACCGCGACAAGCTCCGGCAGTGCCTCGTGAACCTCTGCTCGAACGCGGTGAAGTTCACCCCGGCCGGCGGCAGCGTCGTGGTGCGCGGCGAGGCGCTGGGCGGCGAGCGGCTCGCGATCCACGTGACCGACAGCGGGATCGGCATCTCGGAGGAGCACCTCGCGAAGGTGTTCGAGGTCTTCTTCCAGGTGGACGGCTCGACGACGCGCGAGTACGGCGGCGCCGGCCTCGGCCTCGCCATCGTGAAGAGCTACGTCGAGGCCCACGGCGGGGAGGTGCAGGTGCGCTCCGCCCCGGGCGCCGGCTCCACCTTCACCGTGGTCCTCCCGATCCGATCCGCGGCGGCCGGCCCGCTCGTCACCCCCGTCCCCTCCGCCGCCGCGGCGGGCGGTGTTCGGTGAGGGCGCGCGCCGTGGTCCGGCGTCCCTATCGCGCGGCCCCGCGGGGGGGCGAGTTCGCCCTCATCGACCGCTTCACGCGCGGGCTCCCCCTCGGCGGCGAGGGCGTCCTCCTCGGCGTCGGCGACGACGCCGCGCTGCTCCGCCCGCCGCCCGGCGCGGACCTCGCCGCCACGGTGGACGCCGTGGTGGAGGGCGTGCACTTCGACGCGCGCTTCTCCGCCGAGGACGTCGGCTGGAAGGCGCTCGCGGTGAACCTCTCGGACCTCGCCGCCATGGGCGCGCGGCCGCTCTGGGCGCTCGTCGCGCTGGCCCTCCCGCGGGGCACGCCCGCGGCGCGCGTCGCCGGGATCGCCCGCGGCCTGGGGGCGTGCGCGCGCCGGCACCGGATCGCCGTCGCCGGCGGGAACGTCTCGCGGGCGTCGGAGCTGTCCCTCACCGTCGCCGTGGTCGGCGCCGTCGAGCCGGGCGCGGCCCTCACCCGGGCGGGCGCGAGCCCCGGCGACCTGCTCGCCGTGTCCGGGACGATCGGGGACGCCGCGCTCGGGCTCGTCCCCGGCGCCCCCGCCGCGCTGGTGCGCCGGCAGCGCCGTCCCGTGCCGCGCCTCGCGCTCGGCGCCGCCCTCGCCGGGGTCGCCTCGGCGGCGATCGACCTCTCGGACGGCCTGGTCGCCGACCTCGCCCACCTCTGCGACGCCTCGGGCGCGGGCGCCCTGGTGGACGCCGCCGCGCTCCCGCGCTCCGCCGCGTACCGGCGCGCCGTCGCCGGCCGGGACGACCCCTGGGCGCCGGCCCTCGGCGGCGGCGAGGACTACGAGCTGCTCGCGGCGATCCCCCCGACGCGCCTCCCGGAGGCGCTCGCCGAGGCGCGGGCGGCCCGCACCCCACTCACCGTGATCGGACGGCTGGTGCGCGGCCGGGGCGTGCGGGTCGTCGATCCGGACGGACGCGAGCTGCCGCTGCCCCCCGGGCACGACCACCTCCGCGCACCGGCGACCTCTTTGACTTCGCAGGGGGGGCGTCTAGGATCCAGCCGGCGCCGTCGCCCCGCCCGCCGGCCGTCGTAGGCGTCCCCGGGCGACCCCGCACCTGTCCCACGAGCCGACGAAGGCGAGGCGCGACGTGCCGAGAGCGAGAGGGGAAGAGCGACTTTCCACGCGCCCGAGCGCGCGCCACCAGGACGCGCCGCACCTCGTCGCGGTCCGCGGGCGCGCCGCCGAGCCGGCCCTCCGGCTCGCCCCGCCGGCGCCCGGCCTCACCGTCTCGCTCCAGACCAAGATCCTCACCTCCTACTTCATCCTCGGCGGCGTCCTCCTCTTCGCGGTGCCGCTCGTCCAGGCGCACGTGGTGAGCCGGGTCGGCGAGGTGGTGACCATCCTCGCCCTCACGCTCGCGCTCGGCTTCGCGCTCACCATGGCGATCGCCCGGGTCTCCCGCCTCGGCCGGCTCAAGGCGAGCGCGGTCGAGATCAGCCGCGGCGACCTCTCGCGCGCGGTGCTCTCCGAGGAGCAGAAGGCCTTCCACGACGAGATCGACGACCTCACCATCGCGATCCGGACCATGCAGGAGAACCTGCGGGACCTGGTCTCCCGGATCCAGCGCACGGCGCAGTCGGTGTCCGAGGCCGCGACCGAGCTGCAGGGGTCCGCCGAGGAGGTGAACGCCTCGACGGACGAGGTCGCCTCCTCGATGGAGAAGATCGCCGAGGGCGCCGGGCAGCAGTCGGACCTGGTGGAGCGGACCTCGAAGGTGATCGGCGCGATCGCGGCGTCCATCGAGCGGACCGCGAAGAGCGCCGAGGACGCGGCGCGGGCGTCGGCGGAGACGTCCTCCGGCGCGGCCAGCGGCGGCGCGGCGGCGCGGCTCGCGGGCGAGAAGGTGAAGAAGGTGTTCGCCCGGATCGAGGCGGCGAGCGAGCAGGTCTTCGCCTTCGGCGAGCGGACCAAGGAGATCTCGAAGATCGTCGAGGCGATCACCCAGGTCGCGAACCAGACGAACCTCCTCGCGCTGAACGCCACCATCGAGGCCGCCCGCGCCGGCGAGTACGGCCGCGGCTTCGCCGTCGTCGCCGAGGAGGTCCGCAAGCTCGCCGAGGCTGCCGGCCGGTCCGCCGAGCAGATCTCCTCGCTCGCGACGGACATCTCCGGCCGCGCGGCGAAGGTCGTCGAGACCATGAAGGAGTCGGTGGCCGAGCTCGGGGAGGGGCGCGAGGACGTGAACGCGATCGTGCTCGCCCTCGCCGACATCGCGAAGATCGCCGCGAGCGGCGCCGACAAGGTGGGCGTCATCTCGCGGTCCGCCCGGGAGCAGCTCGAGGGCTCGGCGGACATGGTCCAGGCGATGGACCACATCTCCGACGTCGCGTCGTCCAACGCGAGCGCCACGGGGCAGGTGCGCAAGGTGATGACCGAGCAGACCGCCGCGGTCGCGCAGATGGCGAGCGCCGCGCAGGAGCTCACGAACCTCTCCGTGGAGCTCCAGACGGTCGTCTCCCGGTTCCGGCTCGGCTGACGGGGCCTCGGGGATGGCGGAGCTCGCGAGCGAGGCGGCGGCGACGAGGCCGGGCGAGCGCACCGGCGACGCCCCCGCGCGCCACGTCGTGTTCCGGGTCGCCGGCGAGCGCTACGCGCTGCCGCTCGAGGCCGTCCGGGAGGTGGTGCCCCCGCAGCCGCCCTTCGCGCGGGTGCCGCGCGCCTCCGAGGCGGTGCGCGGGGTGATGAACCTGCGCGGCCGGGTGGTCGCGGTGGTGGACCTCGCGGCCCTCGTCGGCCTCGCGCCGCAGCCGCTCGCCGAGGGGGTGGGGCACGTCGTGATCCTCGACCAGGATCGGCGGACCCTGGGCTTCCTCGTGGGCGCGGTCGCCGGCGTGGAGCCGCTCGCGCCGCCCGCCGAGGGCGGCGCCGGCCTCGTCCGAGGGGTGACCGCCGCGCGCGCCGGCGCGGTCACCGTGCTCGGCGCGGCCGCGCTGATGGACGCGGCGGTCGCGCTCTTCGGCGGCCGCTAGCGTTCACGTACGGGCAGGTGGGTGGGCGCCCGCGTCCTTGTCCGCCGCGCGAAACCGGTGATAGCTTTCGTCCACCCCGCCGGGGAGGAACCAGAGGCCCATGCCGAAGCGAGTCCTGATCGTCGACGACGCGATCTTCATGCGAAACATGATCAAGGACATCTTCTCGGGCTCCGGCTTCGAGGTGGTGGGCGAGGCCGCGAACGGCCTCGAGGCGGTGGAGAAGTACCGCGAGCTCAAGCCCGATCTCACCACCATGGACATCGTGATGCCCTTCAAGAGCGGCATCGAGGCGACCCGCGAGATCGTGAAGCAGGACGCCCGCGCGGTGGTCGTGATGTGCAGCGCGCTCGGCCAGGAGTCGCTGGTGATGGAGGCGATCGAGGCCGGCGCGAGCGACTTCATCGTGAAGCCGTTCAAGTCGGAGGACGTCCTCTCCGTCGTGAAGAAGGTCCTCGGGGACGCGTAGCCGCCCCCCTCGACGGGTCCGGGGCGCGCCGCCCCGCGACGGAGGGAACGGTGGACCTCCAGAAGTACCTCTCGCTCTTCGTCGCCGAGGCCGGCGAGCACCTCGCCGGCTACGGGCGCGATCTCGTCCAGCTCGAGCAGGCGGCCCGGGACGGCGGCGCGGTCCAGGGCACCATCGACAGCCTCTTCCGCCACGCGCACAGCGTGAAGGGGATGGCCGCCTCGATGCAGCTCGAGGGGATCGGCGCCCTCGCCCACAAGGCCGAGGACCTGGTGGACGTGTTCCGCAAGGACCCCGCCCGGCTCGACGGCGAGGCGGTGGACGTGCTCCTCGCGGCGGGCGACGCGCTCCAGGCGATGGTCGAGGCCGCGGCGAGCGGCGCGAAGCCGCCGGCGGATCCCGCCCTCGTCGCGCGGCTCGTCGAGGCCGCGCGGCGGTCGCGCGAGCGGTGCGTGCAGCCGGCGCAGCCCGCGAAGGAGCCGGCGCGCGCCGCCGCGGACGGCGCTGCCGAGGGCGCCGCGACCGGCCGGGAGCCCGCGAAGGGCGCCGGCGGGTCCGGGGCCGCCGCCGCCCCCGCGCCGCCGGAGCCGGACCCCGGGACCGCGCGGAGGGGGGCCGAGGCCCCCCAGGCCCGGACCTTGCGGCGCGTGCAGCTCGACGTGGAGATCGCCGCGAGCTGCCCCATCCCCGCGGTCCGCGCCTTCCTGGTGGTGAAGAAGCTCGCCGCCCTGGGGACGGTGGCGCGGAGCGTGCCCTCGGTGGAGGAGCTCAGGGCGGGGCGCGTCCCGGGGAAGAAGCTCCAGGTCCTCCTCGAGACGTCGGAGCCGCTCCGGAGCGTCGAGCGCGCGCTCGGGCAGATCTCGGACCTCGCCGGCGTGGCCCTCGGCGAGGCCGCCCCCGAGCGCCCCGCGGCCGGGCCCGCGCCCGCGGCCGCTGCGCGGGAGGCCCGGTCCGCGGAGCCGGCCCGCACCGTCCGCGTGAAGACCGAGCTCCTCGACACGTTCCTCGACGCGGTGGGCGAGCTCATCCTCGCGACCGCCCGGATCCGGGAGGTGGGCCGCAGCCTGCCCGCCGCCCAGCGGCCGCTCCTCGACGAGGGGGTGGATCGGCTCGGCGCGATCGTGAAGGACCTCCACGACAAGGTGATGGCCGTCCGGATGACGCCGCTCGCGCTGGTCACCGAGCAGCTCCCGCGCGCCGCCCGGGACATCGCGCGAAAGGTGAACAAGCAGGTCGAGGTCGAGATCCACGGGGCGGAGATCGAGATCGACCGGGCCATCCTCGAGGAGCTCTCGGACCCGCTCCTGCACGTCCTGCGGAACGCCATCGACCACGGCGTCGAGGCGCCGCACCTGCGGCTCCTCGCCGGCAAGCCCGCCACCGGCCGGGTGACGCTCCAGGCGCGCCGCGAGCGCGACCGGGTGATCGTCGAGATCTCGGACGACGGCAAGGGGATGGACGCGACGCGCCTCCGGGCGGCCGCGGTCGCGCGCGGGGCCCTCACGGAGGAGCAGGCCGCGGCGCTGTCCGAGCGCGAGGCGCTCCTCCTCTGCTGCCTGCCGGGGGTGTCCACCGCCGAGGCGGTGACCGATCTCTCCGGCCGCGGCGTCGGGATGGACGCGGTGAAGCGGGCCATCGAGGGGCTGGGCGGCACGCTCGAGATCGAGAGCGCGCGCGGCGCGGGGAGCCGCTTCACCTTCCGGCTGCCCCTCACCGTCGCGGTCCAGCCGGTGCTCCTCGTGCGCGTCGGCGAGGAGGTGCTCGGGCTCCCCATCGCGAAGGTGCACGGCGCGGCCCAGGTGGAGCTCTCGCGCCTCGATCGGAGCCGCGGCGGCCCGGTCCTCCCGTACGGCGGCGACCTCGTCCCGGTGCACGACCTGACCCGCCTGCTCGGCTTCGCGGCGGCGCCGGCGAAGGACGAGCGAGCGGTGGTGGTGGCCGAGGCGGACGCCGGCCGGATCGGCCTGGCCGTGGACGCGCTGCTCGGCCAGCAGGACGCGGTGCTCAAGGCCCTCGGGAGCCCGCTCGAGGACGTGCCCGGGCTCTCGGCGGTGACCGTGCTCGGCAACGGGCGGCCGGTGTTCATCCTCGACGTGCAGCGGCTGGTGGCGGCGTGACCGGCGCCGCGCTCGGCTCGCCGCGCCCTGGGCGGTCCACGGCCTCCGCGCTCCTCGGGGCGGCCGCGCCCTTCGACTTCCGCCCCGCTTCGCGGGGCCTCCGCTCAGGGCGAACGGAGTCTTTCCCGGGGGCCGGGGCGGGCGGTCGGGGGGGGCGCGCTTGAGCCCCGTCTCCTTCGGCCCCGGCGAGCTGGACGCGCTCCAGGAGCTCGCGAGCGTGGGCTGCGGCCGCGCGATCACCGCCCTCGGCGAGCTCGTCCGCCGCCGCCTCTCGATGGACGTGCCGGAGGCGTGGGTGGGCGCCGAGGAGGGCGCCATCGCGGCCTTCCTCGGCGGGCTCGGCCAGGACCTCGTGACGGTCGGCGTGAAGCTCGAGGGGGCGCTCGAGGGGGACCTCCTGCTCGCGCTCCCGGAGCGCGACGCGGCGGCGCTCGCGGCGGCGCTCGGGTTCCCGGCGGGCGGCGCCTGGGGCGGGATGGCGGAGAGCGCGCTGCTCGAGTCCGGGAACATCGCCGGGAGCGCCTTCGTCTCCGCAGTGGCGGCGCTCGTCGGCGAGCGGCTGCTTCTCTCGGTGCCCGCGTTCGCCCGCGGCTCCGGGAGGGAGTGCGTCGAGGGGCTCGTCACCCACGCCGGCTCCATCGCCCTCGCCACCCGCTTCACCTGTGCGCCGCGGGAGGGCGCCCCCGCCTTCGAGGGGCTCGTCCTCGTGATGCCCGAGCCGGCGCGGATCGCCGAGCTCGTGCGGCGCCTGCTCTCGCGGCAGGCGGCGCGCGCCCCGCTCCGGGGCGATCTGCGCTAAGAGCATCCGCATGGACGAGAAGAAGCTGCGCCGGCTCCTCGGCCGGGTGAAGGCGGGGCAGGCCACGCTCGACGACGCCCTCCGGGAGCTCCGGGACGCGCCGTTCGAGCGGCTCGGCGACATGGCCACCGTGGACACCCACCGGATGCTCCGGGTCGGGATGCCGGAGGTGGTGCTCGCGGAGTCCAAGACCGCGGCCCAGGTCGCCGCCATCGCGCGGAGGCTCGCGTCGGACGGGCCCCTCCTCGTGACCCGGCTCTCGCCGGAGAAGGCCGGGCCGGCGCGCCGCGCGGTGCGTGGCAGCGTGTACGATCCGGTGTCCCGCACCCTCCGGAAGGGTCGGATGGACCTGCCCGCCAGGGGGCCGGTGGCGGTCTGCTGCGCGGGCACCTCGGACATCCCGGTGTGCGAGGAGGCGGCGGTGACGCTGGACGTGATGGGCGTCGAGGCCCTGCGCGTCTACGACGTCGGCGTGGCCGGCCTGCACCGGCTCCTGGCCCGCCGGCACGATCTCGCGTCCGCCCGGGCGGTGATCGTCGCCGCGGGGATGGAGGGCGCGCTGCCCTCCGTCGTGGGCGGCCTCGTCGGGCGGCCGGTCATCGGGGTGCCCACCTCGGTCGGCTACGGTGCCTCGCTCGGCGGGCTCGCGCCGCTCTTCACGATGCTGAACTCCTGCGCGCCGAACGTGACGGTCGTGAACGTGGACAACGGGTTCGGCGCCGCGTTCGTGGCGGGGCTGATCGCGCGCGAGTAGACCACCCCCGCTCGTCCGTGAACCCAGCCGCGCGGAGGCGCCGGAGTAAACCAACCCCCGCTCGCGCTGAACGCGGGCGGATCGCGCCGGAGGAAACCACCCGCCGCTCGCCCTGAACGCGGGCGCGCGGGATCGCGCCGGTGTAAACCAACCCCCGCTCGCCCTGAGCGTAGGCGCGCGCGAGCGCGCCGGAGTCGAAGGGCGCCCCGGAGTGCACCTCATGACAACCTCTCTCCTCGTCCTCGAGCCGGTCGGCGGGATCGCCGGCGACATGTTCATGGCGGCGGCGATCGACCTCGGCGTGGACCGGGGCGCGCTCGTCGCCGCCCTCGAGACGCTGAAGCTCCCCGGTTGGCGGCTCGAGGTGCGGGCCAAGACGGAGCACGGGATCCGCGGAACGCACGTGGACGTGGTGGTCGAGGGCGAGCAGCCGCACGAGCGGGGGCTCGCCGAGATCCTCGCCCTGGTGGACGCGAGCGGGCTGGCGCCGCGGGCGCGCGCCGCGGCGCGGGCGATCTTCGAGCGGATCGGCCGGGCCGAGGCGAAGGTGCACGGGATCCCGGTGGAGCGGGTGCACTTCCACGAGGTCGGGGCGATCGACTCGATCGTGGACGTGTGCGGCGCGGCGGTGGTGCTCGACCTCCTCGGCTGGCCGCGGGTGGTCTCGACGCCGCCCGAGCTCGGGCGCGGGATGGTGCGGACCGCGCACGGCGTGATGCCGGTGCCGCCGCCCGCGGTGCTCGAGCTCCTCGCCGGCCTGCCGATCCGTCCCGGCGGCCCCCAGGGCGAGGCGGTCACCCCCACCGGCGCCGCGCTCCTCGCCGAGCTCGCCCAGCTCGGGCCGCTCCCGTCGTTCGTGCCGGGGCGGATCGGGTACGGGGTCGGGACGGCGGCCTGGCCGGATCGGCCGAACGTGCTCCGGATGACCTCGGGTGAGCTGTACGAATCGGGGCGAACCTCGCGCGCCCAGGGCTCGGGGGAGGACGAGGCGGTGGCGGGCGCCTCCCCGGGCGCCGCCGAGGGCGGCGACGGGGAGCGGCTCTGGGTCCTCGAGGCGAACCTCGACGACTGCCCCGGCCAGCTCGTCGCCCGCGCGATCGAGGCCGCGCTCGAGGCGGGCGCGCTCGACGCGTGGGCCGCCCCGGTGACCATGAAGAAGGGCCGGCCCGGGATCCTCCTCGGCGCGCTCTGCGACGAGGGCCGGCGGGCCGCAGTGACCGCCGCGCTGTTCGCCGAGACCACCACGCTCGGCGTGCGCCGGCACGCGGTGGAGCGGGACGTCCTCGCGCGCCGGCTCGCGGAGGTCGCGACGCCCTACGGCGCGGTGCGCGTGAAGATCGCGTCGCGCGACGGGCACGAGCTCGGCGCGCACCCGGAGTACGACGACTGCCTCGCCCGGGCCCGCGAGCGCGGCGTCGCGGTGCGCGAGGTGATGGACGCCGCCCTCGCGGCGTACCGCGCGCGGCGCACGGGGTGACGCGGTCCCTCCGTGATCCGTCATCGTCACCGTCACCGGCCGTTCCGTGACCCGTGATCCGGTTCCCGTGTCCCGTGGCCCCCTTCCCGTGGTCCGACGGCACATGGGTCACGGGCGACGGCGACGGCATCACCGGTCACGGACGACGGGCCACGGGCGACGGGCCACGGGAGGCGGGACGCGGGCACGGGGAACGGTGACGGTCACGGGCACGGTGACGGGCTTCCGTGATCCGTAGCCCGTGGCCCGATCCGCCCCCGCGCTACGCCCCCAGCGACAGCACCGCGTACCCTCGGAAGCTCGGGAGGACCGTCGAGATCGAGTAGCCCGACGGGTTCAGCGGGATCCGCACGTCGGTCCCGTCCGCCGAGACGAACCGGCCGCGCCGGGCGCCGCCCGCGACGTGCGAGCCGAGGAACAAGGTCGCGCCCTGCGCCTTCTCCGGCCCGAGGGCGACCAGGTGCGCGTCGAGGGTCTCCCCGGTCCGGTGCAGCACCACCAGCACGGGCGTGCGGCCTGCCACGCCCGCCGCGCGCCGCCCCTTCCCGAGGAGCACCGCGAGCGCCTTGCCGAGCTGCTCCGGGTCCGCCGGCGCCGCGCTGCCCGCCTCCGGCGCGAGCGGCGGAAGCTGCGCGAGCCGGCCCGCGCCGACCTTCACGCCGCCCGGCTTTCCGGCGGGCAGGAAGGTCCCCGCCGGCCGCCCGGCCTCGTCCACCTGCGCCGGGTCGCCGAAGGCGAGGACGCGCGCGCCCGCCTCGAGCCTGCGCCGGACCTCCTTCGCCTCGCGCGAGGAGAGCGCCCCCGCGTCGGCCAGGACCAGGGCGGCCTCCGGCGGCGCGTCCTGGAGCCGCGTGATCACCGGGGCCTGGACGTGGAGCGCGCCGAGCGCGTCGCCCGCCCGCTCCACCGCGAGCCGGTGCCGCCCCCCGGTCCAGAGATCCGCCTCGGCGGAGTAGAGCACCGCGCACTCCACCACCGGCGTCCCCTGCGCCGGGGCGCGTCCCGCCCGCAGCGCGAGCTGGCGGGCGAGCCGCCGGGTGCGGGCGACCTCGGCGCCCGCCTCGCCGGCCGGCTCCAGGCCGGAGAGCTCGACGCCGCAGGTGGCCGCTACCGCCGCGAGGCGCGGGAGCCCGCCCGGCTGCTGCGGCGCCGGCGTGGGGGCGATCGCGACCGGGCGGCGCCCCGCCGTGCCGCGGAGCAGGCGGGCGAGGCCGAGCCCCGCCCCGGTGGTCGGGACGGGGGCGGGGAAGATCGCCCCGTCCACGAGCTGGATGGAGCGGAGCTGGGCCGGGCCGATCGCCTCGAACTGCGCCACCACCTCGAACGCCTTGCCCGCCGCCCGGGCCGCGTCGCGCGCGCCGCGGGCGTAGTCGCGGATCGCCTGCTCGAGCAGCTCGTTGCGCACCCGCCAGAAGTCCCGGCCGAACGGGAGCTGGTCGAAGGCCACCGCCCCCGGCGCGGAGGCGAGCGCCTCGCGGGCGAGGGCGAGGTAGTCCACCGGCTGGAAGTGCTCGCCGTACTCGCGCTGCAGGTGCCGGCCGAGCGCCCGCTGGCAGTCCGGGCAGAAGCCCGCGCCGAGCAACCCGAGGGCGAGGGACGCGTCCGGCCGGTCCAGGCAGACGCCCGCGAAGCCGGCCTCGAGGGCGGCCCGGGAGGCCTCGTCGAGCCGCGCCCGCTGGCGCTGGGACGCGAGGCAGGCGCGGGGCGGCCCCGAGAGGCCGCAGGGCGAGCCGTCCGCGGCCCGGCAGGCCTCGGTGGGCGACGCGGCGCGTCCGGCCGGCAGATCCGCCAGGGCGCGGTCCACGAGCGGCGCCGGGAGCGGCTCCGCGGGCGGCGCGAGGAGCGGCTCCGCGGCGAGCGCCTCGGCGGCGCGCGCGGACTCCTCCGGGAGGGCGCCCGGCGGGAGGCGGTAGGGGGCGAAGGCGGCTTCGAGCATCGGGGTTCGGAGAGGATGCCGAGCAGCCGGGGGCGCTGCCTGCCCCGGGCGTGTGGCCCCGCCCGCGGGGTGGGGGCCGGAGGGTCGCGGGGACGGAGGGGGAGCGTACGACGGCGCTCGCGGACGGGCAATTGCCGGCCCGGGTGGCCGGGTGCAGCATCCTAGACCGGACCAGCCAGTCGGCCTGGCCTCTCACGGAGCGTGGGGATGACCGGGTGCGCGGAGGGCATACCCCGTCGCGTTGACGCCCCGGAAAAGCCCGTGATAGGGGATCGACCGACCGGGCAAGCGCCAGGATCGAGGGACGGCGCACGGCCTTACCTCCTGAGGAGCACGAGGCAAATGGAAATCTTCCGGGCGTTGGCGAAGCACTACAGCGAGGGTGGGTGGATGATGCACGCCATCCTCGCCTCGCTCGTGGTGGTCATCGGTCTCGTAATCGATCGCGTCCACGCGCTGTTCTTCACGACCGCGGTGGACAAGGAGGCCTTCCTGAAGGGCCTCAAGGAGCACATCTACAGGGGCGATCTCGACCGCGCGATCAGCTTCTGCGCCTCGCAGAAGAAGACGCCGCTGGTCTCCGTGATCAAGGCCGGCCTCATCAACGTGCCGAAGGGCGAGGCCGACGTGCAGGCCGCCATGGACGAGGCGACGCTGCGCGAGTCGCCCAAGATCGAGAAGCGCACCGGCTACCTCGCGATGATCGGCAACGTCGCGACCCTGCTCGGCCTCCTCGGCACCATCATCGGCCTCATCAGCGCGTTCGGCGCCGTCGCCGACGCGCCGCCGGCGGAGAAGGCCCGCATCCTCGCCTCGTCGATCTCCGAGGCGATGAACTGCACCGCGTTCGGCCTCCTCACCGCCATCCCGGCGCTCATCGCGTACTCCGTCCTGCAGGGCCGCTCGCAGCACATGATGGACGACATCAACGAGAGCAGCGTCTCGGTGCTGAACCTCATCGTCGCGAACAAGGACAAGATGAAGATGCCCGCGACGGTGGCGGCCGACGAGTAGGCGCGATCCCGCTCACGCGGGCCGCCGCGGGCAGGACGCGCGCGGCGGCGCGGGCGAGCGGGGCTCAGGGCGAGCGGACGGATCTGGAAGAAGGAGGTAGCCGATGGGCGGCGGCGCGATGCCCGAGCAGGGCGGCTCCGGGAAAAAGAAGAAGAAGGCGCTCGACGCGACCGTCAACGTGGTCCCGGCGATCGACCTCCTCTCCTGCTGCATCACCTTCCTGCTCTACACCGCGGTCTGGACGCAGATCTCGCGGCTCCAGGTCCAGCAGTTCGGCTCGGGTGCGCCGGAGCCGGAGCAGGCCGAGCAGCAGAAGCAGCTCGTCGTGACGCTCGCCGTGGGCGAGCGCGGCATGAACCTCACCACCACGTCCGGCCTCGCGTACGAGATCCCGCTCGACCGGGCGGCCGGCGGCGTGAAGCAGGACTACAAGGCGCTCGGCGAGCGGCTGAAGCAGCTCCACGCCGACTACCCGGAGACCGCGGCGATCACGGTCTCCGCCGAGGACACGGTGCCCTACGGCGATCTCGTCGAGGTGATCGACACCTGCGTGGGCCAGGGGCTCACCGCGGTGTCGGTCTCCGGGGTCTAGAGGCTCGAGATGCCCATCGTCACGCCCGGCAAGCGCCCCGCGAAGCGCTTCGAGAAGTCGAAGATCCTCGGCGGGAAGATCCAGCGCGGCAAGAAGGCGACCAACACCGAGCTGAACGTCATCCCGATGGTCGACATGATGACGATGCTCGTCATCTTCCTCCTGCAGCAGTTCTCGTCCACCGGCGAGGTGCTGTACATGCAGAAGGACATCCAGCTCCCGGACGCGCGCCACGGGCAGACGATCGAGATCGCGCCGGTGGTGGCGATCAGCGGCTCGCAGATCGTGGTGACGGGCGAGAAGGTGGCCGACGTGGCGGACCTGGACCGCGACTCGGGCTACCTCAACATCCCCGGCCTCGAGGAGCGGCTCCGCGACGAGAAGAAGCGCTGGGAGTACCTGCACCAGAACGACGTCGAGAAGAAGTGGGACGGGCAGGTGAACATCCAGGCGGACAAGGGTGTGCCGTTCCGGATCGTCAAGCGCGTCATGTACTCCTGCGGCGTCGCCGGCTACTTCAGCCTCAACTTCGCGACGCTCGACCTGGGCGGCGCCGAGGCCCAGCAGAAGGCGCCTGGGGCGGGGTAGGCGGGCCGCCGGGCCCCCGATCCCTCGAAGGTGGAGCCCGGGCAGCGCCCGCGGCTCCGGCGTCCCCTTGCCAAAAAACGACCCGGGCCGGTAGTATCCGCCGTCTCAGCCGTTTCGCGGCCTGCGTATCTTTGCGCAACGAGCCGCGTTTTCACGGATTCTCCCATCAGTTGGAGGGGCAGTCCCTGTCATGAACCCGATCAGCATCCTCTCGTCCCTCGCGCTCGGTGCGGGCGGTGGCGAGGCGAACCTCATTCTCCCCGACCTCCGCTCCGAGCAGTTCCTCGGGATGAGCGGTCACACCCTGCTCTCCATCGGCCTGGTCGTCGCGGCGGCCGGCCTCGTCTTCGGCCTGGTCGTCGCGAACCAGCTCAAGAACCTCCCCGTGCACCGGTCGATGCTCGACATCTCGGAGCTGATCTACGAGACGGCGAAGACCTACCTGGTCACGCAGGGCAAGTTCATCGCGACCCTGTGGGCCTTCATCGCGGTCATCATGGTCGCGTACTTCGGGTTCCTCGCCGCCGAGCCCATGAGCGCCGGCCGGCTCGCCATCGTCCTGGCCTTCAGCCTGGTGGGCATCCTCGGCTCGTCGGGCGTCGCCTGGTTCGGCATCCGCGTGAACACCTACGCGAACAGCCGCTCGGCGTTCGCGGCCCTCCGCGGCAAGCCCTTCCCGACCTACGCCATCCCGCTCAAGGCCGGCATGTCGATCGGCACGATGCTCATCAGCGTCGAGCTGCTCATCATGCTGTTCATCCTCCTCTTCGTCGATCGTCACCTCGCCGGCTCCTGCTTCATCGGGTTCGCCATCGGCGAGTCGCTCGGCGCGTCCGCGCTCCGCATCGCCGGCGGCATCTTCACGAAGATCGCCGACATCGGCGCGGACCTCATGAAGATCGTCTTCAAGATCAAGGAGGACGACGCCCGCAACCCCGGCGTGATCGCCGACTGCACGGGCGACAACGCGGGTGACTCGGTCGGCCCCTCCGCGGACGGCTTCGAGACCTACGGCGTGACGGGCGTCGCGCTCGTCTCCTTCATCGTGCTCGCGGTCTCCAGCGAGGCCGTGCAGGTGAAGCTGCTCGTCTGGATCTTCGCGATGCGCATCATGATGATCATCGCGTCGGTCGTCTCGTACTGGATCAACGAGAGCCTCGCGGCCGCGAAGTACCGGAACGTCGAGCGGATGAACTTCGAGGCGCCGCTCACCTCCCTCGTGTGGCTCACCTCCATCATCTCGGTGGTCGCCACCTACGCCGTCTCGAAGGCCGTCATCGGCGACCTCGGCGACGGCACGATGTGGTGGAAGCTCTCCACGATCATCACCTGCGGCACCCTCGCCGGCGCCATCATCCCCGAGGTGATCAAGGTCTTCACCTCCACCTCCTCCGGCCACGTGAAGGAGGTCGTCACGGCGTCCAAGGAGGGCGGGGCCTCGCTGAACGTCCTCGCCGGCCTCACGGCGGGCAACTTCTCCGCCTTCTGGATGGGGCTCGTCATCATCGCGCTCATGGGCGTCGGCTACGGCGTCTCCACCTTCGGCCTCGACATGCTGATGGCGGCCCCGGCGGTGTTCGCCTTCGGCCTCGTCGCGTTCGGCTTCCTCGGCATGGGCCCGGTCACCATCGCGGTGGACTCCTACGGCCCGGTGACGGACAACGCGCAGTCGGTCTACGAGCTCTCGCTCATCGAGAACGTCCCGAACGTGAAGGCCGAGGTGAAGAAGGACTTCGGCTTCGACCTCAACTTCGACCGGGCGAAGGACTACCTCGAGGAGAACGACGGCGCCGGCAACACCTTCAAGGCGACCGCGAAGCCGGTGCTCATCGGCACCGCGGTGGTCGGCGCGACCACGATGATCTTCTCGATCATCTTCGTCCTCACGAACGGCCTCACCGCCCACATCGAGAAGCTCTCGATCATGAACCCGCTCTTCCTGCTCGGGCTCATCATGGGCGGCTCGGTGATCTACTGGTTCACCGGCGCCTCCATGCAGGCGGTCTCCACCGGCGCCTACCGGGCGGTCGAGTTCATCAAGCAGAACATCCGGCTCGAGGGCGTCGAGAAGGCCTCGGTCGAGGACTCGAAGCGGGTCGTCGAGATCTGCACCCAGTACGCGCAGAAGGGCATGTTCAACATCTTCCTCGTGGTCTTCTTCGCCACGCTGTCCTTCGCGTTCGTGAACGAGTTCTTCTTCATCGGCTACCTGCTCTCGATCGCGATCTTCGGCCTCTTCCAGGCGATCTTCATGGCGAACGCCGGCGGCGCCTGGGACAACGCGAAGAAGGTGGTCGAGGTCGAGCTCAAGGCGAAGGGCACCGACCTGCACGCCGCGACCGTGGTCGGCGACACCGTCGGCGACCCCTTCAAGGACACCTCCTCGGTCGCGATGAACCCCATCATCAAGTTCACGACGCTCTTCGGCCTGCTCGCCGTCGAGCTCGCGATCCGGATGGAGGGGACGGCGCGCATCGCGCTCGCCGCGGCGTTCCTCGCCGTCGCGCTCGTGTTCGTGTACCGGTCCTTCTACAAGATGCGGATCGAGACGACCGTGAAGGCGGCTCCGGCCCCCTCCGCGTCGCCCGCGACGCACTGAGATGTGCGCGGAGCGGATCGCTCCGCCGTCACCCAGGGCGGCGCTCGCGAAGGCGTGCGCCGCTCTCAAGGTGTTTCCTCTCCACGGCGTGGTCGTCCTGCCCGGGACGCCCACGCCGTTTCACGTCTTCGAGCCGCGCTACCGCGCGCTCGTCGAGGACGCGCTCGGCGGCGACCGCGTGCTGGCGGTGCCCGGCCTCGGGTCCCGGGAGGCGGCGCACGAGCCGCACCCGCCGGTGTTCCCGGTGGCGGGCGCGGGCCTCCTCGAGCAGGTGGAGCGGCACGAGGACGGGCGCTTCGACGTCGTGGTCCGGGGGATCGCCCGCGTGCGGCTCCTCGAGGAGCTGCCCGCGGCGCACCCCTACCGCGAGTTCCGCGCCGAGATCCTGGAGGACGTCTGGCCCGCGGATCGGGCCACGCTCCAGCCCGCCCTCGAGTCGCTCCGGCAGCTCGTCTACCAGCTCGCGCAGCGGCTCCCCGCCGAGTCCGGCGCGCCCGCGCTCGCTGAGGCCGTCGCGCAGATGAAGGACGCCTCCGCGATCGCCGACGTCGTGGCCGCGGCCGCCATCTCGGAGCCCGAGGACCGGCAGCGCCTCCTCGAGGAGCTCGACGTCTCCCGCCGCCTCGCCGAGGTCGTCGAGGAGGTCGCCGGGGTCCTGCTGATGCTGTCGCGGGGGCGGAATCAGCGGGTGTGACGTCCGGACCCGGACCCGGATCCGAACGCGAACCCGAACGCGAACCCGTGGTCCGTGCCCGTCACCGTCACCGGCCTTTCCGTGAACCGTGGCCCGGTTCCCGTGATCCGACGGCCCCACGGGTCACGGCCCACGGCCACGGGAGTCGGGAGGCGGGAGGTCGGCGCGGGGAACGGTCACGGAGACGGGCGCCGATCCGCACCCCGACGTGACCTGCACGCCCCGACCGCGCGTCGCCCCTGTCCCGACGGCGGCCCGGCGCCTGCATTGCGCTACGGCATGCCGATCGATCCCGAGCTCGAGCACGACCGTCTCGACGTCTACCGGATCGCCCTCGAGTTCCTCCCGATGGCGCTCTCTCTCGTCCCGCGGCAAGGCGAGCGGTACATGCTCGATCAGCTGGAGCGTGCCGGTCAGAGCATCGTGCTGAACATCGCCGAGGGCGCTGGACGGCACTCCCGCGGTGAGAAGCGCCGCTTCTACGAGATCGCGAAGGGCAGCGCGCTGGAGTGCGCCGCGATCCTGGACGTCCTGCGTGTGCGCGGGATCGGAACGCCGGAGCGCCATGCGGAGGCACGGGCACTGGTCGTGCGCATCACTCAGATGCTGAGCCGGATGTGCGGTCCGAGAGGGCGAGGCCGCGGCGGGGCCGGGCCGCGCGGCGGATGATGCGGTCGATTCGCGGCCCATTCGCGGTCGCGCCGGTCATCGGACCGGCACCGATTCGGGGCTCCGCACGGACCAGCGATGAGCGGGGATCGAGCCTGCGCGAGCGGCCCGGCGGTTCACGGGCTACGGGCTACGGGCCACGGGACCCGGGAATCGGGCACGGGACCCGGTGACGGTCACGGGCACGGTGACGGTCACGGAGACCCCCATCCCCCCGCGGGCGCGTTTTACTCCGCGTTCCGCCCGACGCCGTAGTACGTGAACCCCGCGGCGCGGCACTTCGCGGCGTCCCAGACGTTCCGGCCGTCGAGCAGGACCGGCTGCTTCATCACGCGCTTCAGGCGGCCCAGGTCCGGCTGGCGGAACTCGTTCCACTCGGTGACGAGCAGGAGCGCGTCGGCCCCGTCGGCGGCGGCGTAGGGCTCGTCCACGAGCTCGACCCCGCGCCCCCGGAACAGCCGCGCCGCGACCTCGCGCGCCACCGGATCGTGGGCGCGGACCTTCGCGCCGTTCCCGAGGAGCCCCTCGATGACCGTGATCGCCGGCGCCTCGCGCATGTCGTCGGTCTTCGGCTTGAACGCGAGCCCCCACAGCGCGATCGTCCTCCCGGCGAGCGCGCCGAAGTGCTTCGCGGCCTTCTCCACGAGCCAGCGCTTCTGGCGCTCATTCACGCGCTCGACCGAGCGGAGCAGGTCGAAGTCGAGGCCGACCGCGCGCGCCATCGTCATCACCGCGCGGACGTCCTTCGGGAAGCAGGAGCCGCCAAACCCGACCCCCGGGAAGAGGAACGGGTGGCCGATGCGCCGGTCGGAGCCGATGCCGCGGCGGACCATGTCCACGTCGGCGCCCAGCTTCTCGCAGAGCGCCGACATCTCGTTCATGAACGAGATCCGGGTGGCGAGCATCGCGTTCGCCGCGTACTTGGTGAGCTCCGCCGAGCGGATGTCCATGAAGAGGACCGGCTGCTCGCCCCGGACGAACGGCGCGTACAGCTCGGCCATCACCGCCCGCGCCCGCTCGGAGGCGACGCCCACGACCACGCGGTCCGGCCGCATGAAGTCGTCGATCGCCGCCCCCTCCTTCAGGAACTCCGGGTTCGAGCAGACGTCGAACGGGTGCTTCGAGGTCTCCTTCAGGACCGCCGCCACCTTCTCGGCGCTCCCCACCGGCACCGTGGACTTGTCCACCACCACGCAGGGGCCGGTCATGTGCCGCCCGATCTCCGCGGCGGCGGCGAGCACGTACCGGAGATCCGCCTCGCCGTTCTCGCCCGGCGGGGTCCCCACTGCGATGAACGCGATGTCCGCCCCCCGCATCGCCTCGGCGTAGGAGGTCGTGAACCCGAGCCGCCCCTCCTTCACGTTCCGGTGGACCAGCTCCTCGAGCCCCGGCTCGTAGATCGGGATCCCGCCGCCCTGGAGGAGCGCGATCTTCGCGGGGTCGATGTCCACGCAGGTGACCCGTTGGCCCGACTCCGCGAAGCAGGTGCCGGTGACGAGGCCGACGTAACCGGTTCCGACGACGGTGATGTTCACGTGTGCGCCCCTCGGGGGAAAATCGAAGATCTCCAAAGATCTAGCACCAAGCGCTCCCGCGGGGGAGCGCCGACGCGAGGGATCGCCGGGCGAGGGGGACGCCGCGCGCTTCGCTCAGCTCGCGTGGGGGTCGCCGTGCGGTGCGACCACCAGCCGGGCCGCGGCGTCGGCGCCGCGCAGGTGGCGGAGCCGGACCGGGTCCTTCGCCGCCTCGACCACCCGGTCCACCGCGACGCGCTCGGCGAAGGAGAGCTCGGGCGCGAGCGCCGCGGCGGGGTCCGCCACCTCGGGGAAGAAGTGCGCCACCAGGGCGAGCGCCCCGTACAGCGCGCGGGAGAGCCGGAGCGCGCCGGCGCGGCGGCCCAGGTAGGCGGCGTCGAGCGGCTCGCGGAGCAGCTCGCGGAGATCCACGAACGTGACGAGCGGCGCGAAGAGCCCGAGCTGGGCCTGCTCCGCGACGGTCGCGAGCAGCGCGTCCTCCGGGGAGGGGCGCGCCGCCCGGGGGCCGAAGGCACGGTACGGGCGCGCGCGCTCGAAGAGGAGCGGGTCCGCCGGCCCCCCGGTCCAGAGCCCCTCCTGCGCGGAGAGGGTGATCTTCCCGTCGGTGAACACGGCCACCCGGCCGTCGTGCTCGGTCCGCTCGACGGAGAGCGGCCCCTTCACCGCGTCGGCGAAGCGCGCCGCGTCCTCCGCGCGGAGCGCGAACCGGAGGTCCCCGAGCGGCCGCCAGGCGAGGTGCGGGTAGAGCCAGTCCAGGTACGCGCTCGCGTCGAGGAGGACCACCGGCACGTCCGCGGCGAGCTTCAGGGCGCCGCGCAGCGTGACGAGCTTCATCACGTTGTCGTTCGCGACCCCCTGGTAGTGCCCGAGGAGCTTCTCGCGGAACGCCTCGGGGAGCCCCGCGCCGAGGCGGGTGTTCTCGAGCTGGTACGACGCGAGCGGCGCGAGGCCGTGGGCGATCAGCACGTCGGCGAGGGCGTCGAGGTCCGCGTCCGGCAGGGCCGGCGGCGGGGTGAAGGCGGTGAGCGCGCGGAGGGCGTCGAGGAGGGCCAAGGCGCTCCGCGATGTAACCCACCCGCCGCCCCCGGCGCAAATCGCGGCGCCCTCGCCGGGCGGCCCCCTCGTGCCGCTCGCGCCCGGCCGGCGGCAGCGGAAGGGCCGGAGGCGGGGAGCCGGGCGGGCCGCCCCGGTTCCCCCGTGAGCAGGTCTAGGGAGAGAGAGAGAAGAGACACGTTCACACGAGGAGCGAAGACATGACCCAGCTCGACGGGACGCTCTCGGAGCTCGCGCGCGTCCGCAGCGGCAGCGAGCCCATCGTCAGCCTCTACCTCGACACGCGGTGGAACGACGAGCAGCAGCGGCAGCGCGTTCGCCTGTTCGTGCAGGAGGGCATCCGGCGCCTGCTCGGCCGGTGCGGCGAGGGGACGCCGGGGCGGGAGGGGCTCGCGCGGAGCCTCGAGCGGCTCCGGCGCCATGTCGCGGGGCTCACGAGCCAGCAGTACGATGCGGCGCGGCGCGGGCTCGCCCTCTTCGCGTGCGAGGCGCTCGGGCTCTGGCGCGTCCTCTCCTTCGCGCAGCCGTTCCGGCCGGAGCTCTGCGCCGACGGGTTCCCGCACCTCACCCAGCTCGCCCGGCTCGCCGACGACCACGAGCCCGTCATCGTGGTCGCGCCCTCGCCGCAGGGCGCCGACCTCTTCCAGGTGAGCCTCGGCGATCTCGGGGCCGAGACGCGGATCCGCGGCTTCGTCCCGCGCCGGGACGCCGACGAGTACAACCCCGGCCCCGCGCAGCACGGCCGGGAGTACGAGCGCGTCGAGAAGGACGAGCGGCACCAGGAGGCGTTCGAGCTGCGGAACCGGCGGGCGGCGGTGCAGCAGCTCGCGGCGATCCACGACCGGAGCCCCGACGCGCACCTCGTGCTGGTGGGGACGAGCGAGGCAATCGCCGCCTTCGAGCGGGACCTGCCGGAGCGGCTGCGCGCCCGGGTGATCGCGCGGATCCCGCGGCCGCGCGCGTGGGACCGCGGGGACAGCGGGATGCACTCCGCCGGGGCGGCGGACGGGGCCGCCGCGGCGCTCGCCGCGCGCGAGCGGGAGGAGGAGCGCCGGGTCATCGACGCCGTGGTCGGGCAGTCGCTCCGCGGCGGGCTCGCGGTGATGGGGCCGAACGACGTCGTCGAGGCCCTGAACCAGAAGCGCGTGCACGAGCTCGTGCTCGAGGAGGACTTCGCCCTCACCGGCTGGCGCTGCGATCAGTGCGACGCCATCGGCGCGAACGCCGAGGCCGCCGACACCTGCCCGTACTGCGGCGGCGACCTCAAGGTGCTGCGGCACCTCGGCGAGGCGCTGGTCGCCCGGGCGGTCGCGGCGGGCGCCGCGGTCGAGATCGTCGCCCACGACAACAAGCTCCACAGCTACCGGGGCGTCGGCGCGTTCCTCCGCCAGACCGCGCAGGGCGCCCTCCGCGGGGCGAGCGCGCCGGCCTGGGGGCCGGGGGCGCCGGGCGCGAGCCAGCCGTAGGGCGGGCGCGCGCCCCTCGACTCCGCGCGGCCTCCGGCCGCGCTACGCTCGGGGCGAACGGGGGGAGAGGTTCACACTCTCACCCGCTCCACTCGCGGTACGCCGCCTCCGCCCCCTGCACGAACGGCGGGTGGCGCGGGGCCCAGCCCACCTCTGCGCCGCGGGCGCTCACCACCACCTGGTCCATGGCGAGCGCGTCGGCCATCGGCCCCATGCTCCGCCGCGCCTCGTCGAGCGGGACGAGCTTCACCGCGCCGCCCCTCCCGGCGGCGCGGCTCGCCGCGGCCGCGGCCTCGCCCGTGGTCGGGGAGGCCCCGTCCACGCCGTGGAAGATCCCGCGCGCGCCGCGCTCGACGATCGCGCGGTACAGCTCGGCGAGGTCCTCGCGGTGCACGAGCGGCCAGCGGTTCGCGCCGGTGCCGACCACCGCCGCGGCCCCGTCGCGCGCCGCCGTCTCGAACCAGCGGTTCACGAGCCCGCGCTTCTCGCCGTAGACCATCCCCGGCCGCACCACCGCGGGGTGAATCCGGTCGGTGGCCGCCTCGAGCACCCGGCGCTCGTGCGGCGGCCGCCAGACGACCGCCGCGGCGGGGCGCAGGAGCGGCGCGCCCTCGCTCGCCGCCGTGCGCGTCTCCCCTAGCACCCACACCCCCGAGGTGTAGACCACGGTGAGCGGGCGCCCCGCCTCGCCGGCCGCGGCCAGCATCGCCTCGATCGCCTCGAGGTCCGCCGGCGGACCGAGGCCGTAGTCCATCGCCGCGTGCACGAGCGCGTCGTGCTCGGACATCTGGCGGGAGAGCGCGCGCAGCTCGCCGAGCGCGCCGCGGACCGGGCGCGCGCCGAGCCGCGCCACCATCCCGTCCTTCTCGCCGTCGCGGGAGAGCCCGGTGACCTCGTGCCCCCCGCGCACGAGGGCCTGCACGATCGCGCCGCCCACGTACCCGGTCGCTCCGGTGACGAAGACCTTCATGGAAGCCTCCCGGCCTCCGGGACTAACCCGGCCGCGCGCGCCACGCACGCCCCGCCGGGAGCGGCGGAGGGTCGCAGGGGGCGCCGGCGTCACCGCGGCATCGAGGCCGCCACGTCGGTCGCCTCGTCGGGGGCGGCCGCCTCGCCCGGTGCCACCTGCACCTCCGGCGCCGCGGCGTCGGCCGACGGCCGCAGGATCGCGATGAGCGAGAGCGGCGGGAAGGGCATCGCCTTGTCCACCAGCCGGAAGATCGGCGTGAGGACGTTCAGCATGAGGATCTGCCCGAGCCCGAAGGTGTGGCGGCGGAGCACCTTCCCGTTCAGCCACCACGCGAACCAGCCCACCCGGTTGAAGCGGAGCACCTCGAGCACGTCGAAGCCCGCGTCCGCCGCGAGCTGCCGGAGCGTCTCCTCGGTGTAGCGGCGGCGGTGGCCGAGCACCTCGTCGAGCGTCCCGAGGAGCCCCGGGCCGTGCGGGACGAGGATGATCGCCTTGCCGTTGCGGGCGAGGACCCGGCGGATGTTCTCGAGCGAGCCGCGGTCGTCGTCCACGTGCTCGATCACGTTCAGGCAGACGACGGTGTCGAACCCGTCCGGCACCTGCGGGAACGACTCGCCCTTGGTGACGTCGGTGAGGGTGACCTCGAGGTACGGGCGATCGACGGTGAGGCCGTTCAGGGTCTGCAGGTAGAGCGGGTTGACGTCCGAGGCGACGTAGGTGTCGCGCGGGACGAGGCGGCGGGTGAGGTTGCCGGTGCCGCTCCCGATCTCGAGGACCTTCTGCCCGCAGAACGGCCGGATCGTGTCGGCCATCCAGGCGTTGAAGCGCGGCGCGCGGGCGAGGCGGCCCAGGATCTGCGAGCCGTAGGCATCCTGCGCGTAGACCTCGTCGGAGAGGGCGAAGCGGAGGATCGCCCAGAGCGCCTTGAATCCGTCGCGCCAGTTGATCTTCTTCCCCTCCTGGTAGGTCCGGCCCGCGTAGCTGATCGGGACCTCGAAGATCCGCGCCTCGCGCTTCGCGAGCTTGATGGTCAGCTCGGGCTCGAGGCGGAAGTCGTTCGAGACGATGGGGATCGACTTGAGGAGGTCGGTGCGGACCGCCTTGTAGCAGGTCTCCATGTCCGTGAGGTTCACGTTGGTCACCCAGTTGGTGAGGAACGTGAGGAGCCGGTTCCCGAGCTCGTGCCGGAAGAGGAGGGCGCGCCGCGCCTCGCCGCCGGCGAAGCGCGAGCCGAACACCGCGTCGGCCTGCTCGTTCACGAAGACCTCGACGATCCGGAGGAGGTCCTTCGGGTGGTACTCGAGGTCGGCGTCGTGGATGACCGAGAGCTCGCAGTCCGCCTCGGCGAGGGCGGTGCGGATCGCCCGGCCCTTCCCGCCGTTCAGGACGTGGCGGAGGAAGACCCACTCGATCTTCCCCTGCCGGCCGTGCCCCTTGAGCTCGACCCCCTGCTCGATCGGGCCGTCGTCCAGCCAGCGCACGCCGCGCGCCTCGGCGAAGGCGCGGAGCACCGTTGCGGAGCCGTCGCGGGAGGCGTCGTCCACGACGACCACCTGGACGCGCTCGAGGTGCGGCGATCCCTCGAGGACCTCGAGCCGCTGGAGCGAGGTCGCGACGAGGTGCTGCTCGTTGTAGACGGGGACGAGGACGGAGAGGGAGGTCATTCGAGGGACGACTTCTACCACCCGTCCCTCTCCGCCGAAACCGGCCGAGGAGGGGGCAGGAGGCGCCGTCGCCTGGCGGCCGCCAGCGCGCCCGCGGGGAGGCCGCCACGCGCGGCGAGCGCTCCGTCGCCTTCGTCCGCCGCGATCGAGACCTCGGACTCGACCGCAGTCCACCCCGCGGCCCGAAGGCCCTGAAGCCCGAGGCCCGCTCGCCCGTCAGCCGTGGCGCGACACCGCGGGCCCGACGCCGGCGCGCAGCTCGCGCTCGGCGAGCTGGAGATCGCTCTCCATCATGAGCCGGACGAGCTCCGCGAAGCTGGTCCGCGGCTTCCAGCCGAGCTTCCGCTCGGCCTTCGAGGGATCGCCGAGGAGGTGATCGACCTCGGTCGGCCGGTAGTAGCGCGGGTCCTTGTCCACGAACTCGCGGTAGTCCAGGCCGACGTGGCCGAAGGCCGCGTCGCAGAGCTCCCGGACCGAGTGATCCTCGCCGGTCGCGATCACGAAGTCGTCCCCCTCCGGCTGCTGGAGGATCAGCCACATCGCCTCGACGTAGTCCTTCGCGTAGCCCCAGTCGCGGCGCGCCTCGAGGTTGCCGAGGAAGAGCTTCTTCTGGAGGCCGAGCTTGATGCGGGCGGCGGCGCGGGTGACCTTGCGCGTGACGAAGGTCTCACCGCGACGAGGTCCCTCGTGGTTGAAAAGTATGCCGTTCGAGACGTGCAGCCCGTACGCCTCGCGGTAGTTCACGCCGATCCAGTAGGCGTAGACCTTGGCGCAGCCGTACGGGCTCCGCGGGTAGAACGGGGTCTTCTCGTTCTGCGGCGGCGGCGAGGCGCCGAACATCTCGGACGAGGACGCCTGGTAGACGCGGGTGTCCTTCAGGTCGAGCTCGCGGATCGCCTCGAGGAGGCGGCAGGCGCCGAGGCCGGTGACCTCGCCGGTGTACTCCGGGACGTCGAAGGAGACGCGCACGTGGCTCTGCGCGCCGAGGTTGTAGATCTCGTCCGGCCGCAGCTTCCTGAGGAGCAGGTTGAGCGACGAGCTGTCGTTCAGGTCGCCGTAGTGCAGGAAGAGGCGGCAGCCCGGGGTGTGCGGGTCCTGGTAGACGTGGTCGATCCGCTGCGTGTTGAAGGAGGAGGAGCGGCGGACGATGCCGTGGACCTCGTACCCCTTCTCGAGCAGCAGCTCCGCGAGGTAGCTGCCGTCCTGGCCGGTGATGCCGGTGATGAGCGCCTTCTTCACGCGCTGCCCCCGTTACGTTCGTCGCTGGCTGTGAACCCGTCACCCGGGCCCGTTCCTGAACCTACCCCATGACCCGTTCGCCCTGAGCGTAGCGCGGCCGCAGGCCGCGGGCGGTCGAAGGGGCCCCAGTGACCCCGCCCCCGTTCGCCCTGAGCGTAGCGCGGCCGCAGGCCGCGCGGAGTCGAAGGGCGCCCGCTCACCGGTTCTTCTCGAACCACTCCACCGTCTCCCGGAGCCCCTCCTCGAACCCGGTCCGCGCCTTCCAGCCGAACTCGCGGAGCGCCTTCGAGGTGTCCAGCATCCGCCGCGGCTGCCCGTTCGGCTTCGAGGCGTCCCACACGAGCTCGCCCTCGAAGCGGCAGGCCCGCGCGACGAGCGGCACCAGGTCCCGGATCTTGATCTCGAACCCCGCGCCGAGGTTCACCGGCTCGGACTTCTCGTACCGCTCCGCCGCCGCGACGATCCCCTCCGCCGCGTCGCGGGCGTGGAGGAACTCGCGCGAGGCCGAGCCGTCGCCCCAGACCACGATCTGCCTCTCGCCGCGCTCCCGCGCCTCCACGCACTTCCGGATCAGGGCCGGGATCACGTGCGAGCTCTTCGGGTCGAAGTTGTCGCGCGGGCCGTAGAGGTTCACCGGGAAGAGCACCACCGAGTCGAACCCGTACTGCTGCCGGTAGGCCTCGCTCTGGACGAGCAGCATCTTCTTGGCGAGGCCGTACGGCGCGTTGGTCTCCTCGGGGTAGCCGTTCCAGAGGTCCTCTTCCTTGAAGGGCACCGGGCAGAACTTGGGGTAGGCGCAGATGGTGCCGAGGGCGACGAGCTTCTTCAGGCCGATCCGCCGGCCCACCTCGATGAGCTGCACGCCCATCATGAGGTTCTCGTAGAAGAACTTCCCCGGGTTCTCGCGGTTCGCCCCGATGCCGCCCACCCGCGCCGCGAGGTGCAGCACCAGGGTCGGGCGCGCGTCGCGGTAGAGCCGCTCGACCGCGTCCATCCGGACGAGATCGTAGTCCTTCGAGCGCGGCACGAAGATCTCGCGCGCGCCGCGGCGGCGGAGCTCCTCGACCACGAAGGAGCCGAGGAAGCCGGCGCCGCCGGTCACCAGGATGCGTTCATCGGGCAGGTGGATGGCCATCAGGCGACACAGTCGCAAGGTTCCGGCGTGGCATCAAGCGGCGCGGCTCAGCCGGACCGGAGTCGGGAGATCAGCTTCGGGCGAGCTCCCTAAAACTCGCCCGAGACGCGACGCGCAGCCTCGCCGATGGTCTGCAGCAGGTGCGCGAGCGCGAGGCGAAGGTTCTCGTCCTCCTCGAACTCCTCGCGGCGAACGCCAGCGACCTTGGCTGCGACCTTGCGCGACAGGTCGAGCATGTGCCCGACGTAGACCTCGTCATCCCGCTGCATACTGGACCTCGGCGCCGGCCAGCACGCGATCGCGGATGCGGCGATTCAGGAAGCGCTCGGTCACGAGGTCCACCGTGCGCCCGCCGAGCAGGCTCGACAGCTCCTCTTCGATGCCGTGCAGTGCGATGAAGCCTGGCACCTGGTCCGGCTCGAACTCCACCAGCACGTCGACGTCGCTCTCCGGTCTGAAGTCTTGGCGCAGCACCGACCCGAACAGGGACAACCTGCGGATGTGATGACGCTTGCAGAACTCGGCAAGCGCCCCGCGGTCGATCCGGATCCTCGTCGCCACGCACGTATCCTACCCTGGCCATGCCCGCCGAGCGACCCGTGACCGGTCGGAAACCGTAGGGCACGCGAACCCGAGCTCGACCACTATCCCCTCTACGGGCCGCCCGCGTCCGCGCCGCCCTTTCGGTGGTGTTGGCCCGGGCGTCGCCGCCGTGGCGAGGCCAAGGCGCTCCTCGAGCGCAGGGGACAGCGGCTCGCGGACGCCGATCTCTTCGTCGCGGCGATCGCCGTGGTCCGCCAGGCGACGGTGGTCACCGGGAATCGGCGGCACTACGAGCACACCCCGGGCGTCACCGTCGAGAACTGGATCCGGGATTCGCTGCTGCTCCCGGCGTGGCGCAGGGCTCGAGCCCGGGATAGCCTGCCGCGGAACTTCTCGGAGAGATCGGCATGAAGCGGATCCGGATCCTCGTCGTCGCCGTCGTGATCGTCTTCGCCCGCCTCGCCTTCGCAGGCGGGATCAGCGAGGGGAGGCTCGAGGAGGCGCTGAAGCCGCGCCCCCAGCAGCCGAGCCGGGCAGGTCACGAGGCGGCGCCGGCACCGGAGACGACGGCGCGCGCCGCGCCCGGCGCGACCGGCAAGGGAACCCCGACCGACGCGCGAACCTCTGCCGTCGCGAAGCCGGTGACGGTGACGTACGGAGCGTCGCTCGCCGCCACCGCGCTGTCGGGGACCGACTTCCTGATCGAGCCGAAGGACGCCGCGGGCTTCCAGATCGCGGCCCCCAGCAACGGGATCGCCGGCCAGCACGTCACCATCCGCGTCAAGAACACGACCGCCGGAGCGATGGGCGGCGCGGTCTGGAGCCCCGCGTACAAGCTGGCTCCCTGGAAGCAGCCGGCAGCCGGGATGAGCCGCGCCATCGAGTTCGTGTACGACGGCGCGAGCTGGCTCGAGGTGTCGCGCACCCCCGAGGACGTGCCGAACTGAACGGGAGTTCGCGATTCGCGCCAGCCTCACCCGTTCGTGGTGAGCGTAGCGCCCGCGTCAGCGGGCGCGGAGTCGAACCACGCCTCGTGGCGCACGTCGCCCTTCGACTTCGGGGCGAACGGGTCGTCTCCGGTGTTCCGGATCGCGATCTCCCCGAGTCTGCGCCTCGGCAAGCGCGTCGAGCGGCCTCCTGTGCGGCCGTCCGGGGTGGGCGCTCAGCTGGCGGCCTGGCGCAAGCTCGCCGGGAAGTGGGGTCCGAACGCCGCCAAGTCCATCCCCGGAGAAGAACCGCGCGCTCGTCACGCGCTTCCTCGCGACGCTGTCCGTCCTCGGCCTGGACGACACCTCGGTGCAGATCTTCGGCGAGGCCAAGGCGCTCCTCGAACGCAGGGGACAGCGGCTCGCGGACGCCGATCTCTTCATCGCGGCGATCGCCGTGGTCCGGCAGGCGACGGTGGTCACCGGGAATCGGCGGCACTACGAGTGCATCCCGGGCGTCACCGTCGAGAACTGGATGCGGGATAAGCTGCTGCTACCGGCGTGGCGCACGGCTCGAGCCCCGGATAGCCTGCCGCGGAACTTCTCGGAGAGATCGGCATGAAGCAGATCCGGATCCTCGTCGTCGCCGTCGTGGTCGCCTTCGCCCGCCTCGCCTTCGCAGGCGGGATCAGCGAAGGGAGCTCGAGGAGGCGCTGAAGCCGCGCCAGCAGCCGAGCCAGCCAGCTCGAGAGGCAGCGCCGGAGACGACGGCGCGCGCCGCGCCCGGCGCGACCGGCAAGGGAACTGACAGGGCATTCGAATCGTTGGAGCACCGAATGGGCGGAGTTTCCCACCCACCACCTTGTTTCGTGAGGCCGTCCTCACACCGAGGGACGAGGTGATCACTTGGGTCGCGAGGCTTTCCTCGCCCGAGGGGTCGAAGACCCCGTAACCGCGGCCGCAGCAACGGCTTTCAACTCGGCAAGGGCCGCGCGGATATGTTCCCTGAGGTCCCGTCGTCGCGCGTCGTCGATCCAGCGCTCGAACGCGATCCTGAAGACGGCGACCCCCATTTCAGCAGTCAAGCTCGCAGCGGGTTCGCCAACGCCGCGCCCGCGCAGCGCTGCGGCGATGGCGGACGCCAGCGAGGCAAGCTTCATCACCTCTCGCTCTTGAAGCTCCGCGTGGGCAGCGATGAGGGTCTGACGCTGGCGCGCGAATTGCCTGCGTTCCTCGAACACAGGCTCGGTGGCTTCGAGCGCTCCCGTAACGGCGTTGAGGGGAGTGGTCTCCGGAGAAGCCTGCGCGATGCCCTCGACGACGAGATTCTGGAGCGCACCCGCGCCCCAGAACAGGACCTCCCGCTTGTCGGCAAAATAGCGGAAGAACGTCCGCTCGGTGAGCCCCGCCCGGGCGGCAATTTCCGCGACGGTGGTGCCGTCGAATCCGCGCTCGGCGTAGAGATCCATCGCCGCCTGCTCGAGCCGACCGCGCGTTCCTGGTTCCCATCGGGCCATGAAAGCAGGTTACGTCAGTCGCTGCCATCTTGCTATTGCAGTCCCTGACATCGCGTGTTACCTGGCATGTCAGCGGCTGACATGGGGTCGCCAAGGAGGACTGTCATGCGCGTGTTTGTCACGGGTGCTTCTGGTTTCATCGGCTCAGCCGTCGTTCCCGAGCTTCTTTCCGCGGGTCATCGGGTCCTGGGGCTCGCCCGCTCGGATGCCTCGACGATGGCCCTCAGCGCCGCCGGGGCCGAGGTGCACCGCGGCGATCTGAACGACCCTGAGAGTCTGCGGGCCGGTGCATCCGAGGCAGACGGCGTCATCCACCTCGGGTTCATCCACGACTTCAACAACTTTGAAGCTTCGCTGCGAACCGACCTGCGTGCGATCGAGACGATCGGCAAGGTCCTCGAGGGCTCCGGCCGCCCGTTCGTGATCGCATCGGGAACCCAAGGGTTGGCGCCTGGCCGCGTGGTGACCGAGGAGATGCCCTTCGATCCAAGATTTCATCCGCGGATGGCGAACGGAGCGGTGGCAATCGGGTTGGCGGAGCGCGGTGTTCGGGTGTCAGCCGTCCGTCTTGCTCCAACCGTCCACGGCACGGGAGACCACGGCTTCCTGAAGACGCTCGTCGACGTGGCACGCGAGAAGGGCGTCTCGGGCTACATCGGCGACGGCGCCAACCGCTGGAATGCCGTCCACCGGTTGGATGCCGCGCGCCTCATTCTTCTGGCGCTGGAGAAGGCCCCCGCGGGCTCCATCCTTCACGCGGTCGCCGAGGAGGGGGTGCCGACCCGGCAGATCGCCGAAGTCATCGGGAAGAAGCTCAGGCTGCCCGTGGCCTCCGTCTCCCCCCAGGCTGCGGCCGCGCACTTCGGCTGGATCAGCTTCCCCTTCTCGATGGACCAGCCGGCGTCAAGCGCAATCACCCGCGAGCGCATGGGCTGGACCCCGACGCACGAGGGGCTGATCGACGACCTCGAGCAGGGGCACTACTTCAGCTAGAAGCGCCATCGCGAGTGGGGATCGCTCCCTCCACGCGTAAGCGGTGGGAATCATGGGCCTTCCAAGCCGATCGCCGCTCTAGGGCCGTGCAGTTCGACGCTCACCGCCCCCCGCTCGCGCCCTCCTCCGGCGCGGCCGTCACCGCCTGCCGGGCGCGCGCGGTCTTCAGCGCGTCGATCCGCTCGGCGTAGGCGCCGGCGGGCACGCCGGGCTTGTGCGCGGCGAGTTCGAGCGCCTCGATGGCCTCGTCGTAGCGCCCCGCCTCGACGGAGACGCGGGCGATCGCCTCGAGCGGGCGGGGGCTGTCGGGCGCGGCGTCGCGCGCGTCGGCGAGGACCCGGAGCGCCTCGCCGTAGCGCTGCTGCCCCTCGAGGGCCTGCCCGACGAGGAGGCTCCGCGTGAGCGTGGTCGAGGCGTCGCGCGCGAGGATCTGCTCGAAGGTGGCGCGCGCCTGGGAGAACCGCCGCGCGCGGAGCTGGTGCTGCCCGAGCGGCGCGAGCACCTCGACCCGCCCCGGGAAGCGCGCCGCCGCCCCCTGCAGCTCCTGGATGGCCGCCTCCTCGTCGCCCTCCGCGTCGAGGGCGCGGGCGGCGAGGACGAAGCCGGAGGGGAGGAGCGGCGCGGCCGCCTCGAGGGCCCGGGCCAGCGCGAGCGCCCCGTCCGCGTCGCCGAGGTCGAGCGTCACCGCCGCGAGCCCGCCGAGGGCGCGGACGTCGCGGAACCCCTCCCAGCCGCGCCGGTACGCCTCGCGCGCCTCCTCCCAGTCGTCGCGCAGGAGCGCGGCCGCGGCGAGGAGCCCGTCCGGCGTGTCCGGCGCGACGTCGAGGAGCGCGCCCGGCTCGGGGAAGAAGGCGTGGGCCTCCTTCAGCGCGTCGGGATCGCCGAGGATGAACGCCAGCCGGTACTCCCGCTTCGCGAGGGCCGCGCGGCCGCGGAACGCGTAGCACTGGGCCGCGCCGCGGTGCGGGGCCGAGGCGGTCGGGTTCCGCTCCGTCGCCCGGGCCAGCCACGGCTCCGCCTCGTCGCAGCGGAAGACCGCCGAGAGCTTCGTCCCCACCGCGGCGGGCACCACCCAGTCCGCCGGGTGCCAGGGGAGCACCTCGCGGGCGCGCGCGATGGCGTCGTCCGGGGTCTCCGCGGCGACCACCCGCTCCGCGTCGGCCTCCGGCGGGTGGAGCGCGTGCAGCGTCACGCCCAGCGCCGCGAGCGCGAGCGCGACGCCCGCGCCGGCGCGGACCGCGAGGCGCGGCACCCGGATCGCCGGCATGTCCCGCGCCGCGATCGCCATCACCACGCCGAACGGGATCGCGACGCCGGAGATCTCGAGCGAGAAGTCGAAGAGGTTGTGGGCGACCAGCGCCCCGGCGCCCGCGAGCGCGCCGATGAGCGGCCGGGAGATCTCGGCGCGCCGGGCCGCCGCGAGCCATGCCCAGGCGAAGAGCCCGATCGCGAGCGGGCCCAGGACGAGGCCGAGGTCCACCGGGAGCTGGAGCCACTCGTTCTCGACGTGGGTGAAGGTGGCGAGGACCGGCTCCCACTTGTACGCGGGGAAGACGTTCGCGAAGGCGCCGCGTCCGATCCCGAGGAGCGGGTGATCGCGGATCACCTGGAGCGCCGACGGCCAGAGCTCGAGCTTCACCTCGGTGGTGGTCGCCTCGCTCACCGTCCGCATCTCGGCGACGATCCGGTCGAAGGCGAGGAACGCGGCGAGGCCGACGGCGACCGAGATCGCCACCGGCAGGACCGCGCCCGAGCGGTGGAGCAGGGCGCGCGTCACCGCCCGCGGGCCCGCGCGCAGGAGCTCGCGCCAGCCGCGCGGCGCCACCGCCGGCGCCGGGGCGCCCTCGGAGGCGACGCGCTCCCGCCGGCCCGCCCGCGCCCAGAGGGCGACGAAGAGCCCCGCCCCCACCACGAACGCGCCGATGCCGCCGCGTGAGAGGGAGAGGAACACGCCCGCCGCGGAGAAGACGAAGGCGACGAGCCAGCCCACCCGCGCCGGCCCGCGGGCGCGGAGGGCGAACCCGAGCGCCGGCCACGCCGCGAGCTGGAGGAAGCCGGCGAGGTGGTTCGGGTTCACGAACGGGAAGCGCGGCTCGAGGAGCGGCTGCGCGCCGAAGAGGTACGCGCCCAGGGCGGCCGCCACCACCGCCGGCCCCGCGAGCGCCAGCGCGGCGAGGAGGGCGTCGCGGCGGCGCCGATCCGACGCGACGATCGCCACCGCCGCCGCCACGGCGGTCCAGGTCGCGACCTTGGCGAGCTCGAGGGCGGTCGCGCCGGGGTCGAGCGAGAGCGGCCGGGCCCACCCGAGCACGCCCGCGCCGCCGAGGCTCCGCTCGAGGAGGAGGGCGCTCTCGCGCGAGACCGCGCGGAGGACGCCGAGCGGCAGCGGCACGAGCTGGAGCGCCACCGCGAGCGTGAGGAGCGCCGCGCCCGCGACGAGGAGCGGCACGGTGACGCTCCCGTCGCCGTCCGGCGCCGGCTCCGGGTGCCGCTGCGAGCGGTGGCCGGGGCGCGCCGCGAGGAAGAGCGCGGCCGCGGCGAGCAGAGCGGAGGCGGCGATGGCGGGGAGGTCCACGCCCCCGCGGACGAGGGCGTTGCCCGCCACGAGCGCGCAGACGAGGAGCACCGAGCGTGAGCGGAGCGGGGAGGGCGAGCGATGCGGCACGGGCGGCGGATGCTACCAGCGGAACCCCGCGGCGAAAAAGGGAGGCCCCTCGCTCGACGCGCCGGGCCGATCCCCGTAGACTCTCGGAGCTTTTGCGCGGCGCGCGCCGCGCGCGTCCAACGGCAGGAGCACATGCCCCCGATCACCGAACCGCAGGCCCCCGACCTCCGCGAGGAGGAAGACCAGCTCGACCTGCGCGCCTATTGGCGCGTGCTCGTCCGGCGCCGCTGGACGATCCTCGCCGTCTTCGCCGCGGTCGTGCTCCTCACGCTCGTCGCGACGCTCCGCCAGCCGCGTGTCTACGCCGCGACCGCGACCCTCATCATCGACCTCCAGGCGCCCAAGGTCCTGAACAACAAGGACGTGCAGGACGTCGTGGAGACCGGCACGAGCAGCCTCTACTCCTCGAAGGAGTACTTCGAGACCCAGTACAAGATCATCACCAGCCGCGCCGTCGCGCAGCGCGTGATCGAGAAGCTCCAGCTCGCCCGCGACCCGCGCTTCCTCGGCCTCGAGGGCATCAAGGACACGGCGAAGCTCGAGCAAGCCCTCGCGAAGCTCGATCCGCCCGCCGTGCTCCAGGACCGGCTCTCGGTCGTCCCCGTGAAGGACTCGCGGGTGGTCAAGCTGGTGGTCGAGGATCGCGATCCGAAGTGGGCGGCGACGATCGCGAACGCCGTGGCCGACGCCTACATTGCCGAGAGCCTCTCGGTCCGCGCCAACACCACCCAGAGCGCGTCCGACTGGCTCGAGCAGCAGCTCGCCGATCTCGAGGCGAAGCTCGCCCAGAGCGGCGACGCGCTCTACAAGTTCAAGCAGGCCCACGACATCGTGGCGACGAGCTGGGAGGACCGGCAGAACGTCGTCAGCCAGCGGATCGCGGCGATCAACGACGCCCTCACCAAGGCGCAGGTCCAGCGCGCGACGCTCGAGGCCCGCAACGAGCTGCTCACGAAGTCGGTCGACGCGCTGAAGGACGACCCGCAGGCCGACGCCACGCTCCTCTCCGCGCAGAACATGGCGATCCCGGACCTGAAGGTCCGCTACCTCGACGCCAAGGTCGAGTGCGCCGACCTCGCCTCGCGCTACCTCCCGAACCACCCCAAGGTCGAGGGCTGCAACGCCAAGGTCGCCGCCGCCAGGACGAACCTCGACCGCGAGATCCAGAACACCATCGGCGGGGCGCGGCGCGAGTACGACGAGGCGGTGGGGGCGGAGAAGAAGCTCTCGCAGCTCCTCGAGAAGGCGAAGGGCGAGTCGTTCGGGCTGAACCAGTACGAGAAGGAGTACCTCGAGCTGAAGCGCGCCCACGACAACAACCAGCGCCTCTACGAGATGGTGCTCGCGCGGCTCAAGGACACCGGCGTCACCGGCATGCTCCAGATGTCGAACGTGCGGGTGCTCGACCGGGCCGAGCCGCCGGAGAAGCCCGTCCGCCCGCAGCCGGTCCGGAACCTGGCGCTCGCGATCCTCCTCGGCCTCGCCGGCGGCGTCGGGCTCGCCTTCCTGCTCGAGACGCTCGACACGACCATCACCACGCGCGAGCAGATCGAGGAGCGGCTCGGCCTCCCGTTCCTGGGGGTCATCCCCCGGATCGACAAGGCCGACGGCCACAGCCCCGAGCTGGCGATCCACTCGGCGCCCACCTCCGCCGCGTCCGAGTGCCTCCGCTCGATCCGGACCAACGTCCTCTTCATGTCCCCCGAGAAGCCGCTCAAGACCATCCTGGTGACCTCGAGCGGCCCCGGCGAGGGGAAGACCACCACCGCGGCCTCGCTCGCCGCCACCATGGCGAACAGCGGCAACCGCGTCCTCCTCGTGGACGCCGACATGCGCCGCCCGCGCGTGCACAAGGTGTTTGGCCTCGCCCCCGGCGCCGGCCTGTCCTCGCTCATCCTCGGGGACGGCGCCCTCGAGGCCGCCGTCGTCCGGACCGAGGTGCCGAACCTCGACGTCCTCCCCTGCGGACCAGTCCCCCCGAACCCCGCCGAGCTGCTCCACACCCAGAGCTTCGCGAAGCTCCTCGAGCAGCTCTCCCGCCGCTACGACCGCGTGGTGATCGATTCCCCGCCCGCCGGCGTCGTCTCGGATGCCATCGTCGTCGCCACCAAGGTGGACGGCACCCTCGTGGTGGTGAAGGCCGGCCAGACCTCCCGCGACATGGCCGCTCGGACGGTGCGGAACCTCGCCAACGTGCAGGCCCGCGTGCTCGGCACCGTGCTGAACGAGCTCGACCTGAGCGACCGGAGGTATGCGCAGTACTACTCGTATTCGTCCGGGTACTACGGAGAGGCGAAGCCAGGGGGCGAATCCAAGGTGGCGTGAACGCCCGCCCCCTCCTCCGGCTCCAGCGCGGTGCTGCCGCGAGTGCCGATCGGGAGCGGTCGATCCGATGGCGAAATTGCTGGGCATGTCACGAATTGCGCACGCCATGTCGCCCTCCTCCGCCTCGATCATATTGGTCGTGCTCGGCGTCATCGAGGGAGCAGCAGCGCCGATGCGCTTGGCGCCCCGCGCAGCAGACGATTGTGGGCTCCGAAACGTGGCGCTCGGCCGGCCTTACACGTTGAGCCCCGCGCCGACTTACCCGCTTACGACCGACGCCGGCGACTCCACCGATCTGACCGATGGGAAGTACGTGGGCGGCGGGTTCTGGACGGAGAAGGGCGCGGTGGGCTGGATCTCCGCGCGGCCTGCGTCGATCACCATCGATCTCGGAAAGCCGACCGCCATCGGCGGCGCCGCGTTCAGTACCGCGGCGGGGAAAGCCGACGTGCAGTGGCCCGGCGGGCTGTACCTGTTCTGCAGCGCCGACGGCAAGAACTTCGGCTATCTGGGGGATCTCGTCGTCCTCGATCGAGCCAGGGGAGGCGTTCCGCCGGCGAATGGCTTTACGCGATACCGGTTCGAAACGCATGCCCTGAACGCACAGTGCCGCTTCGTGAGGATCATGGTGGACGCCATGGGTCCTTACGTGTTCGTGGACGAAGTCGAGGTGTTCGGAGGCAGCGCAGGAGCAGCACAGGCGCCGGCGATGAGCGAGCCTGACGACGGGACCCTCTACTGGAAGCGACATTCAGCGCGCCGGCTCCGCTCCATGGTCGGCGATCTGTTGACCGACGCCCGGGCTCGTCTGGCCACCGCGAACATCCAGGCCGCAGCCCGTGTCTCGGCCGCAGCTCGGCTAGACGAGCTGGCGCGAAAGATCGCCGCTGCGGGCCCAAACGAGTGGTGGACCGCCAGCGCCACCTACCCGGTCAACGACCTGCACGCGGGAGTCCTCGCGGTCATCGGCTCCGTGGAGCAGCTCGCTGGTGCGCCTGCCCTTCGCGCGTGGGCTGCCAACCCGTGGGATCCGCTCGCCATGACCACGGAGCCGTCCGTCGGGCCCGCGGCCAGTTCGGCGATCACCGTGGCGATGATGGACGGCGAGGTGCGCTCGGCCGCCGTCGACGTGCGCAACTCGTCGGGCGAGCCGCTCCAGGCTCGCATCGACGTGAGCGTGGACGAAGTCTCACCGCCGGCCTGGATCGAGCTGCGCAAGGTCGCGTGGACGGGGGACGCGGAGGGCAAGCCCGTCGCCGCAGCCTTGCAGCCCATCGACCCAGGTCAGGGCTACGCGATCAGCATCCCAGCGGGCACGACCAGCCAGCTGTGGCTGAACCTCGCTCCGGCCGACCTCGCCACCGGTCCTCACCGTGGAATGGTGCGCCTGTCCACGCGAGCAGGCGCCGTCGTGAGCGTTCCGCTCCAGGTCGAGATCCTTCCCGGTCGCATGCCGGCCCGGCGTCGGCTCCACGTCGGTGGCTGGGACTACCTGAACCAGAACGGCGGGACGCCGGGCAGCCCCGACTATCTCCGCCAGATCGCGACGACGCTAGACGCGTACGGCGTGGACCTGCCCTGGGCGACCGCGAGCGCGATGGCGTTCGGACGGTACGACGCCCACGGCCGGATGATCGAGGCACCGGACACGTCCACCTTCGACGAATGGCTGACGCTCTGGCCGAGCGCGGCTCGCTACCGCGTGTTCATCTCGGCCTGTGACCGGCTGGCCGGCCTCGGTCTAGGGACGCCAGCGTTCAGCGAAGCCGTAAAGGAGTGGGCCCAGTTCTGGGCGGCGCATGTCGCCGGGAAGGGCATCGACCCCGGTCGGGTGGATTTGCTGTTCGTGGACGAGCCGAACGGGCGGGAGCTGGCCGAGCGGCAGATCGCCTGGGCGCGCGCGCTCGGGGCGTCCAGCAGCGGTCTTCGGAGCTGGGTCGATCCCGTCTACGCCGACGCCGCCCGGACCCCCGCGGAGCTCGTAGGCACCGCGGACGTCGTATGCGTAAACCGCGGGCTCGCCGATCGAACCGGCGCGCCGTACCGGGCGCTCGCGAGCGTCGTGCTGGCCGCCGGGAAGACCCTCGAGGTCTATGGGACGGATGGGCCTGCGTCGGGGTTGGATCCGTACGTGTACTTCCGGCTGCAGGCCTGGTGGGCCTTCGACCTCGGTGCGACTGCCGTCGGTTTCTGGAGCTTCACGGACGCAGGCCAGGGCAGCGCGTGGCGCGAGTACATCGCTCCCGGTGCCGTCTACTCCCCCCTCTTCCTCGATGGGAGGTCCGTGACGCCGAGCAAGCACCTCGCGGCGATCCGCGAGGGCGTGGAGGACTACGAGTACCTGGCGATGCTGCGCGACGCGATCGCGGCAGCGGCAGCGAGGAGAGGAGCCGACGATCCGGCCCTCGCCCGGGCGCGGGCGGTGCTGGCGTCCGTGGTTCACCGCGTCCTGGAAGCCTCCCGGGTCGACGCCTACACGTGGACCTCGCCGAAGGATCGATCAGTCGCAGATGCTGCTCGGATCGAGGTCGTGGAGGAGGTCCGGCGACTCGCGGCCGATCGACCGGAGTCACCTTGAGCATCGCCGCGACGATGAGCGCCATTCCGCCGAAGCGACCTCAACTCACGTCGAGTAGGCCGTCGGCGACGCCTTCGGGGAGGTCTGTCGGCTCGTCGACCACGAGCTTCCCGTCCCTGACGTGTGCCTTGAGGACTCGCATCGTCTCCTATCCTATCCGGAGGAGGCGTCTCGCTCCGGGGACTCGAGGCGATGCGGCACGCCGACCTCGCCCCACCTGGCGGGCGAGCTCGCGCAACTCAGGTGGCCACGCAGTCGTGATCTCCACACAAGTGGGGACGCTGATGGTGCTGAAGGCGGGCCAGACGTCGCGCGACGCGGCCGTCCGCGCCACCCGATCGATCTCCGACGTAAAGGGCGCATCTTCGGCGCCGTGCTCAACGACCTCGACCCGAGCGACCAAATGCTACGGCCAGTACTACGGGTACTACGGCTCGGCGTCCGACAACGCCGACCCGGTCGCCAGTGAGTAGGCGGGCGCCCGCGCACGACGGCGCGGGAGCGGGGGCGCCGGTGGACGGTTGGTCAGCGTCCGGCGGTCATGAGGTCCAAGATGCGGGAGCCCTGCGCGTGGGCATTCTTCTGCTCGATCACGAAGCGCCTCGCGGCTTCGCCGAAGCGGCGCCGATCGCCGGAAGACATGGCACACACCTCCACGATCTTCCGCGCGAGGTCGGACGGCGAGGCTCCGTCGACCACGAAGAGGTGTTCGAAGTACTCCTCCGGCATGCCGGGAAGGCGACGGACGATCGTCGGGGTGCTCGAGAGGAGGTACTCCATGATCTTCGAGGGAAAGGAGTAGCGCGTGAACTCCCCTTCGTCGCCCCGCGGGTTCACGAGGACGGTCGCCCGTCGCTGCAGCCGGAGCGCCTCGTCCCGCGAAACCAGCCCGAACGCGCGGATCCGCCGGTCTCGGCGGGCGGCCTCGCGCACCTCGGCTTCGGCCTCCCCCGCGCCGCAGATCCAGAGGCGCAGCTCGGGGTCGTCGATCGATTCGAACGCCTGGAGCAGATGGAGGATGCCATAGGCACGTTGCAGGGTCCCGGTATACAGGACGACCTTCCCGTCCCCAGCGGCGTCGGGCCGGGCGTCCAACGGCTGCGCCTCCGCTGGGTTCACGACGCCCTCGACCACGATCCAGGGGCGAGACCCCACCGCGAGCGGCGCCACCATATGGCGCGTGAGCAGGACGAAGCTGTCCACCGAGCTCATGAAGAGCCCCATGAAGCGAGTGTCGATCTTCTTCAGGAACGTGACGTGCCGCTGGTTGTCGGCGGAGAGGTTCATGTGTTGGGGAAGGTCCGGCACCACCAGGCAGACTCTCACCGACGGGTCGATCCGCTTCGCGAGCGCCGCCGCGACGATGAACGGCGTGTGCATCGAGTAGACGACGACGTGTCGCGCTCCCGCCGCCGTCCGTCGCCTCGCCCACCGGCCGGCGTGCGTCGCGAGCGCCACTGTGCGCCACACGTGCTTGACGCCGAAGACGTTCGGGAACGGTACGTTGACGTCGCTCGCTCCGGGCGCGTGGCTCCACCGGCGGCCGCGGATCCAGAAGTCGCGATAGAGGCGCGGCCAGGAGCCGACGAAGACCGCGTTGCCCAGCGCGAGGGGACGCCCATTCGCCGCCTCGAGCCCGGAGATCAGGTTCCACTGGAGCGCATTCGCGGCAAACTGCACGTTCCCGCGGCTGTTCGCGAGGACGTCCGGTTCCTCCGCCTTCGTGAAGACGCCGCCGAGAAAGAGGATGTCGATGGGGGAGCGTTTGCCGGGCGTCTGCACGCGTATTCCGTAGCCGGGGTAGGCGTGTTACATGCAAGGGACCGAAGCGAGGTGAGTCCCGTCGACGGTACCCTCGGGCTTCCTTCCGTGATCGTGAACAGCCTACCATCTCACGCCGGCCCGGAGCGCAGGTCCGCCGGGCCCGTGTGCGCGGTCGGGCGCGACGCGCATCGCCGCCGGTGCGCTCCGCGCGGGAGGTGGGACAGGTGACTGACGGGTCGCCAGGGACCGAGCACATGTCGATCTCCGCGGTCGCGTCTTCGTTCCGGGCGCGGGCGGCTCAGCACCGTGGCGCGATCCGCTCGATCGTCGCCATCGTGGGCGGCAACTCCACCGCCGCGGTGCTGGGGGCGATCGGCGGAGTCCTGGCCGCGCGCTTCGTGGACCCGGAGACGGCGGGACGCTTCCGCTTCTACACGATCCCGCTCATGTACCTGACGTTTCTTCATCTCGGGACCTTCGACGGGCTCAGCCGGCAGATCCCGTTCTACCTGGGGCAGGAGCGACGGGACGAGGTGGACACCGCGGCGTCCGTGGCCGGTGCGTGGAACGTCCTGCTCTCGGTGTTCGTCAGCGGCAACTTCCTGGTTCTGTCCGCGTGGTGCCTCGTTCGGCGCGACGTCTTCGGGGCGCTCGGCTGGGCGTCTCAAGCGCTCGTGGTCTGGTGGGTGTTCTACGGTGGGTACCTGTCGGCCACCTACAGGACCATCGACCACTTCGTGGGGATGGCGCGTATCCAGACCACGCAGGCTCTGCTCTCCTTCGGGTTCGTGTTCACGCTGCCAGTGCTCGGCTTCGGCGGACTCTGCCTGCGTTCGGCCGTCCCCTCGATCTGTGGGACGTGGCTTCTTCACCGAGAGCGGCCGCTGAGGATCCGGCTCGCTCTTCGGCTGAATCACTTCCGGGATCTCGTCCGCGTCGGCCTGCCGTTCTGCTTATGGGGATCGCTCTACACCTCGCTGTGGAACGCCGTGGAGAACACGCTGATGCTCGCCCTCGGGGGAACCCGGGGGCTGGGGCTCTTCACTGTGGCCGTGATGATGCGCGAGGGGATCTGCATCCTTCCCCAAGCCGTCAGCCAGGTCCTGACTCCTCGCATCGTCCAGAAGTACGGGCGGGAAGGGCACCTCGGCTCCGCGAGCCAGATCGCATACCGCGTCGTCCCGCCGCTCGCGCTGGGGATGGTCGTCGTCGTATTCGGCGTCTCATGGGTTCTCGATGCGTTCGTGCCGACGTTTATTCCGACGTATGCGGACGGCCTCCCCCTCATGAAGGTGTCGCTCTGGTTCGGCGTAGTCCAGGCGGTGGCCGTACCCGCCAACGCCCTCATCGCTTCGGGCAGGAGTTGGAGCGTCGGACGGGGCGTCCTCGCGGGCATGGCCGTCTTTCCCCTCGTGACGCTCGCGCTCGTCCACGTCACGGGTGGCGTCGTGGCCGTCGCGGCCGGATCGCTCGCCGGGAAGGCGGTGCGCGCCGCGGTGGGGTATTTCGACCTGCGCCGGCTGGTGCTCGAGGAGGGGCGATGACGACGGCGATCGGCGCGCCGCCCGAGGCGCGGGCAATCGCGGCGCACAGGGCCGAGCGAACCGCGGCGCAGGCCGCGCTGGCCGTCGGGCTCGCCTTCGACGCCGCGTCGCTCTTCGTGGCGAATCCGTACGTTGTCGACGCGCTGACGGCCATCGTCGTCGGGTTCGCCGTCGTGCGCTGGCGCAACCGGCGGCTGGCGTGGATCGCGCTCGCGTCGGCATTGGCCGCCAACCCGGTGAACCTCTCGGCCTCCATCGCCTGCAACCTCCTCGTCGCCGCGGCCGTGTTCCTGCTCGACATGCCGCAGTTGCTGAGGCTGCCGCGGTGGAACCTGGCGGCGATCGTCCTCGCGCTGCTCGCGGTCGTCTTCAGCGTCTTCTCCTGGGAGCTGGCGCCCGGGCTCGACGCGGTCTTCACGCAGGTCGCGGCCATCGCCAACTACGTCCTCGGACCGCTGCTCCTGCTCCCGGTTCTCTATTCGAGGATCGCCTCCGAGGAGGACGGAGCGTACCGGATCCGGGGTCTCCTCCTGTGGCTCTTGCTGCCGTCGATCGTTCTTGTCGTGCTCGCGCGCGTTGTCGGAAACCCCGTCGCAGATCCGGTCGCGCTGGAGGTCGAGTACCGAATCTCGTGGGTCTACCGGCTCTGGAACGTGGAGGTCACGCTGACGCGGACGCAGGTCGGGATCATCCTGGCGGTGATCCTGTGCGCGGCGATCGCCGTGATCGTCTTGGCCGGTCGGGGTTGGGTGCGCTGGGGGGCGATGGGCATTGCGTCGGCCGCGGGCGCCATGATCCTCGTGACCGGCAGCGTCGGCAGTGCCATCGCGGCGTTTCTCGGGCTCCTGGCCATCGTGGTCGTCGCGAGGCGGAAGGTCGGAATAGGTGAGTACGTGACCACGGGCCTGCTCATCGGCGCGGTCGTGGCGGCGGGGTGGCGGCTGGTCCCGAACACGCTGACGGAGTACCTCGGTTCGCGCTACGAAGAGCGCTTCGGCGAGAGCGCGGGAATCGGCGCGTCGGATCGCACCGAACGGTGGTCCCTCGCGGCGAGCTACGCCCTAGCCAATCCCACCGGCGTGGGCTGGTCCCTCTACGTCGAGCCGATCGGCACCTATCCGCACAACGACTTCCTCGCCTACTCGATCGGATACGGGCTGCTGGCAGGGGCCGTCTACCTGTTCGTGGTATGCCGCCTCTGGTGGCGGTTCGCGTGGGGACCACGGAAGGCCTGGGACCGATCTCGCTTCGCCCTCGGCCTGGCCGGACTGGGCGCCGTCTCGGTCCTCCTCGTCAACTCGATGTCGGACCACCTGACGGCCAACCGATGGTATTTCAACGTGGTCTGGTCGGTGATCTGGTACTGCTACTTCGCGAGCCAGCCCCGTGCCCCCGAAAGCTCCGTGGCGCGCGGCTTCGGGTACGAAGGGGGTGGGCTTCGTGAGTGATCTCGCGCTGGTCGTCATCGGTTACGATCGTCCTAACGCATTGTCACGCCTCCTCGGATCCCTCGCCCGGGTCGCATTCGACGGCGCCCGCGTTCCGCTCATCATCAGCATCGATCGCTCGGGGTCCGACGCCGTGCAGCGCGTGGCGGACGCCTTCAGCTGGGAGCACGGGGAGAAGATCGTCCGGACCTTCCCCGAGCGGCTCGGACTGAAGCAGCACGTCCTCGCGTGCGGCGACCTGACCCGCGATCACGAGCACCTGATCGTCCTCGAGGACGATCTCTACGTCTCCCGGAACCTTCACCGGTTCGCGCGGCAGGCGATCGCTTTCTACCGGAACGACGCTCGCGTCGCGGGAATCGCGCTCTACAGCCACCTGTGGCACGTCGGGTGCCACCGGCCGTTTCTCCCGCTGGACGATCCATTCGACGCCTACTTCATGCAGTACGCGTGCTCGTGGGGGCAGATCTGGTCTCGGGAGCGGTGGGCCGAGTTCCGCGAATGGTATGGCCGCCGGGGCGACGACCCGGATCCCGGCCCCCGCGTGCCGCGCTACGTCGCTCGGTGGTCGGATCGCTCCTGGCTGAAGCACCACATCCGCTTCTGCGCCGAGACAGGCCGGTACTTCGCGTATCCGCGGGTGGCCCTCGCGACCAACTTCAGCGACGCGGGGCAGCACAGCGGCGGCGGGGAGAACGGGTACCAGGTGCCGCTCCAGGAGCCGTACGAGAAGGCCTATCGCTTCCCGTCCCTGGAGGAGTCGAGCGCGGTCTATGACGCGTTTTTCGAGCCGGTCGGGATGGCTGACGCCCTGAAGTTGAAGCCGGAGGAGCTCTGCATCGACCTCTATGGCCTCAAGGGGAACCTCGAGGGGCGGAGGTACTGGTTGACGCAGGAGGCGGCTGAGCACGAGATCGTGCGGTCGTTCGGCCTCGCGATGCGGCCGCACGAGGCCAACGTCCTTCACGAGGTCCCGGGTGCGGAGATCCGGCTCTACGATACCGCGCGCCGGGCTGCGTTCCCGATCGCAGGGGCCGGCGACCTTCGGGACGCACGGGTGAAGTACGACGTTCGAAACCTCTCCTATCGCCTCCTCCTGAGGTACTCCGTGCGCCTCGCGGCGAAGCGGGCCTGGGCGAAGCTGACGAGGAGGAAGTGATGGGGCTTCCGCAGATCGGGAAGCGCCTCGTGAAGTGGGCCAAGTTCTCCGTCCTCGGCCGCGGGCGCGGGATCCGGATCGGACGGAACTGCCAGATCGGCTTCCGAAGCGAGCTGGAAGGCCGGAACACGATCCTTGAGGGGACGGCGTTCAACGGGCGTCTCGGGTACGCGACGTACCTGGGTCGGAACTGCCAGATCGACGGTTCGATCGGTCGCTTCTGCTCGATCTCGTCCGAGGTGGTGACGATCCCTGGCAGGCACCCGACTTCGCGGTTCGTCTCGACGCACCCGGCCTTCTATTCGCTCCTCCGGCAGTCTGGTTTCACCTACGCGCGGGCCCAGCTCTTCGAGGAGCGCCGGTTTGCCGACGCGGCGGAGCGGTTCGGAGTCGTCGTCGGAAGCGACGTGCTCATCAGCTTCGGGGTGAAGCTCCTCGAAGGCGTCACGGTGGGCCACGGCGCCGTGCTCGGCGCAGGCGCACTCGTGACGTCGGACGTCGAGCCCTACGCAATCTACGCCGGGGTCCCCGCGAGGAAGATCGGGCAGCGTTTCGACCGCGAGATCGTTCGACGTCTCCTGGAATCCCGGTGGTGGGACCGGGGTCCGGAGTGGATTGAGGGCCATGCGCCGCTCTTCACGGACGTCGAGCGGTTTCTCGCGGCCTGCGAGGCCGAGGTACCCGTCGCGAAGACGGGCGGTTCCTAGGTGGGGCGCAGCTAGGGCACGGGCTAGCGCGGGTGCGCCCCCCGGCCGCGTTGGGCTGTCTCCTCGGCTGCGGACGTGGATCGAGGACTTCAAACACGAGGCCCTGTTCGTCCGGGGGTGCGGCTTCTCCTGCATGCGGCTCCCGATGATGATTCGCGCCACCTACGGCACGCCCATTCACTTCGACGTGGTCGATGACTGGGTGATGCACCTGTACCGCGGGGTGTGGACCGGACCGCTGATGAACGGAATCGTACAGCGCACGTTCCGTCACCTTGTCCGCGCGCGCGCTCGTCGCTCGCCCGATGATGTTGTTGTGACCAGCTAATCGAGGGAGTCAAGGCGACGTGGTAGGCCTGCGGGATATCGAGTTGAGGAGATCGAGCGGTCTGGGGAGGAGTACACGCTGTCAATCCGCGTCCAGCCCTGCGAGGGAAGTCCAGCGTCTGTAGGGATCGGGACGTTGACTGCCGGCTGCGGAGCGGGCTAGCGTCGGGCAACGCGCAGCGGCGGTCAGCTTATCCCTCCTGTATGTCGTCAACGAACACGGCTCCCACATGTTCACCGGCAAGACCCTCCTCATCACCGGCGGCACCGGCACCTTCGGCAACGCCGTCCTGCGCCGCTTCCTCGCGACCGAGATCAAGGAGATCCGGGTCTTCAGCCGCGACGAGAAGAAGCAGGACGACATGCGGAAGGCGTACGCGAACCCGAAGCTGCGCTTCTACATCGGGGACGTGCGGAACGAGAGCAGCCTCCGCGACGCGATGGCGGGCGTGGACTACGTCTTCCACGCGGCGGCGCTGAAACAGGTGCCGTCCTGCGAGTTCTTCCCGCTCGAGGCGCTCCGCACGAACTCCCTCGGCACCGAGAACGTGCTGAACGAGGCGATCCACGCGGGCGTCCAGCGGGTGATCGTCCTCAGCACGGACAAGGCGGTCTACCCCATCAACGCGATGGGGATCTCCAAGGCCATGATGGAGAAGCTCGCGATCGCGAAGGCGCGCGTCGCGAGTGGGAGCCCGACCATCTGCGTCACCCGCTACGGCAACGTCATGGCGAGCCGCGGGTCGGTCATCCCGCTCTTCATCCAGCAGATCCAGTCCGGGAAGCCGCTCACCGTCACCGACCCGGCGATGACCCGCTTCATGATGAGCATCGACGACGCCGTCGATCTGGTGCTCTACGCCTTCCGGCACGGCGAGGCCGGCGACATCTTCGTCCAGAAGGCCGCCTCCGCCACCATCGAGACGCTGGCCCTCGCGGTGAAGAAGCTCCTCAAGGCCGACAACCCGGTGGACGTCATCGGCACGCGCCACGGCGAGAAGCTGTACGAGACGCTCCTCACGCGCGAGGAGCGGATCCGCGCCGAGGACCTCGGCGGCTACTTCCGCGTCCCCGCGGACAACCGCGACCTGAACTACGCGCTCTACTTCAGCGAGGGGAAGCAGGACGTCTCCCGGAAGGAAGACTACAACTCTCACAACGTGCCGCTCGCCGACGTGAGCCTCATGTGCGACCTGCTCCTCAAGCTCGACTGCGTCCAGCGGGCGATGCGCGGCGAGAAGGTCGAGGCTTGACCGTGAACGTGCTCGTGACGGGGGCCGCCGGCTTCCTCGGCAAGAACCTGGTCGCCGCGCTCGGGGCGAGGAAGGACGTCGAGCTGGTCGAGGTGGACGTGGGTACGCCCGCGGGCGTGCTGGACGCGGCCCTCGACAAGGCGGACGTCGTCTTCCACCTCGCCGGCGTGAACCGCCCGGAGAAGGTGGAGGAGTTCGCGACGGGCAACGCGGGGCTCACCGAGGAGCTCTGCGCGGCGCTGGAGCGCAAGGGGCGCCGGCCGAAGCTCGTCCTCTCCTCGTCGATCCAGGCGGAGCGCGACAACCCGTACGGTCAGAGCAAGCGCGCCGCGGAGCTGGTGCTCCAGCGCTTCGGCGACCGCACCGGCGCGGAGGCGGTGGTCTACCGGCTCAAGAACCTCTTCGGGAAGTGGTGCCGCCCCAACTACAACTCGGTGACGGCCACCTTCTGCCACAACCTCGCGCACGACCTTCCGATCCGGATCTCGGATCCGGCCGCGGTGGTGGACCTCACCTACGTGGACGACGTGGTGCAGGCGTTCCTGGGCGAGCTTGACCCGCCGCCACGCCCCGGGTTCCGCTTCGCCGAGCCGCTCGCCTCGCACGAGGTTTCGCTCGGCGAACTCGCCGAGACGATCAGCGGCTTCCGCGCACACCGGAAGACCCTCCGCCTCCCCGACTACTCGAGCCCGTTCGTGCGGGCGCTCTACGCGACGTACCTCTCGTACGTCGAGCCGGGCGAGCACGGGTACCAGCTCGACATCAAGGCGGACGCCCGCGGCAGCCTCGCGGAGTTCATCAAGTCGCCGCACTTCGGCCAGATCTTCATCTCGCGCACGAAGCCCGGCATCACGCGCGGGAACCATTACCACCACACCAAGACCGAGAAGTTCCTGGTGGTGCAGGGCGAGGGGCTGATCCGGCTCCGCCAGATCAACGGCACGGATGTCGTCGAGTTCCCAGTGCGTGGCGAGGACTACCGCGTGGTGGACATCCCGCCGGGCTACACCCACTCGATCGAGAACGTCGGCGCGGGGGAGATGGTGACGCTCTTCTGGTCGAGCGAGGTGTTCGACCCGGCGAGGGCCGACACGATCTTCGACCCCGTCCTGCCGCCGGCGAGGGAGTCGCGATGAAGGTGATGACGGTGGTGGGGACGCGGCCGGAGATCATCCGGCTCTCGCGCGTCATGGCGGCGCTGGACCGCCACGTCGAGCACGTGATCGTCCACACCGGGCAGAACTACGACTACGAGCTGAACCAGATCTTCTTCGACGACCTGGAGCTCCGGAAGCCCGATCACTTCCTCGCCGCCGCGGGCGCGAGCGGCGCCGAGACGGTGGGGAACGTCATCGCGAAGGTGGACGCGGTGCTGGCGGAGGTGAAGCCGGACGCGCTCCTCATCCTCGGCGACACGAACAGCTGCCTCGCGGCCTACCCGGCGAAGCGCCGGAAGATCCCGGTCTTCCACATGGAGGCGGGGAACCGCTGCTTCGACCAGCGCGTCCCCGAGGAGATCAACCGGAAGATCGTCGATCACATCAGCGACGTGAACATGCCGTACAGCAGCATCAGCCGCGAGTACCTGCTCGCGGAGGGGCTGCCGCCGGACCGGGTGATCAAGACGGGCAGCCCGATGCGCGAGGTGCTCGAGCACTACGCCCCCAAGATCCAGCGGTCGGACGTCCTCGCGCGGCTCGGGCTCGCCGCGGGCCAGTACTTCGTGATGAGCGCCCACCGCGAGGAGAACATCGACTCGCCCGAGCAGTTCCGGAAGCTCGTCGAGGTGCTGAACGGCCTCGCCTCGACGTACAAGCTCCGGGTCGTCGTCTCGACGCACCCGCGCACGCGCAAGCGCATGGACGCCGAGAAGGTGACGCTCGATCCGCTCGTCGAGCTGCAGAAGCCGCTCGGCTTCTCGGACTACGTCCACCTCCAGACGCACGCGAAGGCGGTGCTCTCCGACAGCGGGACCATCACCGAGGAGAGCTCGATCCTGAACTTCCCCGCCCTCAACATCCGGAACGCCCACGAGCGGCCGGAGGGGTTCGAGGAGGGCGCGGTGATGATGACCGGGCTCGAGTGGCCGGTGATCCGCGATGCGCTCGGCGTGCTCGAAGGCCAGCCGCGCGGCGACGAGCGGCTGCTGCGGATGATCGCCGACTACGCTCCCACGAACGTGAGCGACAAGGTCGTCCGGATCATCCTGAGCTACACCGCGTACGTGAACCGGGTCGTCTGGCGCAAGGCGTAGGCGTTCCGGGCCCGGCGCCGGGACGCGATGTGCCGTCTTCGTCAGGTCGGCCCGATCGCGGGGTCGGCCGCGCCGACCTGGAGCGCGTCGTGGAGCAGCCGCTCGAGCTCGTCCACGCAGCGCTCGCGCGAGAAGTGTCGCGCCGAGTAGGCGCGCCCACGCTCGCCCATCGCGGCGCGCTCCGCGGCGGGCAGGCTCTTCATCCGCCGCGCGAGCTCCGCGAGGGCGGCGGGATCGCCCGCCGGCGCGGTGAGCCCGGCGCCGGCCTCCTCGATGACCCGGGCCCCCTCGCCGTCGATCGACCCGAGGATCGGGCGGCCCGCGGCGAGGTAGGACTGGACCTTCGCCGGGATGGTGAGCGCCATCGTGTCGTCGCGCTTCAGGCTCACCAGCATCGCCCCGGCCTTCGCGAAGAACGCGGGCATCTCCTCGGCAGGGTGCCGCCCGAGCAGGAAGATCCGATCCTGCAGGCCGCGCCGCGACACCTCCGTCTCGAGCCACTCGCGCTGCGAGCCGTCGCCGACGAAGACCCACCGGATCTCGGGGTCGTCCCGCACCTGCTCCGCGGCCGCGACGACCGTCTCGAGCGCCTGCACGCGCCCGAGGTTCCCCGCGAACATGATCGGGAAGCCGGAGGCCCACCGGGGCGCCGCGAGCGCGGGGCCCTTCGCCCGCTCGCCGAAGAAGTCCTCCGCCCACTGCGGGAGGTAGCTGAACCGCCAGCCCGGCACGCCGAGCGCCTCGAGCCGCGCACGGAACGCGCGGCTCGTGCCCGCGATCCGATCGCAGCGGCGGTAGAGCCAGGCGGAGATCGCCCGCGCCGCCGCGTAGAGCAGGCGGGAGCGGCCGAAGCCGGTGGACGCGACGCTCTCCGGCCACAGGTCCTGCACCCAGATCGCGACCGGGGTGCCGTAGAGGGCCCGCATCACGACGGCCGGCAGGATCGCCGTCACGGGGCTGAGCTGGAACACGAACACGACGTCCCAGCGCCTGCGGCCGAGAGAGAGCGCCTTCCAGGACGCGGTGACGGCGAACGAGAGGTAGTTGAGGAGCAGGCGGATCGCGCCGCCCGCGCCCCGGGGAACGAGCGGGACGCGCGTGATCGCGATCCCCTCGTGCTCCTCGTGGAAGGGACCGCGGGCGCCGTATCCCGCGTAGAACCGGCCGGCGGGGTAGTTCGGGAGGCCGGTGAGGACCTCGACCTCGTGCCCGCGCGCCTTCAGATCGGCGGCGACGCGCGCGACGCGGAACGGCTCCGGCCAGTAGTAGGGGCAGACGAGCAGGATCCGCATGCCGTGGGTACGGTAGGGCACCGGCCGGAAAGCAGTCAATTCGCGGTCGCACGCGCCGCGCGCCCGAAGCGTCCGCGCACGCGGCGCGGTCGTTCAACTCCGGGTCGCCATCTGGTAGCGTTCGGGTCCCGCCGCCACGGTGGCAGCCGGGCCGGAGGACGACGTCGATGAGGAGCTGGGATCTCGGGATCGCGGGGGCCGTCCTGGTTGCGTCGTTCGCGATCACGTGGCTCGTTCGCGAGGTCGCGCTCCGCCGACAGCTCCTCGATCGTCCCAACGAGCGGAGCGCGCACGTCCGCCCGACGCCGCGCCTCGGCGGCATCGGCATCATGGCCGCGTTCCTCCCCGCCGCGACCGCGATCGTGCTGCTCTCCGGCGGCGGTGCTCGGGCGCTCGTCGTCGTCGCGGCGACCACGGTGATCTCGGCGCTCGGCCTGGTGGACGATCTCCACCCGCTGCCCGCGCGCTGGCGCTTCGGCGTGCAGCTCGCCGCGGCGTCGGTGGTCGTCGGCGTGAACCTCGAGACCGTGCGCGCCGCCTGGACCCTGGTGCCTTTGCCGGTGTGGCTGCTCGTCCCGATGTCCGTCCTCTGGATCGTGTGGGTGACGAACCTCTACAACTTCATGGACGGCATCGACGGGTTCGCCGGCGGCCAGGCGGTGATCGCCGGCGCGGCGATCACCGCGGTGGCGGCCGGCAACGGGGCGGGGATGCAGGCGGGGCTCGCGCTCGCCCTGGTCGCGGCGGCGCTGGGCTTCCTGCTCCTCAATTTCCCGCCGGCGTCGATTTTCATGGGCGACGTCGGCTCCACCGCGATCGGCTTCTTCCTCGCCTCCATGCCGTTCCTGCCGGGCAGCGCGGCGCTTCCGGTGGAGGTGATCGGGCTCGCCATCGGCCTGTTCGTGCTGGACGCGACGACCACGCTCGTCCGCCGGCTCTCGCGCGGCGAGCGCTTCTTCGAGGCCCACCGGACGCACCTGTACCAGCGCCCGCTCGCGCTGGGCGTCCCGCACGCGACGATCACGCTCGCCGCTTACCCGGGGATGGCCGCGGTCGCCGCCTTCGCGCTCGCGTACGGCGCGGCGGGCCGGGGCGGGCGCGCGATGCTGATCGTCGCCGCTGTGGGAGTGTTCCTGGGGTACGTGGGCGTGGTCACGTCGCTCGAGCGCCGAAGCGCCGCGGCGGGCGAGCCAAGCAACCATCCGTGAACGCCGCCAGACGTCGCCTTTGTAGGTGGATCTCGGGGCTCGTCATCCCCGGTGGCGTTTGATAGCCTACGTGGCCGTGCCGGGGACGGGGGTCCTTCTCAATACCGCAGCTCGCCGCGCGATCGTGATCGCGGTCCACCTCGCGTTGTGGGCCGCGTCGCTCCTCGCCGCCTTCCAGCTCCGCTTCGACTTCCACGTCCCGCGCGAGCATGCGCAGCTCATCCCGATCTGGCTGCCGGTCCTGCTCGCGGCGCGCACGGCCACCTATTACCAGTGCGGGCTGTTCAGGGGATTGTGGCGCTACACCGGCGCGCGCGATCTCGCGAGCATCGTCGTCGCGAACACGCTCTCGACCGGCCTCACCACGGTCTTCGTCGTCTACGGCTTCCACGGCTTCCCCCGCTCGGTGATCGCGATCGAGTGGCTCACCGCGACCATGCTGGTGGGCGGCGCCCGCTTCTCGATCCGCCTGCTGCGGCACCGCCTCGCGCCGCCTGCGCCGGTCGCGCCGGAGGCCCGCAGACAGCGGGTCCTGATCGTGGGCGCCGGCGACGCCGGCGAGATGCTGCTCCGGGAGATCCTCCGGAGCCACGCCGCCCGGTGGGAGCCCGTCGGGTTCCTGGACGACGATCGCCGCAAGCTCGGCGAGCACATCCACGGCGTGCGGGTCCTCGGGGCCATCGCCGACCTCGAGGCGGTCGCGGCCGCGAGGAAGATCGACGAGGTCCTCATCGCCATCCCCTCCGCGACCGGCGCCGAGATGCGCGCCATCGTCGAGCACTGCAAGGCGGTCCGCGTCCGCTTCCGGACCATCCCGGGGATGGGCGACCTCATCGACGGCACCGTGAACGTCAGCCAGCTCCGGGACGTCGCCATCGACGACCTCCTCGGCCGCGCCCCGGTGAAGCTGGACATGAACGCCATCTCGGCGGTCATGCGCGGGCGGGTCGTGCTGGTCTCCGGCGCGGGTGGCTCCATCGGCTCCGAGCTGTGCCGCCAGGTGTGCCGCTTCGGGCCGGCGTCCCTGCTCCTCGTCGAGCGGACCGAGAACGCCCTCTTCAACATCCACCGCGAGCTCGTCGCGCGGTTCCCCGAGGTGCACCTCGTCCCGTGCATCGCCGACGTGGCGGACGCGCGGCGCATCTCGGAGCTGCTCGGTCGGCACCGGCCTTCGGTGGTATTCCACGCCGCCGCCCACAAGCACGTGCCGATGATGGAGTGGAACCCGGGCGAGGCGGTGAAGAACAACGTCTTCGGGACGAAGACGCTCGCCGACCTCTCCGACCGCTTCGGCGTCGAGCGCTTCGTGATGATCTCCACCGACAAGGCGGTGAACCCGACCTCGGTGATGGGCGTCTCGAAGCGCGTCGCGGAGATCTACGTCCAGGCGCTCTCCCAGCGCAGCCGCACGCGGTTCGTCACGGTCCGCTTCGGCAACGTCCTCGGCTCCGCCGGCAGCGTGATCCCGATCTTCAAGGAGCAGATCGCCGCCGGCGGGCCGGTCACGGTCACGCACCCGGACATGCGCCGGTACTTCATGACCATCCCGGAGGCGAGCCAGCTCGTGCTCGAGGCCGGGACCATGGGGAACGGCGGCGAGATCTTCATCCTCGACATGGGCGAGCCGGTGAAGATCGCCGACCTCGCCCGCGACCTCATCACGCTCTCGGGCTTCACCCCGGACGTGGACATCGAGGTCCGCTACACGGGCGTCCGCCCCGGCGAGAAGCTCTTCGAGGAGCTGTCGGTGGACGCGGAGAACGCCGACAAGACCGGGCACCCGAAGATCTTCGTCGGCCGCTTCCGCCCGCACCCGTGGGAGCAGGTGAAGCGCCACCTCGAAGAGCTCGCCAAGGTCTCCGACGGCCAGCCGGCGGAGATCCGCCGCAGGTTCGCCGAGGCGGTGCCGGAGTACCGGCCGCAGCACGTGCCCGAGCCGCAGGCGCCGGCGGCCGCGGTCGAGAAGCTGAGCGCGTAGCCGCGCGCGGCCTTCGACTCCGCGCTCGCTTCGCTCGCGCGGAGCCTGCTCTGAGCGGAGCCGGCGCAGCCGGCGTAGTCGAAGGGCTCTTAGCGCCTCTCGGTTGGGTCGAGCCCGTCGCGAGGCACACGATGCCGTCGCCGAGCCGGGGCACACGACGACGGAGCAGCGCAGGCGTGCCTGGAAGGCACGTCGAGCAGCGGACGGAGGAGTCTGCCCGGCGCAGGCAGGCAGCGTGCGCCGCAGCAGGGCTCAGCCCAATCGAGCGGCGCTCTCGGCCGAACGGGAGCGAGCCGCGCCGCACGCCACGCCCGGGGCGCGAGCCGCCGGGGCCCCGCGAGGCGTGGGGCTCTCGACCGGTCGCCCCGGCGCTCGTAGTAGAATCCGCTCGTGGTGGAGGCCGGGCAGGGCTCGGCCCGAACCGCGGGCGGTGGAGGAAGGCGACGGTCGCTCGAGGTGCCCGGCCGTGCTCGATCGCGTCCTGATGGTCTGCGTGGGGAACGTCTGCCGGAGCCCGATGGCGGAGGCGCTGCTGCGCGTCCGCTTCGAGGCGAGCGGCCGCGGCGTGGTCGCCTCGGCGGGGCTCGCCGCCCTCGAAGGGCGCGGGGCGGAGCCGGAGGCGATCGCCCTCCTGGCCACGCGCGGCGTGGACCTCTCCAGGCACCGGGCCCGCCAGCTCACCGCGGCCCTCGCGAAGAAGTTCGACCTGGTGCTGGTGATGGAGGACGCGCACCGCCGCGCGGTGGAGGCGCTCGCGCCCGCCGTCCGCGGCCGGGTCCAGCGCCTCGGCCGCTACGGCGGCTTCGACGTGCCGGATCCGTACCGACGCGGCCGGGCCGCCTTCGAGGAGGCGCTCGCGCTCATCGAGCGCGGCCTCGAGGAAAACCTGCGCGAGGTCTGGAGCCGGCGGTGAACGCGGCTCGGCCCGCGCGTTCACGGCGCACTGCGCGTGGCATCCGGCCGGCCCGGACCGAGCGGCGAACCAGGACTTTTTCTGTTCGGGAAAGTGCCATGAATACGCTAGGCTGCGCTGATGGTGCGACGCGCGAACGGGTGACACCCATCAGACCCGAGAGTTACATTCGGCCGCCGAGAGGACGGACGTGCAAGAACTCCAAGGACTCTTGGAAGCGCTCGCGAAGCTCGTCACGGCCCTTGGAGCCGGGTGGACGATCACGATCTTGGTCGGGGTAGCCGCCTACAACGCGTACAGGGATTTATCGGAAGGACAAGCTGGAGCGCAGCATCGCAGACGAGAAGGAGGCGCAGATCCAGCGGCTCGCGGATGACAACCGCTGGATGCGTCGCGTGTTGATGGAGAAGGTCATGGGCTTCTCGACGGCCGAGGCCGAGAAGCTGATCAGCGATGGCCAGCCCACGCCGCTTCTCTCGGGTCGGGACAAGGAGGCACGATGACCGCCACGACCTCTGTCGCGTTTCTGCTCCTCTGCGCGGTCTGCTACGTGGTCGTCCGCGACCTGCTGCGCGCCCCCCGCATGTACGGCCTCCGGAAGCGCCTCATGCGAGAGAGGAATCGAAACCGGTTCGGGGAGCTGCGGACGGAGCTGGTGAGGCAGGCTGCGGCAGGCGAGCTGAACCCGCGCTCGCAGATCTTCGAGAGCATCTACAGGGGCACCACCAGCCTCATGCGCAATCCGTACGCCCTCGAGGCGGCAGCGCAGGCGATCCTCCAGATCCCGGCGCCGGAGCAGCAGCGGGGGCGCGGAACCCGACCCACTCGCGCAGAGGGTGAAGTCGCCCAGGACTTCGCGCGCCGCATCGACATGCTGTGCCGGGATTACAGCAAGGTTTACGTGGCAAGCGCCTGGATCCTGGATCGGCTCACGGGTCCCCAGTCGAGGCCGCCCTTGTGGATCGAGATGATCGCGGCGCGTGCCAAGCTGCAGCGGATGAGGCCCATGGTCGAAGCACGGAAGCGGCTCGAAGGTACCGCGCAGCTCGCGGCAGCGTGAAGGGCGCGTGAAGGGCGCGACGCCGGTCCGCGTCTCGTCCGCATCGAGCCGGATTGATCGGTGAGCGCAGTACCGCGGCGCCAGGTCGGCTCGCGGCTGCGCCCGTGATGACGCTCGCGAGCGACCGCGCCAGATGGGGCGCGCGCGGCTGGATCGCCCCCGCCGCCCGTCGTAGAGTCCGGCTTCCCTCGTCGAGCCCGGACCGCCATCGTCATGACCCAACCGAACCCCCGACGCCGGGGCATCGTCCTCGCGGGAGGGGCCGGCACCCGGCTCTACCCCGCGACGCTCTCGGTGTCGAAGCAGCTCCTGCCGGTCTACGACAAGCCGATGATCTACTACCCGCTCTCGGCGCTGATGCTCGCCGGGATCCGGGAGGTCCTCGTCATCTCGACCCCGCAGGACACGCCGCGCTTCGCGAACCTGCTCGGCGACGGCAGCGCCTGGGGCATGAACCTCGAGTACAAGGTCCAGCCGCGCCCCGAGGGGCTCGCCCAGGCGTTCCTCATCGGCGCCGACTTCGTGCGCGACCGCCCGTCGGCGCTGGTGCTCGGCGACAACATCTTCTACGGCCACGAGCTGCAGCAGCTCCTCGGCGCCGCGAGCGAGCGCCCCGAGGGCGCGACGGTGTTCGCCTACGCGGTGAACGACCCGGAGCGCTACGGCGTGGTGGAGTTCGACGCGAAGCGGCGCGCGGTGAGCCTCGAGGAGAAGCCGGCGCGGCCGAGGTCGCGCTACGCGGTCACCGGCCTCTACTTCTACGACGAGCAGGTGGTGGAGCACGCGCGGGCGGTGAAGCCGTCCGCCCGCGGCGAGCTCGAGATCACCGACCTGAACCGCCTGTACCTCGAGGAGAAGAAGCTCGCGGTGGAGATCATGGGGCGCGGCTACGCCTGGCTCGACACCGGCACCCACGACTCGCTCCTCGAGGCGGGGCAGTTCATCGCCACCATCGAGAAGCGGCAGGGGCTCAAGGTCGCGTGTCCGGAGGAGGTCGCCTGGCGCCAGGGCTGGATCGACGACCGCCAGCTCGAGCAGTGCGGCGCCGCCCTCGGGAAGTCGAGCTACGGCGAGTACGTCCGCGGTCTCCTCGGAAACAAGGTGTACTGAATGAACGTCCGTCCCACCGCCATCCCCGACGTCGTCGTCGTCGAGCCGAAGGTCTTCGGCGACGCGCGCGGCTTCTTCTTCGAGAGCTTCAACCGCAAGGGGCTCGAGGCCGCCCTGGGGCGCCCCCTCGACTTCGTGCAGGACAACCACAGCCGCTCGGTGCGAGGCGTCCTCCGCGGGCTGCACTACCAGCACCCGCACCCGCAGGGGAAGCTCGTGCGGGCGGTGCGGGGCGAGGTGCTCGACGTGGCGGTGGACCTCCGCCGCGGCTCGCCGACCCTCGGCCGCTGGGTGGCCGAGGTGCTCTCGGCGGAGAACAAGCGCGAGCTCTGGATCCCCGAGGGCTTCGCCCACGGCTTCGTCGTCCTCTCGGACGAGGCCGAGTTCCTCTACAAGACCACCGACTACTGGCACCCGGAGGCCGAGCGCTGCATCCGCTGGGATGATCCCTCCCTGGCGATCGACTGGCCGACCCGCGTGGCCGCCCCCACCGTGTCCGCGAAGGACGCCGCCGGCGTGCGGTTCCAGGACGCGGTCCTCTTCGACCCCAAGGACCTCGCGAGATGAACGTCCTCCTCACCGGCGGCGCCGGCTTCATCGGCTCGAACCTGGTCCGGCTGCTCCTCCTCGAGCGGTCGGACTGGCGCGTCGTCGTCCTCGACAAGCTCACCTACGCGGGGAACGCCGAGAACCTCGCCGACCTGGAGGGGAGCCCGCGCTACCGGTTCGTCCGGGGGGACATCTGCAACGGCGAGCTGGTCGCGGAGCTCTGCCGGCGCGAGGGGATCGACGCGGTGATGCACCTCGCCGCCGAGAGCCACGTGGATCGCTCGATCCTCGCGCCGTCGGTCTTCATCGACACGAACGTGCGCGGGACCCAGGTCCTTCTCGAGGTCGCGCGCGAGGTCGGGGTGAAGCGCTTCCTGCACGTCTCCACCGACGAGGTGTACGGCTCGCTCGGCGCGACCGGCGTCTTCACCGAGACGACGCCCCTCGATCCCTCGTCGCCGTACTCGGCCTCGAAGGCGTCGAGCGATCTCCTCGCGCTCGCCTACGCGCGGACGTTCGGGCTGCCGGTGGTGGTGACCCGCTGCTCGAACAACTACGGGCCTTACCAGTTCCCCGAGAAGCTCATCCCGCTCATGATCGCGAACGCGCTCCGGGACCGCCCGCTGCCGGTGTACGGCGACGGCCTCAACGTGCGGGACTGGATCCACGTCGAGGACCACGCCCGCGGCCTGCTCGCCGCCTTCGAGCGCGGCGAGGACGGGCAGGTCTACAACTTCGGCGCGTCGAGCGAGCGGACCAACCTCGAGATCGTGAAGCAGGTGCTCCGCCACCTCGGCAAGCCCGAGTCGCTCGTCGCGTACGTGAAGGACCGGCTCGGCCACGACCGGCGCTACGCCATCGACGCGACGAAGGCCCGGACGAAGCTCGGCTGGGCGCCCCGGCATCGCTTCGAGGACGCCCTCGGCGAGACCGTGCGCTGGTACGTCGAGCACCGGCCGTGGTGGGAGCGGATCATCTCCGGCGAGTACCTCCGGTATTACGAGCGCCAGTACGGAGCGCGGTCGTGAGGGTCGCCGTCACCGGCGCGAACGGGCTCCTCGGCGGCGAGGCCGTCGCCCAGCTCCTCGGCCGACACGAGGTGCTCGCCCTCGGCCGCGGCCCGTGCCGGCTGGAGGCGCGGCTGGAGTCGTCCGTTCGCCCCGAGCCCCCTGACTCCGTTCGCCCTGAGCCCTTCGACTCCGCCGCCTTCGGCGGATCCGCCCAGGGCTGGATCCGCGGCCGCGACGCGGCCGCGGAGTCGAAGGGCACGCCCCCGTTCACCTACGCCGACGCCGACCTCGGCGACGGCCGCTCCGTCGAGGCCGCCCTCCGCGCCTTCCGCCCCGAGGCGGTCCTCCACGCCGGCGCGGCGACCGACGTGGACGGCTGCGAGCGCGACCCCGAGCAGGCGTGGCGCGTGAACGTCGGCGGCACCGAGCAGGTCGCCCGGGCCTGCCGGGCGCTCGGGGCGCGCCTCGTGGCCGTCTCGACGGACTACGTCTTCGACGGCACCGCCGGCCCGTACGCCGAGGACGACGTCCCGAACCCGCGGGGCGCCTACGCCCGCACCAAGCGGTGCGGCGAGGAGGCCGCGCTCCTCCTCGCGCCCGACTGCGCCGTGGCGCGGGTCGCGGTGGTCTATAGCGGACGCCCGGGGGCGAAGAACACCTTCGCGACCCAGGTCGTCGAGAAGCTCTCCCGCGGCGAGGTCGTGAAGGCCTTCGCCGACCAGCTCGTCTCGACCACCCTCGCGGCGAGCGGCGCCGCGATGTGCCTCGAGCTGCTCCTCGAGACGGACTACCGCGGCGTCCTGCACACGAGCGACGCCACCGTGCTCGACCGGGTGGACTTCGCCCGCCGCATCGCCCGCCGCTTCGGCCTCGCCGGCGAGATCGTCCCGGTGAAGACCGCCGACGTGAAGCTCCTCGCCCCGCGCCCGCTCCAGGGCGGCCTCCGGGTCGAGCGGGCCGCGAAGCTGCTGCGCTCGAAGCCGCTCCCGATCGACGAGGCGCTGGAGCGCTTCCACCAGGAATGGCAGGCGCGCGCGATCGCCCGGTGAGCGCGGGCCCCGTCCCGCGCGCCGCGACCGGGGCGGCCACTCGCCTCACCGCCTCGCCGCCCGCATCCGGTCGAGGGTCGCGAGCACGTCCGCCGGCTCCGCGCGCTTCTTGTAGTCGGCGTCGAGGAAGGCGTAGGTGACCTTCCCGTCCTGCCCGACGACGTAGGTCGCGGAGAGCGGCAGCTCGTCCCTGGGGGTGCCGTAGTACGCCGCGAGGTCGAGCCCGTGCTTGCGCAGCGCGTCCGCCGCCACCCGCGGGACCTCGTACACGACCCCGAAGCGCCGCGAGACGGCGTACCGGGGATCGCTCAGCACGACGAACGTCGCCTGCAGCTTCTTCACGATGGCCGCCGTGCCGTCCGGCTTCTCGCCGGAGATGGCGACGAGCGTCGCCCCGCGCTGCGCCAAGGCGGGCAGCTCCTCCTGCCAGCGGTGCAGGTAGATGTTGCAGTAGGGGCACCAGGCGCCGCGGTAGAAGACGACGACCAGCGGTCCGCGGGCGAGCAGGTCCGCGCTCCTCACTGGCACGCCTCGGCCGTCGCGCAGCGTGAACGCAGGCATGGACCCGCCGACGCCGAGGGCGGTCTTCAGGATCCCGGAGGCGGCCACCGCGTCGATGCCCTGCTGGCTCGCGGCGAGCGCCTCGGGGGGCGCCTTCCTCGCCGAGGCCTCGGCCGCGGCGCGCAGCTCGGCCTCGACCGGGCGCCCCGGGGCGGGCGCTCCGGCCGCCAGGGCGCCCCCGGATCCTCCCAGCGCCATGATCAGCACCGCCTTCCAGAGCTTCGTCCTCGCCACGGTGTCGCTCCCCTGTCGCCGGATCCGGCCTAGAAGGTGATGACCTGGTAGCCGCCGGTCACCAGCGCGAGGATGCTCGGGTGCCCCTCGTACTCGCACGCGAGCGGCACGCCCTGCGCCGCCACTGCGCTCTTCACGCCGAACGCGCCCGCGCAGAAGTCGCAGACGCCGGTGATCTTGTCGCTGACGGCGCGGTAGAGCGCGTGCGCCCGGTGCTCGGGCCGGGCGAGCTCCGGCACCCACGCGGTGCCCGCCCCATCGAAGATGAGCTTCACGTCGTGTCCGCCGTCCTTGAGCTCCTTCACCGCCTCGAGCGCGTTCACCACGCGCCCCAGCCCCTCGTGCGTCTCCGTCCCCGCCAGCACCACGATCGCGACCTTGGCCATTTCGGCTCCTTTCAGGATCTGGAGGTGCCGGGCCGCCGGGACATTTCACGGCGCTCGCCGCCGGCGGCCTCACGCCGTCAGGCAGGCGAGGAGATCCTTCCTGGCGCGGTGCAAGAGGACCGCCACGCGCCCCGGCTCCAGCCCCAGCGCCCGCGCCGTCTCGAGACCGGAGAGCTGGTCGATCATCCGCAGGGTCACCACCTTCCGCCGGAGCGCGGCGAGCCGGCGGACGCAGCCCCCGAAGCGCGCGTGCTCCTCGGCGCGGGCGACGAGCTCGTCCGCGGAGGGGCCGTCGTCGGGCAGCTCCGAGGCCTCGTCGAGGCCGTCGTGGTGGACCGCCCGGTGGTGGCGCCGGCGCATGTTCCGGGCCACGTTGCGGACCATCGCGAGCAGGAGCCCCCGGGCCTCGCCGTCGTGGGCGGTGAGCGCGCGCGCCCGCGGCAGGGCGAGGAACGTGCAGAAGGCCTCCTGGGCGGCGTCGAGGGCGTCCTCCGGGCCGAGCCCTTCGCGCCGAGCGGCGTGCGCGAGCGCGGCGGAGTGGCCGCGGGCGAGGTCCGAGACCCAGCCCAGGAACGCGCTCCGCGGGCGCGCCTCGCCCGGGGCCCGGGGCTGCGCCTCCGGCGCCGGAAGCGGGGACGCACCGTGCGCGTCGATCGGGGTCGCGCGCGGGCGCGGCGAGTGGGTCGGCGCGGCCGGGATCGGGTCGGTCCCGGCGGACCGCGCTCCCGTGGCGCTGCCCGTCATCAAGCCCCCCGCGCGAGGAGGTCGGGCAGCGCCGCGAGGGCGGCGACCTCGGCCGCTGGCTGCGCCGGGATGCGCTCGGGAGCCTGGCCGAAGCGGTTGCACCAGACCGCGCGATAGCCGAACGCCTGCGCGCAGAACGCGTCCCAGCCGTTCGACGAGACGAAGCACATCCGGCCGGCGGCGAGGCCGAGGCGGTCGACCGGGAGCTGGTAGACGGACGGGTGGGGCTTGTAGATCCCGACCTCCTCGACCGAGAGCACCGCGTCGAGGAGGTCCGCGAGGCCGGCGTTCTCCACCGCGGCGGCGAGCATCCGCGGCGAGCCGTTGGAGAGCACCGCCAGCCGGAACCCCCGCGCCTTCAGCCGCTCGAGCGCGGCCCGCACGTCCGGGTACGCCGCCAGCGAGAGGTAGAGCGTCATCAGCTCGGCGCGGAGCGCGGGATCGGCGATCTTCACGCTCTCGAGCGCGAAGTCGAGGGCGTCGCCGGTGACCTGCCAGAAGTCGACGTGCTGTCCCGCGAGGCTGCGGAGCCAGGTGTACTGGAGCTGCTTGGCGCGCCAGGTGTCCGCGAGGGGCTGCCAGCGCGCGCCGAGGGCCCCCTTCGCGCGCTCGGCGGCGCTGTTCACGTCGAAGAGGGTGCCGTACGCGTCGAAGACGCAGGCCTGGACGTCGGGGAGGTGAGGGGTCGGCACGTGACGCTCCCGGGTGGCGGCGGCCGCGAGGGCGCGACCGCTTGCGGAGCAGCATGCAGAACGAATATTCTGCGGTCAAGAACGATCGTTCTCTGAGGGGGGCGGGATGGGAGTCGGCAAGGCCGTGGGGGCGCTGTCCGAGGAGACGCTGGAGCGGGCGACGCGCCTCTTCTGGGAGAAGGGGTACGAGGCGACCACGGTCGCGGATCTGGCCGACCGGACGGGCCTGCACCGGGCGGCGATCTACGGCGAGTTCGGGAGCAAGCGCAGGCTCTTCACCGCGCTGCTCCAGCGGTACCGGGAGCGGGTCGCCGGCGCCTTCATGGCGCCCCTCGCTCCCGCGGACGCCTCCCTCGCGGAGGTCGAGCGCTTCTTCCGCGGCCTCGGCGAGCTGGCGGGTCGGCCGGAGGGGCGGCGCGGCTGCCTGCTCGTCCTGTCCGCGGCGGAGACCGCGCCGCGCGAGGCCTCGGTCGCCCGCGTCGTCGAGGCGTACCTCGACGACCTCCGGGGGCGGCTCGCCCGCGCCCTCGAGAACGCCCGGCGCCGGGACGAGCTCTCCCCGCGCGTGGACTGCGCGGCGACGGCGGACTATCTGGCGGGCGCCGTCCTCGGGCTCATGACGCTGGCGCGCTCGCCGGCGCCCCGGAGCGTCGTCCGGAACTATCTGGGCGGGATCCGGACGTTCCTGGCCGGGCTGGAGCGCGCCAGTTCACCCGAAGCGAACTCGCCGGCCTGACGGCGACGCGGAGGAGGGGGCTGCCGGGGACGCCCGGGCGTTCGAGGCGGGGCACGGCGCGGCGCCGCGCCGCCGTTACGGCCAGACCGCGATGGTCAGGAAGAAGGCCGCCCCGTCCCGCTCGCCGGTGACCTGGTGGACGATCCGCTGGCCCTTCTCGATGGTGAGCCGGCTCTGCGTGTTCCGGGAGGCGAGGGCGACCTCGATGGTCGCGATGGTCCCGCGCTCCTCCTGGAGCGTGATCCCGGCCATGTCGCCGTCGGGGAGCTGCACGAACTCCGTGCGCCCCTTCACCAGCGTGACCCGCCGCTCCTGGGTCTCCTGCCAGTTCACGTAGGCGAGGGCCGAGAGCTGGCGCCTCAGCGCGTCGAGGCGCGGGTCCACCTGCTTCGGGCCGCGGCGCGAGCCCTTGATCACGCGGACGTGCACCGGCACGTCGGCGCGGGCGGCGATCGGGACGGCGGAGAAGAGGACCGCGGCGGCGGCGGCGAGGATGAACGAGCGGCGGGTCATCTACCCTCCAGGCGGCTCACGACGGGTGCTCCTCGGGTGGGAGGAGCACCACCGGGCCGTCGGATGTCTGGAGCACGGTCGAGACACCCTGGCTGGAGATCTCGAGCGACGCCACCTGCCCGGGGCCGCCGAAGTGAACGTACATGAACACCGCGAGGGCTGCCAGCGCCGGCGCCGTGACGGAGAGCGTTCCCTTCCAGTGACGCCCCACCCAGCCGAGCAGTCCGCGGCCGGAGCGCGCACCCTGGGGGGCGCCGGTGCCGATGCGGTCCATCACCTGATCGACGAACGGCGCGAAGTCCCGCGCGTTCGCGCGCGCGAGGAGCGCCTCGGCCACCAGCCCGTCGGTCCTCGCGAACCGGGCGGCGAGCTCCTGGCACCGCCGGCACATCGCGAGGTGCGCCGCGAGCGCCCGCGCCTCGACCTCGGACAGCTCGCCCTCGCGAGCCCCGATCATCGGAGCGAAGCGCACGCAGTCCTTCTTCGTCACGTCTCGTCCTCCCCGTCGCGGTCCGCGTCCCCACGGATCCCGGCGTATTCCCGCAGCGCGGCCTGCATCTTCTTCCGCGCGTGGAAGAGCCGGCTCATCACCGTGCCCTTGTGGATCCCGAGCCGCTCGGCCAGCTCCTCGTAGGAGAGCCCCTCGAGCTCGCGGAGGACCAGGATCGTCCGGTGCTTCTCCGGGAGCGTCGCGAGCGCCTCCTCGATCTTCTCCCCGAGCTCGCGCCGGAGCGCGTTCTGGCGGGGATCGGTCCCGAGCGGCGTCGCGAGGATCCCCTCACCGCCGTCCTCGAGGTCCGACTCGCGCACCTCGTCCACGTCCTCCTTGCGGGCGCTCCGCTCCCGGCGCACCGCGTCGATGGAGAGGTGCGTCGCGATCCGGAAGAGCCAGGTCGAGAAGGCCGAGTCTCCTTTGAAGTCGCCGAGGCCCCGGTGGACGCGCACGAACGTCTCCTGGGCGACGTCCCATGCGAGATCCGGGTCCTTCACGATGCCGAGCGCCACGGCGTAGACCTTCCTCTGGAAACGGACGACCAGGGCGCGGAAGGCGTCTCTCTCGCCTGCGCGGGCCCGCTCGACGAGCGCGAGGTCGTCTGCTTCCATCGGTCTTGACGCGGTCTCCCCCGGCGGAATTCACCGGACGCGGCAAGGTAGCACGGGGGGTCGCGCCCCGGGCGAGCTTCGACGGCGTCGGCGCGGGCCGCCTCTTGGACGGGTGCCCCCCGGGTCGCGCCGCGTTATCCTTGCCGAAACCGCCGGAGCGCGGTGGAGAGGTCGCTTCTCGAACCAGGACCACATGCCCGGCGCGTACTCCGAGATCGCGCGCGTCCTCCAGGGGGCGCGGCGTCGGCAGGTCCGGATCGTCCTCTGCGTGGCGGGCGGGGCGGGCCTGGCGGCAGCCCTGCTGTGCGTCCTCGGCGGCGCCGTCGCCCTCGCGGCGGGGGCCCGGACGGGGTACCGGGGGATCGCCCTCGCGCTGGCGGCGCTCGCGGTGGTCGCCGCCTTCGCGGTCGCGGCGCGCGCGCTCCTCCGGACCGCCCGTGGGGACGCGGCCACCGCCCGGACGCTCGCCGGCGGGCAGCCGGCGCTGCGCTCGGCGCTCCTCTCCTCGGTGGAGCTGGCGCGGGCGCGCGAGGAGATCGCCGCGAGCGGCCAGCTCTCCCTGGCGCTGCTCGACGCGCACCTCGAGCGGACCGCGGCGGACGCCCGCGCCGTGGATCTCGCCCGCGCGATCCCCGACCGGCGGGCCCGGCAGGCGGGGCTCCTCCTCGCCGGCGTCCTCGCCGCGTACGCGCTGGCGTTCCTCGTGGGCGGGGCCGATCTCGGCAGGGCGTACGCTCGCGTGCTCCGCGGCGACCCGCCCGGCGCGCCGCCGCCGGTGGTGGACCCGATCACCGGAGACATCGAGCTCGTCTACGCGTACCCCGCCTACATGAAGCGGGAGCCCCGGACCCTCTCCGGCACCGGCGGCGAGATCCGCGCGCCGAAGGGGACCGAGGTGACGCTCCGCACGCGCGCCGACCGGCCGGTGAAGGCCGCGGAGCTCGAGGTCACGTTCGAGGCGCCTAGTTCCGTTCGGCCTGAGCCCTTCGGCTCCGCCATCCCCGTTCGGCCTGAGCCCTTCGGCTCCGCCGCCTCCGGCGGCTCCGCTCAGGGCAGGCTCCGCGGGAGTGAAGCGAGCGCGGAGTCGAAGGCCGCCGCGCCCTTCGACTCCGGGCCCGCGCCCGGAGGCTCGACGAAGCGCGAGGACGGCGCCGAGCGAGCTCGCGGGCCCTACGCTCAGGGCGAACGGGAGCGAGGCGAGGTGCCTGGGTCCGCAGCTCACCCCGAGCCCTTCGGCTCCGCCGCCTCCGGCGGCTCCATTATTCCCGCTCGGCCTGAGCGTAGCGCGAGCAAGGCGAGCGCGGAGTCGAAGGCCGCCCCCGACCCGAAGGCCGCCCCCGACCCGAAGGCCGCCCCCGGATCCAAGGCCGTCCAGCGCTTCGCCCTCACCGTGACCGGCGATCGCGACCTCCGCGGCCGCTTTTTGGTGCAGGAGGGCGGCAGCTACCGCTTCCGCTTCCTCGACGCGAAGGGGCGCACCGTCGCGGAGGGGCCGCCCATCCCGATCGTGATCGAGCCGGACGCCTTCCCGCAGATCCGGATCACCGCCCCCGAGCGCGAGCTCGAGATCTCCGGCAACGAGGTGCTCGGGATCGCGTGGGACGCCCAGGACGACTTCGGCCTCTCCGAGGTGGCCCTCGTCCTGAAGCCGCCGAGCGGCAAGGAGGAGCGCCGGATCCTGCGCCGCGGCGAGGGGCTCCGCCACGACGGCGGGACGGTGGACCTCGCCCTCGTCCCGCTCGGCCTCGCCGAGGGCGACGAGCTCGCCTACTGGATGGAGGCCCTCGACACGGACACCGTCTCCGGTCCGAAGCGGAGCGTCTCCGAGGCCCAGCGGGTGAAGATCTACTCCGAGGCCGAGCACCGCCGGCGGGTGCTCGAGCGCGCGCGGCAGGTGTACGAGGAGCTGGTGGCGCTGCTCGGGGATCGCCTCGACGCGTTCGCCGCCGGCCCGGTGGCGAACGCGGAGCGGCTCCCGGCGGCCCAGGCCCTCGACGGGAGGACCCGCGCGCTCGCCGACGGGATGCTCGACGCCGCCGCCGACATCCGCCGCGACCGCGCCGGCCCGCGCGAGGTCGCCCAGGCGATCGTGAACGTCTCGGGCCACCTCCGGAACGCCGAGCAGCGGGTGACGCAGTACCGGAGCCTGGTCGCGCGCAGCCTCCTCGCGCACGTCCGGCCGGACGGCTCGATCGTGCGCACGATGGCGACCGCCGACGCCGCGCTGGATCAGACGATGGAGCGCGGGATCCTCTACCTCGAGCAGCTCCTCGACAAGCGCCGCGCCGAGGACCTGGTCCGGCTCGCGAAGGACCTCCAGCGCCAGCGGCGCGATCTCGCCGGCCTCCTCGAGAAGTACCGCTCCGCCCCCTCGGAGGAGCGGAAGAAGGAGCTCGTCGCCCAGATCGGGCGGATGCGGGAGCGGGTCCAGGACCTGCTCCGGCAGATGGCGGAGCTGTCGAAGGGCTTCAACGACGAGCACATGAACGAGGAGGCGCTCGCGGAGCTGGCCCGCTCCGACGACCTGATGGCGGGCCTCGACGACGCGGAGCGCAGGTTCGCGCAGGGGGACGTGGAGGGCGCGATGAAGGCCCTCGACCGGATGGCGAGCGCGATGGACCGGATGCTCTCCGGCCTGAAGCGCACCGCGGGGCGCCCGGACGAGAAGGCGAGCGCGCTCATGAAGGAGATGCTCGCGTTCAAGCAGGACCTCGAGCAGGTCCAGGCCGAGCAGCGGCGGGCCGCGGACGAGACCGAGCGGATCCGCGCCGACTACCGGCGGAAGGTGGCCGACCGGCTCCGGGGCGCGGAGCGGCAGCTCCGGGAGCTCGAGCGCAAGGCGCGGGAGGCGCGGCAGGACGTGGAGCGCGCGCAGCCGGGGGTCTCGATGCGGGCCGAGCCGGAGCTCGAGCTGTCGCGCGAGGCGCTCCGCGACCTCGAGCGCGCCCTCGTCGCGCGCGAGCTCGAGGGGGCGGCGGACGCGGCGCTCCGCGCCGGGCCGTCGGTGGACCGGCTCTCGATGCTGCTCCAGGAGGACGCGCAGCTCGCGGACCGGAGCCGCGCCCTGACCGGCAAGGACCCGCAGCAGATCGACGACGCGCGCCGCCAGGTGGACCGGGCCGCGCCGAAGGTCCGCGAGATCCGCGACGCGCTCTCCCGGCTCTTCCCCGACCCGCGCTCCGTGCTCGGGTCGGAGCAGCAGCGCAAGCTCGAGGGGCTCGCGCGCCGCCAGGGGGACCTCGAGCGGCAGGCTGGGCAGCTCCAGCAGCGGCTCCGCGAGCTCGCCCAGCAGGCCCCGGTGTTCCCGCCGTCGGCGGAGGGCCAGCTCGGGGAGGGGCGCCGGCACATGGGCCAGGCCGGCGCCGAGCTCGGGGCGAAGAACCCGCAGCGCGGCCACGGTGAGCAGCAGCTCGCCCTCGACGCCCTCGAGCGGTTCCGCAAGGGGCTCGAGGAGGCGGCGAAGAAGGGGCAGGGCGGCGGCGGGCAGGGCTTCCCGTTCCCGTTCGCCGAGGCGGGCGGCGAGCGCGAGGGCGACGGCTACGAGCCGTCCCGCGAGAAGGTGAAGATCCCGGGCGCGGAGGCGCACAAGGTGCCGGAGGAGTTCCGCAAGGACCTCCTGGAGGCGATGAAGCAGGGCGCGCCGGAGCGGTACCGGGGCGAGGTGCAGCGCTACTACGAGGAGCTGGTGAAGTGATGGCGCCACCTGCTTGCGTCGAGCGTCGCGAGGAACACGATGCTCCGTTCGCCCTGAGCGTAGGCGCGCGGAGCGCGCCGGAGTCGAAGGGCGAGCAGCGCAGGGAGGAGTCTGCCCCGCGCAGGCAGGCAGCGTGCGCCGCAGCAATGCGAGCGGGTGCCGCCATGCCTGCGCGCCGCGCCCTCGCCGCCGTCCTCCTCGGTGCTGCCCTCGCCGCCGCGGCCCCCGCCCCGGCGCTCGCCGCCGGCGCCGCCGACAAGGCCGCGATCGCTGCGCTCCGGCGGCTCTCCGAGGAGGACGTGGACGCGGCGCGCCGGACCCTCGCCCCGTACCAGCCCTTCGACCGGGCCTCCGACGAGGTGAAGCTCGCCGCCGGCGTGCTCCGCTTCTTCGAGCAGGACTACGGCGCGGCGGTGCGGCTCATCGAGGCGTCCGGGGCAGGCGACGCCGGCGGCTACCTCGCCCTCGCGAAGGCGGCGCGCGAGGTGACGAAGGACTTCGTCCGGTTCGAGGCCGAGCACTTCGTCGTCTCGTACCCGAAGGGCAAGGACGAGGTGCTCGTGCCGTACCTCGTGGAGGCCCTCGAGCGGCAGCGCGCGGCGCTCCAGGCCGCGGTGGGCGTCGTCCCGGCCGGCCGGCTCACCGTCGAGATCGTCCCCGACGTGCGGGCGCTCGCGCGGATCTCGACGCTCACCGAGGCCGAGGTGCGGACGAGCGGCACCGTGGCGGTGGCGAAGTTCGGCAAGCTGATGATGCTCTCGCCGAAGGCGCTCCTGAAGGGCTACGACTGGCTCGACACCGCCGCCCACGAGTACACGCACGTCGTCGTCACCCTGAAGACCCACAACCGCGCCCCCATCTGGCTGCAGGAGGGGCTCGCGAAGTGGTTCGAGACCGCCTGGCGCGGCCGGGCCGAGCCGCTCACCCCGTTCTCGGCGGCGCTCGTCCGCGACGCGGTGGGGAAGGGGAACCTCGTCACCTTCCAGGAGATGCACCCGTCGCTCGCGAAGCTGCCCTCGCAGGAGCGGGCGGCGCTCGCCTACGCGCAGGTCGTGCTCGCGGTCGAGTACCTCGTGAACCGCGCCGGCCCCGCCGCGATCGCGCGGGTCACGGCGGCGGTGGGCGGCGGGCGGACCGCGGAGCAGGCGGTGGCCGACGCCCTCGGCGTCCCGTTCGAGCGCTTCCTCGGGCAGTGGAAGGGCTACCTCGCCTCCCGCCCGCTCCCGCGGGGCGGCGCGCACGAGCTGCGCCGCCTCACCTTCCGGGACGACCCGCGCCAGCGTGCCGATCACGCCGAGTGGGGGGAGCTCGCCGACCCGACCGCGCGGGGCTTCGCCCGGCTCGGGGAGATCTACCGGATCCGCGGCCGCTGGAACGCGGCGCGGATCGAGTACGGGAAGGCCTACCGGCGCGTGGGCGGGCGGGTCGCGAACCTCTCCGGGCAGTACGCGCTCGCCGCCGCGATGGCGGGGCAGCGCGACGAGGCCTCCCGGGTGCTCACCGAGGCGCTCGGGTGGAACCCGGACTACCCCGCCCTGAACGTGCAGCTCGCACGGCTCCTCCTCGAGCGGCAGGACCTCGCCCGGGCGAGGGATCGCCTCCTCGTCGCGAACCGGCAGGATCCGTTCGATCCCGAGATCCACGCGGGCCTCGCGAAGGCGTACGGTGGCCTCGGCGATCCGGGCGCGGCCTCGCGCGAGGCGCGGTTCGCGACGATACTCTCCGCGAGAGACGGCCATTCACCCTGAGCGCGGATCCGGAGCTCCCATGACCCCCGAGACGCCCACCATCCCACCCCTGCCGCAGCAGCCGGACCTCGAGCAGGACCTCCGGGCGGTGCAGGAGCTGCACGACGCCCGCCGCCTCCTGCTCGGCGAGATCGAGAAGCGCATCGTCGGGCAGAAGGACGTCGTGGACGCCCTCCTGATCGCGCTGTTCGCCCGCGGCCACTGCCTGTTCGTGGGCGTCCCCGGCCTCGCGAAGACGCTCCTCATCTCCACGGTCGCCGACGTCCTGGACCTGTCCTTCAACCGGATCCAGTTCACGCCGGACCTGATGCCGTCGGACATCACCGGCACCGACGTCCTCGAGGAGGACCACACCACCGGCCGGCGCGCCTTCCGCTTCGTGGCCGGGCCGATCTTCGCGAACCTGCTCCTCGCCGACGAGATCAACCGCACCCCGCCGAAGACCCAGGCCGCGCTCCTCCAGGCGATGCAGGAGTACCGCGTCACCGCCGGCGGCGAGACCTACCCGCTCGAGCTGCCGTTCCTGGTCTTCGCGACCCAGAACCCCATCGAGCAGGAGGGCACCTACCCGCTGCCCGAGGCGCAGCTCGACCGCTTCATGTTCTACGTGAAGGTCTCGTACCCGACCGCCGACGAGGAGCTCCAGATCGTCCGCTCCACTACGGTGGCGACCCGGGCCCCCCTGCGGCGGGTCCTCTCGCCGCACAAGATCCGCGAGCTCCAGGACCTGGTGCTCCGCGTCCCCGCCGCCGACCACGTGATCCGGTACGCCGTCGAGCTCGCGCGCCGGACGCGCCCCGGCGAGCCGGGCGCGCCCGACTTCGTGAAGGACAACGTCTCCTGGGGCGCCGGCCCGCGCGCGAGCCAGTACCTCATCCTCGGCGCGAAGAGCCGGGCGATCCTCGACGGCAGGATGGCCGCCTCGGAGGAGGACGTCCGCGCCCTCGCGAAGAACGTCCTCGTGCACCGGGTGATCACGAACTTCCGCGCCGAGTCGGAGGGGATCACCTCGGCGCAGATCGTCGAGCGGCTGCTGGAGCGGTAGGGACGAGGAGCGTCGCGCTTCGGGTTTGCGTGGGGCGCGTCCTGGACGGAGCCAGTCAATGAGGCGTGGCGGGAGATCGCGATGATGGCGCCGTGCGCCACCGAGTGGCCGGCGTGCCGGATGCAGTGCGCTCGCCCGAGCCCTTCGCGCCCGTCGGTCGGCGACGGCCACGCCCAGGGCAGGCTCCGCGCGGGGTCGAGGGGCGCTCTGGTGAAACCCTTCGTCGTCTACATGCTTCGTTGCAGGAACGGCAGCTACTACGTGGGACATACCGAGGACCTGGAGAAGCGGGTTGCCGAGCACGTCGAGGGGACGTACGGCGGCCATACGTCCAGGCAGCTGCCGGTGAAGCTCGTCTGGTCCGCCGAGTGCGACACGCGGGACGAGGCGCTCGCCCGGGAGTGGCAGCTCAAGAAATGGACGCGCGCCAAGAAGGAGGCGCTGGTGCGCGAGGACTGGGCGCGGCTGAAGGAGCTCGCGCGAGGGCCGAACCGGGTGGAGCGGCTGCGAATGTTCGGCGTGCTGCCCGCCGTTATCCCCGTTCGGCCTGAGCCCTTCGACTCCGCCGCCTTCGGCGGCTCCCGTCAGGGCCCCGTTCGGCCTGAGCGTAGCGGGCGCGAAGCGACCGCGGAGTCGAAGGCCGCCGCACCCGCCAATGGCGCCGCGCCCTTCGACTCCGGGCCCGACCGCTCAAAGAAGTGCGATGCCGAGGTCGAGCGAGTTCGCGGAGCCTGCCCCGAGCGTAGCCGAAGGGCTCAGGGCGAACGGGACCCCGAGCGTGGCCGAGGGGCCCAGGAAAGACCGGACGATGGTCGGGCAGCTCGAGACGAACGCACCGGCGAGGGGAGGAGCCATGCCTGAGCCGAAGCGTCCCCTCCTCGATCCCGCGGTGCTCGCGAAGCTCGACAGCCTGAAGCTCCGGGTGCGCGCGATCACGGAGGGCGTGCTCACGGGGCTCCACAAGTCGCCGCACCACGGGCAGTCGGTCGAGTTCGCGGAGCACAAGGAGTACGCGCCGGGCGACGAGATCCGGCACATCGACTGGAAGGCCTACGGCAAGTTCGACAAGTACTACGTGAAGCAGTTCGAGCAGGAGACCAACCTCCGCGCCTACCTGGTCGTGGACGCCTCCGGCTCGATGGGCTACCGCGCCGACCCGGGGCGGCTCACCAAGCTCGAGTACGCGAGCGCCCTCGCCGCCTCCCTCGCCTACCTCCTCGTCCGCCAGCAGGACGCCGCCGGGCTCGTCCTCGTCCAGGATCGGGTGGCGGCCTCGGTCCCGCCGCGCGCCACCGCGAACCACCTCGCCCCCATCCTCGACGCCCTCGAGGGCGCGAAGGCGGGCGGGACCACCCGGCTCTCCGCCGCGGTGGACTGGATCATCGAGCACGCCCAGCGCCGCTCCTCGGTGCTGGTCTTCTCCGACCTGTTCGACCCCGAGGAGCGGATCCTGAAGAAGCTCGCCCAGCTCGGCCGCCGCAAGCACGAGGTGACGCTCTTCCACGTCCTCGATCCGGCGGAGCTGGAGTTCCCCTTCGACGACCCGACCCTCTTCCTGTCGATGGAGGACGACCGCCAGGTCGAGGCGCACGGGCGCGACGTGCGGAAGGGCTACCTCGAGGTGCTGCACCGCTGGCTCGACGAGGTGAGGCGGACCGCGGCCGAGGCCGACGTGGACTACGCCCTCTGCCGCACCGACCGCCCCCTCGACGAGGTGCTCCTCCCGTTCCTCGCCCGGCGCGAGCGGAGCGCGGCGTGACGGGGACCGCGATCACCGCCCCGAGCTCGCGAGGCGAGCGGCCATGAGCTTCGTGCACCCGGCGCTCCTCTGGGGCCTCCTCGCCGCGGGCATCCCGCTCGCCGTCCACCTCTTCTTCCGCCGCCGCCCGCGCCCGACGCCGTTCCCCGCGATCGAGTTCGTCCTCCGCGCGCGGCGCGAGACGCAGCGCCGCCTCCGCCTGAAGAAGGTCCTCCTCTTCACGGCCCGGACCCTCCTCCTCGGCGCGGTGGCGTTCGCGATCGCCCGCCCCCAGGCCCAGCGCGGCGGTGGCGCCGCGGCCGCGGTCGCGCGCGGGCCGCGGGCGACCGCCGTCGTGCTCGACGCCTCCGGCTCGATGCGCTACCGGCTCGGGGGGCGCCCGCTCTTCGACCGCGCCCGCCAGGACGCGCTCCGCGCCCTCGCCGAGCTCGCCCCCGAGGAGCCCGCCACCGCCGTGGTCTGCGGGATGGATCCGGTCCAGGTGGAGCCGCCGTCGTTCGACCGCGCCGCGGTCCGGCGCGTGCTCGAGTCGGCGCAGGCGACCGCGGGCTACGGCGACCTCACCGCGTGCGTCACGGCCGCGGTCCGGGCCCTCGCCGCGGCGCGGGCGCAGGACGGCCTCCCGAAGCGGCTCGTCGTCGCGACCGACCTCGCCGCGAGCGCCTGGCGCCTCGACGTCCCCGCCCCGGCGGTGGACGGCCCGAAGGGCCCGGTCCGGCCGGAGGTGACCATCCTCGACGCCGCCCGCGGGGCGGACCTCCCGAACCACGCCGTGGTCGGGCTCGACGCGGAGCCCGATCCCGCCGCGGGGCCGCGCGGCTACCGCTTCACCGCGCTCCTCTCGAACCACGCGAAGGAGCCCCTCGCGGACGTGCCGCTCTCGCTCGTGGTCGGCACGGGCCCCTCGGCCCGGACCGCGATCCGCGCCTTCGCCGAGGTGCCGGCGAACGGCACGAGCCGCAAGACGCTGCTCCACGCGTTCCCCCAGGGCGGCCCGGCGGCGGTGAAGGTGGCGCTGCCGCAGGACGCGCTCGCGGACGACGACGCGCGGGCGCTCGCGATCGTGGTGCCGCGCGAGATCCGGGCGCTCGTCGTGGACGGCGCGCCCTCGCCGGTGAAGTACCGCGACGAGGCGTACTTCGTGGAGTCGGCCCTCGCCTCGCCCGCGTCGCCCGTCCGGCCGCGGCTCGTGGACGCCGAGGCCTTCCCGCAGGAGGACCTCTCGAAGGTGGACGTGGTCCTCCTGCTCAACGTCCGCTCGGTGGGCGCGCGGGCCGCGGAGCTCGCCCGCTTCGTCGAGGGCGGCGGCGGGCTCTTCGTCGCGGTGGGCGACCAGGTGGACCCGGAGCTCTACGGGCGCGAGCTCGGCGAGCTGCTCCCCATGTCGCTCCACGTCGAGAAGAGCGCCGCCGGGCCGGACGCCGCGGGCGGGCCGCGCGCCGCCCGCTTCGCCGAGGTGGACTTCGAGCACCCGGCGCTCTCGATCTTCCAGGGCGACGCGCGCGAGGGGCTCCTCGGCGTCCGGACCTCGCGCTACCTCCTCGCGAAGCCGCGGCCGGGCGGGGGCGGGGCGCGGGTGCTGGCGCGGTTCGACGATGGCGCGCCCGCGCTGGTCGAGGCCCGGCGCGGCCGGGGGCGGGTGCTGCTCTTCACCTCGACCGCCGACCACGACTGGACCGACTGGCCCATCCGCACGAGCTTCCTCCCGGCGATGCAGCGCTTCGCCGGGTTCCTCGCCGGCGCGCTCGAGGAGCGGCGCGAGCCGCCGGCCCCCGTCGGCGCGCGCCGCACGATCCGGCTCGACGACGGCGAGGCGCTCGTCGCGCTCGTCGATCCCGGCGGGCGCGAGCTGGGGCGGGCCGAGCTCGAGCGGTCCGGGCTCGCGGAGCCGTCGGCGGGCCTGGTGGAGTGGACCCCGCGCGAGCCCGGGCTGTGGCAGGTGAAGGTGCGCAGCCGCGGGGAGGAGCGGGTCGAGCCGCGGCTCGCCTTCGCGGTGACGCCCGAGCCGCGCGAGTCGGACACCCGCCGGCTCGCGCCGGCCGAGCTCACCGCCTGGTTCGGCGGCGAGGGCCACGCCCGGGTCGAGGGCGGCGGGCGCGCCGTCGCGGGCGGCCGCGAGGTCCCGCTCTGGTCGGTGCTCCTCGCCCTCGGCGTCGCCGCGTTCTTCCTCGAGGGGCTGCTCCTCGCCTGACGGGATGACCCCCGGCCCGCGCGCGCCGGTGCGAAGTCCCGGCCGCTCGGTTACCCTGTGCCCGCCATGGCGCCCTCCCTCGACACCGAAGTCGCCGGCCTGCTCTGCGTCGGCTTTCACGGGAAGACCCCCTCGCCCGAGGTCCTCGAGCTGATCCGGCGGGGCGTGTACGGCGTCGTGCTCTTCGCCCGGAACGTGGAGAGCGCCGAGCAGGTGGCGGAGCTCACCGCGGCGCTGAAGCGCGCCGCCGGGCGGCCGCTCCTCGTGTCGGTGGACCAGGAGGGCGGCCGGGTCGCCCGCCTGCGCGAGCCGCAGGGCTTCACCGAGCTCCCCCCCATGCGCGCCGTCGGCGAGCTGGGCGACGCGGCGATCGCCCGCGACGTCGGGGCGCTCCTCGGGCGCGAGCTCCGGGCGGTCGGGATCGACCAGGACTACGCGCCCGTGGTGGACGTGGACACGAACCCGGCGAACCCCGTCATCGGCGATCGGTCCTTCTCCCGCGATCCCGAGGTGGTGGGCCGGCTCGGGGCGGCGCTCGCCCTCGGCCTGCAGGGGGAGGGCGTCGCCGCCTGCGCGAAGCACTTCCCCGGCCACGGCGACACCAGCCAGGACTCGCACCACGACCTGCCTCGCCTGCCTCACGCGCGGGAGCGCCTCGATCGCGTGGAGCTCCAACCCTTCCGGGCCCTCGCCCGCGCCGGGGTCGCCTCGGTGATGACCGCGCACGTGATCTTCGAGCCGCTCGACTCGGCCAGGCCGGCGACGCTCGCGCCCTCGGTGATGCGCCTCCTCCGCGAGGAGGTGGGCTACGACGGCTGCGCGATCTCCGACGACCTGGAGATGAAGGCGGTGGCGGAGCACTTCCCGCTCGAGCAGGCCGCGCCGGGCGCGATCGCCGCCGGGGTGGACGCGCTCCTCGTCTGCCACACCGCCGCCGTCCAGCACCGCGCCATCGACCTCGTGCGGGGCGCGGTGGAGCGCGGCGACCTCCCGCGCGCCCGGCTCGCCGAGGCGCGCGGGCGGGTCGAGCGGCTGCTCCGGTTCGCGGGGCCGGCGCCGGATCCGGCGCAGGTCCGCGCCTGCTTGCGCACCCCCGACCACCTCGCCCTCGCCGCACGCATCCCCGCCCTCACCACCGGGCGCGATCCGACGACGGCGTGCTCCTGACCAGGGGCGTGTCGCTCGACCATGGTTCGGGCGGCGGCTCGCGTCCGCACCGGGCGGCGGCTACACTGCGCGGTCGAGTCCGATCGTGATCGCCTGCCCCCACTGTCACGCCTCGCTCGCCACGCCCGACGTGCTCGACGCGGGCACGGTGGCGCTCCCGGGTGCGCCGGTGGTCCTCTTCCAGTGCCCGCGCTGCGACGCGACCGCCTGGGCGCACCTCGCCGACGGCGAGCTCGCGATCGGGCCGGCGAACGGGGATCCCGCCCGGTTCCCGCGGGCGCGCGATCCGGAGCTGTCGGTGAGGCCGGACCGCAGCTGGCTCGACTGCTGGCACGGGGGCCGGTACCGGCGGTACCCCGTCCGCCTCGTCGAGCCGGCGACCTGACGTAGGACCGGCGGCACGGCGCCGCGCGCGCCGCAGCAGCTCTAAACGGCCGGTCATGATTCGCGAACGGACAGCGGGGAGGGGCCCCACCGCAGGTGGGGAGGGGCAGCGCCCCTCCCCGCGGGACAGCGCGCGCCCGCGCGCGTGGCCCCGCGTAGCCAGGGGTGGGGCCCCGGCGAGCTTCGCTCGACGGGGCGGGGGCGCAGCCCCCGTATAACCTGGCTAAACGAGGGCGCGAGGCGCGACACCGAAGGTGTTCGCGAATCGCGAACCCTCGTTTAGCGGTGCGTCAGGTGCGCTCGAGGATCTTGAGCGCGACCATCCCGTACAGGAAGCCGTAGACGACGTGCTCCGGCCGCTGCACGAGCTGGATGAGCTCGGCGATGCTCCGGGTCCCGTCCACCTTCGGGAGCAGCTCCGCCTCCCAGCGGTCGAGCTCGACCTCGTGCAGCCCGTACGCCGGCTGCTGCGACGGGACCAGCCGGTCCTCCGGCGAGAGCAGCCGGTAGAGCCGCTCCGGCTTGTAGAGCTTCTTCACGCCGCGGGTGATGAGGTTCGCGGGGTGGAGGTCGATCTTGATCGTCTCCTTCGCCGCCCGATCCACGAAGTGGATCCGGTACTCGCCCTCCTCCCAGCCGAAGACGGAGTAGACGATCGCCTTCACCTGCTGGGCGACGTAGTAGAGCTTCTCCGTCTCCTTGAGGACCCCCATCTCGACGAGCACGTCGCCGGTGCGCCGGCCGGTCTTCTCGGCGGTGGCCTTGCAGAGCTCGAGCTGGGCGGTGGTGATCTTGCCCACCCGCACGAGGAACGGGGCGAACCGGTCGGTGACCAGGTTCGAGATGGCGAAGCAGGGGCGCCCCTTCTCGAAGTAGATGGTCTTCTTCACCTTCCCGCGCTGCACCGTGAGCTCGCCGGTCTGCTGCGCGAGGTAGAAGGCGGTGATGAGGTCCGGGAGGTTCTCCTCGAGCTTCCCCTCGGTCCGGGAGAGATCGTGCCGCGTCGCCTGGGTCCGGACGTCGGCGCGGGAGGGGGGCGGCGCGGCGCGGAGGGGCGGCGGCCGGGCGGGCGCGCCCACCGGCGCGGCGGTGATGTTCTCGCCGCGGATCTCCGCCGAGACCTTGCCGTCCTCGGTGAGGACCACACGCCCGGTGAGCTCCATCGCGTCCACCGGCTCGTCGGCCTCGACCGCGACCTCGACGTCGAAGTCGGTGAGCTCCGCCTTGAGCGGGGGCGGCGTGGCGCCCGGGGCGGGGGCGCGGGTCGGCGGCGCCGGCGGGACGAGGCCGCGGAGCGCGTCCACGAGCTTCTTCGCCTCGAACGGCTTCTCGAAGTAGCCGGCCGCGCCGTGCTGGTTCCGCGCGTCCATGGCCGCCCGGCCGCCCTTGAAGACGCCGGTCACGAACACGAAGGGGATCTGCGCGTTCCGGAGCGCGTGGGCGACGTCGTAGCCCATCATGTCCGGCAGCAGCACGTCCACCACCGCCGCCGCGGGCCGCTCCTTGGCGACGAGCTCGATCGCCGCCTTCCCCCTCGGCGCGAGGAGCGCGGTCCATCCCTCGGCCTCGATGAGCCGGGCGATGAGCGTGAGGAGCTCCTGGTTGTCGTCCACGAGCAGGATCTTCGGCATCGCGACCCACGATACCGGCGCGGAGCCGGTCCGATCAACGCCGCCGGGGACGAGGCGGTATCGCCCGGCGGTGATCGGGTCGGCGGGGGCGATCGGGCACCAGGGCCGTCACCGTGACCGTGCCCGTCACCGTGACCGGCTTTGCGTGACCCGTGAACCGGTTCCCGTGGCCCGTCGCCCGATCCCGTTCGCCGGAGCGCTCGCGGTGGGGATCGGTCGCCGCGATGCGGGTCCGTAATCCGACGGAGACACGGGCCACGGGCGACGGGACGCGGGAGGCGGGCACGGATACGGGGACGGTCACGGGTACGGTCACGGGTACGGACTCGGCCCGGGACCCCTTCCGGGAGCGCCGGAGGGTGGCGCGCGCGCGCATCATCCGGAGGCGGGGTCCTCGCGAGGAGGAGCCATGGAGCTGCGAGAGCTGAAGGTGATCGTGACCGGCGCCGCCCAGGGGATGGGGGCCCACTTCGCGCGGCGCCTCCTCGAGGCGGGCGCGCGGGTCGCGGCGGGAGACGTGAACGACGCGGGGCTCGCCGCGCTGCCGGAGGGGATCCACCGGCGGCGGCTCGAGGTGACGAGCCCGGAGGACGCGCGGGCCTTCGTCGGCTGGGCGGCGGGGGCGATGGGCGGGCTGAACGCCCTCGTGAACAACGCGGGGATCATCCGCGACGGCCTCCTCGTGAAGCGAGACGAGACGACCGGCGAGGTGACGACGCTCCCCGAGGCCGAGTTCGACGCGGTGATCGCCGTGAACCTCACCGGCGCGACGCGGATGGTCCGCGAGGTCGCGGCGTACCTCGCCCGCGCCGGGACGCGCCCGGGCGTCATCGTGAACCTCTCGTCGCTCGCCCGTCACGGGAACCGCGGGCAGTCGGCCTACGTCGCCGCGAAGGCGGCGCTCGCCGCGAACACGGTCACCTGGGCGCGCGAGCTCGCGCCGCTCGGGATCCGCGTCGGCGCGGTCGCGCCCGGGCTCATCGACACCCCGATGACGCAAGGCATGAACCAGAAGGTGCGCGCCGCGATCGTGGGGAGGGTGCCGGTGGGGCGGGCGGGCGTGCCGGAGGACGTCTGGCGCGCGGTCCGGTTCGTCTTCGAGTGCGACTACTTCGACGGCCGCTGCGTGGACGTGGACGGGGGGCTCTCCCTGTAGCCGCCCAGAGGCGCGGGAACACCGCCGCGTGTCTTCGTGGCCGTGCCCGTCACCGTGACCGGCTTTGCGTGACCCGTGAACCCGTTCCCGTGGCCCGTGGCCCGATCCCGCGATCCGTCGGAGACACGGGCCACGGGATGCGGGACGCGGGAGGCGGGCACGGAGACGGACGGTCACGGTCACGGGCACGGATACGGGGACCGTCACGGGCGCTGAGCGGCGGACGGCGCGCATCCGGCGCGCCTACGCGGGCAGCGCCGCCGCGCCCTGCGGCGCGAGCAGCGCGCGGAGCGCCTCCACCGCCTCACGGTCCCGCGCCAGCTCGCAGAGGTGCGGCTCGCACCGCGCCAGCTCGAACGTGCGGACGCGGCCGTCCACCTCGCGGGCGTGGGCGACGATCATCGACGACTCGCCGGTCCGCGCCGGCTCGAGCTCGACCCAGAGCGCCCGGCCGGGCGGGTGGGTCGCGAGCCAGGCGATCATCCCGGCCTCGTACTCGGCGCGCTCGTCCTGGGCGAGCCGCTCGCGCAGGTGCGTCTGGTACGCGAGGACGAGCGCGTCCGGCACGCGGCCCGAGAGGAGGTCCAGGCGGGCGGGCGCGTTCCGCGCCGCGATCGGGAGCAGCACCGGCGCGTCCGGCCGCGCGCGCGCCGCGACGAACGCTGCGAGCGCCTGCTCGAGGCGCGCCGCCCGCTCCGCGTCGCATGGCCAGACGCAGGAGCGGAGCCACTCCGCGTCCCCGGGCCGGAGCGCGTCGAGGGGCGCCGGGTCGAGGCCGAGCCGGGCGATGGTCCGCACGCCGCGCGCGGCCTCGACCTCCTCGCCGTCGGTGAAGGTCCAGCCGTGCGGGAGGGAGTCCGCGACGAGGTTCAGCCCGGCGCGCGCGCCCACCTCGGCAATGGCGAGCGGCCGCGCCCCGCGAGACGCCCCGGCGAGCGCCGCCGGCCAGAGCCACGCCACGGCGCGCGCCGGCTCCTCGATCGCGACCCAGCGCTGGGCGAGCGCGTCGTACACGCGCTCCCGGTCCGGGGAGAGCCCCGCCCGGATCGCGGCCTCCGTCACCGCCCCGGCGCGTGGCGCCGGCGCGCCGAACCCCTCGTAGAGCGGGTGCCCCGGCCCCTCCGCCCGCGCGTCGGCGCGGAGGGCGGCGAGCAGCAGCTGCGCGCGCTCCCCCGGCACGATGAACGTCCGGTGCTCCCACGCGGCGGCGACGTAGCGCCCCTCGGCACCCTCCAGCACGGTGGGCAAGTGCTCGAGCGCCCGCTCGTAGGGCGGCGATCGGTCCGCCACCTTCGCGCGCTCGAGCGCCAGCTCCTCGGCGAGTCGGGCCATCCCGCTGCGGGGCGTGGTCATGGGAGCCTCCCTCAGGACCATCCTGCCAACGGGCGGCGCGCGCTGCCGCCGGCGCGGGGGCGCCCGCCCGGGTCCCTCGCTCCCGACCGAGAGAAGTTTGCGGCCGTTCCCCGCCGCCGCTCCCGACCGAGAGAAGTTTTCCCGCGCGACCGCGCGCGCGCCGGACCGCGCGGGGGCCCGCAGGGGGGCGCCCAAACCGAACCGAGAGAAGTTTCGACGGTGGCGAATCAGCGCAGGCGCGCGCCGCCCGGCGCGGCACCCTGCGCCAGCCCCTGGCAGAGCCGGCCTCGGACGCCCGCTTCGGGGGCCGCCTGGACGCCGAGCCTCGCGAGGTGACGGCGGCGCGGACCCGCGGCGGCGAGGTGGCCGAGCGCCACGGCGGCGCCGACCACGAGGCAGGCGAGCCAGAGCGTCCGGCCCCCGAAGCGCTCGAGCAGCTCGCCGCCGAAGACGGGCGACAGCGTGAAGGCGAGCCCCCAGGTCATGGAGAACGCGCCCTGGTAGCGGCCGCGGAGCTCCGCCGGCGCGAGGTCCGAGACGAGCGCGGACGCCACGGGGAACCCGACCACCTCGCCGATCGTCCAGAGCACCACGCCGAGGGCGTAGACCGGGAACGACCCGCCGAAGGCGTTCACGCCGAAGCCGAGGCCGATGAGCAGCGCGGAGGCGGCGAGGAGGTGCGCGCCGTCGAACCGCCGGAGCTGGGGCGCGAGCGTGGGCTGGAGCAGGACGACCCCGACGCCGTTCAGCGCCATCAGCAGGGAGAACGCGCCCGGCCCGATCCCGTGCGCGCCCATGTCGAGCGGCGCGGCGAGCTGGAACTGGGTGAACACCACCAGCGCCGCGAGGTTCAGGGCGAGGAAGGCGACGTACGGCCCGTCGGCGAGGACCCGGCGCAGCCCGGCGAGCGGCGGCTGGCGCACCAGCCCCCGCGGTCGCGTCTCCGGCACGCGCAGCGCGATGGCCACCGCGAACGCGAGCGTGGTGGCCGCGTCGAGGAAGAAGAGCGCGACCAGGGAGCGGTCCGCGACCACGCCGGCGAAGGCGAGGCCGAGGGCCCACCCGAGGTTCACCGCCCAGTAGACGAGGCCGTACGCGCGCGGCCGGTCCTCCGGCGCGACCACGTCGGCGACCGCCGCGTTGACCGCGGGTCGGTACAGCTCGCCCGTGGCCGCGGCGAGGAAGGCGAGGACCGCGAGGCCGGTCGGATCCCGCACGAAGCCGAGCGCGACCACGGAGGCGGACCCGAGGACGAGCCCGAGCAGCATCGTGAAGCGGCGGCCGACCCGGTCCGCGAGCGAGCCGCCCACCGGGCCGGCGGCGGTGATCCCGACGCCGTAGAGGGCGACCACGCGCCCAGCCTCGGCGACGGTGAAGCCGCAGTCCCGCGTCAGGTAGATGGCGAGGAAGGTCCCGACGAAGCTCCCGAGCCGGTTCAGGAGCATGCCGGTCCAGAGGGTCCAGAAGACCGGCGGCAGCCCGCCCACCGTGGCGCGGTATCGGTCCCGGAGGGTCGGCACGGGCCCGGAATACCAGAGGGGCGGGCGACGGGGAAGGCGGGCAGGCCTCGCGTCGCGGCGGTCGTCGTCATGGCTCCGCGGCGGGGGCGTCGCGATCGCCGAAACGACGACGGCCGCCCTCGCGGGCGGCCGCCGGTGAGACGGTCTGCCGAACGCTTCGACTAGATGTCGAAGTAGAGCGCGAACTCGAGCGGGTTCGGGCGCATCCGGACCGGGTTCACTTCCTTGTCGTACTTGTACTGGATCCAGGTCTCGATCACGTCCTCGGTGAAGACGTCGCCCTTGAGCAGGAACTTGTGGTCCTTGCGGAGGCACTCGAGCGCCTCGTCGAGGGAGCCCGGCATCTTCGGGATGTCCTTCAGCTCCTCCGGCGACATGCCGTAGATGTCCTTGTCGAGCGGCTGGCCCGGGCTGAGCTTGTTCTCGATGCCGTCGAGGCCGGCCATGAGCATCGCCGAGAACGCGAGGTAGCCGTTGCAGGACGGATCCGGCGAGCGGAACTCGACGCGCTTCGCCTTCGGCGACGGCGAGTACATCGGGATGCGGATCGACGCCGACCGGTTGCGGGCGGAGTAGGCGAGGTTCACCGGCGCCTCGAAGCCCGGCACGAGCCGCTTGTACGAGTTCGTGGTCGGGTTGCAGAGCGCGGCGAGGGCCGGGCCGTGCTTCAGGATGCCGCCGATGTAGTGCATCGCGAGCTCGGAGAGGCCCGCGTAGCCGTCACCCGCGAAGAGCGGCTTGCCGGTCTTCCAGATCGACTGGTGGACGTGCATGCCCGAGCCGTTGTCGCCGTAGAGCGGCTTCGGCATGAACGTGACGGTCTTCCCGTGGCGGCGCGCGACGTTCTTGATCGCGTACTTGAACCACTGGAGGTTGTCGGCGCTCTTCACCAGCGACTCGAACCGGATGTCGATCTCGGCCTGGCCGGCGGTGGCGACCTCGTGGTGCTGCCGCTCCACGTGGATGCCGACCTGCTCCATCACCCGGCACATCTCGGTGCGGATGTCCTGCTGCGAGTCGGTCGGGCCGACCGGGAAGTAGCCCTCCTTGTAGCGGGGCTTGTAGCCGAGGTTCCCGCCCGCCTCCTCGCGGCCGGTGTTCCACTGCCCTTCGACCGAGTCCACCTTGTAGAAGGCCTGGTTGACGCCAGACTCGTAGCGGACCTCGTCGAAGATGAAGAACTCGGCCTCGGGGCCGAAGAAGGCGGCGTCGCCGATGCCGGTGGACTTGAGGTACTTCTCCGCCTTGATCGCGATGTTGCGCGGATCGCGGGAGTACGGCTCCTTCGTGATCGGGTCGGTGACGTTGCAGATGAGCGAGAGCGTCGGCTCCGCCATGAACGGGTCGATCGTCGCCGTGGTCGGGTCCGGGACCACGAGCATGTCGGACGCGTTGATCGCCTGCCAGCCGCGGATCGACGAACCGTCGAACCCGAGCCCGGCCTCGAACACGTCCTCCGTGAGCTCGTAGAGCGGGATCGAGAAGTGCTGCCAGATGCCGACGAAGTCCATGAACTTCAGGTCGACGTAGGTGGCCTTCTTCTCCTTGGCCATGTCGAGGACCTGCTTCGGGGTCAGATTCGCCATCGCGCGGTGTCTCCAGTGTCCGAAATCGGAGCGGTTGGTGCCGGTCGAGATAGCACGCCACATGCCACCCGCGAAACCCCCGCCACCCTGCAAATCCACGGCGATACGAGGGGTTGCTGCCTCGTCCCGTATCACGGGGTGCTCGATTTCCGGGCAGCGTGGACCACGCGGGTCGATGCTCGAACCCGACCGAGAGAAGTTTTCCTGCCCCGCCCAGCCTGCGCGCCGCCGCCGCAGCGTGCACTTCTCTCGGTCGGGCGAGCCGGGCGAGCCCGCGCCCGCGCTGCAGCGACCGCGCGGTGCCGCCGGGCCAGCGCCGACCAACCGAGGGAGGTTTCGAAGCGGCGCCCAGACGCACCGGGGCCACGGTGCGGACTCGACCCGACACCGACGCGCTGGCGCGACTAGCTGCTACGGGATCTGGCCCGGCGCTGCGAGGCTGACGGGCGCTCGCGCTCGCCAGCGCCGACCGCGGCGCAGGACCGAGCGCCCGCCGCTGCCCAAGATCCAGGCAGAGCCCTGCGCGAAGTGCGGGCAGTGGGAGCCGCTATCGCGGCTTCATCCCGAGCGCGCGCATGCGCTCGCGGAGCGTGTTCCGGTTCATGCCGAGGAGCTCGGCGGCGCGGAGCTGGTTCCCCTTCGTGCGTGCGAGCGCCGCGGCGATGAGCGGCCCCTCGACCGCGGCGAGGGCGGCCTGATAGCGGCCGTGCTCCGGCGCGGCGGCATCGAGCACCGACTCGACCAGCCCGCGCACGCCGCGCTCCTGCGTCGTCGCCGCGGGCAGCAGGCCGATGAGGTCGCTCGCGCCGATCCGCTGGCCCGCGACCTTGAGGAGCGCCCGCTGCAGCACGTTCTGGAGCTCGCGGACGTTGCCGGGCCAGGCGTGGGAGAGCAGCACCGGCTCGGCGTCCTTCGCGAGGGCGACGGCGCGCCCCTTGAGCTGCTCGCCGTACTTCGCGATGAAGTGGCGCGCGAGCAGGACCACGTCGCCCTCGCGCTCGCGCAGCGGCGGCAGGCGGATCGGGACCACCGCGAGCCGGTAGTACAGGTCGCGCCGGAAGCGGCCCTCCTCGACCGAGCGGGCCAGATCGGCGTTCGTCGCGGCGACGATCCGGACGTCCACGGGGAGCGGGCGCGAGCCGCCCACCCGGTCCACCTCGCGCTCCTGCAGCACGCGGAGGAGCTTCGCCTGCAGCTCGATCGGCATCTCGCCGATCTCGTCGAGGAAGAGCGTCCCGCCGCTCGCGAGCTCGAACTTGCCCGGGCGGCGCTCGACCGCGCCGGTGAAGGAGCCCTTCTCGTGCCCGTAGAGCTCGCTCTCGATGAGATCCCGAGGGATCGCCGCCATGTTGACGGTGACGAAGGGGCCGCGCGAGCGGGTCGAGTTCGCGTGGACCGCCCGGGCGACCAGCTCCTTGCCGGTCCCGGACTCGCCCATGAGCAGCACGGTCATCTCGGTCCGCGCCACCCGCCCGATCTCCTTGTAGACCTCGACCATCGCGGCGGAGCGGCCGATCAGGGTCTCGGGGAGCGCCACGTCACGATAGCGGCGGGGCTCGGCGTTCGGGTCGATCCGCGCCTCGACCGAGTCTCCCGGCGCCTCCGCCTCGGCGCCGGGCTCGTGGCCGTCCACCGGCGCCGCGCTGACGGCGGCGAGGTCCCGCACGATCCGCTCGACGCGGGGGAGGTCGAAGGGCTTGCCGAGGTAGTCCGCCGCGCCGCGCTTCATCGCCTCGACGGCGGAGCGCATGGTGTCCTCGGCGGTCATCACCACGATGAACGGCGAGTCGGTCCGGCCGCCGATCTCGCCGAGGAGCTTGAAGCCGTCGTCGCCGGGGAGGCGGACGTCGAGGAGGACGAGGCCGATCCCGTCCTGGCCTCCGCCGGAGGCGCGCAGCTTCACCCGCGCCTCCTCCGCGCTGCCCGCCTCCTCGAATGGCACCCCCGCGCGCTCGCAGGTCCGCGCGAGGACGAAGCGCACCGAGGGTTCGTCGTCGACGATCAGGACCTTCCGCAAGCGTGCCTCCTCTCCAAGCCGAAGGCTGCTCTAAGCAAGGACGGGGCCAGCGCGCCACCCGCCAGGGCAGCGCGGCGCCAGCGCACCCGCCCGGCCGCGCGTCGAGCGGGCGGCCAGGAGACCTGGCTACGGCACGTCGAGGGGAAGGTACACGTTCGCCTCGGCGCCGCCCGCGGCCCGGTTCTTCACCTCGATCCGGCCGCCATGGGCCTCGACGATCCGCCGGCTGATGGCGAGGCCGAGCCCGGTGCCGTGCGGCTTCGAGGTCGCGAAGGGCGTGAACAGGCGGGGGATCATCCCCTCGGGGATGCCGGGGCCGGTGTCCTGGACCGAGATGCGGGCGAGGGGCCGGGTCCGGCCGCTCGCGGAGCGGAGCCGAAGCCCGGCCACGCCGGTCTCGAGGGTGATGACCGGGTTGGGCCGGCCCATCACGGCGTCCACCGCGTTCCGGATCAGGTTGAGGACCACCTGCGTGAGCTTCTCGGCGTCGCCCTGCACCGACGGGAGCGAGGGGTCGTAGCGCTCCTGGAACTTGATCCGGTCGCCGTTCGGCACGCCGCGGGCGAGCACCAGCACGTCGTCGAGGACGTTGTGCAGGTTCACCGGCCCGACCTGGAGCGCCGCCGGCCGGGCGAGGTCGAGCAGCTCGCGGACCAGGCCGTCCACCCGCTTCGCCTCGCGGGCGATCACCTGCGCGTACTCCCGGGCTGGCCCCTCCGCCTCGCGGGCGAGGAGCTCCGCCGAGCCCTGGAGCCCCGCGAGGGGGTTCTTGATCTCATGCGCGAGCCCAGCGGCGAGCGCCTCGAAGTCGAGGGCGCGCTCGGGCGAGCGCCGGGCGCGGAGGGCGAGGACCGCGCCGACGCAATCCGCGCCGTCGAGGAGCGGGTTCGCCTCGACCGGGATCGAGGTCCCGGGGTCCTGAGGGCTCGGATAGTCGCCCGCCTGGGTTTCCTGCGAGATACGGGCGCGCTCCGCGAGCATCGCGAGCTGCGCCCCGCCCGGCAGGGCGCGCGCCGGGAGCTCGACCGCCCGCTCGCGCGAGCGGCCGAAGAGCTCTTCGGCGGCGGGGTTGAGGTGCAGCACCCCGCCGTCCGCCCCGACGACCACGATCGCGTCGGGGAGCGAGTCGAGGGCCGCCCGGGCGAGGGCGGCGGCGAGCGGCGAGGCCTTGCCGGTCCGGGTCACGTCCCCTCGGCTAGAGGGCTTCGTCGCCGCGCTCGCCGGTCCGGATGCGGATGACCTCCTCCACCGGGAGCACGAAGATCTTCCCGTCGCCGATGCGGCCGGTCTTGGCGGCGCGCTCGATCACCTCGACGACGCGGCCGACCAGGGCGTCGGACACGACGACCTCGACCTTCACCTTGGGGAGGAAGTCCACCACGTACTCGGCCCCCCGGTACAGCTCGGTGTGCCCCTTTTGCCGGCCGAAGCCCTTCACCTCCGTGGCCGTGAGGCCCGCGACCCCGACCTCGGAGAGAGCCTGCTTCACCTCGTCCAGCTTGAACGGCTTGATGATCGCCTCGACCTTCTTCACGGCTCACCTCGTTGGAATATGGATGTCCGGACGCTACGCTCCGTCGACGCGAGCGGTCAATGATATGCGAGACCGCGCGCCGCCGGACATGCCCGGAACGTGTGCTTCCGCTTGCCCGTCACCTGCACATCGCCTCGTCGCTTCGCCTCGACTCCTTCACGACGCATCGCGCGAGTCGGCGGCGCGATGCCGCCACGGCCGTCGATCGCCCGTTGCACGAGGGAGCAGGGTGCAACCACCGGGCCACGTGCCCGGCCGTGGCGGAGGTGCCCGACCGAGAGGTGCCCGACCGAGAGAAGTTCCGCCCCGGCCCGCCGGACCGGCCCGCTGGTCCGCCCGGGCCCGGGCCGGGCCCGCCCGACCGAGAGAAGTTTTGGACCCCCCGCATCGCGATCGCGGCGGGCGCTCGTGACGCTCGACGCGAGCGGGCGGCGCCATAGAATCTCCGTCCGTGCAGCCGCTCCTCGTCGCCCTCGCCTTCGCCGCCGCCTTCCTTCTCCTCGCCGGTCTGCACTACGCGTTCTGGACCTGGCGGCTGCGCGCGCCCCCGATCGAGGACACGCTCGTCCGGGCGCCGACGCGCGACGGCTGGGACCTGGCCCTGGGACGCCGGCGCCCGGTGGGGCCGCCCCGGGGGCCGCCCGTGCTGCTCGTGCACGGCATCGGCGTGAACCGGCAGACGTACGAGTTCGGGCTCGCCCGCTGGTCGCTCGCCGACCACCTCGCCCGCGCCGGCTTCGACTGCTTCTCCCTCGACCACCGCGGCCACGGTGCGTCGCGGCCAGGCCCGGGCGCGTCGCGCCGGTGGAACCTCGACACCTACGTTCGCGAGGACCTCCCCGCCGCCCTCGACGCGATCCGGCGCGAGACCGGGGCGGAGCAGGTGCTCTACGTCGGGCACAGCCAGGGGGGGATCGTGGGGCTCGCCGCCTGCGAGCTCTGCCCGGAGCGGATCGCGGCGATCGTCACCCTCGGCGTGCCCGCGCACTACGACGTCCAGGAGCGGCTCCGGAAGCTGGTCACGCTGCGGTTCACCGCCCTCGGCCACCTGACCCGGCTCGCGGCCCGGATGCTCGCGCCGTTCTCCGGGTACTGGCATCCGGCGCTCTTCGACCTCGCGATCCAGCTCCGCAACGTGGAGCCGCGGGTCTACCGGCGGATGCTCGCCAACGGGATCGAGAACCTCCAGCCCGGCGTGCTCTCCCAGTTCGCCGCCTTCATCCGCGAGGACAGCTTCCGCTCGATGGACGGCGCCGTGGACTACCGCGCCGGCCTCGAGGGCTGCCGCCAGCCCGCGCTCTTCGTCGCCGCCGAGAAGGACGGACTCGCGCCCCCGGCGGTGGTGCAGGCGGCCTACCGGCGGTGGGGCGGTCCGAAGGAGTACGTCGTGGTGGGGCAGGGGTTCGGCCACGTGGACCTGCTCCTCGGCCGGACCGCGCCGGAGGTGGTCTACCCGCTCATCGAGCGGTTCCTCCGGACGCACTCCGCCGTCACCGGGCCCGCGGGCGCCACCGCCGCCGACACCGGCACCGACGGCAGGGACGCCGGACCCGCTCGGGCGGGCGCGGGCACCGGCGCCGATCCGCAGTAGCATCGTCCGGTGCGCCGCCGCTTCGCCCTCGCCGCCGCGCTGCCCGCGCTGGTCTCGCTCGCCGCGATGGCGCTCGTCGCCGACCGGCTCGCGCGCCGCGCCCTCGAGGACGAGCTCGGGGCGCGGCTCGTCGCCGCCGCCCAGGCCGCCGCCGCGATCCTCCCCGCCGACCGGATCACCCGGCTCGGCCCCGGCGACGAGCGGAGCCGCACCTACGGGAACCTGCGCGCGCGGCTCGACGCCCTCGCCCGCGCGACGGACACCCGGCTCTACGTGGTCCGGCCGGACCGGACCGCCATCGCCGACTCCCGCGGCCGCGCCCCGATCGGCGGCGCGCTGCCCGCGCTCGAGAAGGACCGGCTCGAGATCGCCCTCGCCGCCGGCGGGAGGGCCATCGCGAGCCAGGTGCTCTTTGAGGGCTCCGACGGGCGGCTCTACAAGAGCGGGTACGCGCCGCTCCGGAACGGCGCGGGCAAGGTGGTGGCGGTCGTGGGCGCGGAGGGCACCGCGGCGTCGTTCGTCACGCTGCGGCGGTTCCGGCGGCTCCTCGGCGGGTTCGCCATCGCCGGCGCCATCGCCGGCGCGCTGGTCGCCGCGGGCGCGTCCCTCTCGGTGACGCGGCCCCTCACGCGCCTCACCGACGCCGCCCGCCGCATCGCCCGGGGGGACCTCGAGACGCCGCTCGCGAAGCGGCCGCGGCGCGACGAGATCGGCACGCTCCGGGACACCCTGGAGGACATGCGCCGCGCCCTCCGCGCCCGCGACGAGGAGCGCGAGACCCTCCTCGCCGGGATCGCCCACGAGGTCCGCAACCCCCTCGGCGCCCTCGATCTCTTCGCCGGGCTCCTCGCCGAGGAGCTCCAGGGCACGCCCCAGGACGCACACGTGGCCCGGATCCGGAGCGAGCTCGCGGCGCTGTCGAAGGTCGTCGGGGAGTTCCTCGATTACGCGCGGAGCCGGCCGCCCGTGCGGGACGCGGTGGACCTCTCGCGGCTGCTCGCCGAGGCCGCCGATCTCGCCCAGCCCGTCGCGACCGAGCGCCAGGTGTCGCTGCTCGTGGAGGGCGGTGGCGAGGTGCGCGGCGATGGCGAGCAGCTCCGCCGGGCGGTGGTGAACCTGGTGCGGAACGCGGTGGAGGCGTCGCCGGCGGCGAGCGTGGTCGAGGTCGCCGCGACGGTGGAGGGCGACGACGCAGCGATCGAGGTGCGCGACCGCGGCCCCGGCCTCACCCCCGAGGCGCGGGCGACCCTCTTCCGCCCCTTCTTCACCACCAAGTCCGCCGGCACCGGCCTCGGCCTCGCCCTCGCCAAGAAGGTCGCCGACGCGCACGGCGGGACCCTCGCCCTCCTCGATCGCGACGGCGGCGGGACCGTCGCACGGCTCGTGCTGCCCGTGGTGGGCGAGGCGGAGCCGGACGAGGCCGAGCCCGCCTGACCCGACCGAGAGAAGTTTTCGCGGACCACCCGTCCGCCGCGCGGACGCGCAGCACCGGCGACGTCGCGCAATTTCAAGGGTGTCGCGTCGGCACGCCGGTTGCCCTGCACCCCTGGCATGACCCTTCCGCGTCAGGTTCTCGAGGGCGCCACCTACCTCGTCACGCGCCGCTGCTCGGAGCGTCGCTTCTTCCTCCGGCCCTCGAAGGACACGGACGCGATCTTTCGCTACGTCCTCGCGGTCGCTGCGAACCGGTACGGGATCCAGGTGCACGCGTATTGCGTGCTCTCGAATCAGTAGGACTGCACAGATGTACGAAGCGGTCCCGGTCCGGCTGGCGGTCCATCCGTGATGCCTGTCCCGGTCGCCATCTACGCCAGGGTCAGCACCGGCGAGCAGTCGTGCGAGCAGCAAGTCACCGCCCTTCGCGAGGCGGCCGATCGCATGCGGCTCACGCCGGCGCTCGTCGTCGAGGAGACCGGCAGCGGCGCCAAGGCCGACCGCCCGGGGCTCATCCGGGTCATGGACGCCGCGCGGCGCGGCGAGGTCCGCGCCGTGCTCGTCTGGAAGCTCGACCGGCTCGGGCGCTCCGTCCTCGATCTCGCACGCAACGTGGACGAGCTACGCCGCGCGGGAGTCCGCCTCGTCGCGGTGACGCAGGGGATCGACCTCGATCCAGATCGGCCCGACGCTGCCGCGAAGATGGCGGCCGACATGCTTGCGGCGGTCGCCGAGTACGAGCGCGCCCTCATCGTCGAGCGCACGCGCGCGGGGCTCGACCGCGCGCGGCGGAAGGGCACGAAGAGCGGAAGACCGATCGGGCGACCACGGGCGTCGCAGATCCTCCTCCATGCCGCCCGCGACCTCGTCATCGCAGGCGTGCCCGTGGCGGAGGCGGCGCGCCGCAAGGGTGTCGCGCGTTCAACGTTGCAGCGATTCCTGGCTGCGAACACATAGTCGCCCCTGCAAAGAGCGAGCAGGGCCTCGGTCTCTGGTTGCGGAGCCGCACACGCTCGACTAGGACGGACCGCGTGACATCCGACGGATCCGAGAGTGATAAGGCCGTAGCGGCGACGTGGACGCAGGGGCAAGCGCGCCCTTGTACTGAGGTGTTTGAACCCTCGGCGCAACCGGCGTGGCATCCGGAGGGGCTCTACAAGCACGTCATCGACTTGGAGGTGCTGTACGCGGCTCTTGCGTCAACGCAGAATCGCGAGCGAATGGCTGTCGCGAAGGCGATCGCGAGCGCCGCGGGAAGCTTTCTCGAAGGCACGCTCACCGAGTTGATTTCACAAGTGTACGCACAGGACGCACGGCGTTTCCCCGGCAAATCGGCGGAGTGGACACAGAGATGTGCATCAGATCGTCCGCCCGGCCTCGGCGCGAAGCTCACATGCTTTAAGAAGATCGTGAAGAAGTTCAACTCAGGTGCGAACATCACTGAGCCCTCAGACCTCAAGGGTGCCCGCAATGCCGTCGATCACGGGAACCTGATTCAACCCGGTGCGCTTCACTTGGACGATCCGGAGTTCTTCCGAAGACAGGCCTACGACTATTTGGCTAAGGCATATCAGGCGATCGGCATCTCTCCGCCCGGATGGATGGTAGCTCCGTAGACGCGGAGACGCCGCGCTCACTCTGACAGACGCACCCGAGTGGTGCCCGAAACCCCGCGCGCTGCGCGGCGAGAGAGAAGGCCCATGCGTCGCGGCGTTGTCGGAGCCGCGCGCCGCCGCCCGAAACCGTTCCCTTTCGGTGTGGATTGCGGGTGCTGACGGTACGCTGGCACTGACGATCCTTCGAGCGCCCGCTCGCCCGGCTGCACTTCAGGGCGCGCAGACGGCGCTCGACTTCCTCGCCCCGATTGCCGCACTCCGGGGCGCCGGGGCCTACGTGTGCCCTGTGTCGTCCGCCAGCCCGAGAAACCTCATGAACCCATCTAGACTCTGCTGGTCGTGCAGGCCTTCAGCGACGAGAGCCCTGACCCAACACGCGAGCGCGCGTTTCTGCGTTTCGAACCCGGCGCCCTGAACTGCGCCAAGATGCTCTCGCCAGAGTTCGAGTTCGCGCACCGTGACTGGGTGCTCGGGCTTGCGGGCCATCACCCTCGCTGTTTCCACCATCGCCCTGGCGGGCCCCTCGTCGATAAGCGCCGTCGGCACACTCCAGCGGCGCTGCCCGACGCAATCTGTATACAGCCCAAGCTGCTTCAGTTGATCCGCGAGTAACGGATGGTTCGAAGAGCCGTCAAAGAGAGCGCGAAACTCATCGAGTTTGCGCGCGCCCTCACCAACCATCGACGGGAACATCCACGCAGCGTTCTTGCTCTTGTGCGACCGGTAAGCGCGCCAGGCCTTCTTCCAGACGCCCACATCGGACGCAAGCACCATCTGACGCAAGATCGTGAGCTTGCCGGCCTCTTCGATCGCGAGCAGCGCGACGGAAACGGCGGTCGGAAATCTCTTCGCATCAAGCAGAATCTCAGCATCATGGCATAGTCGACTGGCATTCTCGGCCGCTGCGTTCATGCCTTCCGCAAGCTCCGCTAGCGTCAACGGCCCAGAGTAGGCCTCGAACAACGGTTCCTTCATCATACATGTCGCAGTATACATGGCGCCTCTGACTGACGAAATGACGGGGACTTCACCGAATCGATCCCGCGCGGAGGAACAGACGGGCGGGTGGGCCGGACGATGCGAAGCAAGGTGATCGCACGTGTCAGCCCGGCGGGGTTAAATAGTGCCATGAACAAGATCGTCTGGATTCTCGGGGCGGGTTTCAGCAAGCCACTCGGCGGGCCTCTGCTAACCGAACTCTTGTCGCCGGGGTCGATGGACATTCTCCAGGCAGCGTTCGGCTCGCATAGCTGGGTTAATCACCCTTCCATCGCCGCGACCGTGGACCTCTACCGGGCACATCTCTGATCCATCCCCTCATTCAGACGAGCCCGAAGACGTCACGGAAGACTTGCTGTTGAAGGAGCATCTCGCCGAACTTGGCCATAAGAGCTTCAGCGCGCTCGGGTTTCATTCTCGGCAGGGCGGCATAGTGAAAGAGGCCTTGGTTTAACAGCGAGATCGTGCGGTGCTTCACTGTGTTTGTCTTGAGCCACTTATCGATGCCGATTGCCTCTCCAGCGGCGCCAAGCATCGTGAGCAGCACGACGGCGATGGCGCTCACGAGGAGCACGCGATCACGCCGCTCCGGCGAGCCGATGCGCGTTTCGGAGAGCCCCATCCCGAAGCGCAGGTTCTTGTGATCGCGGAAGCTCTCCTCGATGGTGAAGCGCCGGCTGTAGAGCTTCACCACCTGCGCGCCGGTGAGCGCGCCGTCGCTTGCGGCGAGGCACCACGGCTCCTTCATGCCGCGAGCTTTCGTGCACACGACGGCGCCGACCTGACGCTTGGCTTTGGTGACGCGAGCGCCCGGGATGAGGAACGCGCGGCCATTCGGCGGTACCCATTCCTTCGCCTGGCGGGTCTCGTCGCGTTCGTTCGTGACATGCACCACGCCGCGAAATCGGATGACAAACTCGAACCCGAGCTGATCTTTCAGAAGCTCGTAAAGCTTCTGATCGCCGAACCCACGGTCGGCGAGGATCGTCACCCTCACGCCATCCGGGACCACCTCGCGGAATCGCTGCAGCAGCGCGTCCTCGTGATCGTTCCGCCATCCCGTAACCTTCGACTTCACGACCGTCTTCCAGAGCAACGGGGTCGCACGCCCATGGTTCGTGATGAGCATGAGCGCGAGAGTCGACTGGTCGTCGGCGTCGAACTCGGTCCAGTCGAGGGCGACGATGATCTCTTTGCGGTCCCCGAGCACGTAGGGGACCCAACTCGCGAAGAGCTGCCACGGGACCACGCCGCGGTTGCTGAACAGCCGGTCCACTTGCTTCACGGCGTGCTTCCTCTCGAGCCCCTCCGCGGTGGCAAGTGCGCGCCCGATGGCGTGGATGCCGAGCGCGGCTCCTTCAAGCACTCCGACTGCGGCGCCCGCAAGCGAGGCGACTCGCTTTGCGTGCAGATCGTCGGCAAAGATGGTGGAGACGAGGTCCGTCAGACGGGATCGATCGAGAGCGTGCGCGTTCAAGATCGCGCCACGATGATCCCCTTGCACCGTGATTTCAAGGTACTACGCCGCCGAGATGAGGGGATCCCTCAGGGCACATCTAGCTGATGGTCGGCTGTCCCCTGAGAAGCCCCTTTGGCGTGACGCGGAGGAATTTCTGGGTTTCGTCGACGCCGCAGGAATGGGATCGCGAATTCATCGCGATCGCTTGCGGCTTACTGGTTTCGATCTTCAACGTTTCGGATCCGCGGCATTTCTGAACCTCGCAGCGGCTGCGCGCCTCATCATCGCAGCCGAATGCTCCGCGTTTCTTAACGGGGTCGACGCTTCGAGATCAGAGCAGTGGGGGCCGTATATCCGATGGGCTAGGGGGCTGGGGCCGAACAACACGATCATCACCTTCAACTACGACCTGATTCCGGAAACCCTCGCATCGCTGGGCTCGAAACTCTTCGTCATGGAACCTTCGAACCTACCGACCACAGACTCGGCCCAAGTACTGAAGGTGCACGGATCGGTCAACTGGGTTCGAAACGGCGCCCCGCTCAGCGCGTTCCCCATCAACGATAAGTGTTCGTATCTCGACCTGGAGTTGGAACGAGTAATGGCGACGCCCGGGCCCACCAAGGCGAGCACAGTTCGTGAACACTTGAACGGAGTATGGGCGGCGGCGGAACGTGCGATCAGAGAAGCGGGGACCGTCGTATTCATCGGATACCGATTCCCACCTTCAGATGCTGAGTCCCGCAACAGAATCACGCTGGCACTCATCCAGAACGAATCGCCCTACTTGTCGATTCACACTGTCCTTGGGCCTCGGCCAACCGAAGATTCAACTCGTCTGACATGGCTTCTCACGCAAGCAGTGCGGCGAGGGAATCGCGCTGAGTTCGTGCCTACCCGTGAGATCCAGCGCCCCGATACGTCGAGGGGTGACAGGTCGTTCAATATCGTGCCCCATCCCGCTTGGGCAGAGGACTTCCTCGACGCGTCCGCTGTAGGACACATGATGGAAGCGTGGCGGTTCTTGCCGGGGGGGCGTGGCGTGTAGACGACCAGTTTTCGCCCTCCGCGTCGTCACCCGCGTGAAGCTACCGTTGCGCGCGTTCCAGTTCGGTCGCGAGCATGCCGAGGAGACGAAGCGTTCGCGGCCGAGCCTTCCGAAGCCTTCTCAGCAACCGTCGGAGTTCCGGAGGCTCCTCGACGACTCCCACACCCGCCTGCCCGGCTTCGCCGAGGGATGGGGACGATGGTGAGCGACCGAGCAGGACGTCGGCGCTGACGGCAAGCGCCTCGCACATCCGAACGAGGGTCGGAACGCTCGGCATCGTCCCACCGCGCTCGATCCGCGCGTAGAACTCGGGCGAGATCCCGACCCGCTCCGCGGCGTCGTCCTGGGTGAGCCCGAGCGCCTTTCGCGCCGTGCGCGCCGCCGCCCCAATTCTGCTCGCGAGAGCCTTCTCCATCCTCGACCCGCCCCCTCAGGGCAGGTCGCAGGAGTACGCCCATACTGGTTGACTTCGCAGGCACTGACAGGGTAGCGATCACCTGCCCGCCCACTCCGGGCGGGTGCCGGCCGGCTCATTTCAAGCCGGGCGGCTTTCGGGACCTTCCCGGCAAGGACGGAGAGACAGCGATGGGACGGCTGCTGAGTGTGATGCTGATCGCGATGGTTCTATCTGCGTGTGGGGGAAGCGGCAACACGACGTCGACGCCGGCCTGCACACCGAGCGGTTCGTGGAGGATCACCGATACCCGCTCGTCATCGAGCGGCGGGATGTGCTCGAACACGACCTTCGCATCGACCGTTACTGACGTGACGGTCACGGTCGATTCAACCGCCAAGACCTTTACGTGGACCGAAAGCGGAAACGCCTTCGCTGGCACGATCGACACAGGAACGTGCAGCGGATCGGTTACCGCGGCGATCTCGCAGCCGATTGGCACCGACTCGTATGGGAATCCCATCACCCTCACCATGGCCGAGACACGAACGATCTCGTTCAACGGAGGTCAGATGAGCGGCTCCGTTGTCGCAGCGCTAAGCGCGAACACGGCCTTGACCGCCCTCCCTTGCTCCCTGAACGCGACCACGACGGGTGCGCGCCAGTAGCGGTCTGGAACGTCAGGTGACTGGCGCCGCCGTCATCGTCAGCGTCGACGGCGGCGCCGTCGGGTCCGACGGACGATCGCGCGCACCGCCGGGCCTGAAAGCGTGTTCTTCTGTTCAAGCGCCTTCGCGACCTCGCGGATCTGCCGCCACCACCGATCCACTACCTGCGCGGCACGGATCCGCGACAGGCTGAGAAGCGCGGTCCACTCGGCGTCCGTCGTGCAGAGGCGCGCCGCGAGAGCTTCTGCCGAGACCCGATCGTTCGAGCCGCCGGACGGTCCGTGCCACGCTGCGCTTAGCTCACCCGCTCGGGCGGCGAGGAGGGTGACGATCTCCGCCTCCGCGGCGCGTCCGGCCCGCGGGTCACCTTCAAGACTGCGGCGGCTGAACGCTCGAGCACCGGGGTAGGTGCGCCCCAGGATCTCGCCTCGTGGCTCGATAGTCACGCGGTGGAGCGGACGGCGCAGCACGACGGCGACGACTGCGTGCGTCGCCTCGTGGACCGCGACGATCCGGCGCGGGATCGTTCGCTCGTGATGGTGGCGATTCTTCTTCGTTGGCATCTGGATCGTGAGGGTGGACGGATCGATGGCAGCAAGCTCGTCGATCCATCCTGACTATTACATGCGAGGGCTCACCCGGCAGTAGCGGCGGAAGATGCCCCGCGCCTGCGCAAGTGAGCGTCGCGCCTTCGACACATCGAATGTGATCGAGTGCGCCTCGAGGAGACTCTTCAAAGCGCGGCCGCATTCGCCGTGTCGAATCCCGTGATCGACGTCGGCGATCAGCCCGTCGAACCGAACGCGCTCGCGAGTCGTGGTGACACGCTCCACGAGCTTCCCGCGACCGTTGCAGCGCCGACTGCGGGGCGGCTCACCGTAGCCCTCGAACATCGCGATCTTCATATGATCACCGGCGGCGACGGGACTTCTTCCGAGGCTTCCCAGCGTCGTCGTCCTCGACCTCCTCATCGTCCTGATCCTCGTCCTCGGGATCGTCGGCGTCGTCGATGTCGCCTGCGACATCCTCGACCTCGGTATCGTCCGGCTCGACGTACTCCTCGACGGTGACGATCTTCTTGATGAGCTTCTTCGGCATGGAAGTGGTCTCCGAATTGGCGGGCGGGGTTGCCCGATGATCCGACCCTGGGGTCGCCAGGGCCGAGTGTCCACCGTCGGTCACGTCATCGGTCGGACGCAATGTCCCCGCCCGCTGTCGCCACACGCGCTTTCGGATCCGTTCCGCGAGCTTAAGGCGTTCGGCGAGGGGGAGGATCGACCCGTCCGCGCTAGTGACGCGATGAACGATCGCGCTCGTCGTTACACCCGCGTCACGTAGCTGACGTACGAGTTGCGCCTGCCGTTTCATGACTGAGCGTATCTCGCGACGTGCCGATTGCTCCCTCCGGATCGCATCGACGAGAAGTCCAACAAGAGCGGAAGCGATATCGATCGTCACAATTCATCACCTGTACAACGATGCCGATCTCACAGTCCGTAGCCTTGCTTGACTAGTTCCTCGTGGCTGGCAAGCTCTTCGGACATGCGGCGCAGCGCGGCAGCGAGGCCGAGCCTCGCGACTTGCGAATAGTGAGCACGAATCGACTCGCGCTCCGCGAGCGTCACGGCGGCGAACGGGCTCGACGCGATGAACGCGGCGATAGCTTCGCGCACGGCGGTGCTGAAAGGTTCGCCCGTTGGATACGTCGCTGCGAGGTAAGCGTCCAACGCCTGCGCCAGGCTCTCGGGGATTCGGCACCTAACCTCGCGCGTCGTTCGCCGTGACATGGTGGCGTCAATATAGGCGCGGCGGCATAGTTGCGCACCCCGCGCAGCCCCTCGCCGCATCGTTCGTCGTCCCCCGGTAAAGCCTGGAGCTAGCAAGCAAGCCCCGGACCCGTCGGGGTTAGCTTGGCAATTCGTTGCTCCCGTTTACTATTGGCTCTCCGTAACAGCAACGTTTCTATGACGACCGGGCGAAACAAGGAGAAATCCATGTCACACGGAAACTGGATCAAGGTCCCTGATGCCGCGGCGATCCTCGATTGCTCGCGTGTCCACATCTACAAGCTGATCAAGCGCGGGAAGCTTCGCGCGTACCGCGTCGCCACGCGGCTGCGCCTCCGCCACGAAGACGTCGAGAAGATGATCACGGTGGTTGATCCCACCGACCCCTCACAGAAGTGATCGGAAACTCGCCATGAGCAACTACCTGCGGACACTCGTCCGAGAGTCTCGGCGACTGCAGCGCGGCAGGGTCTATCACATCACGATCGCGCATGACGACGACTGCCCGCAGCTTCGCGGTGGCATCTGCGAGTGCGATCCGCACATCCGCGAGATCATCGACATCACGCCAGATCCAAGGAAGGCGCGCGCGTGAAGTATGCCGATCTCTCAGGGAATCGCCGGATTGACGAGATCCGGCGTGAACGATTTCGGGAGAGGCAAGAAGGGCGGCGCGAGGAGGACGCCAAGGACGCAGCGATCGCTGCGGAGCTTGCGGCCGCCCGCGCGAACGGAGTCGCGGTCATGACCGCGTCGCTTCTAAACGCGGAAGCCATCTTCGCGCCGTTGGATCCTGTCAACTGGATGTGTCAGGCGCTCGACATGGCACCGGGCGCTCCGTCTCTGATCGCTGGATACGGCTACACGGGCAAAACGGTCGCAACTCAGGACTTCGCCCTCGCGGTGGCGTCCGGAACCCCAGCGTGGGGACGATTTCCGGTGCGCCGCGGCCGCGTGCTTCATCTCGACTACGAACAAGGAAGCCGCCTCACACGCTCGCGCTATCAGCGACTCGCTCGCGCTCGCGGGATCGATCCACGAGACTTGCAGGGGAGGCTCACCGTTGTCCCGTTTCCGAAGTTGTATCTCGATGACGATAACGCCGAAGAGATATTGTCGAGACTCGGAGGCGAGATCGAGTTTCTGATCGTTGATTCGTTTCGCGCCGCTTGTCCTCGCACTGACGAGAACTCGTCTGAATCTCGCGTTCCTCTCGATCGACTAGCGCGAGTCTCTGAGAAGACAGGGATGACGTGCAAGGTGATCCATCACGCACGAAAGCCTAGCGCCGTGGCGAACGGCGGACCGCGGATGACGATTCGAGGATCCGGCGCCCTCTTCGACGCTTGCTCGTCAGTGTTCATCTTCTCAGGTGAGAAGGGCAAGCCGGTCAAGGTCGTCCACGAGAAGGCGCGCATCTCCGGACGAACGATCGACGATTTTCGGCTAGCGATCGAGGACGTCGAGAGCGACGGAGATCCGATAGCCGGCCTTCGAGTGTCCGCCATCACTGGGTCGGCGACCGAGGATCGACCGGCGCAATCGTCGAGCTACGAAGCTCTCAAGACTCGCATCCTCGAACTCATTCGCGTCGAGGGTGGATCCGTCGCCTTCGGCGCCAACGTCATTAGTGCACGGCTCTGCGCTCGCAAGAACAAGGTTAGCGCCGCTCTCACCGATCTCGTCGCGTCGAACGCTCTTCAAGGGAGCGGGTCGCGACAAGAACCCGTCTACTCACTTCCTGAGGCCGCGCGATGACGTGTCGCGGTCGGGTGGGTGGATCCGGTGGGTGGTCCCGCCTTAAGGGCGGGGACCACGACTCCACCTCCCGTGGGTCCATGGGATCCACCGGGATCTACGTGGGATCCACGATCCCACCTTACCGGAGCGGGAATACGCGCCCTCCGGGCGCGCCTCCGAGTCGAGGTCAGGATCGGCCTTTAATCTCGACTCTCGGAACGACGCGCGCCGAAGGCGCGCACACACCTCCGACGGAAATGGCGTGGATCCAATCCTGAGCAGAAGACAGACCCCTCTGCGCGTTCGGGCTTCCAAGAGCCGTTAACCCCAGGCATTTCCCCGCGGCAGGCGGTCGCGACGCGGCCGATCTTCGTGATCAGGGTGAGAATACAGCCGAGCGAAAGAAGGAACGGCAATGGAATGGAGTGCGAGTGATCCAAGGCGAGTCATGACGCTAGCGGTCGCCGTTCTCATCGTCGGCGCTGTCGCCTTCGTCGCCAGTAGATGGAGGTCAGGATGTTGATCGATTTCACAGGCGTCAAACCTGACGACGCCGCGTTTCGTCGAGAGATGCGGCGGTTGAAGCGAGTGGCGGCTGATCGTGACCGCGCATCGCCCCTCACATCGTCCAACGTGGTCGCCGTCGCAAGGCCACGGGCTCGTGGGGTGCGACGCCGGTCCTCGTCGAACGCAAGGGGGAAGGGCGATACGAACGATGGGGACGACGCGGCAGCGATCGCGGCGAGCCGCCCTCACGTCGCCATCGTCGGCCGCCCGATGACTCGCGACGCTTGGGGCGACCTCCTCGCCAGGTGCCTCGACGCGCTCAGCGTCACTCGGGCGGGTTGATCGGTGGGGCGCGGTGGGATACACTATAACCCATGAAGGCCACTGAACGCCCCAGGCAGGTGCAGACGGCCATCCGGCTCCCAGCCGACGTAATCCCCCGGCTTGACCGAATTGCCGAACGCTGGACGAAGGCCGGTCCTGTTCCTGTTAACCGCTCCGACGTGATCCGCGCGTTGCTGACTCGCGGCGTCGAGCAGGAGGAACGCCGCCATGGCCGCTAGAGAGGCCCCCGCACTCCCCCGAATCGTCGAGCTACTCCGGGTCTCGGGTCAGGCGCAGGCCGACCGCGACACGCCCGCAGACCAGCGCGCGGCGCTCGACAGGCTGCGCGAGACACACCCCGGCGTCCTCGTCGAGCGCATCGACTGCGGCGCCATCCGCGCCGTCTCGGGCGCCGTTAGCTTCCGTTACCGCCCCGACCTGCGACGCCTTAAGGAGCTTTCGGACGCTAGGGCATTCGACGAACTGCGAGTGCGTCGAATCGATCGCCTGACTCGACACGACGACCCGCGTGAGCGCTTCGTCGTCTACGGGCTCGTTTCGGATGCGGGCGCCGTCATCCGCGACGCCTCCGGTCACGTCATCGACCCCCGCTCCGAAATCGGCGAAATCGACTGGTACTTGCAGTCCCTCTTCGCCGCGCGCGAGCGGCGCGCGATCAGGGAGCGGACGCTCGCCGGACGCCATCGGAAGGCGTGCGAGGGCGTCCCCGTCACCACCCTCCCTTACGGACGAACCTACGATCGCGAGCGCGGCACCTGGGGTATCGACGAGGTCGAGGCGGCGGTCTATCGGCGGCTGTTCTCCGACGTCATCGACGGCAAGAGCCTGCGCAGCATCGCGGCGGCGCTGAACGATGCCGGAATTCCAGCGCCGCGCGGCGGCGCGTGGCATCCGTCGCCGATCAAGGCGATGGTCGCCGCGCCGAGCGCCGTTGGTCGAATGACGAGCTACGGCGTGTCGATGACGTGCCCCGCCATCGTGGACGAGGATACGCAGCGGCGCGCCGTGGAGGCGTTGCGGCGCGCACGTTCGTATTCCTCCGGCCCCACGGCCATTCGGCACGAGGCGTTGCTCCGAAAAGTCGCCCGCTGCGGCGTCTGTGGCTCCATCATCCACATCGCCAAGACTGGCGCGAGCCGGCACATCTATTACGTATGCGGATCCCACCGGCAGCGCGACCATGACCCTGCGTGCGGGCGGTTCCGACAGGTCGCGCCGATCGACGCCGAGATCAAGGATGCGATCCGACCCGTGCTCTCCGATCCCAAGGCCCTCCTCGCCGCCATCCGCCGCCCGTGGATGGCGGCCGAGGTCGAGAAGGTCGAGGACATCCGCGCCGAACTCGACGCCCTCGCGAAGCGCGAGGAGAAGCTCGTCCGGCTCGCGTCCAAGGGCATGATGAGCGACGCTGTCTACGAGCGGCAGGCGCAGGAGATCGCCCGCCTCCGCGAAGCAACCACGTCCCGGCTCTCCGTCGCACAGGCGGCGGTCGAGGCGGCGAGGCGCGCGACGGCGCGCGTGCAGGACATCGAGGCGGCCCTACGCGATGCCCGCGCGAACATCGCCCGTGACGACTTCGCCGGATGGCGCCGGGTCGTGGAACTCCTTTTCGGGGGGGCCGACTGCTCGGTCCGCATCATGCCGGACGGGGAAGTGAAGCTAGACGGGCTCTTGCCGCTCGCCCCCGCGGGTGGGGAGGGCGTCACGCAACTGTGCGGTGATACCACTTCCACCTGGTCGTGACCGATCCGCGTGCGCGGCTCCCCGAGTTCCACCGGTACCTCGATGGCCTGGTCGCCAGGGCGACGAACTGTTCCCTTGGCCGGTGGGATGGCTTCTGGGAACGCAACAGCTACAGCGCAGTGAAGCTCGAGACGGACGACGCGGTGATCGAGAAGATGGTCTACGTACTCGCGAACCCCGTGGCCGCTGGCCTCGTGCGCCGTGGGCGGGAGTGGCCCGGGCTCTGGTCCGATCCGGGAATGATCGGCGGAGAGCCCATCGTCGCCGAGCGGCCGACGGTGTTCTTCCGCGAGCTCGGCCGCATGCCGGCGTCGGCGAGCCTTCAGCCTTGTCGGCCTCCTGGCTTCGCGTCGGATGCTTCATTCCGGAAGCGCCTCGGCGAGGCGCTGCGGGACGCGGAGGATCGCGCCGCGTCCGAGCTCGGACGCGAAGGACGGTCCTTCCTGGGAGTGGCCCGTGTCCTCGCCCAGAAGCCCCGCGCGCATCCACCCTCCGGCGAGCCGCGGCGGGGGCTCAACCCTCGCGTCGCGTGCAGGAACGGGTGGAAGCGGATCGAGGCGCTGCAGCGACTCGCCGAGTTCGTCGCGGCGTACAAAGAGGCGCTCGAGTCCTGGAGAGCGGGCGTCCGCGACGTCCTGTTCCCGCCAGGCACGTGGCTGATGCGCGTCCAGTACGCCGCGAGGTGCGGCGGAGCCTGCGAATAGTCCGATCGCGCCGTTGCCCTAGCCAGCCCCGACCGGCTCTCGATCGAGAGGCCGAGGGCTCGCGCACGCCTCTGTAACGCGGCGCCGACGATCTCAACGGGACCTCCAAACCCGTTCTCTTGCCTTTCATCGGGCCTGGTCGGCGATTCTGCCCCGCCGAGCGCGGGACCAACCGGTCTCGCGGTCTCCGGTCATCGCGTTTCGCAAATTACTCTCGGTCGGGCCCGGCTACTTGTCGACCACGACGTCGCCGACGCGGAGGCGCACGAGCGCCACGTTGCCGTCGGGGTCCACCCGGACGTCGACGAGGCCGGCGCCGCGGGTCGCGAGCAGCGCCCGGTTCACCTCGTCCTGGCGCGCCTCGGGGATGTAGAAGCGCTGCGCGGACGGGATCACGGCGCGGCCGTCCACCTGGCGCGCCCGGATCGCGACCTGATCCGGCCCGGTCGCGGGGTGCGCCACCGCGACCGCGACGGGGCGCCAGGCGGGCTCGCCGCGAGCGACCACCACCCAGACGGTCGCGTCGGCCGGCGCGCCGAGCTCGGCGAGGCCACGTGGGATCTCGGCCTCGTAGCGCAGGGTGACGTAGTGGCCCGAGAGGAGGTCGCGGGGATCGACGGGGAGGGTCGCGAGGGTGATCTCGGCCCCGACGGCGCGGGCCCGGACCTGGCGGAACGGGATCGCCGCGAGGATCGCGAACTGCACCAGCAGCACCGCGAGGAGCCGCCCGTTCGTCGCGCGCATCACGCCACCTCCGCCCGCGCCCGGCGGCGCTCGAACCAGGCTCCGGCCACGATGACCGCGATCCCGGCGGCGAGGAAGATCACGCCCCTGGCCAGGAGCGAGAGCTCGTTCTCCACGAACCGGGTGATGAGCACGAGGCCGGCGATCCCCATGCCCTCCCAGAACGGCGCGCGCTGGTTCGTGGCGAGCCCTCGCACGATCCGGCCGGCGGCGAGGAAGGCGAGGACGAGGTTCGCGACCAGCGCGGCGGCGCGCCCCGTCTCGAGCGAGAGCCCCGCCGCGAAGGCGAGCGCCGTCGCGAAGAGGAGCATGGCCTCGCCGCGGGCGAGGGGCTCGACGTCCTCGCGCCGGAGCCCGACGACGAGGGCGGCGAGGGCGAGGACGAGCGCGGGCGCGATCACGGCGGGGATGGCGGCGTCAATCGGCCTCGGCAGGAGCGCGCCGCGGGCGAGGTCCGTGAAGGAGAGGCACCAGGCGCTGGCCACGAAGGCCAGCCGGCCGGTGACCCGCGCCGCGCCGGCGAGGCGGGCGGCGGTGTCGCTCCGGGCCTGGAGCGGCGCGATGGCGAGCGGTGCGCTCGCGAACATCGCCCCCACGGCGGCGACGGCGAGGGGAACGGCGTGGGTGCCCTCGAACACGCCGGAGAGCACGCCGACCAAGGTCGCCCCGAGCCCGACGGCGGCGAGGACGACGAGCGCGCGGGAGCGGTGGCGCCAGGCGAGCCCGAGGAAGAGCGCCACGGCCGCCCAGGCGCCTGCGACCGCGGGCGCGGGGTGATCGTGACCGAGGCCCGGGCCGGCGACCCAGAGCGCGAGCACCGCGGCGAGGAGCAGGTGCGGGAGGCTCTCGTAGAGGAGGCCCGCGGCGAGGGCGCCCGCGGCGAAGGCCGCGAACCCGCCCCACCAGACGCCGCTCACATGGAAGATCTGCGCGACGAGGCCGACGCTCGCGCCGAACACCAGCGTGCCGAGGAAGGCGAGCGCGTGGCCGAGGCGCGGCGCGCGGGGCTGGAGCTTGGCACCCGCGACGTGCAGCGCCGCGAGCGCGCCGCCGAGGAGGGCCAGCTTCAAGGAGGGAGCCATCCCCTCCCAGTGCCAGGCCACCAGCGAGATGACGCCGGCGCCGGCGAGCAGCGCGCCGAGCAGGTAGACCGCGAGGAGGCCGGGCAGCGTCCTGTCCCGCTCGTCGAGCCTGTAGCGCGCGCGGAGTGCCGCCGCGGCATCCGGGGCGACGAGCCCCTCGTCCAGCCAGCGGGGCAGCTCCCGCCGGAGCCCGTCGCGGAACCCGCCAGAGAGCGCTTCCATGGAGACACCCCTCCTCATGGGGAGCCTACCACCGGGTCGAGCAGGAAATGCCGCGGCGGTAGGACGCGCCGCGGTGCCCGCGCCCGACCGAGAGTAATTCGCGGGCGCCCCGACCGGGGGGCGCCGGCCGAAAGTCATCCGCGGGTCAGGTCATCGGGGCACCGCACGGGGCGGGTCACCGGGTTGGGTTCGGCCCGACCGAGAGAAGTTGTTCGGGCTCGGGCTCGGGTCCGGCGGCGTGCGCGCGGCCGTCACAGGTACGGAGAGAGGAGCCGCGCCACGCCGTCGCGGAGGCGGAGGGCGAGGGGACGGCGATCGACCTCGCCGAGGGTGAGCAGGTGCGCCACCGCGACGCGCGCGTCCACCAGGGCGTCCACCCGGGCGGCGAGGTCGGCGTCGTACGCCTCGACGTCGAACTCGAAGTTGAGGCGGAGGCTCCGGGGATCCCAGTTCGCCGAGCCGAGCAGCGCCCAGGCGCCGTCCACGGTCATCGCCTTGGTGTGGTCGAAGGGAGGTGGCGTGAGCCAGACGCGACAGCCGCGCTCGATCACCTGCCAGAGCTGGGCGGTCTGCGCCCATTGCACCACCGGCAGGTTCGAGATCAGCGGGAGCACGAGGTCCACCTCGACCCCGCGCAGCGCGGCGACGTTGAGGGCGGTGACGAGCGTCGCGTCGGGGAGGAAGTACGGCGTGACGATCCGGACGCGGCGGCGGGCGGCGGAGAGCGCGCCGAGGAGCAGCCAGCGGATCGTCTCGAAGTCTTCGTCCGGGCCGTCGGCGACGCCGCGGGCGAGCACGGGGCCGGCGGCGGGGAGGGGCGGGAAGAACCCCTCGCCCTCGAGCGGCTCACCCGCCGTGAAGAGCCAGTCCTCGGCGAAGGCGCTCTGGAGGTGGGCGACGACCGGCCCTTCGATCCGGACCTGCACGTCCACCGAGGGCGGGAGGCCGTCCGCCGCGAGGAACTCGTCGCGGACGTTCATCCCGCCGGTGAACCCGACCCGCCCGTCCACCACCAGGAGCTTCCGGTGGTTGCGCAGGTTCACGAACGGCAGCCAGGCCGGGGTGAGCCGCGGGAGGAACAGCTCGGTGGCGACGCCGCGCCGGCGGAGCCGGCGGTACAGGGGCGGCCAGCGGTAGCGCGCGCCGATCGCGTCGATGAGGACGCGGACGTGGACGCCCCGGTCGTGCGCCCGCGCGAGCGCCTCCACGAAGGCGTCGCCGGCGGCGCCCGGGTCGAAGATGTAGGTGCAGAAGGTGACCGACCGCTCGGCGCGGTCGATCGCCTCGAGCATGGCCGGGTAGGCGCGGGCGCCGCCCTCGAGGATCTCCACCGCGTTCCCGGCGACGAGGGGCCGGCGGACGATGGCGTCGGCGAGCCGGACGAGCGCGCGGAGGTGCTCGGCCTCCTCGGGCAGGTGCGGCGGCGGCGGGAGGTCCTCGGGGCGCTCGCGGACGTCGGGCAGGCGGAGCGCCTGGGCGCGCCGCCGGATCCGGTTCACCCCGAGCACCGCGTACGCGACCGCGCCGGCGACCGGCGCGAACCAGATGAGCGCCACCCACCCGAGCGCCGCGCGGACGTCGCGCTTGTGCAGCACGGCGTGCGCCGACGCGACGAGCGCCACCGCGAGCGCGATGCCGCCGCCGATGATCGTCCACAGTTCGCGCGCCACCGGCGAGCATCGAACCACCGCCCGGGCGGGAAATCGAGCATTCGTCTCCCGCCCACCGCCGCCGCCTCCCGCCGCGAGCGATCCGCGGGCCCCTGCGCCGGCGAGCGCCCCACCGGGGGCTCTGGGCGGCGCTACCGGGCGCCCGTCATGGCCGCGGCCGCCGCGACCTGCGCTCCGCCCGCCCGGACCTTCCCGAGCACCTCGGCGAGCTCCGCGCCCGAGAGCGTCTCCTTCGCGAGGAGCTCCCGCGCGCTCTCGTCGAGCAGCGCCCGGTTCGCGACGAGGAGCCCGCGCGCACGCTGGAACGCGTCCTCCACGAGCCCGCGGACCGCGACGTCGATCTCTCGCGCGGTCTCCTCCGCGTAGAGCCGCCGCGTCGCGCCGGGCATGCCCGGGACGCCGAGAAAGCCGTTCGGCTCGCTCTCGTAGGTGACCGGCCCGAGGGCCCCGGCCATGCCGTACCGGGTGACCATGCTGCGCGCGATCTCGGTGGCCTTCGAGAGGTCGTCGGCGGCGCCGGTGGAGAGGTGCGAGAAGACGAGCTCCTCCGCGGCCCGCCCGCCGAGCAGGACCGCCATCTTGTTCTCGAGCTCCTCCCGCGTCATGAGGTAGCGGTCCTCGGTCGGGCGCTGGATCGTGTAGCCGAGCGCGCCGATGCCGCGGGGGATGATCGAGATCTTGTGCACCGCGTCGGTGCCCGGGAGCGCGGCGGCGACCAGCGCGTGCCCCATCTCGTGGTGCGCGACCACCTCGCGCTCCTTGGGGTTGAGGAGCCGGTTCTTCTTCTCGAGCCCGGCGACGATCCGCTCGATCGCGACGTTGAAGTCGACCATCGCGATCCGCTCGGCGTGACGACGGGTCGCCACCAGGGCCGCCTCGTTCACGAGGTTCGCGAGATCGGCGCCCGTGAAGCCGGGCGTGAGCTGCGCCACCTCCTCGAGCTTCACCGCCTCCTCGAGGAGCACCTTGCGCGTGTGCACCTTCAGGATCTCGAGCCGCCCGATCCGGTCCGGCCGGTCCACCAGCACCTGCCGGTCGAAGCGGCCGGCGCGGAGCAGCGCCGGGTCGAGGATCTCCGGGCGGTTGGTCGCGGCGAGGAGCACGATCCCGGCGGTGGGGTCGAAGCCGTCGAGCTCGACGAGGAGCTGGTTCAGGGTCTGCTCCTTCTCGTCGTGCCCGCCGCCGAACACGCCCCCCGCGGCGCGCGCGCGGCCGAGCGCGTCCAGCTCGTCGATGAAGATGATCGCCGGCGCCTTGGCGCGGGCCTGCTCGAAGAGGTCGCGGACGCGCGCCGCGCCGACGCCCACGAACATCTCGACGAACTCCGAGCCCGAGATCGAGAAGAACGGGACGCTCGCCTCGCCGGCCACCGCCTTGGCGAGGAGCGTCTTGCCGGTGCCCGGCGGGCCGACGAGCAGGACGCCCTTCGGCATCCGTGCGCCGAGGCGCCCGTAGCCCTTCGGGTCCTTCAGGAAGGAGACGATCTCCTTGAGCTCCTCCTTCGCCTCGTCCACCCCCGCCACGTCGGCGAAGGTCACCTTGGTGTCGGTCTCGACGTAGACCTTCGCCTTCGACTTGCCGATCGCCATGAGGCCGCCGGGCCCCGGGCCGCCGATCTGCTTCGCCATCCGGCGCCCGAGGAAGATCCAGACGCCGAAGAACAGGCCGATGGGGATCACCCACGACAGCACCAGCGAGACGAGCCCGTTCTCGACGCGCCCCGTGTAGGTCACGCCGTGCGCGTCGAGCTCCTTCGCGATCTCGGGATCGACGCGGGTGGTGACGAACCGCGTCTTCCCGTTGAGCGCCTGCTTGAGCTCGCCGGAGACCTGGTCCGTCGAGATGGAGACCTTCGCGACCTTGTCCTCGCGCACGAGCTTCTGGAACTCCGAGTAGGGGATCCGCGCGACCGCCTCGGAGCGCACCCACCAGTCCTGGAGGACGAGCACGCCGAGGGCGGCGAGGAGCACGTAGGCGAGGTTGAAGCCGGCTGCTTTCCTGTTCATGGGCACCTGGGCGGGCGCGCTGCGCGCCGCTCGATGATCCGTAACCACCGGGCAGGCGAACACAAACATCAAATTCGCGAAGGATCCGTGAGGAATGGTGAAGGAATGCCGCGCCCGAATCGGGTCGCCGGCCGGTCCGGGAACCGATCGGGAAAACTACTCTCGGTCAGGATTCGCGCTCCGCCGCCGCCCGTCCGCTCGCCCGGGAGCACGGCGTCGAGCCGCGCGCGCCAGGCGCCCGCCCGGCGCCGCGCTCACCCGGCGCCTTGCCGGCAGCCCGGCGCCCGCCCGGACGCCCTCGCCCCGGCTCTCGGCTACACTCCGCGCCGATGGCCCGCATCCTCGTCGCCGATGACCACGACGCCCTCCGCGAGGGCATGACCCTCTCCCTCAGCCGCCTCGGCCACGAGGTCCAGGCGGTGAAGGGCGGCGCCGAGGCGATCGCCGCCTACCACAAGCGCCCGTTCGACGTGGTGGTGACGGATCTGAGGATGATCCCCGTGGACGGCATCGAGGTCGTCCGCCGGCTCCGGGCGGACTACCCGGACGCCACCGTGCTCGTCGTCTCGGCGCACGGCACGATCGCCGTCGCGGTCGAGGCGATGCGCGAGGGGGCCATCGACTTCCTGGAGAAGCCCTTCAGCCCGGAGGTGCTCCGCGCCCGCGTCGAGAAGGCCGTCGAGATCGCCCGGGAGCGGCGCGGCGCCGAGGCCGCCCGCGCCCGCGCCGCCGCGCTCGACGAGGACCTGGTGCGGGCCCACGCGCCGCACGGCCTCGTGGGCAGCTCCGAGCCGATGCGCCGGGTCCTCGACCAGGTCCGCAAGGTCGCCGCGACCGACGCCACCGTCCTCGTCCTCGGGGAGTCCGGCACCGGCAAGGAGCTCGTCGCCCGCGCGGTGCACGACCAGGGCGCGCGGCGCGCGAAGCCGTTCGTGTCGGTCTCCTGCGCGGCCATCCCGGAGGGGCTCCTCGAGTCCGAGCTGTTCGGCCACGAGAAGGGCGCCTTCACCGGCGCGGTGCGGCGGAAGCTCGGGCGGTTCGAGCTCGCGCACGAGGGGACGCTCTTCCTCGACGAGGTGGGCGAGCTGCCGCCGTCGGTCCAGGTGAAGCTCCTCCGCGTCCTCCAGGAGCGCCAGTTCGAGCGCGTCGGCGGCGAGGAGACCATCCAGGTGGACGTCCGGGTGGTCTCGGCGACGAACCGCGACCTCGCCGCGATGGTCGCCGAGGGGCGCTTCCGCGAGGACCTCTTCTACCGGCTGAACGTCGTGCCCATCACGCTGCCCCCGCTCCGCGAGCGGGAGGGCGACGTGGAGGAGCTCGCCCGCGCCTTCCTCGCCCGCGCCGCGCCCCGGATCGGGCGGAAGGTCTCCGCGTTCGCGCCGGAGGCGCTCGCGCTGCTGCGGCGGTACCGCTGGCCCGGCAACGTCCGCGAGCTCGAGAACGTCGTGGAGCAGGCGCTGGTGTTCGCGGAGGGCGAGCTCGTGCGGGCCGAGGATCTGCCGGAGGGGCTCCGCGAGGCGCCGCCCGCCGCCGCCCTCCCGGTCCTCACCGGCGACCGGAGCCTCACGGACGTCCTCGAGGAGCTGGAGCGGCAGCTCATCCTCGCCGCCTACGAGCGCGCGCGGGGGGTGAAGGCGGAGACCGCGCGCCTCCTCGGCATCAAGCCGTCGGCGCTCTACTACAAGCTCGAGAAGTACGGGATCGTGAAGCCCGGCGAGCCCGGCGAGGACGCGTCGTGAAGACGCTCGCGCTCGCGCTGCTCCTCGCCGCCGCGCCGGCGCCGGTCGCCCCGGCGCCGCTCGAGTGCCCCGCCGGCACCGAGCACCGCGGCGCGGCGCCGACCGACGGCTACGAGGAGTGGTGCGAGGGGAAGGACCCGTACGGCGAGGGCCGGCGAGAAGGGCCGGCGCGCACGTACTACGATCACGGCGGCCTCTGGACGGAGGAGCGGTTCCGCGAAGGGAAGCGGGACGGCCCGTTCGTCGAGTACCACCGGAACGGCCGGCGGGCGCGGGAGGGCACCTACTCCGGCGGGCGCAAGACCGGGCGCTGGACGATCACCTCCGAGTCCGGCCAGATCGAGGAGATCTCGACCTGGCGGGACGGGGTGGCGGACGGTCCGTTCGCGGCGTACTGGCCGGACGGCACCCCGAAGACCGAGGGGCGTCACTGCGGCGGCGCCCAGTGCGGCCGGTGGCGGACCTTCGACGCCGCCGGGCGGGAGATCGGGACGGTGGACTACGGCGAGCAGTCGAGCACGCCGTAGGGCGCCCGCACGGCGGAGGGCTCGGATTTTCGAGGGCGCTCCCGCAAAAGTCGGCGCGCGCGTCGCGGTCGGGACGCGGAAAAGCGCGTGAACAGCGGGCTTCGGGGCGGCACGGAGGTTGCTCCGAGGCTCACCGCGATGCCGTGCATCATCGGGTTCACCCTCGCCTTCGCGCTCGCCTCCTCCGATCCCACCCTCGACGCGGCCCGCGCCGAGCTCTCGGCGGTGGCCGAGCGGATCGCGCAGCTCAAGAACGAGCGGCTCCAGGGGCGCGCCACCGGGCGGGAGCTCGAGCGGCTCCTGGTGCGGGCCCAGGAGCTCGCCGAGGAGATCGACGAACGCTCCGCCGTGACGCCCGCCCCGGCCGCGGTCGCGCCGAGCGCCGAGGAGCTGCGGGAGCGCGCCGACGCGCTGCACGACGAGGCCGATCGGCTCGCCGCGGCGCTCACCGACCTGGACGTCCGGATCGCCGGGCTGCGCCGCACGCTCGCGTCCGGCCCGGGCCGGGGGTTCTCCTCGGTCGCGACGGTCCGGCACGCCGCCGCGGGCTCGACCGGCAGGACCGCCGCGAGCCCGCTCGAGATGCAACGGCTCCACCAGCTCCTCCTCGAGCGCGACGCCCTCGCCGCGCGCCTCCGGCAGGTCCGCGTCGAGGCCGCCGCGACGGAGGCGGAGGCCCGCGCTGCCGAGCGGTGAGGGCCGGTCCGGCGGTCCGGATCACGGGCCAGGGTGCACGGGAAACGGGTTCGCGTTCGAGATGCCCCGTGACCGTGCCCGTCACCGTCACCGGCTTCTCCGTGACCCGTGAACCGCCTCGCGTGGCCCGTGGCCCGGCGGTTCCCGTGATCCGACGGATTCACGGGCCAGGGACCCGGGAACCGGGAAGACGGGTGCGGGTTGCGGGTTCGCGTTCGAGATGCCCCGTGACCGTGTCCGTCACCGTCACCGGCTTCTCCGTGACCCGTGAACCGCCTCGCGTGGCCCGTGGCCCGGCGGTTCCCGTGATCCGACGGATTCACGGGCCAGGGACCCGGGAACCGGGAGACGGGTGCGGGTTGCGGGTTCGCGTTCGAGATGCCCCGTGACCGTGCCCGTCACCGTCACCGGCTTCTCCGTGACCCGTGAACCGCCTCGCGTGGCCCGTGGCCCGGCGGTTCCCGTGATCCGACGGATTCACGGGCCACGGTACTCGGGAGACGTTTCGGGTGCGGGTGGCGGGTTCGGGTTCGCGGACCGCGCCCGGTCGCAGCGGACGGCTCTCCTTACGACGCCTTCACCACGCTGCTCCGCGCGGCCCGCTCGGCGTCGATGATCGCGTCGAACTGCGCCGACGGGACCGGCACCGCGAGCCAGGTCGCGACCAGCTCTCCGTCACCGAGCTGGACCGCCTGCTCGGCGCCGGGGGTGAGCGACAGCTTCCCCTTCGCCGAGACGGCGCGCTCGGGGATCCAGAGCTCGTAGTCGAGCGCGATCTCGCCGGACGGCTCCCGCTCCGCCTCCACCCGGAAGGCGAGCCGGACCTCCGCCGGCCGCGCGGGATCGTGCAGCACGACCTGCGCCGACTTCCCCGCCGGGCAGATCAGCCGCGGGCGCGCCACCACCTGGCCGAGCCCGTCGGTGAGCTGGAGCGCCACCAGCTGGCCGGCCGCGCCGGTGGCGCGCTCGACGTCCGCGACCTTCACCGCGTCGCGGGTACGGACCGCGACCTCCGCTGAGGCGCCGCCGAGCACGAAGGCGGCGAGGAGGAGGAGCGTGACCCGGACCATCTTCGCCGCGGTTGCGTACATGACAGGTCAGGTTTGCAACGGCCATGCCCCTGGTCGGGCTCCGGGAATCCGGGGCCTTATCCGATCGTTCCGGTACCGGGCCCCCTGCGAGGCGCGGCTTTCCGTGGACTACGCTCGGAAATCCGATGCATGCGGGCAGGCGAGCAGGCGAGCCGGCGCCACGCACGCGGCCGAGCGAGCTACCGTCAGGCCGCCCGCCAGAGCTCGCCGTCGCGCCGCGCCCGTCCCTCGCGCTCGAGCTGGAGCAGGACCGCGAGGCAGCTCCGCGCCGCGATGGGGTGGGCGACCGGGGGCGTGTCCGCGTAGGCGCGGGCGGTGACGATGGCGAGCGGCGCCGGCTCGGCGAGCGCGGCGACCACGAGCGCCTCGCGCTCCCGCCGATGCGCGCGGTACGCGGCGAGCTGGCCGACGGCGTCCGGCGCCGGCGGGCCATGGGCGGGATAGAGCGTCCGCGGGCCGAGCGCCTCGACGCGCGCGAGCTGCCGCTCGTACTCGGCCATGTCGCCCTCCGGCGGGTCGATCACAATCGTCGAGAGGGTCGAGACGAGATCGCCGCAGAGGAGCGCCCCGGTCCGCTCGTCGAGGAAGGCGAGGTGCTCGGGGGCGTGACCGGGCGTCTCGAGGACCCGGAAGCGATCGCCGAGCCGCTCGCCCTCGCGGAGCGGCGCGTTCTCGACGCCCCGGATCCGGCCGGCGGCGCGCGGGTGGGCCCGCACCGGGAGCCGATGACGGGCGGCGAGCGCCGCGACGGCGCCGGTGTGATCCGGGTGGCAGTGGGTGACCCAGATCGCGGTGGGCGGCCGCCCCTCCGCCGCGAGGCCGTCCACGAGCTCGAACAGGATCGCCTGCTCCGCCGGATCCGGCGCGCCGGGGTCGATCACCGCGAGGCCGGGGCCGTCGGGGACGAGCCAGCAGTTCGTGTGCGTGGCCGGGGGGAGCGTCGGCGTGCGGAGGGCGGCCAGGAAGAACCCCTCCTGGAACTCGATCCGCCGGCAGACGAACCCCGCGCAGTGCGGCGGGTCGCGGAGCGCGTCGAGGTCCACGGGACCGGGGCGCGCCAGCGTCCGGACGGCGTTCAGGTTGGGCGGGTGGAGCAGCACCTCGCCGCGCGACCAGGCGGCGAGGACGTCGGCGACCGGTCGCAGCCCGCCGTCGGCGAGCTCCCCCGGCCAGATCTCCGCGACTTCGCCCGCCGGCAGCGCCGCGAGGAAGAGCCGCGCGTCGTAGCGGAGCGGGAGGTGCTCGGGGGTGATCCAGCGACCGGCCGGGAGGAGGTCGCGCGCGTCGAGGGCGAGCCCGCTCCGGGCGACGAAGGCGCCGAACCCGAGCGACCCGTCGAGGAGCGCCCGCCGCGCCGCGGTCCGCGCCGCGGCGCCGAGGCGCTCCCGGCCGCGCGCGAGGAGGACGCCGGTCTCCTCGAACACCTCGCGGTGGGCGCAGGCGACGAGGGCGGCGGCCTCCGGGTCCGGCGCGCCGGCGACGGGGATCGCGCGGTCCTCCGGGTCGAGCCGCCCGCCGGGGAAGGCGTGCCAGCCGCCGGCGAAGCGGAGGTCCTTGCCGCGCCGGACGAGGACCGCCTCGCGCCCGCGCGGCCCTTCGCGGTGGAGGATCACCGCGGCCGCGATCACGGGCTCGGCGGGCGGCGGCGCGGGCGGGAGCGCGATCGGGACGAAGGACACTAGATCCTCACGAGCTCCCGCTGGAGGTCGCCGAAGACCTTCGGCCCGTCCGCGGTGAGGACCACGTCGATCTCGCTCCGGACGCCGAGCCCCTCCTCCGGGAGGTAGATGCCGGGCTCGATCGAGAAGGCGAGGCCGGGGACGAGCCGGCGGGTGTCGTGCGTCTCGAGGTCGTCGAGGTTCGCGCCGTCGCCGTGCACGCTCGTGCCGATCGAGTGGCCGGTGCGGTGGAGGAACCGCTCGGCGAACCCGTGGCGGCCGATGAAGTCGCGGACCGCGCGGTCCACCTGCCACCCCTCGAGCACCTCCCCCGCGCGGTGCGCCCGCTCGACCGTGGCGAGGCCGAGGTCCCGCGCGCCGGCGGTGACCGCGAAGATCTCCCGGAGCCGCGGGGGCGGGTCGTCGCCGCAGAAGCCGACCCAGGTGATGTCGGCGTAGACGTCGCGCGGCCCCGTCCCGCGGGCCCACAGGTCGATGAGGACGAGGTCCCCGCGCGCGATGGCGGTCGGGGTCGCCTCGGAGGGCTCGTAGTGCGGGTCCCCGGCGTGGCCGTTCACGGCGACGATGGGCGGGTGGTCGGCCTCGAGGCCGTCCGCCGCGAAGCGCTCGAGGAGGAGCCGCTGGACGTCGGTCTCGAGGATCCGCTCGCCGCGCCGCTGCGCCTCGCCGATCCGGGCGAAGGCGGCGTCCTTCGCGGCCTCGATCCCGGCGAGCGCCCGGGCGTGGCTGCGGACCTGCGCCGCGTCCCAGCGGCACAGGAAGCGCTGCACGAGCTCGGCGGAGGAGACCACCTCGACGCCGAAGGTCCGCACGAGCTCGAGCGTCCCCGCGTCCACGCGGGAGAGGTACGGGATCGCCCCCTCCGGGAAGTACTCCATCGCGATCCGCGCCCCGGGCCGGAGCCGGCCGAGGAGCGCGCCCAGCTCCGCGCGGAGCGACTGCCACGACGCGTACCGCCGGCGCTCGCCCTCCACCTCGCGCGGGAACGAGCCGAGCTCGATCGCGTGGACCAGGGCGACCGGCTCGCCCGCGCGCGGCACGAGGTAGAACCACCGCCGGGTGAGCATGTGCCCGGCGAGGCCGAGCGCGTCCAGCGCGGTCGGGTTCTGGCCGTGGAAGTCGTAGAGGAGCCACGCGTCGAGGTCCTGCTCGGCCAGCGCGCGCTGGAGGGCCGGGATGTCCATGGGGAGAGGCTATAACGCGCGGAGGCCGCACGCTCCGTTTCGTCGCTCGTACCCCGTGCACCGTACACACCGGCTTTTGCGTGACCCGTGAACCGCCTCCGGTGGCCCGTGGCCCGGTTCCCGTGGACCGACGCCGTCGTCGGATCACGGGCCAGGGGACACGGGAGGCGGGATGCGGGCACGGGGAACGGTCACGGTGACGGGCACGGGCACGGGCACGGAACTCGTGCCCGTCCCGCCTCTCTACACCGGCACGCGGTATCTATTCGCGGGTCCCCGCTCCGAGGGGTGGGTGATCTCGTGGAGCCGGATCGAGTTGGTGTGGCCGGGGATCCCGAGGGGCGAGCCGTGCACGAGCACCACCCGGTCGCCGGGCTTCACCGAGCCCTCCTCGAGGAGCCGGTCCGAGACCAGCTCGGCCATGAGGTCCGCGTTCTTCACCGGCTCCATCACCTTCGGGACCACGCCCCAGTAGAGCGAGAGCCGGCGCCGGATCGCCTGGTCCGGCGAGAAGGCGACGATCGGCACGTGCGGCCGGAACCGCGCGAGGAGGCGGGCGGTCTCGCCGCGGAGCGTGAAGCAGCAGATCGCCACCGCGCGCGACACGGCGGCGGCCTCGCAGGCCGCGGCCGCGATCACCTCGCTGTCCGGGCTCTCGGCGTCGCCGAGCCGGGTGGGCAGGCCGACGGGGTGCGGGGCGATGTCCTCCTCCGCCTCGCGGACGATCCGGTCCATCATCTGCACGGAGAGGAGCGGGTAGCGGCCGCTCGCGGTCTCGCCCGAGAGCATCACCGCGTCGGCGCCGTCCCAGACGCCGTTCGCGACGTCCGAGGCCTCGGCGCGCGTCGGGCGCGGGTGCTCGATCATCGAGTTGAGCATCTGGGTGGCGACGATCACGGGCTTCCCGGCCGCGTTCGCCTTCTGGCAGATCTTCTTCTGCAGCCCCGGGACGCGCTCCGGCAGGATCTCCACGCCGAGGTCGCCGCGCGCGACCATCACCCCGTCCGCGGCGGCGATGATCGCGTCGATGTTGTCGAGCGCCTCCGGCTTCTCGATCTTCGCGATGATCGGGACGACGCGCCCCGCCCGCTCCATCTCGGCGCGGCAGAGCTGCACGTCCGCCGGCGTGCGCACGAACGAGAGCGCGACGTAGTCCACGCCGTGCGAGATCCCGAACGCGACGTCGGCCCGGTCCTTCTCGGAGAGGGCCTCGGCCCGGAGCGCCACCCCGGGCAGGTTGATGCCCTTGTGCTCGCCGAGGATCCCGCCCTCGACCACCTCGACGCGCGCCCGCACGCCGTCGGTGGAGAGGACCCGGAACTCCAGCAGGCCGTCGTCCACGAGGAGCCGGTCGCCCGCCCGCACGTCCTCGGCGAGGTGGGGGTAGGTCGTGGAGACGAGCTTCTCGTCCCCGAGCACCTCGTCCTCGGTGGTGATGACGAGCTCGTCGCCGCTGCGGATGCGCACGCCCGCCTTGCCCGCCTTGAGCGGGCCGGTGCGGATCTTCGGCCCCTGCAGGTCCTGCAGGACGGCGATCGCCTTCCCGAGCTGGCGGGAGGCGGCCCGGACCTTGTCGAGCATCTGGGCGTGATCCTCGTGCCGCCCGTGGGAGAAGTTGAGGCGCGCGACGTCCACCCCGAGATCGAGGAGCTTCTCGAGGACCGCCGGGTCTGCGGAAGCGGGCCCGAGCGTCGCGACGATCTTGGCTCGGCGCATAGAAGCGTGTTCTTAACGCCGCACGGCGACCGGAGTCCACGCATCCGCCCGGCGCGCGGGCTGCCCGCCGGGCGAGCGCCGGCGCGGTGCACGCCCCGCACGGGGCCATCGCGTTGGCGCCCGCGTCGCCCGCGCGGTACGGTCACGGCGAGATGGCCCAGGCCCTCCCTGCGCGCGCCCCCCGGAAGCTCCCGCGCGAGTTCTACGCGCGTGACACGCGGACGGTGGCGCGCGAGCTGCTCGGGAAGATCCTCGTGCACCGCGACGGCGGCGACCGCCGCGCGGCGCGCATCGTGGAGACCGAGGCGTATCACGGCCCGGACGACCGGGCCTCGCACGCGCGCGCCGGCCCCACGCCGCGCGCGGCGATCATGTTCGGGCCGCCGGCGGTCGCGTACGTCTACCTGATCTACGGCACCAGCCACTGCATGAACGTGGTGACCGGGCCGGAGGGCTTCCCCTCCGCGGTCCTGGTCCGCGCCGCCGAGCCGCTCGAGGGGTGCCTGCACTCGACGCGCGGCCCGGGGAACCTCTGCCGCGCGCTCGCGATCCGGCGCGAGCACGACAACGGCCGCGACCTCCTGGGCGACGATCTCTTCGTCGAGGACGCGCCGCCCCCGGCCGAGCGGATCGTGGCCGGGCCGCGGGTCAACGTGCAGTCCGCGGGCGAGTGGGCGGAGCGGCCGTGGCGGTTCGCGCTGGCCGGGAACCCGTGGGTGAGCAGGCCGACGCCCTCCGGCCGGCGGGGGCGGGCGGGCTGAGCCCTGCTGCGGCGCACGCTGCCTGCCTGCGCCGGGCAGACTCCTCCGTCCGCTGCTCGCCCTTCGACTCCGGCGCGCAGCGCGCGCCTACGCTCAGGGCGAACGGAACTTCGAAGCGCCTGCGCTGCTCCGTCGTCGTGTGCCCGGCTCGGCGACGGCATCGTGTGCCTCGCGACGGGCTCGACCCGGCCGAGCGGCCCATGCTCAGTCGTCCCACTCCTCGCCCTGGTCGTCGTCGTCGTGGCCATGGCCGTGGCCGTGGCCGTGGCCGCGCTGCTTGAACTGGCCCTTCAGGAGGCGGCCGTCGCGCGCGTCGAGGACGAGGTTCGCGCGATCGCGCCCGCCGAGCTCGACGTGCCAGCGCCCTGCGCCGTCGAGGTGGGCGTGACGGACGCGCTCCACGTCGAGGCCGCGGTCCTGCGCGATCTGGAACGCGACGTCCACCGCCTGGCGCTCGGAGAGGTACCGGCGAGGCGGCGGCGCGGGCCTCGCCGGCGGCGGCGGGGCGGCCGGCGGCGGGGGCGTGGTCGGCTCGGCGTACGGCTCCACGTAGGCCATGCACCCTCCGAGGAGGAGGAGGCCCGCTAGCGCGAGTGCTCTCATGGCGCGGAACTTATGCTATCTGGCGGCCGTGCTCCACCTGCTGGGTCAGGACAGCCGGGCCCTCGCCCGCAAAGCGGGGATCTCCCTGGAGGACGCACGGCGGATCACCGGCGCGGTCATCGGGCGGGGCGAGTCGCTCCGAGGGGCGCGGAACGTCCGGCGCGAGGTGCTGGATCGGGTGGCCGCCCTCGCGATCCCCGGCGAGCTCACCCGCGTCGAGGCGGTGGACGCCCGGGACGGCTTCCGCAAGTACCTCCTCGCCCTCCCGGACGGCGAGCGCGTCGAGGCGGTGCGGATCCCGCTCCACGACACGCATCACGTGGTCTGCGTCTCCTCGCAGGTGGGCTGCGCGCTCGGCTGCGCCTTCTGCGCCACCGGCGAGCTCGGGCTCACCCGCTCGCTCCGGAGCTGGGAGATCGTCGCCCAGGTGCTGCACGTCCGCGCCGACTCGACCCTCCCGGTGACGGGCGTCGTCTTCATGGGGCAGGGCGAGCCGCTCCTGAACTACGACGCGGTGCTCGAGGCGGCGTACGCGCTCTGCGATCCGGCCGGCGGCCGGATCGACGCGCGCCGCATCTCGATCTCCACCGCGGGCGTGGTGCCGATGATCCGGCGGTACACCGCCGAGGGGCACAAGTTCCGGCTCTGCGTCTCGCTCACCGCCGCGATCCCCTGGAAGCGCCGCGCCCTCATGCCCGTCGAGGAGGGCTTCCCGCTCGACGAGCTCGTGGACGCCATCCGGGAGCACGCCGCGGCGCGCGGGCGGGTGACGCTCGAGTACGTGATGGTCTCCGGCGTGAACGTGGGCCCGGAGGACGCGGCCGCCCTCGGCCGGCTCCTCGCCGGGATCCCGGTGCGGCTCAACCCCATCGCCGTGAACGACGCGAGCGGCCGCTTCCGGCCGCCCGGCGAGGACGAGTGGAACGCGTTCCGGGACGCCCTCGCCCGCGAGCTGCCCGGGCAGCCCATCGTCCGCCGCTACTCGGGCGGGCAGGACGAGCACGCCGCCTGCGGGATGCTCGCGTCGCGCGCCCGGGGGCGGTGAGCGCGGTCGGCACGGTCACGAGCACGACGAGGTCAGGGTTCGCTCACCCGTGCACCGTGCCCGTCACCGTCACCGGCTTCTGCGTCACCCGTGACCCGCCCTCGCGTGGCCCGTGGCCCGCACCCCGTGATCCGACGGAGTCACGGGCCAGGGGACACGGGACTCGGGAGGCGGGCACGGTGATCGGTGACGGGTACGGGCACGGCCACGGGGGGAGCGGTCACCGGCCCTGCGCGCCTAACCCCCGACGAGCGCGATCGCCCCGCGGGTCACGCTGAACAGCACCGCGGCGACCACGGCCGCCGCCGGGATCGTGAAGATCCAGGCCCAGATGATCCGGCCGGCGACGCCCCAGTGGACCGCCCGCGAGCCCTTGGTCGCGCCGACGCCGACGATCGCGCCGGTGATGGTGTGGGTCGTCGAGACCGGGATGCCGAGGTGGGCGAGGGCGAGGATGGTCACGCCGCCGCCCGTCTCCGCGCAGAAGCCGCCGATGGGCTGGAGCTTCGTCAGGCTGTGGCCCATCGTCCTGACGATGCGCCACCCACCGAACATCGTCCCGAGGCCGATGGAGAGGTGGCAGGCGAGGACCACCCAGAACGGCACCGGGAAGTGGCCGGGGGTCATCGCCGCGCGATCCGCCCAGACCGTGCCGTAGAGGATCACCGTGATGATGCCCATCACCTTCTGGGCGTCGTTGGTGCCGTGGCTGTAGCTGAAGATCGCCGCGGAGAAGAGCTGGAGCCGGCGGAACCAGTGGTCCACCTTGAGCGGGGTGCTCCGCCGGACCACCCAGGCGGTGAGGACCATCATCGTCCCGCCGAGCACGAGGCCGATGACCGGCGACAGCACGATGAAGAGGACGATCTTGAGGATGCCGGCGCGGATGAGGCCGCTCGGCCCGAGCGCCACGAGGCAGGCGCCGATCATCCCGCCCGCGAGGGCGTGGGAGGAGGACGACGGGAGCCCCCACCACCAGGTGACGAGGTTCCAGACGATCGCGCCCACCAGGGCGGCGAAGATGAAGGCGAGCACGAACGTCGGCCCGCGCGCCTGGAGCGCGGGGAACTCGACGATCCCCTTGCCCATCGTGGCGGCGACCTTGAGCTCGACGCCCCAGAGCACCGGGGCCGCCGAGACGAAGTTGAAGAACGCCGCCCAGACCACCGCGGTGAGCGGCGAGAGGACGCGCGTCGAGACCACCGTCGCGATGGAGTTGGCCGCGTCGTGGAAGCCGTTGAGGAAGTCGAACGCCAGGGCGACTGCGATGAGGGCGACGACGACGAGCGTGAGCATGGTGGGTTCGCTACGCGTGCTCCAGGACCACGCCCTCGATCACGTTCGCGACGTCCTCGACCCGATCGGTCGCGCTCTCGATCAGGTCGATGATCTCCTTCCACTTCATGACCGTGAGCGGATCGTTCCCGCGCTTGAAGAGCATCGCCATGGTCTTGCGCGTGAGCGTGTCGGCCTGGTTCTCGAGGACGTTGATCTCCTTGCAGGCCTCGATGATGGCGCGCGGATCCTTCTTCATCGTCCGGAGGAGCTTCACCGCCTCCACCATCTTCTCGGACTGGGCGACGAGCACCGCCGCGAGCTCGCGCGACTCCGGGAGCACCGACTCGATGTCGTAGAGCCCGAGCCGCTCCGCGGCGGCGTCGGCGAGGTCGAGCACGTCGTCGATCCGGGAGAGGAGCCGGTGGATCTCGGTCCGGTCGAACGGGGTGATGAACTGTGTGTGGAGGCGGGCGAAGGCGCGGTGCGTGATGTCGTCCGCGCGGTGCTCGATGTCCTTGATCGCCTGGCACTTCGCGGGGACGTCCGTGAAGTCCTGGAGGAGGTCGTGGAGCAGCTTGGTGCCTGCCACGACCGTCGCCGCTTGTGCCTCGAAATCCGAGAAGAAATCGTCGGACTTCGGCATCAGCTTCTCGAACATCGTCATCGACCGTCGTCTCCTGCCGGGGGGCCTTGGCTCGGCGGCGCGACCATACCCATTCCGGCACGCCAGTCAAACAGGCACCGGGCGGGGGGCAGGGCGCCCGATCGTGCGGCAGCCCGCGCGAAGGCCTTGACCACGGGGGCGCATCCCTTTCGTGGACATGTCTCCGGAATGTGGGACATTGGGGGCTGTTTCGTGGCTTGTCCGCCCGCCGGTGAGGCAGCCATATTGACCCGCCCATGTACGAGCGGGTGGGATGGCCACCCGGGGCGGGCTCGCCTCTTTCCCCGCCGGGGCGCCGGCGGGCCGGTCGGAGGACGCGCACCGCATGCGGTTCGGCGCCAAGATCGGGCTCGTGCTCCTCGCGGTGGGCGTCCTGCCCGTCGCGCTGCTGGGGCTCGTGTCCTACACGGTCAGCCGGGACGAGCTGCAGCGGACCGTGGGGCGCATGCAGACGCAGACCGCGGCGGACCTCGCCCTCTTCACCGATCGCTTCGTCTCGAGCTCGATCGAGAGCCTCCGCCTCGCGGTGGCGGCCCTGCCGTTCGACGAGCTCGCGCCCGGCGAGACCGCGCAGATGCTGTCGGTGCCGTACCGCCAGCTCTCCTTCGTCTCGATCCTCGCCGTCGTGAACGACCGCGGCGTCCCGATCGCCGGGCCCGTCCTCGAGCGGGACCCGGAGGAGTCCCCCGCGCTCGCCGGGCGCGAGCCGGTGACCGACGCGGACGTGGAGGCCTTCTCGCGCCGGATCCCTCCGGCGCCGCCCCGCCCCGGCGCGACCGCCCTGGGCGCGCCCTACCGCGGCGCGCACGGGCCGGTCCGGATCGCGGTGGCGCTCCGGATCGCGAAGGATCGCACCCTCGCGGCGGAGCTGGTGCTGCGGGACGTCGAGAGCCGCCTCGCGGAGCTCTCCGGCGGGAGCAGCCTCGCCTACCTCGTGGACGCGCGCGGCGAGCCCATCGCCTCGGGCCGGCCGCTCTCGCTCACCCCCGATGAGCGGGTGCTCTCGGACGTCGGGTTCGCGCGCGACCTGTCCTGGTCGCGGCTCGTGCGGCGCGCCGGCGGGGAGCGGTGGCTCTCGGCCTTCGCGCCGGTGAAGGGGCTCGGCTGGGGCGCCGTGGTGGCGCAGCCGATGGCGGAGGCGTTCAGCGCCTCGGGGCGGCTGCGGTTCTACACCTGGAGCTGGGCGGCGGTGGCGGTGATCCTCGCCGGGACGCTCGGGGTGGTCCTCGCGCGGATGGTGACGCGGCCGGTGGCGCGGCTCTCGCGCGCCGCCGCCGCGATCGCGTCCGGCGACTACTCCGCGCCCGTCGCGGTCGGCGGCCGGGACGAGATCGCGGACCTTGGCCGCGCCTTCGCCCACATGACCGGCGAGGTCCGGCGGCGCGACGAGGAGATCCGGACCTTCAACCGGGAGCTGCAGAAGCGCGTGGACGAGCGGACCGCGGAGCTCGAGGCGGCCCAGGATCAGATCCTGCGGACGCGCCGGCTCGCCGCGCTCGGCTCGCTCGGCGCGGGGCTCGCGCACGAGCTGAACAACCCGATGACCGCGGTGACCGGCTACCTGGCGATCCTGAAGAAGCAGCTCCAGGGCACGGAGCAGGCGGAGATGATCGCGCGGGCGCAGGAGCAGGCGGGCCGGGTGGCGCGGGTGGTGGAGGATCTCCGCGCGTTCGCCGATCAGGAGCAGGCGACCCCCGGGCAGCGCTTCCCCCTCGCGCGGCCCGTGCGCGCCGCCCTCGCGCTCTACGAGGACCGGCTCCGCGCCGCCGGGATCACGCTCACCACCCGGTTCGAGGAGCCGCTGCCCGACGCGCAGGGCGACCCCGTGCAGCTCCAGCAGGTGGTCGCTCACCTCGTCGAGAACGCCGTCAACGCGATGCCCGGCGGCGGCGCCCTCGAGGTGAGCCTCGGCACCGTCGGCGGCGAGGCGCTCCGGCTCCGCGTCGCCGACACCGGCAAGGGGATCCCGGTCACGATCCGGGAGCGGATCTTCGATCCCTTCTTCACCACCAAGGACTCGGTGGGGCGGGTCGGGCTCGGCCTGTCCGTCTCGCACAGCATCGTGGAGGCCCACCACGGCCGGATCGTGGTGGAGAGCGAGGAGGGAGCCGGCGCGGCCGTGACCGTGCTGCTCCCCGCGGCGACCGCCGCGCACCTCGCGTGACCGGAGGAACCTCTATGGCGGAGCCACGGGACCAGACCTCGCCCCCCGCGCTCGAGCTGCTCGACGCCGAGCTGCTCGCGCCCGGGCTGCTGCACGAGCTCAAGCAGCCGCTCATGGGGGCGGACGCGGCGGCGGCGCTCCTCGAGCGCGTCGCCGGCGCGGAGCTCGCGCGCCACGAGGAGTGGCGGCTCCTGCGCGGGCAGCTCGCGCGCCTCGCCGAGGTGGTGCACGGGTACGAGGCCCTGCTGCGCGCCGACGACGCCGGCCCCGCGCCGTTCCAGGTCGGGCCGGTGGTGGCGCGCGCGGTGGACCTCCTCGCCCACCGCATCCGGCCGCTCGCGCACCGCTTCGACCTGAGCGCCGCGGGCGCCCCGCTCCACGGGTTCGGCGCGCCGACGGCGCTCGTGCACGCCGCGACGAACCTCCTCGCCAACGCGCTCGACGCGGTGGAGCAGGTGGGCGGCGAGCGGCGCGTGGCGGTGCGCGTCCTGCCCGCCGCGGAGCGCGGCGTCGAGATCCGGTTCTCCGACGAGGGGGCCGGGATCGCCGCGGAGCACCGCGCCCGGCTCTTCGAGCCGCGCTTCACGACCAAGCCGCCCGGCAAGGGCACCGGGCTCGGCCTCCACCTCTCGCGCCGCCTGATGAGCCGCTTCGGCGGCCGGATCTGGCTCGTGGACGAGGGCGACCCCGCGCGGCTCCCCTGGGCGGTCACCGAGTTCTGCATCACCGTGCCGGCGCCGCCGGCGGGGGTGACGCCGTGAGGGGGCTCCGCGTCGCGATCGGCGCCTTCGCGATCCTCGGGGTCGTCGCGCTCGCGCGCGCGGGCCTCCGCGCCCACGAGGAGCAGGCGCCCGCGCCGGTGCCGGCGCGAACGGCGCCGGCGGCGACTCTCGCCCCGGTGAAGGCACCCGCCCCCGAGGCGTGGCGGGAGCGGGCCCGCTCGCCCGCCGAGGTCCCCCCCGGCGTGGTCGCCCGCCTGGCGCGCCGGGCCGCCGCGCGCGCGGAGACGTGCTCGCCCGACGCGGCGCCCTCGGATCCGTCCGCGCCGTTCCCCGAGGCGCGCTGCGTGAAGGCGAACGCGGACGTCGAGATCGACTGGAATGGTGCGTCGTCGTCCGCTCGCTGATCGCCTCCCCGCGCTCGCCGTCGCCGCCGCGCTCGCCGCGCTGGCGGCGAGCGCGCGCGCGGCGGACGCCGTCCCCGCCTCGGGGGGGACGCTGCGGATCGTCGCCGAGCCGCGGCGGCTCGTGCTCGGGCGGGACGCCGGCGCCGACCTGCGGATCGCGGCGCCCGCCGAGGTGGAGGACGTCGCGCTCTCGGCGAGCGCGGGGTCGATCGAGGCGGTGCGGCGGCTCCCCGGCGGAGGCTTCGCGGCGCGCTACCGCCCGCCGGCGGCGCGGTTCCCGCAGGTCGCCATCGTCTCCGCCCTCGCCCGCACCGGGCACGGCCTGCTCGACGGCTGGCTCGCGCTGCCGCTCTCCGGCCAGGGCGACGCGCACGTCCACGCCGCGCCCGGCGCGCAGGTCGCGCTGCGGATCGGCGACGAGACCTTCGGGCCGCGCGTCGCGGGGGCCGACGGCGTGGCGGTCATCCCCGTCGTGGTGCCGCCCGGCGTCCGGGAGGGGCACCAGGGCTTCACGCCCGTGGACCTCCACGTCCCGGAGACCGCGCTCCTGCACGCCGTCGTGGACCGCGCCTCGGTGCGCGCCGATCGTCCGGAGAGCGTCCGGGTCCTCGCGTACGTGGTGGCGCCCCACGGGACCGCGCGCCGCGGCGACGCGCCGGCGCTCGAGGCGAGCCGCGGCAGCGTCGCGCTCGTCGCCCGCGAGCCGGGCGCGTTCGAGGGCACCTGGACCTTGCCGCCCGGCGGGGCCGGCGAGGTCGAGGACCGGCTCGTGGTGCGGCTCCCGGGATCGCCCGCCTCGCGCGTCGTGCTCCGGGTCGAGCGCACCGCGGGCGCGGTCGAGGCGCCGCCCGGCGTGGCGGCCGCGGACCCGGAGCGGCTGCTCGCGCCGCGCCCGGCGAGCTCGAGCGCCTCGGTCTGGGCCGGTGTCGCGGCGGACGCCCGGGGGCGCTTCGTCGGTCCCCGGGTCGGGCTCGCCGCCGAGCTCGCGGGCCCCGGCGGGACGCTCCCGCTCGCGTGGCGCCTGGAGGCGGAGGCGCTCGCCGCGGACCCGGGCGGTGCCGCCGGGGTGGACCGGCTCCTCGCGGGCGCGCTCCTCGCGGGCGGCGCGCTGCACGGCGACGTGCGCCGCGTCCACGTCTGGGCGAGCGCGACGGCCGGCGCCCTCCTCGCGCGGGCTCGCCCCTCCGCGCCCGGCCCCGGCGTCGCCCCGGCCGGGCGGCTCGCGGTGGGGGCGGCCCTCCCGCTCCGGCCCGGCGCGCCCTACCTCGAGGCGTCGGTCCTCGCCGCGAGCGGCGGGCCCGCGGGCGCCTTCGCGGCCTTCGGCCTCTCGGCCGGGTTCCGCTTCGACCTGGAAGGAGTCCCATGGCGACGATCCTCATCGTCGACGACGAGCCCGTGATCCTCGACGTCTTCCGTCGCTTCCTCGAGGGCGACGGGCGCACCCTCCTGCTCGCCGGCTCGGCGCGCGAGGCGCTCGCGCTCGCCGCGGAGGCCGGCGAGATCGACGTCGCGCTGGTGGACAAGAACCTCGGCGACGGCTCCGGGCTCGAGGTGGCGCGGCGGCTCAAGGCCGCGAAGCCGGACGTCGAGGTGATCCTCGTCACGGGGTACGCCTCGCTCGACTCCGCCATCCAGGCGGTCCAGATCGGCGCCTACGACTACGTGACGAAGCCGGTGTCGGACTACGACGCGCTCAACCTCAAGGTGGAGAACGCCGCCGAGAAGGTCCGGATGAAGCGCTCCCAGCGCGAGCTCGTGTCGCGGCTCGTCGAGAGCGAGGCGCTGCACCGCGGCGTGTTCGAGACCTCCTCGGACGCGATCCTGATCGTGGACGCCGGGAGCGGGCGGCTCGACGACGCGAACCCGGCCGCGGAGCGGCTCTACGGCCGGGACCGCGACGCGCTCCGGCGGCTGCGCTTCGCGGAGCTCCTCGATCCGGAGGCGGAGCCCGAGGAGCCGCGCCCGGGGCTGCACGCCGCCCCGGGGCGCCACCGGCGGGCGGACGGCACCGGGTTCCCGGTGGAGATCACGGTGGACGACCTCAGGCTGCACGACCGGGCGCTCCGGGTGGTCTTCGTCCGCGACGTCTCCGAGCGCGAGCGGGCGGAGGCGCAGCGGCGCGAGCTCGAGCAGAACCTGCGGCAGGCGCAGAAGATGGAGGCGATCGGCCGGCTCGCCGGCGGGGTCGCGCACGACTTCTCCAACGTCCTCGCGGTGATCCTCGGCTACTCCGAGCTCCTGATGCGCGACCTGCCCGAGTGCGACGAGCGGGTCCGGGAGAGCGCCGAGGGGATCGTCGAGGCGGCGAACCGCGCGGTCGGCGTGACGCGCCAGCTCCTCACGCTCTCCCGCAAGAAGCTGCTCCGCCCCGAGCTGCTGTCGCTCAACAAGGCGGTGACCGACGTGAGTCGGCTCCTCTCGCGCGCCATCGGCGAGCGGATCGAGCTCACCACCCGGCTGCAGGACGGGCTCTGGCCGGTGCTCGCCGACGCCGACCAGCTCGCCCAGGTGCTCATCAACCTCGCCGTGAACGCCCGGGAGGCGATGCCCGACGGCGGCCGGCTCTCCATCGCCACCGAGAACGTGGAGCTCCGCGAGCCGCTCCGGGGCCTGCCGCTCCCCGCCGGGCGCTACGTGACGCTCACGGTGAAGGACGACGGCTGCGGGATGGACGAGGACGTCCGGGCCCGGATCTTCGAGCCGTTCTTCACGACCAAGGAGACCGGCACCGGGCTCGGCCTCGCCACCGTCTACGGGATCGTCCGCCAGGCGGCGGGCGCGATCCGGGTCGAGTCGCGCCCGAAGGCGGGCACGGCGTTCACGGTGTACCTCCCCGTCGCGCCCGAGCGCGCCGGGCACGTGCGGCTGCAGGTCTCGGCCGCCGCGCCGCGCGGGCTCGGCGAGACCGTGGTCGTGGCCGAGGACGAGGACGCGCTCCGCACGCTCCTCGGCCGGGTCCTCGCCTGCTCCGGGTACCAGGTGATCGCCGGGCGGAACGGCGCCGAGGCGCTCGAGGCGGCGCGCCGGCGCGGCGGGCCGATCGATCTCCTCCTCGCGGACCTCGTCATGCCGCGGATGAGCGGCGCCGAGCTCGCCGACTCGCTCGCGTCCGACCAGCCCGGGATGAAGGTCCTCTTCATGACCGGCCACACCGACGACGCGCTCGTGCAGGACCGGCTCGTGGACGGCGACGTGGAGCTCATCCAGAAGCCGTTCACGAGCGAGGCGCTGCTCGGCCATCTCCGGCGGCTGCTCGGGCCGCCGAAGGCGATCGCGTAGCTACGACGCACGATCGCTGCCTGCGGCGGGCAGACTCGTCGCTGTGCTGCTCGGCGTACGGAAACAGTACGCCTGCGCTGCGCGCTCCTCTTGTGCCCGCCTCGGCGACGCGCTCGTGCGTCTCGCCCTGGCTGCGACGCACGATCGCTGCCTGCGGTCACCTGCATGCCGTGACTGGCGATTCCGTTCGCCCTGAGCGTAGGCGCGCGCGGCGCGCCGGAGTCGAAGGGCGAGCAGCACAGCGTGCCCCGTGATCCGTCCCCGTCACCGTCACCGACCGTCCCGTGCCCCGTGAACCGTATCGCGTGGCCCGTCGCCCGATCCCGTGACCCGACGCGACACGGGCCACGGGATGCGGGAGGCGGGTACGGATACGGGGAACGGTCACGGTGACGGTCACGGTCACGGGTACGGGTTCGCGTTCGCGTTCGGGCACGCCCCGGTGATCCGTGCCCGTCACCGCAGCCGCACGAGCGTCGCGCCCCAGCCGCCGGCGTCCTCACCGGCCGGCCCGAACCACGCCACGCGGGGATCGCGGGCTAGGAGCGCCTCGACCGTCCGCCGGAGCGCTCCGGTGCCCTTCCCGTGCACGATCCGGAGCTCGACCAGGCCGGCCGCGCGGCAGGCGCCGAGCCACTCCGGCACGAGCGAGCCCACCTCGGACGGCCTGAACGCGTGCAGGTCGAGGAGCCCGTCGATCGGGAGCGGCACCGGCGCGTCGTGCTCGTCGTCCAGGCTCATCGCGCCAGGTAGTAGCCCGACCGGAGACGGGTGGGCCATCGAAAGGTCACCGCGAGGTGGACAGGTGCGAGCGGCGTCGCCTCCGAAGGGCGGCGCCCCTACGCGGTCGAGCGGCGCGCGAGGCCGGTCCCCCTTCGCTCGTCCCCGCGCGAGCCCTGCGAGCGACCGGGATCGGGTAGTTTCCGGCGATGCGCCTCGCCGCCTCCCTCGCCCTCGCCGCGATCCTCGCCGCCGCTGCGCCGGCTCCGGCCGCGGCCGCCGGGCCCCGGCTGCTCCGGTACGACCTCTCCGTGGACGTCCCGATCGCCGCCGGGACCCTCGTCCTCTGGGGTGGCACCGAGCTCCTGAAGCACGACCTGGCGCCGGCGCGCTGCCGCGTCTGCGGGACCAACTCCCTCGACGCGGGCGCCCGCGAGCTCCTCCTCGCCCGCGACGTGGACCTGCCGCGCCGGGCGTCCGACGTGCTCACCTACGCCGTCATGCCCGCCGGCGTGGCGGCGCACCAGCTCCTCGCCGCGCGCGCCGGCGGCAGCGCGCGCGAGGGGGCGCGGGACCTCCTCTTCGTGGTGGAGGCGGTCGGGATCGCCGGGTCCCTGGACCAGCTCGTCAAGTACACGGTGGGGCGGCAGCGCCCGTTCGCGCACTACGGCAACGCGCCGGCGGGTCGCGCCCCCGACCCGGACGACAACCTCTCCTTCTACTCGGCCCACACCACCGTCGCGTTCTCGCTGGCCGCGGCGGCCGGGACCGTCTCCTCGCTCCGGGGCTACCGGAGCACACCGTGGGTGTGGGCGGTCGGCATGACGCTCGCGACGACCGTCGGCTACCTCCGGATCGCCGGGGACGAGCACTACCTCACGGACGTGCTCGTGGGCGCCGCGCTGGGCGGTGCGATCGGGGTCGCGGTGCCGCTCGCCCTGCACGGGCGCGAGGACGGGGCGCAGGCGCCGGGAGCGACCGCGCGCGTACAAGTGTTCCCGCTGCCGCTCGGGGTGCTGGTGGCGTTCTAAACGGCGATCATGATTCGAGAACGGTCAGCGGGGAGGGGCCCCACCGCAGGTGGGGAGGGGCAGCGCCCCTCCCCGCGGGACAGCGCGCGCCAGCGCGCGTGGGCCCCGCGAAGCCAGGGGTGGGGCCCCGGCGAGCTTCGCTCGACGGGGCGGGGGCGCAGCCCCCGTGTAACCTGGCTAAACGAGGGCGCGAGGCGCGACACCGAAGGTGTTCGCGAATCGCGAACCCTCGTTTAGGCGTTCTCCTCGTCGAGGACGCTCACGTAGACCATCGTCTGGTTCAGGAGCTGGTAGGCGATCTCGCCGAACGTCATCGGGCCGACGATGTCCCCGGTCTTCCTGCCCTCGAGCGACGAGTTGACGTAGTTGAGGATGCAGTTGCACGAGAACGCGATCCGGTTCCCGAGCCCGGAGGGGAGCGCGGAGGCGAACGCGGCGACGTAGTCGGGGACCGGACGGGCGTGGTGATAGCGCACGCCCGCGAACACCGGCGCGAAGAACCGGACCTCGCCCGCGGCGTCGTCCACCGCCTGGAAGCTCACGTTGATCCGCGCGCCGTAGTAGTCGGCGACGAGGGGCAGGCGCGTGTCGAGCCCGGCCTCCCGCACGTACTCCGCGAAGCCGCGGCGCTGGCCGTCCACGTCGGCCGAGGTGGCCGTGAAGCCGGTGGCGGGGAACGTGATGGCGGGGCCGTCGCCCTTCTCGAAGATGTTGAGGATCGCGAGGTCCACGACCTTTCGTGGAGGGATCGCGATCTGCATCACCACGGCGTGCCGATGCAGGACCTCTCCGGTCGAGCCGTCGAACACCCTCGGGAGCGCTCTCCCGATCTCGGAGAGGTGGACGCCCGAGATCCAGCCGAAGAGGGGGGCGGTCGCGAACCCGTCGTACCGCGGCGCGTTGCGCGCGAAGGAGAGGTGCACGGCGCTCCCGTATGGCGCGACGATGACCCCCATCCCGTCGGGGGGCAGATCGGTGTAGACGCGCGCGATCCCGGCCTCGTCATAGCGGCGGATGGCGACGTGCTCGAACCCGTCCGGGAGCCGCTCCGCGAAGATCCGGCTTCGATCGGCGATCCCGCCGTCGTCGCTCATGAAGTACGGGATCGTCCCCGCGATCCACCTCCCCCGCGGCAGCAGCCGGAGGCGGCTCTCGTCCCCGGCGAGCAGCAGCGGCTCGCCGCGACGGATCAGCGTCGCGACCTCGTCGACGTCGAGGAGATGACGTTGCATGGGGTCAATGCATCATAGGCGCCCGGGCGCCGGTGCGCCGGGCGGGTTATCGGAGGAAGACGCGGAGCCGTTCGTGACAGCCGCCGACCGGCCGAGCACGCCCATGCCCCCTCTCTCCGGCCTCAACTTGCTGGCGCAGCAGCTCCGGATGGCCGCGCTCGAGGCGGAGGCGACCCGGTTCCAGCGGTTCGCGCGCGACGCCCCGATCGGCATCCTGTTCATCGCGAGTGACGGCACCGCCCAGTTCGCGAACGACGAGTACCTGCGGATCGTCGGTCGCTCGAGCGACGAGTTCGAGGCCGAGCGGTTTCGCCTCGCCGGGAGCGCGCTCCCCGACTTCCTGGATCCCGCGCTCGGTCCGCGCCACGCCGCCGAGTGCGTCCGGCCGGACGGCACCCGGGTGCCGATCCTCGTCGGCATCTCGGCGCAGGAGGACGGCCTCGCCGCGTTCGTCCTCGACCTCACCGCCGAGAAGGCGGCGGAGCGGGCGCTGCAGGAGAGCGAGGAGCGGTGTCGCGCCATCGCCGCGCGGCTGGAGGAGGAGGATCGGCGCAAGGACGAGTTCCTGGGGGTCCTGTCGCACGAGCTGCGGAACCCGCTCGCGCCCATCCGGAACGCCCTCCACCTCCTCTCGCACGGGGGGGACGACCCCGGGCGCGCGGCGCGCGCCCGCGAGGTGATCGAGCGGCAGGTCGGGCACCTCTCCCGGCTGGTGGACGATCTCCTCGACGTCACGCGGATCACCCGCGGGCGGATCGAGCTCCATCGCGTGACGGTCGATCTCGCGCGGATCGTCCGCGAGACGGTGGAGGACCACCGCGCCGGGCTCGAGGCGGCGGGCGTCCGGGTCGTCCTGCAGCTCCCGCCCGCGCCGACCTGGGTGGAGGGCGACCCGACCCGGCTCGCGCAGATCCTCGGGAACCTGCTGCTCAACTCGGCCAGGTTCACGCCGCCGGGCGGGACGGTCACGGTGCAGCTCGAGGACGAGGCCGCGGGCAGCGCGCTGCTCTCCGTCCGCGACACGGGCGAGGGCATCGACGCCGACGTCCTCGGGCGGATCTTCGAGCCGTTCTCGCAGGCGGACCGCAGCCTCGCCCGGACGCGTGGCGGGCTCGGGCTCGGGCTCGCGATCGTGAAGGGGCTCGTCGAGCTGCACGGGGGCAGCGTGACGGTCTCGAGCGCCGGCCGCGGCGCCGGGACGGAGGTGTCGCTGCGCCTGCCCTGCGCCCCCGCGGTGGTCTCCACGCCGACGCCCCGCCCGGCCGCGCCGCGCGCCGCGCACGTCCTCGTCATCGAGGACAACGTGGACGCCGCGGAGACGGTGCGGGAGGCGCTCGAGCTCGAGGGCATGAGGGTCGCCGTCGCGGGCGACGGCGCGGCGGGGCTCGCCGCGGTCCGCCGGCTCCGGCCGGACCTCGTGATCTGCGACATCGGGCTCCCCGGCGGGCTCGACGGCTACGACGTCGCGCGCGCGATCCGGGCCGATCCCGCCCTCCGCGACACGCCCCTCATCACGCTCACCGGGTACGCCGGCCCGGAGGATCGCGCGCGCGCGCGGGAGGCGGGGTTCGACCTGCACCTCGGCAAGCCGACCGGGATCGACGACCTCCTCCGCGCGGTCTCGTCGGTGGTGCCCCCTTGATCGCCCGCGCCTCCGTCGCGAGCGCTCGCGGGCCGCTAGGCGGCTGACAGCTCGGCGAGGCGGCGCGCGAGGACGCCGCGGATCGCGTCGAGCTCGAACGGCTTCTCGACGCACGGCACGGGCTCGGTCGCGAGGAAGGCGCGGGCCGCCGGCGTGAACGCCCCGCCGGTGAGGAAGATCACCCGCCGGGCGAGGCGCGGGTCCCGCCGCCCGAGCGCGCGGTAGAGGTCCACGCCGCTCATCCCGGGCATGAGCAGGTCGGTCAGCACGAGGTCGAACGGGGCGCCGCCCTCGATCCGCTCGAGCGCCGCGCGGGCGGAGGAGACGAACGTCACGTCGTGCTCGCCCCGGAGCGCCCGCGCGAGGCCGGTGCCGACCAGCGGCTCGGCGTCCCCGAGGCGGCGCGGGCCGCGGCCGGCCGGCGGCGGCGCCGGCGCCGGCGGGGCGGCGGACCGCCCGGCGCGCTCCGCCGCGGGGAGGGCGACGCGGACGAGGGTGCCCCGCGCCGCCGGCTCCACGGAGATCTCGCCGCCGAGCCCGGTCACGATGTGGTGGCAGATCGAGAGCCCCAGGCCGATGCCCGCGCCCGGCGCCTTGGTCGTGAAGAAGGGATCGAACACGCGCTGGAGGTGCTCCGGCGCGATGCCGCAGCCGGTGTCGCGGATCTCGACCACCACGCGCGCGCCGTCGCGCCGCGCCCGGATCGCGATCTCGTTCTCCGCCACCCCGCCTTCGCGGATCGCCTGGGCGGCGTTCACGAGCACGTTCAGGAACACCTGCTTCAGGCGCGCCTCGTCTCCGCGCACCGGCGGGAGCTCGGGCAGGTCCTTCACCAGCCGGGCGCGGTGGCCGATCTCGGTCCAGGCCCGCTTCACGCAGCACTCGATCACCGGGCGGAGGTCCACCGCCCCGCTCGGCTCGTCGCTGGCGCGGGAGAACGTCTCGAGGTCCCGGATGACGCCGCGCATCCGCTCGGCGCCCGCGCGCGCGTCGCGGGCCGCCTCGGCGAGCTGGACCGTCAGGTCGGCGTCCTCCGGGGAGAGGCCGGGCGTGCGCGCGAGCAGCTCGCGGACGCGCTCGAGCCGCTCCGCGAGGAAGGCGACGTTCGCGTTGACGTACGCGAGGGGGTTGTTCAGCTCGTGCGCGACGCCGGCGGCGAGGGTGCCGGTGGAGACGAGCCGGTCCTCGAAGGCGAGCCGCGCGTGCAGCCGCTTCCGCTCGGCGATGTCGCGCATCACCGCGAGCTGCCGGCCGGGGTGGATCGCCGCGAGCACGGCGAGCTCGACCGGGTGGGCGCGGCCGTCCGGCCCGGTGACCTGGGCCTCCCGGAGAGGTGACGGGCCGCCCGGGCCCGCGGGGAGCCGGTCGTGGGCGACCGGCACGAGCGTGTCGATGCTCCGCCCGACCAGCGCCGCGGGCGTCGTGCCGAGGAGCGTCCCCGCCGCCGCGTTCGCGTCCCGGATCACGCCGTCGTCGTCGAAGACCAGCATGGCGTCGAGCGCCGCCTCGAACACCGCGCGCCCCTCGCGCTCGCGGTCGATGACCTCCTCCTCGGCGCGCCGCCGCGCGAGCGCCGTGGAGAGGAGGCTCGCCGCCGTCTCGAGGAAGCGCACCTCGTCCGCGGAGAAGGCGCGCTCGTCTCGGGCGTACGCCCCGAGGACCCTGCGCTCGCACCCGAAGAGCGCCACCTCGGCGGCGGTCCGGAACCCGAGCGCCGCCGCCGGCGAGGCGCCGTCCAGCGGACCCTTCTGGATCCCGGCGCCGGCGACGATCGTGACCCGGCCCTCCGGCTGGTCCCAGACGGCGGCGGCGTCCGCCTCCAGCACCTCGGCGATCGACGCGCAGGCGGCGTGGAGGAGCGGCTCCACCTCCTCCGCGCTCATCGCGAGCTCCCCGAGGACCGCGAGCGCGGCCTGCTGGCTCGCCCGGGCGGCGAGCTCGGCGTGGTTGCGGCGCCGCAGGGAGACGTCACGGTAGAAGGCCGCGATCGTCGCGGGGCCCGCGCTCGCGATGCAGGACCGCTCGAGGACCCGGCCGTCGGTCAGCGCGAGCTCCTCCGGCGCGCCCGAGGAGCCCTCGTGCAGCATCTTCCAGCGCCACGCCGTGGCGTCGAGGGTCCGCATCGACAGCGCCGTGGCGAGCGCCGCGCGAGCCTCGGGCGTCCGGCCGAGGGCGTGGATCGCGGCGACCTCCCCGGTCGTCACGCCGAACAGCTCGGCGAGCGTCCGGTTCATCGCGAGGAGCTCGCCGCGTGGACCGCAGACCGCGAACCCGAGCGGGGCCCGTCCCGCCACCAGACGCAGGAGCGCCGCCGTCAACGCCGGATCCTCCTGGGAGGAGCCCGGTGCGCCTGACGGGTCGGCGGAGGACGGGATCACGGGCACGTCGCCCCTGGATGCATGATCCGTTCGCCCGCGAACGGACCGCGCCTTTTCCGGCATTGTCCCGTGATCGGGGGACTAGCTGACGATCGGCCCTCATTGGCGCGGCGGGTCGCTGCCGCCTCGGGGGTGCCCGGCGCCCCGGTCCGATGGGGGGATGCTGCCCCGCGGTGCCGGCGCGCAGTCGAACTTCTCTCGGTCGGGTGGCCCGGTCGGGTGGCCCGCGAACTTCTCTCGGTCGGGTGGCCGGGTGGCCCTCGGTCGGGGATCGGAACTTCTCTCGGTCGAGGGGGCGGGCGGCCGGCGTCGGATGGCGGGGTTCCGGGCACGCGCTCCGGCCACGCTCACGCGTGCGAGTGCGGCGCTCGCGCAGGGGCGGGCGGCGGACTATACGTCAGCGCCCTGGATCTCTCGGATCACATCGACCGGCTGGCCGGGCTCCTCGCCGCCGAGCGCGAGGAGGAGCGTGCGCGCTTCGCCGAGGGCAGGGCGCGGCTCTCGCTCGCCGAGCGCGAGGCGCGCGGGCTCGCCCTCGCCGACGTCGAGGCGGCGGAGGAGGGCGCCCTCGCCGGGCGAACCCTGGTCACCTTCGCGCGCGGGGGGCGCCCGCTCCCCGGCGGACGCATCGGCGCGGGCAGCCTCGTGTCGGTGGCGCTCCGGCGCGAGGTCCGGGACGACGCGCCCACCGGGGTGGTCGCCCGGCGCACGCGGACCCAGATGGCGGTCGCGTTCGACGAGCCGCCGCCGGAGTGGGCGACCGACGGTCGGGTGGTGCTCGAGCTCGAGCCCTCGCCGGTGACCTGGGAGCGGCTCGCGGCCGGCCTCTCCCGGCTCCGGACCGACCGCGCCGGGAGGCGCTGGCACGGGCCGCTCTCGGGGGCGCCGCCGCGGTTCCTCCCCCGCCCGCGTGGCCCGGCGCTCGAGGCGGCCCTGAACGGCGAGCAGCGCGCCGCGCTCGACCTCGCCGACCGCGCCGAGGATCTCGCCCTGGTGCACGGCCCGCCCGGCACCGGCAAGACCACCGTCCTCGTGGAGGTGATCCGCCGGGCGGCCGCGCGCGGCGAGAAGGTGCTCGCCGCGGCCCCCTCCAACCTCGCGGTGGACAACCTGGTCGAGCGGCTCGCCGCGGCGGGGCTCTCCTGCGTGCGGGTCGGCCACCCCGCCCGCGTGCTGCCGGCGGTGCTCGCGCACACGCTCGAGGCGCGGGTGGCGGATCACGAGGCGGCGCGCATCGCGAAGGGGCTCGTCGAGGAGGCGCTCGCGCTCCGCCGCGACGCCCGGAAGCGCAAGGCGCGGCGCGGCCCCGGACGCTTCAGCGAGGCCCGCGCCGCGGAGCGCGACGCCCGGGCGCTGCTCGCGGAGGCCCGCGCCCTGGAGGCCCGCGCCGAGGCCGAGGTGCTCGACCGCGCCGACGTGGTGCTCGCCACGCTCACCTCCCTCGACGCCCCCGCCCTCGCCGCGCGGCGCTTCGCGCTCGCGGTGGTGGACGAGGCGACCCAGGCGGTGGAGCCCGCGACCGTGCTCGCGCTCCTCCGCGCCGAGCGGGCGGTGCTCGCGGGCGATCACCTGCAGCTCCCGCCGACGGTCCTCTCCGCCGCGGCGCAGGCGGGCGGCCTGGGGATCTCGCTGTTCGAGCGGCTCGCCCTGGCGCACGGCGACGCGGTGAAGGTCACGCTCGCCGAGCAGCACCGGATGAACGCGGCGATCATGGCGTTCCCCTCGGCGGCGGTCTACGGCGGCGCCCTCCGGGCGCACCCCGCGGTGGCGTCGCGCGCCCTCGACGGCGCGCCGCTCGAGGTGATCGACACGGCCGGGCGCGGCTTCGAGGAGGAGACGCCCGAGGGCTCCGACTCGAAGCAGAACCCGGGCGAGGCCGATCTCGCGGGGGCGGAGGCGGAGCGGCTCCTCGCCCTCGGCGTCGCGCCGGGGGAGGTCGCGGTGATCGCCACCTACGACGCGCAGGTGCAGCGGATCCGCGAGCGGCTCTCCGCCTGGCTCGATCGCGGCCTCGAGGTGGACACGGTGGACGGCTTCCAGGGGAGGGAGAAGGAGGCGGTGATCGTCTCCCTCGTCCGTTCGAACGACCGGGGCGAGGTCGGGTTCCTCGCCGACATCCGCCGCATGAACGTCGCCCTGACCCGGGCGCGCTCCAAGCTGGTGGTGATCGGCGACGGCGCCACCGTGTCGCGCCATCCCTTCTACGAGCGATTCTTCAGGCACGCCCAGGACGTCGGCGCATGGCGGAGCGCCTGGGAGCGGGACGCGTCGCTCGCCGGCGGGGATTGACGCTGGCCCGCCCGGGTGCGACAGATCGTGTAATCGGGCCCGCCGTCGGGTCGAATCCGGGCGCGAGCCCGTTGGACGTCGTAAGATGCCGCCCGGTCTCTGGGGGGAGATCCCATGGCGAGCAGGGTCGTTGGCCCGGTCGCGGGTCCGGGGGGCGCGGGAGGCGCCTTCGTCGCCTCCACGCAGCGTGACGCCGACGACCGCGAGCTCCTCGCGGCGGTCTTCGACGCGTCGGCGGCAGGGCTCGCCCTCGTCGTGGGAGAGGACCTGCGGTACGTCCGGGTCAACTGGGCGTACCGCGCGCTCACCTCCGCGCCGGAGGTCGATCCGGTCTCCCGCACCGTGCCGGAGCTGTCGCCCCTGCCTGCCGCCCGCATCCCGAACCTTCGGCGCGCCCTCCTGAACGGCCAGCCGCTCCACCTCGAGGACCACCCGGTCCCGTTCGGCCCGGCGACGCGGTGGTTCTCCTGCCGCGCGCGCCCGCTCCGGCACGCCGGCTGCCCCGCGCTCCTCCTCGAGCTCTGGGAGACCACCGCGTTCGTCCTCGCCCGCCGGAGCGCCGAGGCCGCGCTCGACCACGCCCTGCGGCGCGCCGCGGAGCTGGACGCGGTGATCGACGCGATCCCCGACGGGTTCGTGCTCTACGACGCGCGCGGCGAGGTGCTCCGCTACAACGGCAGCGCCGCGCGGCTGGTGGAGCGGGAGGGCGTCGATCCGCGGACGGCCCTCGCGAGCCCGGGGCTCTGGCGCCGGTTCACCGCCGCCGACGGGCGCCCGCTCGCGCCGGAGGACGCGCCGGTGACGCGCGCGCTCGCGGGCGAGACCGTGCTCGGCGCGCACCTCCGCGTGGCGACGCCGTCGAGCGCGGAGCGCTGGCTCCTCGCGAGCTCGGCGGCGGTCCGGGCCCCGGACAACCGGGTCGCCGGGGCGGTGTTGACGCTCTCCGACGAGAGCGCGGTGCACGCGCTCGAGGACGCGCGGGACGACCTCGTGCGGATGATCAGCCACGACCTGCGGACGCCGCTCAACGCCGTCTACACCCAGGCCCACCTCCTCCGGCAGGCGGCGCAGGACCCGGCGAAGGTCTCGGACCGGGCGCGCGCGATCGTCCGGAGCTGCGAGCGGATGAGCACGATGATCCACGACCTCGTGGAGACGACGCTGCTCGAGGCGGGGCAGCTCCAGCTCGCCCCGATCCCGGTGGACCTCGCGAGCCTCCTCCCCGAGCTGGTCGAGCGCCTCCGGGGCGGGCTCGAGGTGGACCGGGTCGCCCTCGAGCTCGAGCCCGGGCTGCCGCCGCTGCTCGCCGATCCGGCGCGGCTCGAGCGGATCCTCACGAACCTCCTCTCGAACGCGCTCAAGTACTCGCCCGGCCAGGCGCCCGTGACGGTCGCGGTCGGGCCGGAGGACGGCGGCGCCGCGGTCGGGATCGCCGTGTCCGACCGGGGCGTCGGCATCGCGCCGGAGGACCTGGCGCACGTCTTCGACCGCTATTACCGCGCCCGCGGGGCGCGCCGGCCCGAGGGGCTCGGGCTCGGCCTCTACATCACCCGCCTGCTCGTCGAGGCGCACCGCGGCCGGATCGAGGCGGTGAGCGCGCTCGGCCAGGGCAGCACCTTCCGGATCCACCTCCCCGCTGCGGGCCGCGAGGGCGTCGAGTAGGTCTCGAGCCCTGCCCTGGCGCGAGCCGACCGCGCGCCGTACAGTCCCGCGGGTGATCCGCAGCACCTTCCGGCTCGCGCCCGGGATCGGGCCGTGGTTCGAGTCGCGCCTCTGGAACGCCGGCGTCCGGCGCTGGGCCGAGCTCCCGGGCGCGCCGGACACCGCGATCTCCCCGCGGCTCCGGCCCCGCCTCGCCGACGCGGTGGCCCGCGCCGAGGTCGCCCTGGCCGCGGGGGACGCCGAGGCGCTCGCGGCGATGCTCCCCCGCGCCGAGCGCTGGCGCCTCTACGCCGCCTTCGCCGCCGACGCGGCGTTCCTCGACGTCGAGAGCGACGGGGAGGACCTCACCTGCGTCGCCGTCCTGGACCGGAACGGTCCCCGGATCTTCGTCGCCGGCCGCGACCTCGACCGCTTCCCGGAGGCCACCGGCGGCTGGAAGCTCCTCGTCACCTTCAACGGCGCGGCCTTCGACGTGCCCGCGCTCCGCCGGGCGTTCCCGGGGTGGCGCCCGCCGCTCGCGCACGTGGACCTCTACGTCCTGTGGCGCCGCCTGGGGCACGCGGGCGGGCTGAAGCGGCTCGAGGCCGAGACGGGCGTGGGGCGCCCTCCGCACCTCCACGGCCTCACCGGCCGCGACGCGGTCCGGCTCTGGCGGGCGCACCAGGCGGGCGAGGCGGGCGCCCTCCGCCTGCTCGCGGAGTACAACCTGCTCGACGCGGTCAACCTGAGACCCCTGATGGACCTCGGCTACAACCGGATGATCGAGCGGCTCCGGCTGCCGGCCGAGCCGGTGCCAGTGTCCGAGCGCGGCGACGTCCGCTACGATGTGACGAAGCTCCTGCTCGCCCTGGATTGACCCGGCGCCGCCCCGGACACCTCCCATGCCCGCCTCCGCCCCCGCCCAGCCCCGCGACGACGACGGTCGCTACGTGAACCTCGACGGCTCGCGGCCGCACTCGGTCGGGAAGATCTTCCGCTGGGCCGTGTGGGACCGGCTCACCGGGCGTCGCCGCGTGTCGCCGCCGCGCGCGCCGGTCCGCGTGGTCGCCCCGGACCTCGACCGGCTCGCCCGCCCGCCCGCGGCCGGCGAGCCCGCGCGGATCACCTGGCTCGGCCACGCGAGCTTCCTCGTCCAGCTCGACGGCGTCTCGCTCCTCGTCGATCCCGTACTCCTCCCGTCGATCTTCGGTGGGGTCGAGCGGAACGTCCCGCCCGGCGTGCCCGTCGAGCGGCTCCCGCCGGTGGACGCCGTGCTCGTGTCGCACTCGCACTACGATCACCTGGACCTGCCGACGATCGAGCGGGTGCGGGCGCCGGTGGTGGCCGGCCTCGGCCTCGCGCGGTGGTTCCAGGCCCGGCGGATCCCCGCGACCGAGCTCGCCTGGTGGGAGACGACGCAGGTGGGCGCGGTCCGGATCGCCTTCGTGCCGGCGCAGCACTGGAGCCGGCGCGGCCTCCTCGACTCGAACTCCACGCTGTGGGGCGGCTTCGTCGTCGAGGGCTCCACCGCGACGCTCTACCACGCGGGCGACACCGCCGCGTTCGACGGCTTCGAGGAGATCGGCGCCCGGTTCGCGCTCGACGCCGCGCTCCTCCCCATCGGCGCCTACGATCCCGGCTGGTTCATGGAGCGGCAGCACCTGAACCCCGAGCAGGCGCTCGAGGCGTTCGAGGCCCTCCGCGCCCGGACCTTCGTCGCGATGCACTGGGGCACGTTCAAGCTCACCGACGAGCCGCTCGACGAGCCGCCGCGGCGGCTCGAGGCGGCCCGGGCGCGGCGGGGGATCTCGCCGGAGCGCGTCCGGGTGCTCGCGGTGGGCGAGAGCCTCGAGGTGGCCCGGAGCGCGCCCCCGGCGCCGCCGCGGTAGCCCCTCCATCCCCCGGCTCCATCCCTCGGAGCGGGCGCCGCGAGCGGCCGCCGAGCGGGTGGGACCTGCGTCCACACACGCCATCGGAGGATGGTCCAGGCCACGGCGGCGCAGGTATCCTCGCCTCCGGCCCGCGGCCCTCTTGCGCGGGCGCCGCGAGGAGCAGGGAGCGTGCAGCGCGATCGGAAACCATCGGCGGTGGCGCGCGTCGTCCGCCTCGCCCGCCCAAGGGGCGCGTCCCGCGGCGCGCGCGAGCCCTCGAGGCGCGGCGTCCCCGACCTGGCGCGCGGGGCCGGCGCGCTCGTGGCGGCGCTCCTCGCGATCGCCGTCTCGGGGTGCCACCCCTCGATCCAGGGGAACGGGGTGCTCCGCGAGGAGGACCGGACCTCGACGCTCTCGCCGTTCGTCGGCGTGCAGGTCGAGGACGGGATCGAGACCGACGTCACCGTCGGGCAGCCGCTGCGCGTCGTGGTGAGCGGCGACGAGAACGTCGTCCCGTACGTCGAGACGAAGGTCGAGACCGACGCGACGGAGGGGATCCCGGTGCTCGTGGCGCGGGTCTCGTACCTGAGCGGCTACACCGCCCGCAACCCGCTCCGCCTCACCGTCTCCGTGCCCGACCTGCGCCTCGCCCGGGCGGTCGGCAAGACGCGGATCGCCGCGAGCGAGGTCGCCGCGGAGGCGCTCCGGGTCGAGGGCGGGGAGGGGAGCACGCTCCTCCTCTCCGGCGCCGGGACGGGCGCGTCGCCGGCCCTCGACGTCGTGCTCGCCGGCGCGCGGCTCGACGCGCGGCACTACGCGGTGGCCACCGCGAGCGTGGCCCTCACCGGGGAGGCCCTCGCCCAGCTCGACGCGACCCAGGACGTGACCGGCACCGCGGTGCCGCCGGGCCGGGTCGAGAACTCGGCGCCGGGAGCGGGCTGCGACGTCTACGACGGGAGCGGGAATCGCGTGAGCTGCGCCCCGTCGCCGTAGCGAGCCCGGGCGCCGGCGCGGGTGGCGATCGCCCCGCGCCGCGCCGGCCGGCCGGGCGGCCGCCCGCGGGGAGGCGTGGACGGCCG